>NZ_BCXA01000042.1 GCF_001894865.1 Rhodococcus maanshanensis NBRC 100610 | reverse complement strand
TCTGGCGGCCTCGAATCCCGCGGGCATCCGGTGTCCGCCACCGGTCTGGCCCAGGTGTTCGAGTTGGTAACCCAACTTCGCGGCAGCGCAGGCGAACGTCAAGTGCCCGGCGCGCGAATCGCGATCGCCGAGAACGGCGGCGGCGTCTACGGCATCGAAGAGGCAGTAGCCGCCGTCACCATCTTCGGAGGAACACGATGAAATACCCTGCGGAAGAATCGAATCCGAACATAGATCCGGGGTACGCGGAACTGATCCTGACCACCCTGCGACGGCAACCGGATCGTGTCGCGTTCCGTTTCACCGACGACCACGGTCAACGGCGAGTATGGACCTATCGCGACGCTGCCGAGCGAATCGAGCGCACAGCCACCGCATTCGGGGAACTCGGCCTGACCCCGGGACGCGGTGTGGCGCTGTTGTCCGGCCCTCGACCAGAAGCATTCACCGTCATGGTTGCCGCATGTCTTGCGGGCTTGCGATACGTAGCACTGCACCCGCTGGGAACTGCGGAAGCGGACCGAGTCATCCTCAGGGACAGCGCCGCAGATCTCTTCGTCGTCGACCACTCCCAGTTCCCCACCCGAGCCGACCAGGAGGGCACGAAAGCCATTACGATGGCTGCACTGAACCGCCTCGTCGCCGAGGCACGGCCAGGCCCGCAGGACCCACGAGGGCCGGCCCTGTACCTCTTCTACACGGGCGGGACAACGGGAGAACCAAAGGGCGTGATGCTGCGCGACCGGTCACTCGTCGCCAATGCCTTCGCCTGTTCCACCTGGGAGTGGCCGCAGGACACCAACTTCCTGATCACCACACCGATGTCTCACGCGGCGGGCCTGTTCGTGGCTCCCGGCCTGCTGCGGGGTGCAAGCTTCGACGTGCACGCGTCCTTCGACCCGGACAAGGTCATCGACGCGATCGAACGTGACGGCGTCTCTGCATCGTTCCTCGTTCCGACGATGCTGTACGCGTTGCTCGACCACCCGCGTGCCGCCCATGCCGACCTATCAGGGCTGCGCTGGCTCCTCTACGGGGCCGCACCCACCGACGCCGCGCGTATCGCCCGAGCGCGTGAGCTGTTCGGACCGATCCTGAGCCAACACTACGGACAGGCCGAGGCCCCGAACGCGCTGACGGTGCTCGACTCCGGCGAGCACCGCGACGATCCAGCCGTCCTCGGCAGCTGTGGACGTGCCATGCCGGGCGTCGAGATCGCCATACTCGATTCGTCGGGCCAGGAAGTCGCGCCAGGCGCCGCCGGGGAACTGTGCGCCCGAGGCCCGTTGGTGATGGACGGCTACTGGAACAAGCCCGAAGAGACCGCAGCGGCGCTCGCAGGCGGATGGCTCCACACCGGTGATGTCGCACGTTGTGACCACACCGAGCTGATCACGATCGTCGATCGCATGAAGGACACCATCATCACCGGCGGCTTCAACGTGTATCCACGCGAAGTCGAGGACGCCCTCGGCACCCACCCGGCAGTCGCGGCGTCCGCAGTCTACGGTCTACCGGATCCGCAATGGGGCGAGGCCGTCACCGCCGCGGTTGTCTTCCACGACGGCCACACCGCCAGCCCCCGGGAACTCGCCGAACACGTCCGCGCCACAAAGGGATCGGTCTGGGCACCCAAGCGTATCGACGTGTATGACGCCCTACCGACGACAGCGCTGGGCAAGATCGACAAGAAGGCTCTCCGTCACACACATCCGGCGCGGGAAGCCCCGGCGCAGTAGTCAACCTTGCCGGGTCGCGTCATGACGGGGCTCTGGCCGGCCGCGCCTCGAACCGGGGCGGGCCGGAACCTAGAACGTCATGACGCGCAACAGCTAGTTTCCTTTCGCGGTAACGGTGGGTGCTCTACCGGGGTCGATTGCGCTTGTGAGTCCTGCATCGACTGGAAGAACGATTCCGGTAGTCCAGCGTGACTCCGGTCCTGCCAAGTATCGAACCTCTTCTGCCACATCCCATCCCGTACCCTCCGTTCGAAGCGGTGCAGCCTCGGCCCGGAGACGACGCACATGCGCGTCCAGCCCCTGTGCGTCCATCATCGGTGTGTGCACCAAGCCTGGCGCGACTGCATTGACCCGGATCCCGTCGGGACCGTGCATCGCGGCCATGGCTTGGGTGAGGCTGAGCAGTGCACCCTTGCTGGCCGAGTACGCGACGGACGGGTGACCGCCGCGCAGTCCTGCGACCGAGGCCATGTTGACGATCGCTCCGCTGCCGGCCATTGCAGGAATCAAGTATCTGGACAGCAGGAGCACCGAGTCGATGTTGACGCGCAGACACGTTCGCCAAGCATCCAGGTCGATATCGACCACGCTTCCCGCCGGGCCGGTGACACCCACGTTGTTGACCAGAATGTCCACCCGGCCATGCTGCTCGAGCACGTCCGCGGCAAGGCTGCGGCAGGTCGAGTCATCAGCGACGTCTGCGACGACCACTGAGGCGTTCACACCGAGAGAGGCACACATCTGGACGGTTCCCTCGAGATTCGCCCCGACGTTGTCGACCAGAACGACATGGGCCCCGGACCGGGCGAGTCGGACAGCGCAGGCACGGCCGATTCCGATTCCAGGCCCACGCGATCCGGCGCCGCTGATGACTGCAACTTTGCCCGACAAACGGTCATCGAGCATGCCTCGTTCAGATTCGCTGTGCACTGTCACTCCAGTAGGATTCACGCACATCCTTCTTCAACACCTTTCCGTTCGAGCTGCGCGGCAGCCGATCGACCACATCGATCCTTTTCGGGGCCTTGTAGCTGCCGAGCTTGTCCTTGCATTTCCGAATCAGTGCTTGACGGTCGAGAGCGGCGCCCTCGTTGAGCTCGACTACTGCCACTACTTGCTCACCCCAATCTTCGTGCGGCACACCAACTACTGCACAGTCCTGGATGGCAGGATCCGACCACAGGACTTGCTCTACCTCGCTTGGGTACACGTTGAGCCCGCCGGTGATGATCATGTCCTTCTTGCGGTCAGTGATGTAGAGATAGCCGGCATTGTCCAGGTGGCCGATGTCGCCAGTGTGAAGCCAGCCCTCGACGACAGTCTCGGCGGTCTTCGCAGGCTCGCGATAGTAGCCCTGCATGAGGAGGTCTCCGGTTACACAAACTTCGCCGCTGCGCCCCACCGGTAGTGGATTTCCTTTGTCGTCGCGGATTTCGACCTTCACAAACGGTCCCGGGCGGCCGCAGGAAGCGAGGATGCCGTCGGTACGCAGGCGGCCGTCGACAAGATGCTCCTCAGGCCGAAGGAAGGATATGGCACCGAAGGCTTCGGTCTGGCCGTAGAACTCGATGAGGATCGGGCCGAAGAGCTGGATCGCACGACGCAGCTTCTCTTCGGACATCGGTGCCGCGCCGTAGATCAGATAGCGGAGGGACTCGAGGCAGTAGTGCTTCTCCTCGACCACTTCGAGCAACCGGTAGATGACCGTCGGAGGCAGAAATACCTCTGTCACGGAGAACTTCTCGATAGCGGACAGCACCGCCCTCGGCTCCGCCCGTTCGATCACCACCACCGTTCCGCCACGAGCGGACACCGGGAGGCTGAGCATGCCCGCCGAATGCGTCAGCGGGGCGGCAGCGAGATTGACCACAGGTTCGTCAGCGTCGTATGTCACGCCCAGCATGAAGTGAGCAAACGTGATTCCGAAGGAGCGATGCGTGTTCACAACGCCCTTCGGCCTTCCTGTGGTTCCTCCGGTTGCCGAGATGGAGACCACATCGTCAGGTCGAACATGTATGGGCGGTGCTGTCTTCGGCATCTCCGAGCACCAATCGATCAGCGAAGGTTCGTCTCCGAGCGGTGCGTCGATACACACCACCAGACGAACCTTCCCCAATGCACGGATCCGGTCGACGATCGAGATCATGGTGCTGTGCACGAAAAGTACGGTGCAGTCGAAGCTGTCGATGAGATCGACCAGAACGTCCTGCGAGCTGGACGGGTTCAAGGGAACCCAGACCATTCCGGCCCTCCACGTGCCCAGTACGGTGATCCAGGCCAGTGGGTCGTTCGGGGCGATGACCCCGATCTTGGCCTGAGCAGGCAGATCAGCGTCGAGCAGTGCATGAGCGATCCGGCAGGACAGTTCGCCGGCCTCGTCGTAGGTCCACGTTCCTCGCTCGCCGGCATACGCGGTGCGGTGTCCACCCATACGCCAGCCGCGGTCGAACATGTCGATGACACTCACGAATCGATCCTTCCGAGAATGGTGACTGCGGCGACGGCCTCCTCGTATCCGAGGAATCCGCCTCCGTTCTCGGTCAAGCCGATCCGAGCATCGGTGACCTGCCGGACTCCCGCTCGGCCACGCAACTGTTCGACGAGTTCGAAGATCTGACCGAGTCCGGTCGCGGCAAGGGGGTGTCCTTTCGATTCGAGCCCGCCTGATGGATTGATTGGGATTCGCCCACCAATGGCGGTTGCTCCACTCGCCGCTTCCATTCCTCCGCTGCCGGACTCACACAAACCCAACATCTCGCTCACCAGAATCTCTGCGAATGCGGTCGCATCGTGCACCTCTGCGACATCGACATCACCCGGACCCACACCTGCTTGTTCGTAGGCGGCACGCCCCGCAACACGGGTGACGTGTCGATTCCAGTCGCCGAGATCGCGATCCTGACCGGACACCACCACACTGGCCATCACATCGACCGGGTCGGGAACGCCGAGGTTCCGGAGAGCCTCCGCGCTTCCCACCACAACCGCTGCAGCGCCGTCAGTGAGTGGGGCACACATCGGTACCGTCAGCGGTGGCGCGAGAGGACGTGCGGCGAGCACCTCACGAACCGTCATCCCTGCTCTGTAGAAGGCACGTTCGTTGTGAACGGCATGCAGGTGGTTCTTGGCGGCGACGGCAGCGATCTGTTCTTCAGTCGTGCCGAACTCGCGCATATGTGCGCGCGCAACCGCAGCATAGATATCCATGAACACGGAGCGCTGACCGATGGCGAAATCATCGATGTCACCGCCGAGCTCGGTAAGGGTCTCGGCGAGGGTCTCGGGCCTCGAGGTGTCGTACGCTCCGTCGAACACAGCCATCGCACGGGCACGATCACCGACATTCATCTTCTCCGCACCGACTGCCAGCGCGATATCAGCGAGCCCTGCCCTGACGTGAGCGACCGCCAGGTGGAAAGCGCTTGTTCCACTGGCGCAGGCATTTTCGACGTTGAAGATCGGGATTCCTCCCAAGCCGAGTCTGCGCAGGGCAATCTGTCCGCCGATCATGTGCTGACCTTCCAGCGGCGATTGCGTGGTGTTTGCATAGAACGCGACGTCGATATCCGACAGGGAGAGAGCAGCGTCAGCGACCGCGGCGTGCACAGCCTCGGCGGCGAGGTCGGCCACGGTGCGGTCCCGGTGGCGGCCGAAGGTAGTCATTCCTGCGCCGGCTATCTGAACGGAAGCAGAGTTGGAAGCAGTGGTCACGGTCAGTCCTCGAGAGGTTTGCGGGCGGTCTCCGGCATGGAGACGAAGGTCAAGAAGGTGATGGCGGACAGGGCTGCGATGTACCAACTGAACAGTGAGGTTCGACCCGAGTCGATCAGCCACGTGGCGATGTAGGGACCAGTTCCACCGAAGATCGCCACTGTGAGCGCATAGGGAAATCCGATACCGAGGACGCGAATCCGGGAGGGGAAGAGCTCGGCCTGGACCGCTGACGCGATGGACGCGAAACACGCCAGCGCCGCCATGCCGGCACACTGCACGACAAGCAGACTCCAGAAGCTGTTCGACAGCATCCCCAACAACGGCACCGTGCCCACGGTGAAGGCGAGGGAGCTGGCATACAAGAAGGGCTTACGGCCGACCTTGTCGGATGCCCATCCGCATATGGGGACGACAGCCCAGAAGAAGATCAGGGAAATCAGTCCGATACGGATCGACTCTGCCCGGTCGAAACCAACCGTGATCTGCGCGTACGTCGGCAAGAACACAACCCAGGTGTAGAAGGCGACAGATGGTCCGAGTTGCATCCCGACCACCTGCAGAGTCTGAAGGGGATGCTGCCTGACAAAGTCGAACATTCCAGACTTCGCAGGGCTTCCCGAGGGCGCTTCACCCGTGGTGAGGGTCTCCACGCTGCTACGGCGAATCCAGATGGCGCACAACGACGCCGCAGCGCCGATCAAGAACGGCACACGCCATCCCCATGACTCCATCGCGGCTTGATCGAGGATTCCCGAGAGCAGAGCAACAGACCCGACAGCTGCAACATTGCCGGCCGTCGCGCCCAGATAGAAGAAGCTCGAGAAGAACCCCCGCCGGTTCGGTGGGGCCGATTCGACGAGAAACGCGGAGGCGGAACCATATTCGCCACCCGTGGACAAGCCTTGGAGCAACCGCGCCGCGATGAGGATCACCGGAGCGAGAAGGCCGATCTGAGCGTACGTAGGAGACAGCCCGATCAGCAGGCTGCCGACTCCCATCAACGAAACAGTGGTTTGAAGTGCCTTCTTCCGCCCGTAGCGATCACCGAGTCGGCCGAGGAACAAGCTCCCGAGCGGACGCATGAAGAAGCCGACCGCAAAGACGCCGAGTGCCGCCAGCAGCGGGACGAGGCTACCTTCGCTGTCGCTGGGAAAGTACTGCTCGGCAAAATAGACCGCGAGCAGCGAGTAGATGTACCAGTCGTACCACTCGATGAGATTTCCGACGACAGCAGCAGCGATTTGCCTGTACGGGCGTTCCACGGCCGGGACGTGGGACTCCTCGGCGATCTTCGATTTCATACACATGCCTCCGCAAGCTCGAAACGCATGACAGCCGCCACCTGTGATGACGGTCATGTTCGCTTGAACAAGCATGGGGTGACACAGTCCGCTAGTCGACGGACGCCGGTCCGAAGATTATTGGAGATTCGAACAATCCACCGCTGTCAATCGATGCCGATCTCGAGCGCCCAGCTGAGCCCGATGATCACGTCGGTGCACTCGAGGTCGACATCGAGCAGCGCCTGGATCTTGTTCAACCTGTACCGGAGCGTGTTCGGGTGCACCACGAGGGCGGCAGCGGCAGACTGGACATTGCGGCGATGCGCGAGGAAGACCGCCAGCGTGCCCTCCAACTCTCGGGATGAACGATCCTGTGCCCGAAGTGGATTGAGGTATCGATCGCGTAGCCACTCGCCAACCACGGGGGCGCACCGTGCACCGGCCCGCCAGGTCACATCGTCGAGCGTGTACACCCCCGGCATGCCGCGAGGTGCAACCACGGCGTACACCAGTTCGGCGATCTGCATCGCTGCTGCGGCAGAGGCGGGCTCGCACGGTGGCCCGAGGGCAACGACACCGAGCCGATCGGGATCGGGCTTTCGGGGACTCAACCCGATGCAACGCTCGTCCCACACACATGTCAGCGCCGCACGATCGCCGCTTCGTCCCGTCGATTCCAGACGTTGCCGGAGAGCATGGTGGCCGACACCGTCGATCGGTTGTGCGATGAGGGGATGGTAGGAGCTGGTGGGGGACAGGCCATACTCCGAGGCGATCACCGAACCGAACGAGCCGGTGACCACATCGCGAATGAAGTTCGTCCGCGCCCTGTCCTCCTCCAAGGCATTCTCGATACCGATGCGCTGGTATGTCACCGCGGCCTGGCTGATGAAGTGGTCGCCGAGGCGCCAGAGCAGACGGGCACCAGCGAGCACCTGGGCTGGATCGACCTGTTCCCGAGCTGCCCACTCGTTGAACCGCTCATAGATCACGGTTATCGACAATCGGTAACCGCGGATGATGTCCTCGATCGGGATTCCCTGCGCGGCCCGCTCCGCGGTCGTACCAGTGGCCTCCGCGACCGTCTCGGGCGCCGGGACGTCTCCACGCTCGAGGACCTCGGCCGAACGCATCACGTTCCGGTGGAGCGAACTCCTCAGGTCATCGACGGGAATCGCCCGGTACGAGGGAATCTCATTCATCCCGCGGCCGATGCAGTCCTCCGTGATGCTGTCGACATCACGTCGCATCATCGACGCCCCCTCGGCTAGGACACGTAGTGCGCGCTCGTCAAGCATCCATTCCTGCCCGTCCATTCTCGCGACATCGGCATAGAGACTGCATCAGCCCGGGTGACGACAACAATAGGACGTGGGCTAGCAAGAGGCACGAAGGGTCATCTCGACTTATCATCAGGGATGCACCGAAGTGAGACCGTTGGCCCACTCCGCATGACAGTCGTGAGACAAGGCGGTCTAACACAACGGCGGCCGCTCCACCACTGTCCCAACGACGACTAGCCGCGAGCAAACCCCGCTTACCTCATCTTGCTGATGCGGCGTTGACGACAAGTCAAAAGACCAAGAGCGTGTCGCGACCTCGGTCACCGAAGGCCGTGCGCTGCCTGCCGGACATCTGAGGACTCAAGGAGCAGACGTTTCGACGTCGTCTGCTGAGAGCACCGACTAGCCGTGAAGTTGATCGACGTATGGCCCGACGGTCACGCACCGAGCGTCATCACGGCGTATCCCAGATACACACCGCCGGCCTGGTTCACGCGACGCGGAACCGCAAGGAGGGTTTCGATGACGAACGTACCTCTGCTGCAACAGCAGCCACCCCACAGACGACCCCTCGCAGGGGCGAGGTCACTGAGCAGTGGCGGGGGACCTGCCCGGCTCCACGGCAGCGCCGTCCGTCGCGGGATAGACCGGGTACTCCACGCCCGAGAGGTACTGGACGGTACGCACTACCTGGCATGAGTAGCCGAACTCGTTGTCGTACCAGACGTACAGGATGGCGGTGTCGCCGTCGACGATGGCGGCGTTCGCGTCGACGATGCACGCCGCACGCGAGCCGATAAAGTCACTCGACACGGCGTCGGTTGCCGCGGTGTAGTCGAGGTTCCGGCTCAACGCTCCGGTGAGCGATTCCTGGCGAAGGTGCTCCAACACTTCATCTTTGGTCGCGTCGCGACCGAGCTGAAGGTTGAGGATCGCGACGGACACGTCCGGCGTGGGCACCCGGATCGAATTGCCGGTGATCTTGGCCTTCAGATCCGGAAGTGCCTTCGCAATCGCGGAGGCCGCACCCGTCTCGGTGAGAACGAGGTTGAACGGCGCCGATCGGCCCCGCCGATCGGCCTTGTGGTAGTTATCCAGCAGGTTCTGGTCATTGGTGAACGAGTGGACAGTCTCGACGTGGCCCCGCACGACGCCGAACTCGTCGTCCATGGTCTTCAGCGGCGGGACGATGGCGTTCGTGGTGCAGGACGCGCACGACACGATGTTCTCGGTCGGATCGATGTCGCGGTGATTGACGCCATGCACGATGTTGGGGACGTCACCCTTGCCGGGCGCGGTCAACACCACCTTCGCCACACCAGGGCGGAGGTGCTGCGTCAGCCCGTCGCGGTCACGCCAGATCCCGGTGTTGTCGATCAGGATCGCATTGTCGATGCCGTACTCGGTGTAGTCGACACTCGTCGGATCGTTGCTGTAGATGAACTTGATGACGTTGCCGTTGGCGATGAGCGCGTTGTTCTCGTCGTCGACCTTGATTGTGCCATTGAACTGACCGTGGACGGAGTCACGGCGCAGCAGTGACGCACGCTTGACCAGGTCGTCCTCGCCGCCCTTCCGGACGACCACGGCACGCAGGTTCAAGCCGTTGCCCGAACCGGCCTTCTCGATGAGGAGTCGCGCCACGAGTCGACCGATACGCCCGAATCCGTAGAGGACGACATCCTGGGGCTGCGCGGGGCTCGTCTGGGCACCACCGACCAGGTCGGCGAGACTCTCCGCGACGAACTCGGGGATCGGCGCCCCACCACCGTGGGCGTGGTAAGCGGTCACCAACAGGCCGAGGTCGATCTTCGAGGGCCGCAGATCGAGGTCGGTCAGCGCCTCGAGGAAAGGGAATGTCTCCTCGACGGACAGCTCGTCACCACGGATCTGTCGGGCGAAGCGATGGGTCCGCAGGATCTTGATGACCGACTTGTTCACCAGCGAGCGACTGTGCAGCAGAATGGTCACCGAATGCCTGCGGTGCAGGCCGCCGATGATCGGGATCATCGCTTCCGCAAGTGCCTCTTCGGAGTTCCACTGTGCCAATTCCGCTGTGCTCACTGCGCTCCTCTGCCTTGTCGGCTCGTGTGGCACGTCCGGTGGGTGATGCCGGCCCGGACGAGACGCATGTCACTCGCCGGTCAGCCTCTGGATCGGTGGATCAGTTCGCGGACCGGCGCCGATTACGACGTGCGCAACACTCAGCATATGGAAGCGCTTCCTCGGATCAACAAGCCGGTCGCCGGAACCGTCTCGCGGGCGTGGACCTGCCGCCTCACGCGAAGGATGCCCCGGACAACCCGCCGTCGTATCCATCAGTAGAAGCAGGAGGAAGCTTCTTCTTGTTAGGGGTGCGGCGCACAGAAAGCAAGCCCGTCCAACAAGGCTACCTGGAAGCCACAATTGGAACGCGTGTGTCCGCCGCAGCTACTCGACGGCGCTAGCTACCCGAGTGACAGTCGCAGAAGGGTAACGCCCCCTGAGGTCAGACCAGCTTCGATGGGCCGCCGCTGCAGCCAGGTGCGTCAGCACACGAGGTGGTAGTGGCAGCAGTGATTCGTCTCAAGTATGGAATTGATAGGTCCGGAAAACCTCATCTAGATCCGGAACCCACACCGGCACAACAACAGCTGGCTAACCCCGCGCCATGTCCACGAAGCGCGAGTAGTGAAGCTGATGGGCAACGGTGATCGTGGCGGTAGGACCGCCACGGTGCTTGCCAAGGATGATGTCCGCCTCGCCGCCGCGCGGGTCGTCCCTCTCGAACGCGTCTGGGCGGTGCAGCAGCATGACCATGTCGGCGTCCTGCTCGAGCGAGCCGGACTCGCGGAGGTCGGAAACCATGGGGCGCTTGTCCGTTCGCTGTTCCGGACCACGGTTGAGCTGACAGATCGCGACCACAGGGACCTCGAGCTCCTTGGCCAGCAGCTTGAGGCTTCGGGAGAACTCGGAGACCTCCTGCTGACGCGATTCGACCTTCTTGCCGGACGACATCAGCTGCAGGTAGTCGAGCACGATCAGCTTGATGTCGTGCTTCTGCTTGAGCCGGCGCGCCTTCGCGCGGATCTCCATCATCGTCAGGTTGGGGGAGTCGTCGATGAACAGCGGCGCCTCGCTGATCTCGCTCATCCGGCGCGCCAGCTTGGTCCAGTCGTCGTCGTTCATCTTGCCGGACTTCATGTCGGAGAGCTTGATCTTCGCCTCCGCCGACAGCAGGCGCATGACGATCTCGGTCTTTCCCATCTCGAGGGAGAAGATGACGCTGGCCATGCCGTGCTTGATCGAGCACGACCGCATGAAGTCCATTCCGATGGTCGACTTACCGACACCGGGACGAGCAGCCACGATGATCATCTGCCCTGGGTGCAGGCCGTTGGTGACCTCGTCGAGCTCGGTGAAGCCGGTGGGCACGCCGAGCGAGAGGCCGCCGCGGCTGGCGATGGAGTCGATCTCGTCCATCGTCGGCTGCAGCAGCTCCTCGAGCGGAACGAAGTCGTCGTTCGTGCGGCGCTCGGTGACGTCGTAGACCTCGGCCTGCGCGCGGTCGACCACCTCGGCCACGTCCTGGCCCTCGGACCCGGCATAGCCGTACTGCACGATCCGGGTGCCTGCCTCGACCAGGCGGCGCAGGATCGACTTCTCCGCGACGATCTCGGCGTAGTAGCCGGCGTTCGCGGCGGTCGGCACCGTCTGGGTGAGCGTCACCAGATACGGCGCACCTCCCACCCTGCGCAGGTCGCCGCGGCGCTCCAGCTCAGCCGCCACGGTCACGGGGTCCGCGGGCTCACCGCGGGCGTACAGGTCCAGGATCGCGTCGTAGACGTTCTGGTGCGCGGGCCGGTAGAAGTCGCCTGGCCGCAGCCGCTCGAGCACGTCCGCGATCGCATCCTTGCTCAGCAGCATGCCGCCGAGCACCGACTGCTCGGCCGCCATGTCCTGCGGGGGCTGGCGCCCGAAATCCTCGCGGGGCGGCTCGGCCGGCTCCGAGTAGTCCGAGTGACCACGATCGTCGACAACCGCCACGCGATAACCGTCCTCTCCCGCAAACCTCGACGCCCGGTCGGCCACGCCGTCCGGTGCGTCCACACGCAATACCCGCAATACATACGCGCCCGGACCGACAGGTTGATCCCGACCCCAGGAATCGGGGTCCGGCACAGCCGCCGTAGGACGCGCGCGCACGACGTTAGGCATCCGGACCGGCTCGTTCAACACGGACTGTGTACACAACTGTGGATGAATTGTGGAATCCGCAGTTGACCAGTGTTAGCGCCCTGGGGACAACCTGAGGATAACTATGTAACTACTTCCCATCTTCGCTGGTCATCGTACCTTTTGTTATTCACACACCTGTGGATGAAAATACTTTCGGCGTGTCCCACGGGTTGGGCAGCCGGGCGTGTTGCCGAAACGCGCCGACCTCGCAATATGAGTTGCATCACAGTGATAGATCACACGAACTGGACGCTTGTCTAGGGATGGATCACAAAGGGTGGGAAGTTATCCACAAACGACTCGGGGCCCCGCCGACCTATGGTCTGCGGGGCCCCGAGGGCGAACGTGGGTCGGACTAGCCGGCGACCACGTTCAGGTGGAACTTGGCAACGACGTCGGGGTGCAGGTTCACAACCACGGCGTGCTTGCCGGTCGCCTTGATGTGCGACTTCGGCAGCTCGAGGCTGCGCTTGTCGACAACCGGGCCACCGGCGGCCTTGATGGCGCCGGCAACGTCGGCGGCGGTGACCGAGCCGAACAGCTTGCCCGAGTCGCCGGCCGTCTTGACGGTCAGCGAGACGTTCTCGAGGCCCTCGATCGCGGCCTTGATCTCCTTGGCGTGGTCGAGTCCGCGCACGGCGCGGGCTTCCTGCGCACGGCGGATGCCTTCGACCTGCTTCTCGGCGCCACGGGTGGCGACGATCGCGAGACCGCGGGGCAGCAGGTAGTTACGGCCGTAACCGTCCTTGACCTCAACGGTGTCGCCGGGCGCACCGAGGTTGTCCACGTCTGCAGTGAGGATCAGCTTCATGTCTTCCCTTTCCTTAGCGAGCCGTCGAGACGTAAGGAAGCAGAGCGACCTCACGCGAGTTCTTCACGGCAACGGCCACGTCCCGCTGGTGCTGGACGCAGTTGCCGGTGACACGGCGCGCGCGGATCTTGCCGCGGTCGCTGACGTACTTACGCAGCAGCGTCGTGTCCTTGTAGTTGATCTGCGTGTTCTTCTCTTTACAGAAGGAGCAGACCTTCTTCTTCATCACCTTGTCGCGCAACGGCGGCTTCGGCATGTCTTTCTCCGTACTTTCAATGTTCGTTCGCATCAGATCCCGGCGCTGTCGCCAGTGCGGGGATCAGAACGGGGGTTCGTCGTTTCCACCACCGGAGCCACCGAACGAGCCGGACGACTGCGGGGCGCTGCCCCACGGGTCGTCGCCGCCGGAGCTAGCAGCCGGGCGTCCGCCGCCCGAACCGCCCGAGGAACCGAACCCTCCGCCGCCTCCGCCGCCACCGCGGCTGGCCTTGTTGACCTTGGCCGTGGCGTACTTGAGCGAGGGGCCGATCTCGTCGACCTCGAGTTCCATGACAGTGCGCTTCTCGCCCTCGCGAGTCTCGTAGGACCGCTGCTTGAGCCGTCCGCTCACGATCACCCGAGAACCGCGAGTCAGGGACTCGGCAACGTTCTCCGCGGCCTCACGCCAGATGTTGCAGCGCATGAAGAGCGCCTCGCCGTCTTTCCATTCATTGGACTGACGGTCGAAGGTGCGGGGCGTCGATGCGACCGTGAAGTTCGCAACCGCGGCCCCCGCGGGGGTGAATCGAAGCTCGGGATCAGCCGTCAAGTTTCCGATGACGGTGATCACGGTGTCGCCTGCCATGTGGGTTCCTCCTGCAGTGTGTGGAATCCTGTTGCGCCGAGCCTAGGGCCACGCGCAGACAGAAATCACTTGTTGTGGCGCAGAACCTTGGTGCGGAGCACCGACTCGTTCAGGCCGAGCTGACGATCCAGCTCGTTCACGGTGGCAGGGGTCGCGTTGATGTCGATCACCGCGTAGATGCCTTCGCTGTGCTTGGCGATCTCGTAGGCGAGACGACGCTTACCCCAAACATCGACCTTGTCGACACTGCCGCCGTCCTGGCGAACAACATTGAGGAACGTATCCAGCGACGGAGCGACGGTGCGCTCGTCCAGGCTGGGGTCAAGGATGACCATCAATTCGTAATGACGCATAAGACCTCATCACCTCCTATGGACTAGTGAAACGGCCACGGACTATCCGTGACAGGAGGGTCGTTGCGTCAGCAACCCATGCAGGTTACACGAGCGGCCCCTGACCTGCGAAATCGCTCTTGCCCGGGGAACAGGCGCGGGGCCGGATGGATCCCCTCCCTCGGCCGGGAGCACCTAGGCTGAACCCATGCGGACGCGCGCCCAGGCAGGGACACCGGCGGTGGCGGTCATCGTGACGCTGCTGTGCGGGCTCACCCTCGCCCTCGGCTACCTGAACAAGGCCAGGTGCGCGGGCGCCCCGTTCGCCGAGAACGGTCGCAGCCTCGCTTTCGACCGGCTCAAGGACAGCAACTTCTGCTATTCCGACATCCAGTTCCTCTGGCTCGGCCGCGACATCGACAACCACGTCTTCCCCTATCTCTCGGGCGGCATCACGCCCGACGGACTGCTCACCGGCGGCACCGTCGAGTACCCCGTGCTCAGTGGGCTGCTGATGTGGCTCGGCGGGATCGGCGCGCACAACGACGCCGAGTTCCTGCTGAACTCGGCGCTGATCCTGGTCCCGTTCGGGCTCGCCACCGCGTGGATGCTCGGCCGGCTCGCGGGTTGGCCCGCGCTGCTGTGGGCGGCCGCCCCGCCGCTGGTCCTGTACGCCTTCCACAACTGGGAACTGCCGGTCGTCGCGGCCGCAACCGCGGCGATCTTCGTGGTCGTGTACTTCCAGCGGATCCCGCTGCGCACCAGGGCGATCGGCGCCGCGGTCCTACTCGCGATCGGCCTGTGCCTGAAGATCTACCCTGGTGCCTTCATGCTGCCGCTGATGGCCTTCGTGTTCACCGGCGGCACCGATGGCTCCGAGCTGCCCGCCTCCGTGCGGGGCCGGTTCGACCCGAAGGGCGCGCTGATGGTGGCCGCCGCTGCGGCGGGCACGGTGATCGCGATCAACCTGCCGTTCGCGATCGCCGGCTACCCCGGCTGGCTCGCCTCGTTCACCTTCCAGTCCGCCCGCCAGGCCGACATCACCACCAACTCGATCTGGTACTGGGGGGTGCTGCGCCTGTTCGACGGCGTCGAGGGCCAGGACAGCGCCTACGCGACCTTCGTCGGCGTGGCCTCGCCGCTGCTCATCGCCGCGTCGTTCGCGCTGGCGCTCTGGCTCGGCTGGGGCCGGTACCGCCGGGAGGGCAGCTTCCCGTGGATCGCGGTGAGCGCCGCGATGCTGTGCGGCTTCATGCTGCTGCACAAGGTGCACTCCCCGCAGTACACGCTATGGCTCATTCCCTTCCTGGTGCTCCTGCGGGTGCCGTGGGCGCTGATCGGGGGCTACCTGCTCGCGGATCTGGCGATGGGGATCGGGGTGTTCCGCTACTTCTACGAGCTCGCGACCGGATCGGACGCGGCCGTGATGGAGTTCGTGGTGCAGTTCGGCGTCTGGGGCCGAGCTGCGCTGTTGGTGGTGCTGTTCTTCGTCTTCCTCCGCGCCTGCCCGCGGTGGGAGGGCAGGGGCAGCGAGGCGGGCCCACGGCACGCCCCCGGTCACCGGGATCCGGCCCTAACGGCGGCGTCATGAAGGGCCCCTGGTTCGAACAGCCCACGCTCACCGGCGATTACGTCCGCCTCGAGCCGCTCACCCTCGCGCACGCCGAGGACCTGTGCCGGGCCGCGGACGATCCGACGCTGTTCCGCTGGACCTGGCGTCCGATCGAAAGCGTCTCGGATGCAACCGAATACATCACCCACGCGCTCGACGACCCGCAGCGGCTGGCGTACGTCCAGATCGACGCCGCGACCGGTGTTGTGGTGGGCACCACCTCGTATTACCAGATCGATCCGCTACACCAGTCGCTCGCGATCGGCTACACCTGGCTCTCCCGCTCCGCCCAGGGCGGCCGGATCAACCCGGAAGCCAAGCTGCTCTTGCTGCGCCGGGCCTTCGAGGATCTCGGCGCGGTCCGGGTCGAGTGGCATACCGACGAACTCAACGCGCACTCGCGCGGCGCGATCGCCAAGCTGGGCGCCGAGTTCGAGGGGCTCCTCCGCAAGCACCGCCGACGTCTGGACGGAAGTTGGCGGAACACAGCGCTTTTCTCGATGATCGACGATGACTGGCCGTTCGCCCGCACCCAGCTCGAGGCGCGGATCAGCGAATAGCGGGCGCCTCGGACCAGGCCTGCATGCTGCGCTCCCGCGGGCGCAGCCAGGCGGGCAACCACCCCGGCGGCCGGTCGGGGGCGCCGTCGAGGACGCCGCCGACCGGGTCGTCCACCCCGCCGCCGCGCACCAGGTCCAGCTCCGGGCGGCGGATCTGCCGGATCACCAGCACACACAGCGCGACGACCGCGAGGTCCCGGACGATCACCGTCGCCGTGAACCACTGCTCGGGCAGGCCCTTGTTCTGCACGCCAAGGTAGTAGTACATCCGCGGCACCCAGACGAGGGCATCGATCGTCATCCACGCCAACAGGATTCGTCGGTGTGGCAGCGCGAGCACCGCCAGCGGGACCAGCCAGAGCGAGTACTGCGGACTCCACACCTTGTTGGTGAGCAGGAAGGCCGCGATCACCAGGAAGCACAGCTGCGCGACCCGGGGCCTGCGGGCTGCGGTCAGCGCCAGGTACCCGATGCCGACGCAGGCGGCGGCGAACAGCACGAACGACACGGTGTTCAGATTCGTCGGGGTCTCACCGGCGGCCAGCGGACCGTCGAAACCGCGCCAGCCGGTGAACGAGGTGATCACGTTGTAGATCGAGTCCGGGTCGGCGCCGCGCTCGGAGTTGAGCCGGAAGAACTCCCGCCAGCCAGCCGGGAACAGCAGCGCGATGGGCAGATTCACCAACAGCCAAGCCGCGGCCGCGCCCGCAACGGCCTGCCACCACGGCCGCATCCGGCCGGCCCGCAGGCACAACACCAGCAGCGGACCGAGCAGCAACAGCGGGTACATCTTGGTGGCGCCGCCGAGCCCGAGCAGCACGCCGGCCAGCACCGGCCGCCTGCGCGCCCAACCGAGCAGGCCGCCGGCCGCGAAGGCCGTCGCCAGCGGGTCGAAATTGGTGAAGGCGTGCACGATCACCAAGGGGGACACCGCGACCAGTGCGGCATCCCAGACGCGCCTGCCTGCCAGCAGCACCGTCGCCCAGACCGTGACCAGCCACGCCAGCGACAACCCGAGCGCGACCACGTTGAAGTAGAGGACCACCTGCAGCGCCCCTGGCAGCCAGGAGACCGCGTCCCATGCCTTGGCGACCTTCATCGAGCCGTACTGGTAGAGCCCCGCGAGCACCGGATACTCCATGTACCGCTGCTGCGTCGACCCGTCGCCTGCCTTCTCCTCCCACGACTTCTTGTAGGGGAAGGCGCCCTCGTCGAGCCGCTCCGCGCCGTACAGCGGCACCGTGTCCGAGTAACACAGCGCGGTGTACTGGCGGCTGCCGCTCCAGTCGAGGCCGAGCGCGCCGTCTGGCCCGTTCGGGGCCTGCTGCAGGCACGCCGCCTTGGTGGACCAGCCGAGGGCGAGGAAGACGACCGCCAGCAGCAGGATCACCCGCAGCGGGGTGAGGAACCGGGACCTGCCGATCAGCGCGTGCCGCCCGACCGGTCCGCCGATGACGCCGCTGAGCTCGGCCACCATCGGATCGGTGCGCCCGGGCAGATCCCGGTCCACCACCGACCGGCAGTCGTCCGCGAGCGGCCCCGGCGAGGCGATGACCGCGCCGCCCGCAAACCCCTGTGATGGAGCCTGCGGAACGACCGTCACGGTGCTGTCGTCAGGTTGCTCGGCCACCCCGGTGACGTTACCGACCGGCTACCGGTTCGGCCGGATCGGCGCTCCCTGCGGGCTGCCCTGCGCGTTGCCGCCCTGGCCGAGCCCCTCCTCCTCGGCGTCGATCTCCTCCTGCGTCGGCTGGCCCGGCGACGGACCCGGGTCGACCGTCGCGGGCGGCGTTGTCGGCTTCGGCGCCAGACCCGGCAGCGGGATCGTCACGCCGGGCAGGACCTCCACCTGGCGCGGGGTGATGATGACCGGCGGCAGCGTCAGTCCCGGCGCCGGCGTCGGCGACGGCGTGGCGGACGTGGTCTTCGGCGGCACATACGGCGCGGTGTACGCGGGCACGCCCGCCTGGCCACCGATCGCCTCGGGCTTCGGGAAGGACTCGACGTCGGTGCCCTCCAGGGCGCCGTCCATGGCGTCCTTCCAGATGTCGGACGGGAGCCCGGAGCCGTACATCAGCCCGCCGTAGCTGTTCTGCAGCGGCAGGCCCTGCTCGGTGCCAACCCAGACGGCGGTGGACAGCGACGGGGTGTAGCCGACCATCCAGGCGTCCTTGTTCTCGCCGGTGTCGCCGAGCTGCGCGGTTCCGGTCTTCGCGGCGGACGGGCGCCCACCGGCCAGGCCGTGGTTGCGGGAGTAGGCCGCGATCGGTTGGAGGGCGGAGGTGACGTTGTCGGCGACCGCCGGCTTCAGCCGGGCCTCACCCGCCGTCGCGGGCCCGCGATCGAGCAGCACGGTGCCGTCGCCGGTCACGACCTTCTGCACGAAGTGCGGCGCGCGGTAGACCCCGGAGGCCGCAAGCGTGGCATACGAGGACGCCATGTCGATCACCCGGGACTGGTACTGACCCAACACGATTCCGTACTCGGAGGACCCGTTCGGTTCCTGCAGGGTGGTGCCCTCGACGACCCCCGGGATCTCCTCGGGGATGCCGGCCTTGTGCGCGATGTCCGCGATCTTCTCCGGGCCGTTCTCGATGGACATCATCTGCCGGTAGAAGCTGGTGTTCAGCGAGCGCTTGGTCGCCTCCGCGATGGTGCAGGTGCCACAGGACTGGCCCTCGGCGTTGTTGATGGTGACGCCGCCGAGCTTGAGAGGGCTGCTGTCGTACATCTTCGACAGCGGGATGCCCTCGTTCAGCGCAGACGCGAGGCCGAACACCTTGAACGACGAACCGGTCTGCAGCCCGGACTGGGCGAAGTCGAAGCCGGCGCCGTCGGAGCCTCCGTAGTAGGCCTTCACCCCGCCGGTCTTCGGGTCCACCGACACCACGGCGGTGCGCAGGTTGTTGTCCTCGCCCTCCATGTTGCTGGTGACCGCGTCGACGACGGCCTGCTGGGCCTGCTGGTCGATGGTGGTGGTGATCTGCAGTCCCTCGGTGTTCAGCACCTGCTCGTTGATGCCGTTCGCGGCGAGTTCCTTGATCACCTGGCTGCGGATCAGGCCCTCGGGCCCCTTCGCCGAGCTGCCGTTGTCGATCTCGGACTGCAGGATCGTGTGCGGGTACTTGGCGGCCGCCCGCTCGCCCGCGCTGAGCGTGTTCGCGCTCACCATGCCGTCGAGGACGTAGTTCCACCGGGTCTCGGCGCCGGTCGGGTTCGACTCCGGGTCGAGCAGCGACGGCAGCTGGATGCTCGCCGCGAGCACGGCGCCCTCCTCGACCGTGAGCTCCTCGACCGGCTTGTTGAAGTAGGCCTTCGACGCGGCCGCGATGCCGTACGCGCCGCGACCGAAGTAGATGGTGTTCAGGTAGGCGGCGAGGATGTCGTCCTTGGACCACTGCCGGGCCATCTTCGAGGAGAGGACGAGTTCGCGCATCTTGCGCGTGAGCGCGCGCTCGTTGCCGACCAGCGCGTTCTTCACGTACTGCTGGGTGATCGTGGAGCCACCGCCCGCGTCTTCCCTGCCGAGCACGTTGTCGCGCAGGGCCCGGGCGAAGCCGGAGACGGAGAACCCGGGGTTGGTGTAGAAGTCCCGATCCTCGGCCGAGAGCACGGCGTTGCGCACCTGCGGCGGGATCTGATCGATGGTGACGTCGGTTCGGTTGCCCTCCGGCGGGACGATCGTGCTGAGCACGGAGGTGCCGTCGCTGTTGTAGATCGTCGCGACCTGATTCGTCTTGATGTCGCCGGGCTTGGGCACGTCGGCGGTCGTGTAGGCGACCATGAACGCCAGCATCGGCACCACCAGTCCGATGGCGACGAGGCTGATCGCCGTGCGGCGGACGATCTTCCAGCGCTTCGAGGTGCCCTTCTTCGGCGGCTTCGGCGGCTGACCGCCGGACGAGCCGCCCCTGCCCTTCGGCGGCGGGCCTGCCGGGGGACGGCCGCCGGGTCCGTTTCCGCTGCCCTGCGCGGTGCGGGGCGCGGCGGGCCGCTGTGCCTGCGGGCGCTGAGCCGGAGGCCGCTGCGCCGCGGGGCGGGGCGCCTGACCCCGCGTGGCGTAGTTGGGCTGCGCGGGGTTCGGCGGCGGGTAACCGGGCGCCTGGTTCGGGCGCGGCGGCGCGCCCTGCGGGTACCCGGGCGCCTGGTTGGGCCGCGGCTGCGGATATCCGGGTTGAGCGTTCGGCTGTGAGTACCCCGGCGGCCGGCCACCCGGTGGCGGGCCACCCGGCCGCTGCTGTCCGGCGGGTCGACCACCCTGCATGTTGTCGTAGGGGGAACTCACGTAGGAATCTCCAGTGCTCACGTAGACACGGCTGTGTCAGTTACATCGTTCGGCGGGGTGGTGCTCTCACTCACTCGCAATGCGGCGACTCGGCGCACGCGCACCCGAGGGGCGGCGCGCCCGTTTCGGTGCGGGGGCCGCTCCGAGCACATACGACTGCACCAGGTGGTTCCAACTGCAGGTGCGGCACACCTCGACGACGTGGACGGAGAACTCCTCCTGGGTCGTCGCCAGCCGAACCAGCTCCTCCGACGTACGTGCCGAACCCGAGATCGGGCCGAGCCTGTCGCCGAACACCCACGAGACAAGGGTGAGCTGTTCTTTCCTGCAGATCGGGCAGGTCGCGTCGGAGCCCCTGCCGTGGAACTTCGCCGCACGCAGCAGGTAAGGACCGGCGTCGCACACCTCGGCGACACCCGTCCGACCGGAGTAGACCTCGGCCAGCAAGGATCGCCGCTGGAGCGCGTAGTCCACCACCTGCCGCTGCAATCGCACGTGACCAGAGTACGTGGGCAATCGTGCGAGGTGTCGGGTTGGAGGCGGCGCGAGCTGCGACACGCCGGGCCGACACCCGGGGCGCACCCCACCCGACCAGTGGCTGCGCCGCGCCCGCGCCGGATCGCGAATCGACACTGTCGATCGCGCCACTACCCGGCTGCCGGACCCCGTCACACCGCTTCTCCTATCATTTCGACCGTGGCCAGCCGCAACACGACCCGAGCGCGTGACATCGACCGCTCGAACACCTGCACGCTGCTCGACGCCGGGTACGGCGAGGGACAGCTCGACTTCGACGAGCACAAGTCGCGAACCTCCGCGGCCATGTCCGCAAGGACCCTCGGCGAGCTGGAGTCACTGGTCACCGACCTGCAGCTACCGAAGGCCCTCACCGACACGCTCGCCGCGCCGGACCGGCCGGCACCGCCGCGCCGCCTGGTGCTGCTGGTCGGCGTCGCGGTCGCCGCGGTGGTGGTGGCCGCGGTGACGCTCACCGCGCTGAACAAGGACGGCCCCGACCCGGCGCCGGCAGCCGCCGCACCGGTGGTCGCGCCGCTCGCACCGAATCCCCCCGCGCCGCCTGCTCCCGACAAGTACGCCGACGTCGCGCCGGTGGTCATCCCGCAGATCGACACCATCACCGCGAACGGCATCGAGCAGTTCATCACCAGATATCGGGACAAGTTCGGTGACACCCTCGTCTACGAGGCGACCTTCTTCGGCGACTACGCCCGCCTGACTCGGGTGGTCCCCGACCAGCCCGGCCGGGAGCAGCCGTACTCCTTCCGCGGCGGCTTCGAGGCCGACACCGCGACGAGCCACTCCGGGGCCGAACCGCCGTTCGACCTGACGAGCATCGACCTCCGCGCCCTGGCCGGCCACCTCGGCGGCGCCGCGGAGTCGCTGCGGGTGCCGGGCGGGGTGATCAGCCACATCAGCACCGAGGTCGACCAGGACGACGGCCCACAGATCTCCGTCTACGTGAACAACGAGGCGACCGGCGCGAGCGGCCACATGTACCTGCGTCCCAACGGGGAGATCGCCGGCATGTATCCCTACTCACCCAACGGATAGACGGCGCACTCCTATGCTCGGCTGGTGCCGAGCAAATCCTCGCTGCGCCTGCGCGCCCGTGACACCGACCGCGTCGACGTGTGCGGACTCCTCGATTCCGCCCACGACGACGGCCAGCTCTCCGACTTCGAGCACCGCGACCGCACCAAGGCGGCGATGTCCGCCCGGACCCTCACCGAGCTCGACGCGCTGGTGTCGGACCTGCAGATCCCCGACAAGCTGAAGGGATCGCTGCCGGTCCGGTCTGCCGATCCCGACCGCCGCCGGATCCCGGGCGTGGCCGCGGCCGTCGCGGCCGCCGCCGTGGTCGCGCTCGGCGCCGTCGTGTTCTCCACGATCGGCGACGACGGCGCGGACGCTCCCGACCGCCCCGAGAACGTGCTGTCCGCGCCGGGCCTCGCCCGGATGATCGAGGACCTGCGCGCGCGGTACGGCGACGTGGTGATCGACGAGGCGACGATCTATCCGGAGTACGCGCGGATCCAGCGCGCCGAGCCGGGGGCGCCCGGCATGTACCAGGACATCGACTATCGGGACGGGCTCGAGGAACCTGACCCCCGGACCGGGCGGGATCCCAAGACGGTTCCGGTCGATCTGGCCCAGCTGGACATTCCGGCCGTGGTCGGACTGCTGCTGGGCGCCCCACAGACCCTTGGCGTGGCCACACCGGATTCGATCCACGTGTCCGTCGAGTCGGGGGACCAGGCCCCTGAGGTGTCGATGTACCTGTCCGACGGGCGCGCGGGCACGTCCGGACACCTGACCGCCGGGTTCGACGGCGAGGTCTTCGAGATCTATCCCGCGGACGACTAGCCCGGCGGCCGAACCGCACACCTAGGCGTGACACCTTGTCACACAAACGGGCATTCCCGTACGCTCCTATATATCGGCGCGATATAGTTTGCCGTCGCATCAGTCGGTTAGGACTCAGGAGGTGCAGTGATGCTCGAACTCGCGATCCTCGGGCTGCTCCTCGAGTCACCCATGCACGGATACGAGCTGCGCAAGCGGCTGACCGGCCTACTGGGCGCGTTCCGCGCCTTCTCCTACGGTTCGCTCTACCCGACGCTGCGCCGCATGCAGACCGACGGGTTGATCGCCGAGGACGCCGGGCCGACGGGCGCCTCCATGCGACGGGCCCGCCGCGTATACGAGCTGACCCCTGCCGGCAGGCAGCGGTTCGCCGAACTGGTCGCCGACACCGGGCCGCAGAACTACACGGACGACGGTTTCGGCGTTCACCTCGCCTTCTTCAGCCGCACCCCCGCCGAGGCGCGGATGCGGATCCTCGAGGGCAGGCGACGTCAGGTCGAGGAGCGCCGCGAGGGGCTCCGCGAGGCCGTCGGGCGGACCACCGGTTCCCTCGACCGCTACACCCGGCAGCTGCATCAGCTCGGTCTCGAATCGAGCGAGCGCGAGGTGCGCTGGCTCAACGAGCTGATCGTGGCCGAACAAACATCGACAGCAGTACCCAAGAAAGAAGGAGAACCCGACCATGGGTGAGAACAGCACCTCGGTGCGCGTGGCCATTGTGGGCGTGGGGAACTGCGCCTCGTCCTTGGTCCAGGGAGTCCACTACTACAAGGACGCCGACGAGTCGGCCACCGTGCCCGGCCTGATGCATGTGAAGTTCGGCCAGTACCACGTCCGCGACGTCGAGTTCGTCGCCGCCTTCGACGTGGACGCCAAGAAGGTCGGCTTCGACCTCTCCGAGGCCATCCTCGCCAGCGAGAACAACACCATCAAGATCACCGACGTGCCGCCGAGCAACGTCACCGTCCAGCGCGGCCCCACCCTGGACGGCATCGGCAAGTACTACTCCCAGACCATCGAGGTCTCCGACCTCGAGCCGGTCGACGTCGTCGCGGCCCTCAAGGCGGCCAAGGTCGACGTCGTCGTGTCCTACCTCCCGGTGGGCTCCGAGGACGCCGACAAGTTCTACGCCCAGTGCGCGATCGACGCCGGCGCCGCGTTCGTCAACGCGCTGCCCGTGTTCATCGCCTCCGACCCGGAGTGGGCCGCCAAGTTCAAGGACGCCGGCATCCCGATCGTCGGCGACGACATCAAGAGCCAGGTCGGCGCCACCATCACGCACCGCGTGATGGCAAAGCTGTTCGAGGACCGCGGTGTCGTGCTGGACCGCACCTACCAGCTCAACGTCGGCGGCAACATGGACTTCAAGAACATGCTCGAGCGCGAGCGCCTGGAGTCCAAGAAGGTCTCCAAGACGCAGGCCGTGACGTCGAACCTGACCGGTTCGCTCGCAGGCAAGGTCCACGACCGCAACGTCCACATCGGCCCCTCGGACTACGTGGAGTGGCTCGACGACCGCAAGTGGGCGTACGTCCGCCTCGAGGGCCGCGCCTTCGGTGACGCGCCGCTGAACCTGGAGTACAAGCTCGAGGTCTGGGACTCGCCGAACTCGGCAGGCATCATCATCGACGCCGTCCGCGCCGCCAAGATCGCGCTCGACCGCGGCATCGGCGGACCGGTCTACCCGGCCTCGGCCTACCTGATGAAGAGCCCGCCGGTCCAGATGGCCGACGACAAGGCCCGCGCCGAGCTCGAGGCGTTCATCATCGAGGCATAGTCTCCGCAGCCACGCGGCGAAGGGCACGTTTGTTCGGTTGAACCGAACGAACGTGCCCTTCGGCCGTTTCGGGGTAACCCGCCCGGGCCGACGAACCACGACAGTCGAGTAGTCGACTACGCGTGCCCGCGGCGGCGGGCCGGTTCATTCTGAATGTGCACACCGCCGACCTGCGATGGGAGTGCCATGTCGCGGGTGTTCATCACATACTCCAGTCGGGACCGCCGTCAGGCGAGGGCCCTCATGCGTTGGCTGGTGGAGCGAGAGCCCAGACTGGCCCGCGAGATCTTCCTCGACGTCGACCCGGACACCGGTATCCCGCTTGGCATCCGGTGGAAGGACGCGCTGCGCCGGGCAAAGGACCGGTGCGAGGCGGTTGTGGTCCTGCTCTCCGAATCGTGGGAAGCGAAGGCGGAGTGCAAGCTCGAGTACCGCCACGCGGAGGACCTGAACAAACCGGTCTTCGTGGTCCGGCTCGAGCCGATGGAGAGCGGCGAGATCACCCGGGAGTGGCAGCGCTGCGACCTGTTCGGCGACGGACCGAAGACCGAGGTGTCGCTCGGTGACGGATCAGAGCCGGTGGAGTTCCTGTCCGACGGCCTGGAGCGGTTGCGCGCCGGGCTGTGCGCGGCGGGAGTCGGCGCAGACCGCTTCCCGTGGCCGCCACCGGGTGACCCGAACCGGGCGCCCTATCGGGGGTGGGAGCCGTTCGAAGAGGTCGACGCCGCCGTCTATTTCGGGCGCGACGCGCAGATCCTCGACGTGCTCGACCGTCTGCGCGGCATGTGCAGTACCGGGGTGGAGTCGCTGTTCGTGATCCCCGGACCGTCCGGGGTCGGCAAGTCGTCGTTCCTGCGGGCCGGACTCCTGCCCCGGCTGCGGCGTGACGACCGGAACTACCTGCTACTCGACATCGTCCGGCCCGAACGCAACGCGCTCACCGGCGATTCCGGTTTGGCCCAGTCGATTCACGCGATGCGCGTTCGCCTTGGACTCACCCGACCGACGCTCGGCGAGATCAAAGCCGCGTGCCCCGACGGCACAGACCGACTCCGGGAGTGGCTGCTCGAGGCGCAGCAGGCCGCCAGGGCGCGCCTGCTGGACCTGCCCCCCGATGCTCCCTCGCCCACTCTGATCCTTCCGGTCGACCAGGCCGAGGAACTGTTCGGCGTCGACGCGGGAACCCAAGCCCGGCAGCTCCTTTCGCTGCTCGCGAGTCTGATGCGGGACGCGAACGGCGACCGGGTGTCGATGATCGTGACCCTGACGATCCGCGCCGACCTCTACGAGGCGTGGCAGACGGCGCCGGAACTCGCCGGCCTGAAGAGCGCGGTGTTCGGCGAGCTGAAGCCCATGCCGCCGACTCAGTTCAAGGAGGTCGTCGTCGGTCCCGTCCGGCGCGCGGGCGAGACCGGACGCCGGCTACGGGTGGAGCCTGCGCTGGTGGACCGGCTGCTGGAGGAATGTGGGCAGGGCGCGGACACACTGCCGCTGCTGTCGCTGACCCTGTCGCGTCTGTACCGGGACTACGGCAGCGACGCCGACCTGACCCTGGACGAGTACACGGCGATGGGCGGGATGTCACGCGTGGTGCAAACCGAGATCGACTCGGTGCTCTCCGCCGAGCCCGGCGAACGGCAGCGACAGCTCGATCAACTGCGCGGGGCATTCATACCCTGGCTGGCGACGATCAACCCGGACAGCGACCAGCCGATGCGCCGCGTGGCGCGTCGATCCGACCTGCCGGTGGGGAGCCGACCGCTCATCGACGCGCTGGTCGCCAAGCGCCTCCTGGTCGAGGACGAACGGGGCGGCGAAACCGTCGTCGAGGTGGCCCTGGAGAGCCTGCTGCGCCAATGGGACGATCTGGCCGGGTGGCTACGAACCGAGGCGGAGGACCTCAAGGCGGCGGACCGGATGGAGGGTGCGGCCGAGGAGTGGGATCGAAACGACCGCGACGACGCCTGGCTGCTGGCCGGGACACGGCTGGACGACGCCGAGATCCTCTCGGCCAAACCCTGTTTCACCGATCGACTGCGGCCGGCCCGGGAGTTCCTGCTGGCCTCGCGGGAGCGGGAGACCGCCAGGACCGAGGCCGAGCGACGGAGGCGGGAGGCCGAACTGCAGGCGGCCAAGGACAAGCAGCAAGCGGCAGAGGCGCTCGCGGAGGCAGAGACAGAGGCCAAGGAGCAGGCGCAGGCGCACACGGCGGCGCTGCGCAAGCGGGCACGGGTGCTGCGGGCGGTGCTGGCGGTCACGCTGGTCGTGGCGATGGTGGCAGTGGTCTTCTTCTTCCAAGAGCGGGAGCGCACCCGCGAAGCGCTTGCCTCGCGATTGAATTCCGAGGCCCAGTCGATCCTGGCGGGCGCCGGCACTGAAAGCGAGTTCCGCGCGCTCGGTGCGCTTCTCGCCGCCCCCCACGTCGCGGACTCGGTAGATGGGGAGGCGGCACTCGACGCCTTGGTTGCCCGGCGCGATGTAGTGAAAATCATCGAGACCCCGACTCCCGTCGCGGGCGCAGCATACGTCGGGAAAGGTCACGTTGTCTCCGGCGGCAGCGACGGGGTCGTGCAGCTCTGGGACACGGGAACCGGACGACCGGTGGGCGAAACGATGACGACCGATGGCGACGCGTTGAACCGCGTCGCGGTCAGCCCGGACGGTACGAAGATCGCGGCAGGCGGACTCGAAGGTGTCGTGTGGCTCTGGAACGCGGACACCCAGAAACACCTGGGCGCACCGAAGCCTGACGAATCGAAGAACCTATACGGCCTGGCCTTCACGCCCGATGGTGAGGAGGTCGTCTCAACCACGTCGAACAACAAATTCCGCTGGTGGAGCTCCGCAAACGGTGAGCCTGACGGGGACGCGATCGCAGGATTACCCGGTGGCCCAACCTTGAGCGTCGCCTACAGCCCCGACGGAAGGTGGTTCGCAACCGGGAGCGAGGACAACAACATTCGGCTCTTTGACAGGACGAAAGCGGACGCGGAGGCCGAGGTGATGAACGGTCATCGTGGCCCAGTTCCGAGCCTCGCCTTCAGCGCGGACAGTCGACGGATCGTTTCGGGAAGCTTGGACGGCACCGTGCGGATTTGGGACGTCGACAGTCGAACCTCCACCACACTGGAGGCCCATGAAAGCCCTGTGACAAGTGTGGCGTTCAGCGCGGACGGACGGCGAGTCGCCTCCGGAGATCTCGTAGGCACGGTGCGGGTGTGGGATGTGGCGGGCGACCAGGCCTCCAGTGTGCCGCTTGTCGGGCACAGGGGACGGGTCACCAGCGTTGCGTTCAGCGAGGACGGCCACCAGGTACTGACGTCCAGCTTCGACAAGACCATTCGAATCTGGGACGCGGTCACCGCGTTGCCGATGGTGAGTCACCCCGCCACGTCCAATGGTGTCTGGGCCGTTGGGTTCAGCTCGGACGGCGGGCGCATTGTTTCGGTAGCGGATGATGGCCTCCGCGTATGGGATGCCGAATCGGGTCAGCCCACCGGCATTTCGATCACCCGTACCAGTTCCTCGTTCAAACACTTCGCGACCGCCGACGACCTCCACCTGTTTGTCACCGCGGGTGATGACGGAATGGTTCAACGATGGGACGCTTCGGGACAACCCATCGGCCAGCCGATCTCCAGCCCTGGCCTGAAATACCTGACCCTGAGCACGGACGGCCGACTCCTCGTCAGCGGCAGCGGGGACGGCGTTGTGCGGCGATGGAACGCCGACACTGGAGATCCGCTCGGCGAATCGACGCAGCGCCACGAAGGAGGCGTCCACCGGATCGCCATCAGCCCGGATAGCCGCAGGATAGTCACCGGCGGCTGGGACGGAATGCTGCGAGGTTGGGATGCGGCGTCCGGTAGGGAACTCTGGGAGCAACCGACCGGAGCCGATCGAGTGGTCCCGACGTCCGTGGATTTCAGCCCGGACGGCCGCATGCTCGTTTCCGGCGACGATGCCGGCGTGGTCCAACGATGGGAGACCGACAGCGGGCGACCCGTGGGTGAACCGTTGACGGAGCTGGTCGGAACGGCGTTTGCCGAATTCAGTCCCGACGGACGCATGATTGCCTCGTACGGCCTCAAGAACGAGCTGCGTCGATGGGACGCCGCGTCCGGCGAGCAACTCGGCGAACCGTTGGTCACGCAGGGCTTCGTCCTGTCGGTTGACTTCAGTCCTGACAGTCGGCAGATCGTCTCGGCCGGGGGAGACGGCATGCGGCTATGGAACGCAGACACCGGAACACCGATCGGCGAGCCGACGCACACCGGCATTGTTTGGTCAGTTAACTTCAGTCCCGACGGCCGCTCGGTCGTGTCCGGCGGCCTGGACTCGACGGTGCGACTGTGGCGGACGCCGCCGCCTGATCCAGCGGAGTGGCCGAACGCCCTGTGCGACAAGCTCACCCGCAACATGAGCCACGCTGAATGGGATGCCTGGGTCTCACCCCGCGAAGACTACGAAAAGGTCTGTCCCGACCTTCCGGTCCCCGACGACGACGAAACTGGCTGACCGTCAGCCAGGAAGCGGGATGACGATGCCCGGCAGGATCTCCACATTCCGTGGCGGGGGCGGCGGCGGGAGCGGGGCGGGCGGCTCGAACACCGGCGGGGCCGGGACCTGGGCCGGGGGTGGGCCCTCCTGGGCCGGCGGGCCCGCGGGGGCCTGCGGCATCGGGGCCTGCTGTGCCGGGCCACCCGTGTTCACGCGGGAACCGTCACCGGTGCCGCCCCCCGAATAGGCGGGCACGCCCGATTGGCCGCCGATGGGCTGCGGCCACGGGAACGACTCCCAATCCGAGCCCTCCAGCGCGCCGTCCATCGTGCCCTTCCAGATGTCCGAGGGCAGCCCGGACCCGTAAATCGATCCGCCCCACTGGTTCACGATCGCCTGCGACTGCTCCGTTCCGACCCAGACCGCCGTGGACAGCGTCGGCGTGTAGCCGACCATCCACGCGTCCTTGTTCATTCCGGTGTCGCCGAACTGCGCGGTCCCGGTCTTGGCGGCCGACGGCCTGCCGCCGTACAGAGCGTGCCCGTTCGAGTAGGCCGCGATCGGCAGCATCGCCTGGGTGACGTTGTCGGCCACCGCCGCATCGAGCCGCCGTTCTCCCTGCGGCGCAGGACGATCCAGCAGCACCGCGCCGTCCGCGGTCACCACCCGCTGCACGAAGTAGGGTTGATGGTAGATGCCGGAGGCGGCCAGCGTCGCGTACGCGGACGCCATGTCGATCGGCCGGGACTGATACTGCCCCAACACGATTCCGTTCTCCGGCGGGCCGCCGTCCTGGGTCAGACTCTCGCCCTCGACGCCGGGGATCTGCTTCGGGATGCCCGCCTCGTGCGCGGCGTCGGCGATCTTCTGCGAGCCGTTCTCCATCGACAGGGTGAGCCGGTAGAAGCTGGTGTTCAGCGACTGCTTGAGCGCCTGCGCGATGGTGCAGGTCCCGCAGCCGTCGCCGCCGACGTTCGTGATCTCCACCTGACCGACGGTGAGCGGGGCGCTGTTGAACATCGTCTGCAGGCCCTTGCCCTCCTTGAGCAGGGCGGCCAGGCCGAACACCTTGAACGCGGACCCGGTCTGCAGCGGCGACTGCGCGAAGTCGAAACCGGCACCGTCGGCCCCGCCGTAGTACGCGCGGACCGCGCCGGTGCGCGGATCGACGGACACCACCGCCGCGCGCAGCTCCTTTGGCTCGCCCGCCATCGTCTCGCGCACCGACTCCATCGCCGCGTTCTGCGCTTTCGGGTCGATGGTGGTGGTGATCTGCAGGCCCTCGGTGTTCAGCTGCTGCTCGCTGATCCCGGCCGCGGCCAGCTCGGCGAGCACCTGCGTCCGGATGAGCCCCTCCGGTCCGCGCGCTGCGTTCGCGTCCACCAGCTGACTCGACGGCACCACGGCGGGGAACAGCGCGGCGGACCGCCCCTCCTTCGACAGCTGGCCCTGGCTGACCATGCCGTCGAGCACGTACCGCCAGCGGGACTCGAGCCTGGCGCGGTTGGTCTCGGGGTCGAGGCTGGACGGGCTCTGGATGACGGAGGCGAGCACGGCCCCCTCCTCGACCGTGAGCTCCTCGACCGGCTTGTTGAAGTAGGCCTTCGACGCGGCCGCGATGCCGTACGCGCCGCGACCGAAGTAGATGGTGTTCAGGTACGCGGCGAGGATGTCGTCCTTGGACCACTGCCGCGCCATCTTCGAGGAGATCACCAGCTCACGCATCTTGCGGATGACGTTCCGGTCCGCGCCGACCAGGGTGTTCTTCACGTACTGCTGGGTGATCGTCGAGCCGCCGCCCGCGCTGGCCTTGCCGAGGATGTTGTCGCGCGCGGCCCGGGCGAAGCCGGAGACGGAGAAGCCGGGGTTGGTGTAGAAATCCCGGTCCTCGGCGGACAGGACCGCCTGCCGGACGTGCTCGGGGATCTGCGCGAGCTCGACGTCGGTGCGGTTGCCCTCCGGCGGCACGACTTTCGTGATCGTCGAACCGTCGGTGGCGAAGATCGTCGCCACCTGGTTGGTGCGCATGTCCGAGGGATGCGGCACCTCCGCCTGCCAGTAGCCGGCAGCGAACACCGCGGCAGGCACGACCAGCAGCAGCGTCACGACCCCGGCCGCGATCCACAGGATCAGGCGGCGCCTGCTCCGCTTCGGGGGAGTGGGCTCACCATCCGGCGGGTCGCCACCACCCGGTTCCTCGGGCGGCGGCGGGGTCGTCGGGGCCGTGCTGGTAGGCGAGCTCACATGCAGGATTCCTGTCTGGGAGACCGAGTCTTCCCTGCATCCTGACATTCATCAACAGGCGTGGCCATCGACGCGCCACAATTCCGCCGCCCCGCCGTCGGCGTGTCACCAGATTCACCCGCGGCGGGTGAGGGTCACCTGTAGATCCCGCCCTTCCCAGTCCGATTTCACCGGCCGCCGAGGGCGATGGTTGCCTGGCGGGTGGCGTGGAGGAGGGCGGCGGCCCATTCCTCGCAGTGAGCCAGGGTGGCGTCCGTGCGTTCGGGGACGAGGGTCAGGGTGTACTGCTGGGCGCCGTGCTGATCGAAGATCGGCGCACTGATGTGTGCGACGGGGACGGTGGCGGCCGAGTCGCCCGGCGTCGTTAAGAGGTACTCGGACCAGTCTGACGGGGGGAGATTCCGGCAGAGCTCGTCGATGACCCGCTGTGGCATTCCCGAGGTCAGCACCGTCGCGAGCACGACAGTCGACGCCATCGACGAGGGTAGGCATTCGATGATGTAGCCCCGCCGGCGTCCGTCTTCGATGATGGCGCGAGCAGTTTCGTCACCTGTTGCCAGTGGGATCAGTGGCTGCCGACCGAGCCATGCGTCGACCACGGCGTCGGGCCCCCAGGCGGTGTTCACCAGCCCGAGTGGTGGCGCCAGCGGCAGTCTCGCGCCGATGAGGTCGCGGCGGTCACCGGCCATGGCGGCGCCGAGCCGGTCGAGGATCACGATCTGGCCCTCGTGTGTGGCGCTGAGAACGCAGCTGATGCCCAGGCGATCGTGCAGCTCGATGATGGCGGGGCGAACCAGGTCGAGGTTGGCGAGCCCGGATTCAAAGGCAGATCCGAGACGCTGCAGCGCCGGGCCCAACCCGTATGACTTGGCCCCGTCGCGCGTGACGAATTCGGCATCCGTCAAGGCGGTGAGGATGCCAAGGCAGGTGGGCATGGCCAGGTCGAGGTTGGCCGCGATCTGTGTGAGCGTGAGCCGCTCGCGCGGCGTTTCTGCCAGCAGATTGAGGACCTGAACGACCCGTTCGGTGGGTGGCGACTTCCTTTCTACCGAGGGCCGTGTCCCGGATTCGTGGTCGCCGACTCTTGATGCCGCGCGAGCGGTGTGCTTAGAATCACCCGCCACATTGGAAGCCATCATTCCTATTTTGTAACACAGTTCCACGCTTGGTGCCAGACTTCGACCTTCTCCGGCGCCGGCTCCGTGCTCGTCGAACACGCCTCCCAGCACAACCGAAACAGCAGGAAATACCAACCGACCGAAGGAGAACCATGCGTATTCCAAGTCCGACTTCGAGGCAAAGGTGGGCCATCATAGGCGCCATCGCCACAGCGATGTGTGCGCTGGTCGCCGGAATCACTGCCCCGGCCGGTGTTGCCGCACCGGTCGGCAGCAGCGGGCAGGATCCGTATCCGCTCGATGACACCCTGCGGATGAACCAGATGCAGACGATGGGTACGCACAACAGCTACCACACCGGGCTGATCCCGCAGGGCCTGCCGCCGTCGGTGACCGCAAGCTTCCCTGGCTACACGCTCGAGCAGATCACGAAGGCACTCGACTACCGGCACAAGCCCCTGCCCGAACAACTCGACAACCTCGGTGTCCGGCACCTGGTGTTCGACGTCTATGCCGATCCGCAGGGCGGCCGCTACGCCGAAGCCCCGATGCTCGCCGAGATCGGAGCACCCACCACCATGGCCGACCCGGCATGGAAAGAGCCGGGGCTGAAGGTCTTCCACGTCCCCCAGGTCGACCAGCAGACCTCGTGCGTGAAGCTCACCCAGTGCCTCGGCGCGCTCAAGACGTGGTCGGATCAGAACCCCGGACACCTGCCGTTCATGATCGTCATCGAGATCAAGGACCTCGACGTGATGAACACCGAACCCCACCCACCCCTGAGCCCGTGGGGACCCGACGACTACAACCGCCTCGACGCGGAGATCAGATCCGTGCTGGGCAACAAACTCATCACCCCCGACGACGTCCAGGGCAAGTACCCGACACTCGAAGCCGCAGTCAAAGACAACGCGTGGCCAACCCTCGCGGACTCCCGCGGGAAGTTCATGTTCATCAACTGCAACTGCCTGACCAACGACCGGCACCGACTCGACTACCTACGCCCCGACGGCAGTCTCAAGGGCAGGGTCCTGTTCCCGGCCTCGGAGCCGGGCAACCCTGACGCCGCGGTCGTGCGCGCCGAGAATCCCAAGGACTTCGCCAAGATCGCGGATCTGGTCCGGCAGGGCTACATCGTGCGCACCCGCGCCGATGCCAACGCCGTCACCGGCGACATCGCCCGCCGCGACGCAGCATTCGCATCCGGCGCACAGATCGTCAGCACCGACTTCCCCGAACCGGACCCCCGATACCACCCCACCTTCCAGGTCGACGTACCCGGCGGCACACCCGCACGCTGCAACCCCGTCAACGCACCAACGGAATGCACCGCCCTCGACATCGAGAACCCGGAACACCTCAAGCGCCCCGGCGGCAGCTCACACGGTGGCAGACCGATCTTCGGAAGCTAGATCCCGGCCGGCCCCGACGAGCGAGCGCGGGGCCGGCCGGGAGGTGCGCGGCCGGCGCAGCACGAGCAACGGGATCTACGTCAGCGCACCCGCCGCCACACCGCGACGGCCAGCCCGAGCAACACCACACAGCCGGCCAGCACCAGCGACTCGGTGAGGCCGGGGTCGCCGCGCACGATCCCGGCCACCGCCCCGATGAACGCCATCACCGTGAAGAAGCCGAGGATCCCGATCAGCATCTCGACCTGCTGGCGGCGCCGCGCCCGGTTCTTCACGAGCCGAGGCTCACGACTTGACGCCGCCCGCGGTCAGGCCGGACACGATCCGGCGCTGGAAGAGCAGCACCATGATCACGAGCGGGATCGTCACCAGCGTGCCCGCCGCCATCACCGCGGTGTACGGCTGCGAGAAAGAGTCCGGGCCCTCGAACCGGGCGATCGCCACCGTCACCGGCTCGGTCGCGCGGGTGGAGAGCATGTTCGCCAGCATGTACTCGTTCCACGTCGCGATGAAGGCGAGGATCGCGGTGGTGAACAACGCGGGCGCGGCCAGCGGCAGGATCACCTTCCGGAAGGCCTGTCCCCGCGAGGCGCCGTCGACCCGGGCCGCCTCCTCGAGCTCCCACGGCAGGTCGCCGAGGAACGAGGTCAGCGTGTAGATGGTCAGCGGCAGCACGAACGAGATGTTCGGGATGATCAGCGCCTGGTAGTGACCGATCCAGCCGATGTCACCGAACAGCTGGAACAGCGGCGTCACCAGCGCGACGCCGGGGAACATCGAGGCCGCCAGGATGATGCCGGTCACGACGTACTTGCCGCGGAACTCGATCCGCGCCAGCGCGTACGCGGTGAAGATGCCGAGCATCATCGCCACCGCGGTGGTCGCGGCGCCGATGATGAGGCTGTTGCCGATGGCGCCGAGGAAGTCGTTGCCCTTGTCGGTGGCCAGCGCGTCCCGGAAGTTGTCGAGCGTGACGTAGGTCGGCCACGGGGTGGTGTCGAAGGTGTGGTCGACGTCCCGGAAGGCGGTGATGACCATCCAGTAGAACGGGGCCAACCCCCAGATCAGGATGATGGCCGCGCCCATGTAGGTGCGCACGCTCGGCCAGGGGGACCGCCGGCGACGCGCGGTCGCCGCGGCCGGCTCTTGGCTGCGACCGAAGGGCGACTTCGCCAGCTCGTCGCTGCGGTGCCGTCCCGCCATCACTACTTGTCTCCCTTGCGCTGTTCGTCCTGCGTACGCACCGCGTTGGCGCCGAGGAACTTCACCATGATGAAGGCCACCGCGAAGATCATCAGGAACACCAGCGTCGACAGCGCGGACGCGCTGTTGAAGTTGCCGTTGCGGATGTCCGCGACCACCAGGATCGACATCGTGGTGGTCGGGGTGGCGCCGCTGTCGCCGTTGAGGATCGCGGGCAGGTCGTACATGCGCAGCACGTCGAGGGTGCGGAACAGGACCGCCACCATCAGCGCGGGCTTGACCAGCGGCAGCGTGATCTGGGTGAACCGCTGCCAGGCGCTGGCGCCGTCCACCTTGGCGGCCTCGTAGACGTCCTGCGGGATCATCTGCAGGCCGGCCAGGATGAGCAGCGCCATGAACGGCGTCGTCTTCCAGACGTCGGCGACGATCACCGCGAACCGCGAGGCCCACGGATCCGTCGTCCACGCGATGTCGGTCCCGAGGATCTTGTTGGCGATGCCGTTCTCCGCGAAGATGAAGAACCACAGCTTGGCGGTGACCGCCGTCGGGATGGCCCACGGGATCAGCACCGCGGCGCGCAGCAGCGAGCGGCCGAAGAAGGTGCGGCCCATGATCGTCGCCATCCAGAGGCCGAGCAGGACCTCGATGCTGACGGTGACGGCCGCGAAGAAGAAGGTGATCCCGACCGACGGCCAGAAGTCGGCGCCGAGGGTGCCCGGCGGGCAGGACCCCATCCCGGAACCGCAGTTCTGGGTCAGCCACATCAGGTAGTGGTCGAAGCCGGCGAACCCGCCCTTGGTGAACGTGCCGGTCACCGGGTCGAGGCCCTTGTCGGCCTGGAACGAGAGCCAGATGGCCCGCAGGACCGGGTAGAGGATGACGATCGCCAGGATCACCATCGTCGGCGCGATCAGCCACACCGCCCGCAGGTCTCGCTTGCGCGGTGGGGGTGCTACGTCGTCGCGACCCGGATACCCGCTGTCGGATACCTCGCGCCCGGAGGCGCTGACGTCGCGGCCGGAGTCGGTGAGGACTCCGGCCGCGGCGCGGGCCTCGTCTGCCTGCCGTGGCCCAGCAGAGTCAGCCATCGTTGGTGTACCTGGTTCTCTTCGTGATTCGAACTGCCGGGACCCGAGCCGGGTCCCGGCCTTACTGACTTACTTGGACGCGGCCGAGATGGCCGCGGACATGTCCGCGGTCGCCTGGTCGACACTCTTCTTGCCGGTGATGGCGGCGTACGCGTTGTCCTGGATCGCCTTGGTGACGGCGTTGTAGAACGGCGTGACCGGGCGCGGCACGGCGTTCTCCAGCGCGGCCTTGAGCGCGGGCAGGTACGGGTACTTGGCGATCAGCGCGGCGTCGTCGTACACGGATGCGAGCACCGGCGGGAACGACGCGTCCGCGAAGGACTGCTGGTTCGCCGGGTTCTGCACGAACTCGACGAAGTCGCGAGCGGTCTGCTTGCTCTTCGAGTTCACGTTTATGCCGTTGTTGTAGCCACCGAGGGTGGACGCGCCGGGGCCGGCGGGGCCGACGATCGGCGCGACCGCGACATTGCCCTTGACCTTGGAGCTGTCCTTCTCGGCGTTCGAGTACATGTACGGCCAGTTGTAGGCGTACATGGACTCGCCACCGACGAACGCGAGGTTGGTCTCCTCCTCGGTGAAGCCGGTGGAGCGCTTGGCGATCTGGCCCTTCGCGTAGGCGTCGACGAGCGACTTCAGGCCGGCCTTGGCCTCGGGCGACTCGACCTCGGGGGTCTGGCCGTCGGGGCCGACGACCGAGCCGCCCCACGAGTTGATCGCCTGGGTGGTGTTCACGGTCAGGCCCTCGTACTGCTTGAGCTGGGTGACCAGGCAGTCCACGGACTTGGCGGTGGCCGTGGCGCAGCTGTCGGTGAGCGCCTGCCAGTTCGCAGGCGCCGTCGGCATCAGGTCGGTGCGGTAGTAGAGCAGCTGCGCGTTGGTGTTCTGCGGGGCCGCGTACAGCTTGTCGCGGTAGGTCGCGCTGGCCACGGTGGCGGGCAGCAGGCCGGAGGTCTGGATCGCCAGGTCACCCTCGAGCGGCTGCAGCCAGCCGTTGGCGGCGAACTCGGCGGTCCAGGTGACATCGAGCGCCATCACGTCGTAGTCGGAGTTGCCGGCCTGCAGCGACTGGACCAGCTTGTCGCGCTGATCGTCGGCCTCGCCGGGGAGTTCCTTGAGCTCGACCTGCTCGTCCGGGTGCGCGGCGTTCCAGCTCGCGATGACCGGGGTGAGCTTGTCCGTGTCGTTCTTGCCCATCGCGAACGAGATCGGACCACGGCCGCCGGTGTTCTCAGCCGAGGCGTCGCCGGAGCCGGAGCCGCTGTCGCTCGAACAACCGGTGATCGCGAGCAGCGATGCGGCAGTCGCCGCGACCGCCGCACGGCGGACCGCCTTCGTATTCAGAACCATGGAGTATCTCCCCGGTAGTCGGTGGATCGGATCGGTCGGTCCGGCGCAGCACGAAACGCGCGACGCCGATGCCCGTGTCGTTGCCTACTGTGGCACGGAACACCGCCGAACCGAGACATTACGTCGAACCTGAATCGGTCAGGAATCTAGCCGAGCCTGCGGCCGTCCGCAGCGGAGAAGAGGTGCAGCTCGGAGGGGTCGACGTGCAGCCGGACCTGCTGGCCCTTCTGCGGCGGGTTGCGCCAGTCGGCGCGCGCGACGACCTCGTGCGGGGCACCTGCGAGGGTGGTGCGGCCGTAGATGTAGGCATCCGAGCCGAGCTCCTCGACCACGTCCACCTCCATCGGGATGCCCCGATCGGAGAGCTCCAGGTGCTCGGGGCGGATGCCGAGCACCACCTCGGGCTCGTGCGCCATCGCGAGGGCGCCGCGCGGCACCGGGATCACGGTCTCACCGAACAGCACGCCGCCGTCGGTGACGGGCAGGGTGAACAGGTTCATCGAGGGCGAGCCCATGAAGCCCGCCACGAACATGTTCGCGGGCCGGGAGTACAGCTCGCGCGGCGACGCGCACTGCTGCAGCAGCCCGTCCTTGAGCACGGCCACCCGGTCGCCCATCGTCATCGCCTCGACCTGATCGTGGGTGACGTAGACGGTGGTGGTGCCGAGCCGGCGCTGCAGCTGCGCGATCTGGGTGCGGGTCTGCACGCGCAGCTTCGCGTCCAGGTTGGACAGCGGCTCGTCCATGAGGAACACCTGCGGCTGACGCACGATCGCGCGGCCCATCGCGACACGCTGACGCTGACCGCCGGAGAGCGCCTTCGGCTTGCGGTCGAGGTACTGCGCCAGGTCGAGCAGCTTCGCGGTCTCCTCCACCCGCTGGCGGATCTCCGCCTTCGGGGTGCCCGCCAGCTTCAGCGCGAAGCCCATGTTCTCGGCGACCGACATGTGCGGGTACAGCGCGTAGTTCTGGAACACCATCGCGATGTCCCGGTCCTTCGGCTCGGTGCCGGTGACGTCCTTGTTGCCGATCAGGATGCGTCCGGAGTCGACCTCCTCCAGTCCCGCGAGCATGCGGAGCGAGGTGGACTTGCCGCAGCCGGACGGCCCGACCAGGACGAGGAACTCGCCGTCCTCGATGTGCAGGTTCAGCTTGTCCACGGCCGGCGTCGTCGAGCCGGGGAACACGCAGCTGGTGGAGTCGTAGGTGACTGTCGCCATGGGGTGTCGTTCGATCCCTTCACCGGCAGGAACGTGCCGGACGATCCGAGTTGAGGGTGGTTCGCGGCCAGTATCGCAGAGCCGGCCGATGAGTTCCGCCGTCGAGGCGGGTCTACCCGTTGAGAAGCCCGACGGGACCGCACGCAGGAGGTAGCGCGATGACGAGCAGCGACACCGAGCAGATCCGAGGCCTGATCGAACGCTGGGCCGCCGCCGTGCACGAGGGGAACCTCGGCGGCGTCCTCGCCGACCACAGCGACGACATCGTCATGTTCGACGTGCCGCCGCCGTGCGAGGGCGTCCGCGGCCTCCCCGCCTATCGGGAGACCTGGCCGCAGTTCTTCGAGTGGCAGTCGAGGGGAGCGGCGTTCGAGATCGTCTCCCTCGACGTCACCGCGGGCGCGGACGTCGCGTTCGCGCACGCGTTGCTGCGCTGCGGATTGCCGAAGGAGCTCGCCGAACGCCCCGAGAACCGCCTGCGCCTGACGGTTGGCCTGCGCCGCGAGAACGGCAACTGGGTCGTCGCCCACGAGCACCACTCGTTCCCCGACTTCGAGGCGGTGGGTGACGCCGGCAGCGCGTGACGGTCACGGCGGCGTCTTCTCTGCACGTTTCGTACCGATCGTCACGTTTCGGTCTCGACGCTAACCCCGGGCCGCTCGGCACCGATTGACGGTTGGCGGGTTCGGCCCGCAGGCATTCGGACCGCGTTCGCTGACCAGGGGGAGATCACAGAGCATGAACGACAGTCGGAAGATGCGTGGACGGATCGCGGCGTCGGTGGCGTGCGTCGGCGCCCTGCTCGCCCTGCCCGGGCAGACGCAGGCCGCGCCGGTGCCTGTCGACGACATCGCCGCCGTGCACATGGCACTGAGGTCGGCGGCGATGCCGATCAGCACCCGCACCGCGGAATCTGTCGCGACGACGATCGAGCGCGCGGCGAGTGGCACGCCGCGCTACAACTACTTCCCGAGGTCGGTGCACCTGGTCGAGGGCAGTGCCCAGCCGTTCCTGTACGACACGACCGCCGCGGGTTGCCTTCCGCCGGGCTTCGGCGAGGACAACGACTCGGTCGGCATCGCCCAGGCGATCGCGGGACCCGCGGTCGACACGAACCTGCCCGTCCCCGCCATCGCGCCCGGGCAGGTCAACGTGTTCTTCAGCGCGATGAACACCGCGATGTCCTCGCCCCGGCAGGGCGACCACCTCGAGGTCGCCTGGCTCAACCTGAACACCATGCAGTCGGGCCGGGCGCCGATGTTCCAGGAGCGCCCGGCCGACTACATCGTCACCCTGTCCAACACCCTCCAAACCGGTACGGGCACCGTCGTTTTCGTTGTCTTCGGCAGCGTCCTGGACAACACGAGCTGGGGCCTGCCGCCGTGCGACTTCGCGCCGGTGGTCGGGGTGGTGCGGGCGTGAGCCACCCGCCGAACCGATGTGTCAGAGGTGTTCGGAGAAGAAGGCGGTGAGCTCGTCGACGGCCGGGTTCACGAATTCCGGGACGTCGTAGAGGTCGATGTGGTTCGTGGTGGGCAGCCAGACGATCTTCTTCGGCTCGCCGGCCCTGTCGTACACGGCCTGAGCGCCCTCGGGGCTGCAGAACTCATCGGTGGTGCCGTGCACCACCAGCAGCGGGGTGGGGGAGATCAGGTCGGCGGCGGCGAGGGTGTCGACCGTCATCGTCTGGTATCCCGACGCGACGGTGACGCTGTTCTCCCAGTGGGGGCTGTAGGAGCGGTCCGTGCCGTAGTACTCGAACGGCTCCGCGCCCATCATCGCCGCAGGCCCGCCGTCGTCGGTCACCGCCTTCTGATAGACCGGCTGACCGTCCTCGGTCCACGCGCGATCCCAGATGTCCCGCAACGCTTCCCGGTAATCGCCGCCGCGGTGCGCGAAGCTGCCCGGCGCACCGGGGTACGCGCCGGCCACGCAGGCCAGCGCGGCCACCCGAGGGTCCTGGGCGGCGGCCTTGAGTGCATACCCGCCACCCAGGCACACGCCCGTCAGGCCGATCTGTCCGAATCCCAGTGCGCCCAGGTGACCGACGGCCGCGCGGAGGTCGGCCACCTTGCCCGCGGCGTCCTCGTGCCTGCGGATCGCACCACCGGACTCGCCGTAGTTCCGATGGTCGAAGGCCAGCGTGGCGAATCCGGCGCGCGCGATGGCATCGGCGTACGTGCCGACGACCTGCTCCTTCACCCCGGTGAACGGGCCGGTGAACGTCACCGCCCTCGTCGCTCCCGCCGGCACGCGCAGGACCCCCACCAGGCTGGTGCCGTCCTCCGCGCGAAACTCGACACGCTCCGTCTCCATCGTGACCTCCCCACAGTTCGCCGGCCGCCGGGTTCGGCGCCGTGCTGAATCATCGACGTCCGTTCCCGCCCGAGCATCGGTTTGCGGCAACGATCATCGCCCATGCCAACCCCATCGGAACCGGCACTCTTCCCGATGTCCGAATTGTCTGGCCGGACCGGAGTGCCGTTGCCGCCCAAGAGGTGTGGCCCTACACTTCGTCGCCGTACCAGTCGGCGATGGGGGAGACCGCGTGGACCAACCTGCACTCGACGGCGCCGATTCGGTGGCCGACGCTCCGATCGAACCCCCACCCGAACAGCGGGTCGCCTGGGCCGAGCTGTTCTTCGACCTGATCTGGGTCTTCGCGGTCACCCAGATCGCCACCGCGCTGGCCGGTGCACACGACATCGGCGAGGCGGCCCGCCTGCTGCTGCTGTTCATGCCGCTGTGGTGGGGGTGGGTTGGCACGACGCTGCTCGCGAACCGGGCCGGCGCCCTCGTGGATCAGGCGCTGGGCCGGGTGGCGCTCTTCAGCGTCGCCGGCTGTGGGCTCCTGATGTCGGTTGCCGTCGGCGGGGCGTTCGACGACCGTGCCCTGGTCTTCGCCGCCGGCTATGTCGTGCTGCGCCTGCTGTTGTGGGTCATTTCCTGTCGACTTCCCGGCGGCTCTGCCCGACTGCGGTTGGAGCCCTTCGCCGTGGCGGCGTTCGTCGCCGCGCCGCTGTTCCTGCTCGGCGCCTTCCTGGAGGGGCCGGGGCGGATCGCCGCGTGGACCGCGGCCGCGTTGATCGAGCTGATCGCCCCGCGGGTGCTGCCCGCGAGCCTGAACCATGTCCGTATCGAGACCGCGCACCTGCCGGAGCGGTTCGGGTTGTTCCTGATCATCGCGTTGGGCGAGACGGTCGTCGCGGTCGGCGGCCAGGCCGCCGGGATCGACCTCGACGGGCCCACCTACGCCGCGTTCGCGCTCGCGTTCCTGATCATCGTCCTGCTGTGGTGGACGTACTTCCACTACGGCGCCCCCGCCGCCCGTCACAGCCTGGAGCACAGTCCCGAGCAGGCGCGCATCGTCACCGACGTCTTCAGCTACGCCCACCTCATCTACGTCACCGCGATCATCGCGATCGCGGTCGGCCTGAAGAAGCTGCTCGCCTATCCCCTGTCCGTGCCGCACTCGCTGCCCGAGCTGCTCCTCGCCCCCGGCGTGGCGCTGTACCTGTTCGGGTTCTGCTATGCCCGGTGGCGGATGTTCGGCGCCGCCACCGTGCAGCGGGCCGCCGCGGCCGCCGCCTGCTGCGCGATCGCGGTGGCGGCGCCGCTGCTCCCCGCCCTCGCCACCGCGATGCTGGTCCTCGCGGTCCTGCTCGCGCTGAACGGATACGAGGCCTGGATCGTCACCACCCACCGGCCGCTCCCGCTGCTTCGCCTGCCACGGATCGTGCGGCGCGAAACCCAGCGCTGACGCGGCGCCTAGGGTGTTGCTCGTGGGCGAAAAGTACCGAGAGATCAACAAGGCGAACTGGGACGAACGCGCACCCGCGCACGCCGTCTCGTCGGACTATGCGGTGGAGCGATTCGTCAGTGATCCCGAATTCGTCAGCGCGGTAGTCGAGTTCGACCGTCCGATGCTCGGCGACATCTCGGGGCTGACGGGAGTGCATCTGCAGTGCCACATCGGCACCGACACGGTGTCGCTGGCCCGGCTCGGAGCGCGGATGACCGGGCTGGACTTCTCCGGGGCCTCGCTGGCGGAGGCCCGCAAGCTGGTCGCCCGCACCGCGGACCCGGTCGACTTCGTGGAGGCGGACGTATACGACGCCGTGACGATCCTCGGTCCGGCGTCGCAGGATCTGGTATTCACCGGAATCGGGGCGCTGTGCTGGCTGCCGAGCATCGAGCGGTGGGCCGAGACGGTTGCGGGGCTCCTCCGACCGGGCGGCCGGCTGTTCCTGCGCGAGGCCCATCCCGTGCTGTGGGCGCTCGACGACGCCCGCTCGGATGTGCTCGCCCTGCGGTACCCCTACTTCGAGCAGGTCGAACCGCTGGTGTGGACGGACGAGGAGACGTACGTCGAGACGGAGATCCGGCTCCAGGCCAGCACAACGCACGAGTGGAACCACGGCCTCGGCGAGATCGTGACCGCACTTCTCCGGGCAGGCATGGAGATCACCGCGCTCACCGAGCACGACAGCGTTCCCTGGAATGCCCTGCCCGACGCGATGGTGTGTGACGAGCGCGGGGAGTGGCGGCTCGCCGAGAACCCCGAGCGGCTCCCCGCGTCGTACACACTCTGTGCGGTCAGAGGGCGCTGATCTCCCGACCCTGCAGAGGACTGCGGGGTCGGCCCCTCACGGACTACGGTGGGATCCGGCCTTCCTCGACGAGTCAAGGAGTGCAGATGACCCACGGATTTCGCATCGGCGTCCAGCTCCAGCCGCAACACGCGCCCGACTATCGCCTGATCCGCGACGCGGTGCTGCGGTCCGAGGACGCGGGAGTCGACATCGTCTTCACCTGGGACCACTTCTATCCGCTCTACGGCGACCCGAACGGCGCCCACTTCGAGTGCTGGACGATGCTCGGGGCCTTCGCCGAGCAGACCGAGCGGGTGGAGATCGGCGCGCTGGTCAGTGGCGGCGGCTACCGGAATCCCGACCTGCTCGCGGACATGGCCCGCACGGTCGACCACATCAGCGGGGGGCGGCTCATCCTCGGCATCGGGGCGGGCTGGTTCGAGAAGGACTACGACGAGTACGGCTACCAGTTCGGCACCGCGGGACACCGCCTGAAGCTGCTCCGCGAGAACCTGTCCCGGATCTCGGCGCGGCTGGGCAAGCTCAACCCGGCGCCGACCAGGCACATCCCGATCCTCATCGGAGGCGGCGGCGAACGGAAAACGCTGCGCCTGGTCGCCGAGTACGCGGACGTGTGGCACAGCTTCGCCGACCTCGAGGCGTTGCGACACAAGTCGGGGGTGCTGGCCGACCACTGCGCGGCCGTCGGCCGCGAACCCGCGCGGATCGAGCGGTCGGTCGCCTGGCCCGGCCCGGAGGCCGCACAGGACTTCCTCGACGCGGGCGTCACCCTGTTCACCGTCGGCACCGGCGGGCCCGACTACGACCTCTCCACGGTCCTCGAGGCCCTGCGCTGGCGCGCGGACCGGCTGCCCGAGCCGATCGAGGGCCTGGCCTGATCGGCCTTCACCGAACCGAAACGGTTCCCCGGTCCCGGCCCTGCCGCCGCTAGGCTCCTCTGCATGGTTCGTCCACATGTCGTGAAGAGTCGGGTGCTCGTCGCCCTGCTGGCGCTGCTCGCGTTGACGCTGACCGGGTGCGGTGGTGGCGACGACTCGGCCACCTCGGCCACCGACCTGTGCGCCCCGCCCGGCGTCGGCAGCTCCTCCGCCGTACCCACCAACCTGGACGCGGCCGCCGCCGCGGCCGCGGAGGATCGGTACACCACGCCGAGCACCAAGCCGCTGGATCAGATCGACGTCGGCGCGCTCGGCCTGGCCACGCCGGGCAAGCTCAGCGTCGGGACGCTGTCCGACGCCCCGCCGAGCATCTGCGTCGATTCCTCGGGCACCTTCACCGGCTACGACAACGAGCTGCTCAAGGCCGTGGCCGCCAAGCTCGGCCTGGAGATCGAGTTCTCCGGTACCGAGTTCGCCGGTCTGCTCTCGCAGGTCGCGACGAACCGATTCGACGTCGGGTCGTCCTCGATCACCACCACCGACGAGCGGCGCAAGACGGTCGGCTTCACCAACGGCTACGACTTCGGCTACTTCTCGCTCGTGGTGCCGAACGGCAGCGCCATCCACGGGTTCTCGGACCTGAACGCGGGTACCCGGATCGGTGTCGTGCAGGGCACCGTCCAGGACGACTACGTCGTGAACACGCTGAAGCTCGACCCGGTGAAGTTCCCCGACTACAACACCGCGTACGCGAACCTCAAGACCGGTCAGATCGACGCCTGGGTGGCCCCGTCCCAGCAGGCCGAGGGCGCGATCAAGCCCGGTGACCCCACCTCGATCGTGCAGAACACCTTCAGCCTCAACAACTTCGTCGGCTGGGCCGTCAACAAGGACAACCAGCCCCTGATCGATGCACTGAACTCCGGGCTGGACGCGGTGATCGCCGACGGCACCTGGGCGTCGCTGTACTCGGACTGGGTGCCCCGCGAGCTGCCCGAGGGCTGGAAGCCGGGCAGCAAGGCGGCGCCCGCGCCGGAGCTGCCGGACTTCGCGGCGCTCGCCAAGCCGGAGGCGGCGGGATCCGAGCAGTCGCAGACCGCCCAGCAGTCGACGCTCGCCCAGCTCGGCGCCACCTTCTTCGACTGGGACCTGTACCGCAAGGCCATCCCGGACCTGCTCAAGACCGGCCTGCCCAACACGGTGATCCTCGCCGTCACCTCGGGCGTGATCGGCACTGTGGCGGGCATGCTGCTCGCGGTCGCGGGCATCTCGCGCACCCGCTGGCTGCGCTGGCCAGCCCGGGTCTACACCGACGTCTTCCGCGGGCTGCCCGCGGTGGTCATCATCCTGATCATCGGCCTCGGCGTCGGACCGGTGGTCAAGGGCCTGACCGGCAACAACCCGTACTGGCTCGGCGCCGCCGCGCTGGCCCTGCTCGCCGCCGCATATATCGGCGAGATCTTCCGCTCCGGCATCCAGAGCGTGGAGCCGGGGCAGCTGGAGGCGGCCCGCGCGATCGGCTTCAGCTACCGCCGGGCGATGACACTTGTGGTGATCCCGCAGGGCGTCCGCCGGGTGCTGCCTGCGCTGATGAACCAGTTCATCTCGTTGATCAAGGACTCCTCGCTGATCTACTTCCTCGGTCTGCTGGCGACCCAGCGGGAGCTGTTCGCCGTCGGACGCGACCTCAACGCGCAGACCGGCAACCTGTCGCCGCTGGTGGCCGCCGGGCTCTTCTACCTGGCGCTGACGATCCCGCTCACCCACCTGGTGAACTACATCGACCGGCGGCTGCGGACCGGAAGGGCCGACACCTCCGGCACACTCGACCCGCTCGAACAAGCCATCGTCGTGGAAAGGGGATAGCCCGTGACCACCGCGACCACTTCGGTCTCGCTGACCGGCACCGACCTGCACCTGTCCTTCGGCACCAACAAGGTGCTGCGCGGCGTCGACATCCACGTCGACGCAGGCAAGACCACCTCGGTCATCGGCCCGTCCGGCTCCGGCAAGTCGACGCTGCTGCGGGTGCTCAACCGCCTGCACGAGCCCGAGCAGGGCGACATCCTGCTCGACGGCCGGTCGGTGCTCGACGACAACCCGGACGCCCTGCGGCAGCGAATCGGCATGGTGTTCCAGCACTTCAACCTGTTCCCGCACCGCACCGTGCTCGACAACATCGCCCTCGGACCCAGGAAGCTGCGCGGGCTGTCGAAGGACCAGGCGCGGGCGGTCGCCCTCGAACAGCTCGAGCTGGTGGGGCTGGCGGAGAAGGCGCAGTCGCGGCCGGGCAACCTGTCCGGCGGTCAGCAGCAGCGGGTCGCGATCGCCAGGGCCCTGGCGATGAAGCCGGAGATCATGTTCTTCGACGAGGCCACCTCAGCGCTCGACCCGGAGCTCGTCAAGGGGGTGCTGGCGCTGATGACCGACCTTGCTTCCGGCGGCATGTCGATGGTCGTCGTCACGCACGAGATGGGTTTCGCCCGTTCGGTTTCCGACACCGTGCTGTTCATGGACCGCGGTGTCGTGGTGGAGACCGGCAAACCCGAGGCGCTGTTCGAGGACCCGCAGACCGAACGCCTGCAGGCCTTCCTCTCCCAGGTGTTGTAGCCCCTTCGCCGCCTGTGCGCGAGTCTCACCCTCATAGGCGTGAGACTCGCGCACGGTTCGGTGTTGGCGCTACGCGTTCGCCGGCTCCGCCGCCCTGGCGGCCCGGTTCGCGGCCATCTCCTCGTCCCAGTGCTTCCCGGACCGGGTGGTGTCGATCTCGAACTCGAACCGGGTGACCATGTCCGGGGTGACGTCCTCGACGTCGACGTAGAACTGGCTGTACCAACGCCGGAGCTGGTAGACCGGGCCGTCCTCCTCGCACAGCAGCGGGTTGTCGATCTTCGCCTTGTTCTTCCAGATCACGATGTCCTGCTCGAAGGTCGCCATCGTGCCGTCCCCGAAGCCCTTGGCCATCGCGTCGGCCTGTTCGGCGGACATCCCGGCCATCTTCTTGACCATGATCCCGTACTGCAGCACAAACGAATTCGACGTCACCGGGTAGTGGCAGTTGATCAGCACGGCCTCGAGCGGCTCGTCCGCACCGATGTCGGCGTGGAACGTGTCGATCATGTAGGACGGGCCGTGATACGACGCGTCGGACTGGGTGATGCTGTCCTCGCCGAAGTCGACGTCCACGTTCACGTCGGTACGCGGGGTGAAGCTCATGTACTGCGAGGCGACGTGGCCCTCGAAGACGTTCTTGAACGAACGCGGCACATTGAAGTGCACGTAGAAGAAGTGCGCCATGTCGACGACGTTGTCCACGAGCTCACGGCAGTGCGAGCCCTCGATGAGCACCGAGTTCCAGGTCCAGTCCGTCCACTCGTCGCCGCCGACGCCCTCGATCTCGGGGATCGTCACATCGGCGGGCGGCGGGTTGCCCTGCGGGTCGTGCCAGACGAACAGCTGCGCGTTGCGCTCGAGCGCGAGCCAGCCGCGGGTACGGGCAAGCGGCGGGACCCGGCGGGCGTACGGGATGCCGGTGCACTTGCCGTCACCGCCCCAGCGCCAATCGTGGAACGGGCAGGCGATCGAGTCACCCTTTATCGAACCCTGACTCAGGTCCCCGCCCATGTGCCTGCAGTAGGCGTCGAGCACCTTGAGCTCGCCCTTGCCGTCCGCAAAGACCACCAGCTTGGTGCCGAAGACCTCGATCGAGTGCGGCTTGCCATCGCGGAAATCCCGCGCCAGCCCGAGGCAGTGCCAGCCGCGGGCGAACCGGTCCGGGGCCGCCACGGCCTCGATCTCACGGACATTGCCGCCGTCGGTGGAGTTCAGCGTCATTGATGTTCCTCCAGGATTGTTCGGTAGCGTCGATCCGATCGATGCTCTGCGCTCGCCGGCAGCGCGGCAAGGCCGTTTCCCCCTGGGCGGCAAAGACGCTGGACATTAGGGTCGCCTCATTGTCCGGTCGTTCACTTTGCCGTTCCTTTGCCCTTGCTTACTGCTTCTACGGTCTCCCGAGTTGAACCTTCGACCAGGAGAACCACGTGAAGCTGAAGCCCCTCGCGCTGTTCGTCACTCACGACGGCAAGTCATCGCGGGCATCGATCACCTGCCAGTACAAGTGCGGCAACGCCTGCTCGCACGAGGTGCCCAACACCTCCGGCGGTGAGTACTTCGGCGACATCGTGCGGTCCGCGATGTCGCGGCGTGGGCTGCTCAAGTCCGGGGCCGTCGCGGTGCTCGCGGTCGGTGCGGGCGGCGCGCTGGTCGCCTGTTCCGACGACTCCGGCAGCGGCTCGGCCGGTGGCTCCACGACGGCGGCGGCGGGCGGCGGCGAGGCCCCGGCCGGCACCGCGTTCACCGCGGTCGCACCGAACACCGAGGACGCCGTCGTGGTCCCCGAGGGCTACGAGCAGGCCGTCGTGATCCGCTGGGGCGACCCGGTGCTGCCCGGTGCGCCCGCGTTCGACTTCGCCAACCAGACGCCGCAGGCGCAGGAGATGCAGTTCGGCTTCAACAACGACTTCGCCGGTCTGCTCCCCGTCGAGGGGCAGCCGAACACCTACCTGCTGGTGGTCAACCACGAGTACACCACCGAGCCCTTCATGTTCACCGGCTACGACCCCGCGAACCCCACCGTCGAGCAGTTCCAGACCGCGATCGCCGCGCACGGCCTCTCCGTCGTCCAGGTCAAGGGCGAGGCCGGAACAGGCAGGCTCACACCGGAATTCGGCCCGAACAACCGTCGCATCACCGCGAACACGCAGTTCCTGGTGACCGGGCCCGCCGCGGGCAGCAACCTCCTCAAGACCACCGCCGACCCCACCGGCACCCGGGTAACCGGGACGCTCAACAACTGCTCCGGCGGCGTCACCCCCTGGGGCACGGTGCTCTCCGGCGAGGAGAACTTCAACCAGTACTTCGCGAACGCCGATCAGGTCACCGACCCGACCGTCGCCGCCAGGCTGAAGCGGTACGGCATCGAGGGCGGGGCGAGCGAGCGGAAGTGGGAGCGCTTCGATCCCCGCTTCGACCTCGTACAGGAGCCGAACGAGGCGAACCGCTTCGGGTACGTCGTCGAGGTGAACCCCTGGGATCCGGCGTCCACCCCGATCAAGCACACCGCGATGGGCCGGTTCAAGCACGAGGCCGCGACCATCTACGTCACCGACGACGGCACCGTGGTCGCGTACAGCGGCGACGACGAGCGGTTCGACTACATGTACAAGTTCGTGTCCGCGCGAAAGATGATGCCCGGCAACGGCCAATCGAGCATGCGGCACAACCTGACCATCCTCGACGCGGGGACCCTGTACGTCGCCAAGCTGACCGGCGACGAGCCGGACCAGATCGACGGCTCCGGCAAGCTCCCCTCCGCCGGACGCTTCGCGGGCAAGGGGCAGTGGATCCCGCTGCTGCGTACCGGCGAGGACGGCAAGGCCGAGTCCCTGGTCGACGGGATGAGCGCGGAGGAGGTCGCGGTGTTCACCCGGCTCGCCGGCGACAAGGTGGGCGCCACCAAGATGGACCGCCCCGAGGACTTCGAGCCGAACCCGAAGACCGGCAAGGTGTACGTCGCACTGACCAACAACACCAAGCGCGGCGAGGAGGGCAAGCCCGCCGCCGACGAGCCGAACCCCCGCAACAACAACAAGAACGGGCAGGTCCTCGAGATCGAGGACGAGCACGCAGGGACCGGTTTCACGTGGAACCTGCTGTTGGTCTGCGGCGATCCCGCGGCCGCCGACACCTACTTCGGCGGGTTCGACAAGACGCAGGTCAGCCCGATCTCCTGCCCGGACAACCTGGCGTTCGACCCGCACGGCAACCTGTGGATCTCCACCGACGGCAACGCGCTGAAGTCGAACGACGGCCTGTTCAGCGTGGTGCTCGACGGAGACCGGCGCGGTGAGACCAAGCAGTTCCTCACCGTCCCGAAGGGCGGCGAGACCTGCGGGCCGATCATCGGTGAGTCCCGCGTGATGGTCTGCGTGCAGCACCCGGGCGAGCTCGACGGGGCCAGCGCCGACAAGCCGGCCTCGCACTGGCCGGACGGCGGCACCAGCCAGCCGCGACCGTCGGTCGTCGCGGCCTGGAAGTCGGGCGGCGGACGGGTCGGCGTCTGACCCTCGCGAACCTGGGCGCCCTCCGGTTTTCCGGAGGGCGCCCTTTCGTGTCCGGGGTAGGGCAGGCTGTACCTCAGATCCGGCAGTCAGGGGGATCGTCGCACCCGTCGCGCGTCAATAGCGTCGATGCCGAGAGACATCGGGCGACAGTCGAGGAGAACCCCACCATGAGAAGCAGATTCGCAGCAGGCGCGCTGGCCGTCGCGGTCACCGCATTACTCGCAGGCGCCACCCCTGCGCTCGCGCAGCCGCAGGCACCCGCCACCGCCACCGGCACGGCGGTGCAGCAGGCGATGGACCGCATCCTCGCGAACGGCGCGGTCGGGGTGCAGGTCCGCACGACGCGGGACGGGCGGACCGCAACCGCCACCGCCGGTTCGAGTGTGCTCGGCACGCCGTGGGCGGTTCCCGATGACGGCCGGTTCCGGATCGGCAGCGTGACGAAGATGTTCATCGCCACCGTGCTGCTGCAGCTGGTGGAGGAGGAACGGGTCGAGCTGGACGCGCCGGTGTCGCGGTACCTGCCCGGCCTGTTGCCCGACGGCGACACCATCACCGTCCGGATGCTGCTGCAGCACACCAGCGGGCTGTACAACTACACCGATGCCCTCCCGCTGGACGACGGCGAGTTCCTCGCCATCCGGTTCCGGCCCTACACCCCGCACGAGCTCGTGGACCTGTCGACGAGCAGGCCCCTGGACTTCGCGCCCGGCACCGACTGGGCCTACTCCAACACCAACTACATCGTGCTGGGCATGCTGATCGAGAAGGTGACCGGGCGATCCTGGGACACCGAGGTCGCCGCTCGGATCACCACCCCGCTCGGGATGCTCGCGACCAGTGCCCCGCGCGGCAGCGTGTTCATCCCCGCACCGCACGCCCGCGGCTACCACCCGGTCGCGGGGGTGCCCGTGGACACCACCGAACTCGACCCGAGCTGGGGCGGCGCCGCGGGCGAGATGATCTCCACCACCGCAGACCTGGACCTCTTCCTGACCGCTCTGATCGACGGGCGTCTCCTGCGGTCCGCCCAGCTCGCCGAGCTGACCTCCGCCAAGCCGGACACCGACGGATACGGCCTGGGGGCGTTCGCCAGGAACACCCCGTGCGGGTTGACGGCATGGGGCCACAGCGGCGGCATCCCCGGCTACACCACCCTCGCCTTCACCACCCTCGACGGCAGCAGGCGGATGGAGGCGTCGGTGACGAACGGGCTCGGCCCCGACTCCGAGGACGCCGTGTACGGAATCGTGGACGCGGCCATCTGCGGCTGACCGTCCCCGGGTCAGCGGGCGAGTTCCAGCCGATCCCGGAGCTCGCCCGCCGCCGCCGCGACGGCGGTCAGGTCCGCCGGTTGCACGATCTCGCGGGCGGCATCCGCCTCGAGCAGCCCGAGCTGGAACCCGATCGCCGCGAGGCGGCCGGCGTCTGTCGTGGCCGCCGCGCTGTCCCGCAACAGCCGGATCAGGGCGAGCACGACGGTGGGCTCGCGCGCGCCATAGCGCCGGATCTGGGCGCACGCCAGATCGAGATAGTCCGCGAAGGTGTGGGCGGGGACCGTGACGGTGCCGCCCTCGGAACCGGCCGCCAGGACGAGCGACCCGAGGTCCCGGCGGGAGAGCGAGGCCAAGATCGAGGTGAGGTGATCGATCGCCTGCACCGCGGTGTAGGGGTCGTTGATGGCGGGGGACAACGCCTTCGAGGCGACGTCGACGAGCTGGCGCATCCCGAACGCCGCGTCCTGCTCCAGGGTCCGCTCGAACCCGATCCGGATGGACTGCTCGACCGCGCGCCCGACCCCGGCCTCGTCGAAACCACCACCGGCCTCGCTCCACACCCAGGCGAGCGGGGTGGCGCCTGCGGCGATGTGGTCCCCGACGCGGGGCGCGATCCTGATGCTCACCCCGTGCCGGGCGGCGTGACCGACCAGCTCCTCCGGGTGCACCGCCTGCACGTAGCCGCTGCGGCTCGAGGACACGACCGTCGCCGACGGCGGCGCGTCCGGGAGCGCCGATGGCGCCGTGGTGCCGGGCAGCCCGTGCCGCACCACCTCGCGGGTGTTCCGTTCCACCTTGCGCATGACCTCGTCGATCTGCAGCGAATGGGTCAGGTGGTGGATCTCGTAGACGAGCGCACCGAGGCTGAGGAACAGCAGCACCATCGCCCAGCTCACCGCGAACCGTGGATAGTCGGCGGTCCGGCTGCCCGCGGACACGCCAACGGTGTAGAGACCGGCGATGCTGTACGCGAAGGTCGCCACGAAGACGCTGAGCACCACCTGATTCGGGCGGTCACGCAGGAAGTTACGCAGGATCCGCGGCGAGAACTGGGTGGAGGAGAGCTGCAGCGCCACCACGGTGAGGCCGAGCGTCAGCGCGATGACGGTGATCATCGTGCCTGCGGTGCCGATCAGCAGCGTGCGGGCGTCGTCAGGAGTGCCCTGGAACGCCATCCGGTGAATCCACGTACCGGGGCGGGCGTTCACGGTCGACAGGATCGAGCCGAGGGCCAGCGCCAGCACCACGGCTATGGCGGGTAGCACCCACAGCGCGCCGCGGAGATACTCCCAGGCTGCCTCGCGCCTGCGCCCCCCCCGAAGCGTACGCCCGCCGATCGCGCTGCGCGGATGGCCGATTCGTGACCTCGGGGACCGAGCGGTGACCTCAGGAACCGAACGGGTTGGCGGAGCTGCCGAAGTCGCCGAGGCCACCGCCGTAGACATTGAGGTCGACGTTGCCGTTCACGCCGGGGATCCGGCCCGAGCTGGTGTACTGCCAGAACGTCCAGTGCCGCCAGCCGCCGGGCAGCGGGCCGGGCTCGCTCCTGCCGTTGTAGTCGGCGATCCAGAGCGGGTAGTTGGAGAACTCGGTGGTGTTCGCCATCGCGGTACGCCAGAAGTTCGGGTACGTGTAGATGATCGGCTGCTTGCCGGTGAGCGCCTGGACGGAGTTGAGGTAGCGGCGCGTCCAGTCGATCACCGCGGCGGGCGGCAGGCCCTTGGCGTCCTCGATGTCGAGCACCGGCGGCAGTCCGTCGCCCCCGATCACCGGGAACGAGGTCGAGGCGAAGAACGCGGCCTGCGCCTCGGGCGACTGCCGGACGTCGGCGTAGTGGTAAGCGCCGCGGTTCATCCCGGCCGCGCGCATGCCGATCCCGTCCTGCACGAAGAACGGGTTGACGTACCAGAGTCCCTCGGTGGCCTTGACCATCGCGAACTCGTGGCCGGAGGCGCGGACGGCGAACCAGTCGATGCCCGACCCACCCGGGTGTTGCCACGAGGCGACGTCGGGACCGTTGATCGGTTCGGCGCCCGCGGTGCCAGGCACGGCGAAGGCGAGGGCACCGGCCAGCAGCACCGGAACCAGGCGGGTGACGGCTCGGACACGCTTACGACTCGACGACGTCATTGCCCGAGACTAAACCGATATTTCGGGCACGACCACGGAAATCTGGATGAATTTTTGGCGTCGGCTCCCGCGGATCACCCGCACTTCGACATCACGGTCTCGGCATAGCCCCTCAGGGCTGCAACCTTCGCTTCGAGCGGCTCCGTGTCCTGCGCGACGCTGTAGGGGTCGCGGAAGCCGACGATCACGTCGGTCACGCCCTTGTCCTCGAGTCGCCTGATCCCGTCGACGGTGTAGGCCTGCGGCGAGATCACGTGGATCTCGAACGGGCTGGTCTCCTTGCCCTCCTCCTTGCGCATCCGCTGCAGCTTCGCGAGCAGGACGTCGAGTTCCTCGTCGCCACCGCCCGCGTGCATCCACCCGTCGCCCCTGACCACCGCCCGCCGGAGCGCGGCGTCGCTGTGGCCGCCGACGAGGATCGGGATGGGCTCGCTCGGCACCGGGCTCAGCTTGATCGCGGGCAGGTCGAAGATCTCGCCGTGGTACTCGAAGTAGTCGCCGCTCACCAGACCGCGAAGGATGTCGATCGCCTCGTTCGTCCGCTTGCCGCGCCGCTCCCACGGCACGCCGAGCACCTCGAAGTCGTCCGGCCACGGGCTCAGTCCGATGCCGAGGCTCAGCCGGTTGTCGATCATGTAGGCCACCGAGGTGGCCTGCTTGGCGACGAGGACGGGGGGACGGATCGGCAGCTTCAAAACGAACGTGGTGAAGCGCAGCGTGGTCGTCGCCATCCCGAGCGCGGTCGCGAGGACGAACGCCTCGACGAACGCCTTGTTCTCGAGGAACTCCCGGCTCCCGTCGGGCGTGTACGGATAGACCGAATCGGATTCCTTCGGGTAGCAGAGGCTGTCCGCGATCGACATCCCGTGATAGCCGGCCTCCTCCGCCGCCTGCGCGAGCGGCACATAGAAGGCCGGATCGGTCATGGCCTCGGCATAGGTGAATCGCACTGCGCTGCTCCTTCGTCCGGTGTGGTCTACGTCATACCTGACCCGATGCACCCGGGGTACCGGATCCCGACTTCCCGCCCAGCGAGACGAAATCGGCGAGTGAGCTCAGCCCAGCCAGTCCAGCACCGAGGCCGCGGTCCAGGACTGCTGCATGCTGCCAAGCGGCGCACCGGTGAACGGCTCGTAGTACTCGGCGAAGCTGCCATCGGCGGCCTGCCGCAGGCCCTCCGCCCGCAGGTGCCTGGCCCGCTCGGCCCACCCGCGGCGGGCGAATGCCCAGGAGAACAGCCAGGTCATGACCGGCCACACCGGGCCGCGCCAGTACTCGCGCGGCCGGAAGTCGCCCGAGACCGGCGAGGTCGACGGCGGCACCGCGTATCGAAGATCCGGATGACCGCAGAACCGCGGTCCCTCGAAGATCCGCACCAGAGCGCGCTCGGCGTCGCGGTCCAGCCCGCCGCACAGCAGTGGGGCGAACATCGCGAGCGTCTCGGTGGGGATCCAGCGCCCCGACCGCAGGTCGAAGTCTCGGGCGGCGCCCGAACGCGGATCCGTGGTCGCGATGGTGCCCCGCTGGAACTTCTCGGCCCAGTACCGCAGGTCCCGGACGTCGGACTTCGGCGCCGAATGCTCCTCGCCGATCGTCGCGAGAACGTCGCAGGCGAGCGAGAACACAGCGCTGACGAACACGTCCTCGACGGCGAAGCTCATTGTGGACGCCAGCTCGGCGTCGTCGTAGCGCGCCAGCTTCATCTCCTCGAGCAGCCACAGGTAACGGTCGTATTCGGCGTTCGACGGCCGCTGCGTCGGGTCGGAGATGATCGCGGTGTCCTCGCGCAGGTATGGCGGCACCGGCCCGGGAATGACGTTGGCGTACGCGGCATCCCAGCGCGGTGAGTTGTCCATCCCGGACTCCCAGCCGTGGTACAGGCTGATCCGCCCGTTGTCCTTCGGGTCGCGGGCGGTCGCGAGCCAGCGGTGCCAGCGCACCAGATCGCCCCAACGCCGGTCGAGGAACTCCTCGGCCACCGCCCTGGTGCTGCGGCCGTGCCTACGGGAGTGGTCGAGGATCCGCTGGACCGCGATCGCGTGCACCGGCGGCTGCGTGATGCCGGAGGTCTGCGGGACAACGGGGGCCGTCGCCGCCAGGTCGCCACAGGCCCAGCGCGCGGGTCCAGGGAAGTACCCGTCGACCCCGTTCGCGAACACGATGTGCGGGATCATCCCGTTGCCCCACTGGGCGGACAGCAGCGTGTCCAGCTCGACGACGGCCCGCTCCACGCTCAGCGGCGCCAGCCCGACCGCGACGAACGCGGCGTCCCAGCTCCACATGTGCGGGTACAGCCGTGGGGCAGCACTGGTCATGGTGCCCAGGTCGTTGCCGCGCAGCAGGTACGCGGCCCGGGCCGCGAGCTGCGTCGGGATGAATCCGGGATCGGCGGCCATCGTCCTAGTTTGCGTCCGCCGCGCCGATTACGCCCGCCGGGGGGATCTCGGGTGACGGCGTGCCTTCCATCTTCACGCGCTAGCGGCCCCTGCGGACTCGTTGATCGACTTGATGACTCCGAGGAGCCGCTTCGTCTGATCGGGCGCGAACAACTGCGTCGGCCCCTGCGGTGCGGCATCGGTGAACGGCGCCTCGAACAGCAACTTCGGGTCCATTTCGCCGTGTCGAGTCAGGTGACCGATCACCAGACGCACGAAGTCGATCTGGTTGGACGTGGCGGTGCGTTCGGCAAGGAACTCCGCGAATGCCGTCTGCACGGCCTCATGGTCGAGGCCTACGAGGGACCGGATGAACCGTCCGAGTCCTTCGGCGTTGGCGATGGCGCGTTCCATGTCCTCCGGCTCGCCGGCACCACTGCGGGCCAGCAGTTCCTCGAGTGACTCCAGGTCGGCCGGGGTCAGCGCCTTGCCCGAGCGGAGCTTCTGCAGCGCCAGGTTGTCGGGCTGGCGACGCAGGTAGTCACGCACCTTCGCGGTGTAGCGCTCCACGTCAGTGCCGGACCGCATCTCCGGCATGTCCCGTTCGACGACCTCACCGAGGGTGTCGGTGAAGTCGGTGTAGACGACGACCCGTTTCTTCTTCTCCAACAGCCCGACAATCGAGCGAAGTTCGCGCCGGGCATGTTCGAGCATCTCGACGGTGACGCCCTCCCACCATTCGTCGCCCGTCACCTCCCGCAAGAGCTCCTCCTTGGCCTTGACCTTCGGGATGGCGAGCCCCTCGTCGAGTAGCCCGTCGGCGACCCCGCGGATCGTGTCGGCGTATCGGGTCACCGATCCGTCTGCGACCACGACTGCGAGCTGCCCGCGCAGCACGACGAGGTCGAACCGCTTCGCCATCTCGTCGGTGTCGCGGACCGTGGTCGGCAGCCCGGCAAGGTTCTCGACGATCTCGGCAGCCTGCCGTTCGGTCACGGATTCCCAGGCGGCGCGGTCGGCGTACCTCTCGACCTCGCGTCGCCGGGTGCGGACGATGAAGTTGTCCAGCCGCATCCCCGCAACCTGCCCGTGCAGCAGGTCGGCGGTGTCGCCGCGCACCGCCGGTGCGGACCCAGACCGGTCGAGCGCGGCGAGCAGTTCGGTGCGAGTGGCGAACAGTCGCTGCGAAAGGGACGGGGCGAGAGCGCCTTCCGATGCGTCGGGGTTCTGTTCGAAGTAGTCGAAGTTGCCGCACACGTCGAAGATGAAGAAGTCGGTCTTGTCCTGCCCCGGGCCGTAGAGGTCGGGCCGCAGGCGCGTACCGCGGCCCACCATCTGCCAGAACTTGGACTTGGAACGAACCGGCTTGAAGAACACCAGGTTCACGACCTCGGGGACGTCGATGCCGGTGTCGAGCATATCGACGGAGATCGCGATGTGCGGTTCCTGGTCTGGCTGAGAGAACTTGTCGATGAGGTCCTGGCTGTAGTTAACCGAGTGGGTGATGACGCGCGCGAAGGAGCCCTTGAACTCGGGGTAGTTGGCGTCGAACCGGTCGGCGACGAACTGCGCGTGTCGCTCGTTCTTCGCGAAGACGATGGTCTTGCCGAGCCGGTCGCCACCCGCGACGCGGTGCCCGTGGGTCATCAGGGTCTCGAGCACCTTGTCGACGGTGTCGGTGTTGAACAGCCACTTGTTGACGGCCTCGGCCTGGACGGCGTCGGGGATTTCGTCGTCGGCGACGTCGTCGCCCCAATCGATGGACTCGTACCGCTTCTTCTCCTCGTCGGTGAGCGCGGCGTAATGGATGCCCTGCAGCGGAAATGTCAGCGGCACGGACACCGCACGCGGCGGGACGAGGTACTTGTCCTCAATGGCCTGATCGAGCGAATAGTCGTTCGTCGGGACACCGGTTTCGAGGTGGAACAGCTGATAGGTGTTGTAGTCCACCTCGTCCTTCGGGGTCGCGGTGAGCCCGAGAAGCAGCGAGTCGAAGTACCGGAAGATGTGCCGGTACTTCTGGTACACCGAGCGGTGCGCCTCGTCGATGACAACGAGGTCGAAGTAGCCGGGTCCGAACTTCCTGGTGCCACTGTCAGTTTCGTCGATGAGGCCCATCATCGTCGGGTAAGTGGAGACGTAGACACGACCCTCGGTGTTCTTGTCGGTCAGCAGGTTCACCGGTGACGAGTCGGGCAGGTGCGTCTTGAACGCGCCGACGGCCTGCTTGACGAGGGCCTTGCGGTCAGCGAGGAACAGCACCCGCTTGACCCAGTTGGCGCGCATGAGCATGTCGGCGAGCGCAACGACCGTACGGGTCTTGCCTGAGCCGGTGGCCATGACAAGCAGCGCGGCCCTGTTCTCCCGCTCGAACCGTTCCGTGACGGCGCGGATCGCCTTCTCCTGGTATGGCCGGCCGGCGATCTCCTGTGGGACGGGAATCTCGGCGAGCGGCTTCCTCGAAGCGCGGCGGGAGACGAGCAGTTCGAGTTCGTCTCCGGTGTGGAAGCCGGCGACCTCCCGCGGCGGGTAGCGCGTGTCGTCCCAGAAGTGGTGTTCGAATCCGTTGCTGTAGTAGATGACAGGGCGACGGCCCGTCATCTGTTCGAGGCAGTCGGCGTAGAGCTTCGCCTGCTGCTTCCCGGCGACCGGATCCACGGACGTCTTCTTCGCCTCGACGACGGCGAGCGGCAGACCGTCCGCACCCCACAGCACGTAGTCCGCGAAACCGTTCTTGCCCTCGGGCATTCCGGTGACCGGGTATTCACGGTCCCGCTTCTGATCGAGCGCCCATCCGGCCTCGTGGAGCATGAGGTCGACGAGGTCACGGCGGGTCTGCGCCTCGTCGTAGTCGTGGGTGTCGGGGGTTGCGGCACTCGCCGCCTGCGCGGCTGCGATCTGGGCGCGCAGTTCCGCGACGAGCTGCTCGTAACTGGCCTTCTCGAGTACGGCTGTCTCGGCGGCCTCGTCGCGGGCCTTCAGCTGCGCGACGAGGTCCTGCTTCTCCGCCTCGGACTTCTCGAGCTGAGCGTCCTTGGCGGCCATCTCGGCCTCGAGCTTGCCGAGCTGCGCGACGGTCTTCGCGACGGCAACACCGCCACCGGGCTTGGGCAGCATGTTGGGGTCGAACTGCTGCAGCGGCGACGGCTTGCTGGACGGCTGGGTCGCGTAGCTGCGGGCCAGCCACGACAGGATGTGGAACAGCTCGGCGAGCGCCTTCTGACCGGCGTCCTTGGACACCGGCTTGGCCTCGTGGACGGCGGCGTTGCCGAGTTTCCTGATGAGGTCCATCTTCGAAACCAGCCGGTGGCCGACCACGCCGACGAACTTCCCGTCGTGCAGCCGGGCCGCGAGGTCGGACTTGTACGGCTCGGGCAGGTTCTGGGTGCGGTAGATCCACTTGACGGTGTGCTCGACGGTGCGGCGCGCGTAAAAGCAGGTCGTGCGCGGGTCGAACAACGCGTCACGCTCGGCCTTCTTAGCCTCGGCGTGCAGTTGCGGCCATTCGGCCTGCAGGAAGTCGAAGTTCCCCACCATGGACCCGCAGTCCTCTCCAAGCTCGTGTGCGCCAGGCGCAGTGACGTGTCCGTTCCGTGCTGATCTTGACACAGGCGTCCGAGCTTTCCCGGAGCCGGCGAACGTTACGGCGAGGGTCCGACAGGTCGCCCAACGAGAGCATTGCAGAAGACTTGTCGGTGGGCTCTGTAATTCTGTCCGGCTCTCGCAAATGCGGGACGCGTCGACTGCGACGCACCATCTCCACAGGAGCACGACATGACCGAGCCCTTCCCCACCCCGCAGCCCGGCTACCAGCCCGCCGCAACCGCACCGAAGAAGAAGCGGAAAAAGTGGCCGTGGGTGGTCGGCGCCATCGTTCTGTTTCTCGCGCTTGTCGGCACCTTCGGCGAAGCAGACAAGGAGAAGAGCGGCGCCGTGACCGCAGCGTCACCGAACAGCCAGGCGGCGGTGGCCTCGCCGACCGCGTCGAAGCCCAGCAGCCAGACCACCGTTCCGATCGCCCCCGCCCCTGCTGCATCTGCGGCACCTGCGGAGCAGGTGGGGAACAGCGCCCCGGTAGCGGCCAACGTTCCGCCGGTGACCACGGCAGCGCCCGCACCCGCGGTCGCTCCTGCCCCGGCCAAGCCGCAGATCAGCTCCAGCCAGCGGAACGCTGTTCGGTCCGCCCAGCAGTACCTCGATTACTCTGCCTTCTCCCGCAGCGGGCTGATCGAACAGCTCGAGTACGAGGGCTTCTCCACCGGGGACGCGACATACGCAGTGGACAGTGTGAATGCGGACTGGAACGAGCAGGCAGCACGGAGCGCCGAACAGTATCTCGACTACACCTCGTTCTCGAAGTCCGGACTGATTGATCAGCTGGTGTACGAGGGTTACACGTACGCGCAAGCTGAGTACGGGGCCAATGCCGGTTACTGACAGCCCCTTTCGGCGGCAAGAAGTGGACGCCTCACTACCGTCCGAGCTCTGTTTCGCTCGGCGGTAGGTGGCTTGCCGGAACCGCTGCGCCAGCGGGTGAAGCCGTCACCGAGGGGTGTGACGGCCTCACCGGCGACTAGAGCTCGAGATCAGGGCGCGTCATCGCCCTGTCGGTCACTTCTGCGGGGCTTCTCCGGTTCGGCCGCGCCCGCCGGATCCTCCGGCGGTTGAGTGCTCCGGCGACGAGGTGGTCCAGGTGGTGGCGGTGGTTCACGCGCGGCTTCCGGCCCGGATCGATGTATGGGGGCGCGATCCACTCGGTCCGGCCGGGATGCGCCGACCCGGGCGGTGCGACACGGGTTTTCCATCCGCCGGGGCCGTCGTGGACGAGGGCGTGGCAGCTGTCGCAGGCGAGGTCCTCGTTGGTGATATCGGTGGCGCCGCCGTGCTGCCATTCCGTGATGTGGTGGACGGCGGTGAGGGAGGCGGGGGCATCGCAGCCGGGTCGGGTGCAGCCGCGGGAGGCAGCGATGAGCGCGAGCCTCTGATCCGAGGAGGCGAGGCGGCGGCTTCGGCCGAGGTGCAGGGGCCGGCCGTTGTGGTCGAACAGCGCAAGCACGGGGTGGGCGCTCTGGGCCATCCGCAGCGCGTCACTGATGGGAACGATGCCACCGGTCGCTGTGGTCGCCACACCGGCCGCTTTCTCGAGCTGCCCGATCGTCAAGGTGATGATCGCGGTCACCGGAAGCCCTCGGTGGCTGCCGAGGATTCCGGACGAGAGCATCTGCTGTAGCGCGACTTTCAGCCCGTCATGGTTGCGTTGCACTGCGGTGCGTGTGTCGCGGGAAGCGGCCTTCGCCAGCGCCGTGCGGTCCAGGTCCGGGGAATCGAGGTCCCCGGACGGGGACTCCGGGTCGTCGGGATTGTTCATGCCGGGCCGGGCGAGCTTGGCGAGGACCGGTTCGAGCAGGGCCCGCGTTTCCGGATCCAACAGCCCGGAGACCGGGGTCATGAGGTCGGCACCCTGCTTGCCCAGCCTCAGCCCGCGGCGGCGCTTGCGTTCACGCTCGTCGGGGACACTGCCGTCCGGATGGAGGTGGGCGAGCAGATGAATGCCGACCTTGGTTACGTCCTCGGGCGTGGTGGACCGTGCGGCGTCGGAGAGGATTCGCTCGGCGACGTCAATCACATCGGCGGTTGTGCCGTGGGGGATTTGCCGCAGCGTCCGGGCGATCGCGGCGAGATGGTCGGGGCCGATGGCGCCCTCACGGACGGCAGACGCGGTGGTGGGCAGCGTGGCCTCCATCGCCTCGCCACCTACCGTGTGCCAGGAGCCGACCTTGGTGGCGCCCTTCACACGTTTCGCGGCATCGGCCGCCGAGATACGGAGGGTCGAGACGAGGAAGTCGTTGATGGACCGGCAGGCCAGGTTGCCGGGGATGGACCGCTCGACGGATTCGATGATCAGCCGGTGCCCGACCGCGGACGCCTTCCGCAGCGACGTCTCCATCCGCTGGACGGCCTTGACGACATCGGCCTCGGACAGACCCGTCAGTGGGTCGGTGAGCAGGCCCTCGACGGCGGCGTCGAGGGCGGCCAGGTGGCGTTCCACCCGGTCAGACCCTCCGACGCCTCCGCTAGAAAGCATGTTCGAATTGTAGCCCGCTGCCCCGACACGTAACGAGATGCCGAGCAGCGCCGCTACTCGAAATAGTCCTCGTCGACCTCGACGACGGTGAAGGTTTGCCGGGTCTGGACGGCGACTCCGTATCGGATCATCAACTGGGCTAGCCGCTGGCCATCGATCAGGATGATGCGGGTACCAATGTTCTGCGCGTACTCGCGAGCACCCGAGGTGAAGGCGCTGGTGGTGATGAACACGCCGCGCGCGGCGCCGACGCCGTGCAGGGCGCCGACGAACGCCTGGATCTCGGGCCGACCGACTGTGTTGTCGGCGGCATAGCGCTTGGCCTGCACGTAGATTCGGTCGAGCCCTAACGGGTCCTGGTCGATGACACCGTCGACGCCGCCGTCGCCGGATCCGCCGATCCGGGTGGCCTTCCCCTTCGTTCCGCCATAGCCCATCGCGACGAGCACATCGAGCACCGACTGTTCGAGGAAGTCGGGATGCTGCTCGCGGAGCCGTTTGAGCAGGTCGGCTGCGACCTCGGTGTGCAACTGCGTGACGCCAGCCTCGATCTGCTCCAGCGGCTCGCCCTCGCCCGCGCCATTGTCATCGGCCGGTTGGGCGGTGGCACCGTCAGACCTGCTTCTATTTGCCGGAACATAATCCTGATACTTCGGGAGGGCCTTGAGAACTTTCTCTGTGATCCCATTCGGATGTGCCCCAAGGAGTGCGCGACCGGAATCAGTGATGACGAAAGTGGCCCGTTCCGGTTTCCCGACAAGCGCCGCGCGGCTCAGCCCGCTGAGCGCCCACCCGATCCGGTTGTCGGCACGACTCTTGCCGGACGAGAGCACCTCCGCCCGCTGTGCTGCGGTGAGCCCGACGTGATCCGCCACAGCCGCGCGCAGCTCCCGTTTCCGCCATGTACTGCCATCGCTGAGCACCTCAAGGACGGGGGTGAGGAACCCCGACCACACCGGCATCGCCGACACCGGGCCTGGGGCAGTCACAGTTCACCTCGGAAGGCGCGGGACTGGAGCGAGACGAAGAGGGCGTCGAGTTCGTCCAGCGCCGTCCGGTGCTGTACCTTTTGCGCCCTCAGATTCCGCACTCGATCCTCGAACAGTATTTGAGCACCATAATGAGGAACCACAACCTCGAACGACTCCACGATTGCCCTATTTAGGTTCGGCATCGTGGCACCAAGCAATGCATCCTCAAGTCCGCGCTTCACGGACGAACTAGACA
>NZ_BCXA01000041.1 GCF_001894865.1 Rhodococcus maanshanensis NBRC 100610 | reverse complement strand
GCTCGCCGTCGAGCCGTGAGCCGCTCGACCACACGCGCACCGTGCCTGCCCCGCCGGTCATGCCGGTCACGATGCGCGAGCGCTTCACCACTCGATTACGTCGTCGGATGTCTCCTCATCGCCGAACTTCTCAACCCATGAAGGTGGGATGAGTGCGTCCTTCCCCCTCCACCGTTCGACAACCGCATCCTGAAACCAATCGTCTTCGAATTCAGCGTGGTCGAGGACAATCACTTGAAGTGCACCATCAAGGCTCGCTACAACTTCTGCTATCAGCCTGAAGAGACTCATTGCACGGGCGCGGTCATCGCTCTCAAGATCGTCCACCTCGCCGATATGACGCGGATCCTCCGGAAAAAACACTTGCGTTGGCTGATCGAACACAATGAAAGTCGGCACTGGTCTTTTGTTCTCGATAAAATACTCTTGCAGCGCGAGATAGGCGCACAGGTGGTAACCCACCCAGTTCATTCCGCTCCCGATCTCCAGTTCATCCATGTAAGCAGGACCTGAGGGCTCGACGACGACGATTGTGAGACGGCCTGAATCAATCCTTACCCCGGATGAAGCGTGTTCCAGACCGAGTTGGGCGGCAAACTCGCCCATCCTTCTGGAAACCACACGGAGAAGCGAGTCGGTTCTCGATCGAACCGCATCGCCGTCAACACGCTGTGCCAACCGATCGGTACGCCTCTGAAGAGATTCGCAGCTACTGCGAAGCCCCTCTAAGTCATCATCCTCACCTGCACCAGCTTGTTCTAGAAACTGCGTGATGCGTCCGGCTATGAAGCTCCTCATCTCAATCTCGCGGGACCGGAGTCCTTCCAGTCTCTGTAGTTCTGCGAGTTCGTCAATCGCACGGACTGTCGACCGGTATTCGGCCCTCGACTCCTCCACAGACGCGCGGAGCTCGCCACGCTTCTCTGCCACACGGGGAGCCTCTCTGTCGACATTACGAAGGCGCATGTCGATTTCCCCAAGGGAATGCTGGACTTCGTCCAGAACACTCGTGTCAGATGGATTCAAGGATTGAGCGCAAACAGGGCATTGCTGCGCTTCAGATTTAAGGTCAGGGAGCAGATGCAACGAAGAGAGCCGGGACCTCTGGTGATCCAATTCGACAGCGTAGGATTTCCGCACCTCGGCATACTCATCCAGGCGTCGGATTTGCTGGTCTTTCTGCGCGATCTCATCGCGCAACCGGCTCGCTTCCTCCAGCAGTCGCTCATACTCGCTTGTATTCAATGGAGGCGCTGTGAGGTCCCATTTCGCATCTAACACCTCGGAGAGTGCCGCGGTCGCAGCGTCGGTGGTCATGGGTGTCGAACCCTCCGCGAGCATCCCATAGGATCTCGCCTGGCTGATCAGCGACTGCATGTTCGCTAATCCCGACTCCTGAATGATCTCATACTGGGCGAGTCGCTGCTGCATAATCTTCAATTGCCGCCGCAACTGACGCAACTCTTCGCGAGCCCTCAGCTCGGCCGACCCTTGAGCACCGATGAAGTAAGGTAGCGTGTCTTTAATGGTTTGCTTCTGAAAGTCCCGGTTCTGCCGATGAAAAAGAATATCAGGATTGGCAATTTCACCTTGCCCCTGAAAGCAGTAATACAGGGAATGAACAAAAGTTGCCGACAAGGCACGACGGGTTTGACCCTCATTGGGAATATTGGCATTGTCTTCTATTCCCATCAAATTGCCAAGGTACGCCCGAATGCCGTCACTTGTCGCATTGACTGACAATTCATCGTATTCCGGAATTCCGGCAGGGTTGATAAGAAGCATCGCCTGACTGGTCTCAGTACCCGCCGGTGGCGCTGGCCGTGCGATGTAGAATTGCGTGTCTCCGACATGTGCAGACAGTCCAAACCAGGAGACCGACCTACGGATAACTCCCGTGGGCGTATGCGGAGACCCCGAACCCAGCAAGTATCGAATTATTGGAATCAAGGTAGACTTCCCCTTCAGGGAAGATCCAGTAATTACGTTTAGCGATCCTGAGCGAAAATCTATCTGACGGCGATCGCCGAGCTTGCTGTAGAGAACAATAGAATCAATCTGCACTACGGTCTCACTCCCCATGTGGCCAGAATCGTTGCGTAGTCATTCTGCTGCGCAAACCATTTACCTAGAAAATCTGCAGCCTTGATACATTGGTCAAAATCCTCCGTGAATACGGTGCTCTTCGTCCTCCGCTTTACCTCTCCTACGCCAACGATGGCTGTACCACGCGAGACCAACACCCCCGATCGAATCGCTAGCTCCACGCCTCTGCCAATCTTCCTCTGGAGAGCAACCGAATTGGAAGGAATGTAGACCATGCTGTCCGGATTTCTTTGAATCCACTCCATCATCGGCGATTTCTTGGTGCGAGGAAGTCTCGCTCGCGTTGGGCTATGCAGCGCAATGGGAATGATTAGGAACAATAAGATTACGTGCATCCCATCGGGTCGCTCTCGCTCCCACGACCTCACCGCACGATGGAGCAGGACCGCAATGAACGCTGGGTTGAATAGCGCCCGCTCCTCCATCGGCACCTGAGAATCAAGACCCCGGTTGCTCACAGGAGCCGTATTCACGCGGCACCGCCCTTCCGAACTAGTGGCGTCTCTAGTACACCCCTAAGCCTGGCGACATAGTCTGGATGCCAACCAATATCCAGGCGGTCCGCCATGATATGCAAGGACCCATTCGCAACAAACCGCTCCGATACGTACGGCCTAATCGCGGGAAGTGGACTTTTGTCGAGATCATCGAAATTCTTGCGATAGATCTTACAAAGCTCGCTCTCGTCGATCCCATCCTCATCGGCATCGGAAAGAGGAAGGAAATATCTCATCCACTCATTCTTGAGGATCTTCTCATAGCGCTCTAATTCGCCGACAGAAAGGAGGGAGAAACGCTGCCAATATGACCGCTGCTGATACGCCCGGTTGTGCTCAAGTATACAATTCTCTATCCGCTTGCGATGCACTGAAATCAATCTCAACTGCTGCACAAAAACCGCGTCTTCGAAATCTAGTTCCGTCTCCGCGACGCCCATGTCTCGGTCCTCAAAGATTGGCAGATCATCCGAACGCAACCGGTCCTGAATTGCAAATATCCTATCCATTACTTCTTGAACAGGAATCGGTTCATACTTGCCTCGCCAGAAGTCCATAAGATGCTGCCGAACACGGTCATGCCACCATCCTCGCAACCATTCTGTCACTGCCTGATGATGCTGGGGGCGGCAGGCGATCGTCAGCCCGCGGCGTATCTTTTCGTCGATCTCATCAGCCCCGGGCGCATGGACAATCACAGTCACCTGTTCAAAGAATTCAATCCGCCGCGACGGCTTCATCTCCATAAAGGACTTCGAGTACTTCTTGATGTCGTCTGATCTGGATTTTTCAACGGCTGAGGCTAGCATCGCTGATGCCTTGACGGGATCCCGGGAACCACGAATCAGTTTCTCGATACCGGAACCCTCCGAGACTCCCCCATTTGTGACCAAAAACATCGAGACATTGGACTCCGGTGAAGCATCAATCCACAATGAGATCGTTTTCCAGAACTCCACGTCAAGATCTGAGATGTTCTTCGAAGGGTCGACTGTGTGCTTTGACTGATACCACATGTCTCCCGCTATTGTGGAATCAGCATGCACTGCAAAGTCGTCCAGCAATTCAATACTGACGGAGGCGTCCTGGTGGGCATCTCGTACAAGTTCGACGGCCGCAGCCAGAGCATATTCGACCTGGGCCAGGTATCCCAACGCAGTACCTGCGGCGGAGGTCGATGAGGGTTTTCCCATGGCGAAACCATAACCGCAACAAACCCCACGGTCTGCACTTTAGGCAAGGCTCAGCCATCGGGCATTGGTCAGGGTCAGAATGCGCCACATGGGAGTACCGTTGCGCTGGTCAGCCTGAGTCGACGTGGATGGAGTGGTAGAACGCGACCACTGTACGCGGCGTTCCAGTTGGCGGGTGGTGACTGCACACTCGTACAAGGAGTTGGCGCAACTCCACCCACAAAACGGACGTACACACTGCGGAGGATCCACGCCAACCACCAGCTCCGCGATCCTCGGCCACGAGAACACTGATGAGAACCTCGCAAGGTCAAGTCGGGATCGAACGTCACCGCCCGCCGACGCGACATCACCTCGGTGCATGGGTGAAGTCAGCCCGAATCGCGGGCAGCGATCTCGCCGTCCTCGTCTAGGGGGCGGTGACAAGACGTAGCACTGTCGGAGCAGCGCCAGTTGACCCAACAGGTCCGTTCGGGCGCGCCCCACGGCCAGATCGCGGCGGAACCACCGCAGACCGCGACTGCGGTGCCGGGTCGATCAACACTTTGGCCCGGTCATGAGTCGATCGAGGAATCGCCACGGTGCCGTCACTTGGGACCTGCCCGGTCCAGTTTCGAGTCGCGGAACACCCGCGTGGCAGCAGCAATCCCCATGATCACGGCTGGGATCGAGGATCGAAACTAGGAACACGTTGGTCCTCACCTACGGACTGCCTCTTTGTGTGACGGATATTGACCCTCGGCACGGCAGGAACTCCCTACCAGTCAAGTACTTCCGTGCTTCACACACTGCGCTACCCCCGCCCGAGGTGTGAAGCATCGAAGCGAGCTGTCTGTGGACACACCAGATCGCGTCGATTGCCGATTGCTGCGACTCAATGTGGGTATTGCGGTTGACCCGAGACTGCAATGACGATGCCTCTCATCACCGCCCGCCCAGCGGAACCGCGCCTGCCGCAGGCAGCGGGGGGAGTTCTCCAAGCGGCGCTGGTGTCAGCGTCGTCGACTGCGGGTCCGCCCGGCCCAGCCCGATCTTGCGGACCTCGGATCCCGCCGCACCCGCGCCGCTGACGAGCAGATCCGCGCCCGCGGTGGTGCTGGTGGTTGCCACCTGCACCCCGCCGCCCGCGAACGGCTCGAAGGAGGCGATCTGCCGGAAATCCACTGGGCCCGAGTGGTGGTCCGGACTCTCGAGGTACATCGCGGGCTCGCCGTCGAGCCGTGAGCCGCTCGACCACACGCGCACCGTGCCCGCCCCGCCGGTCATGCCGGTCACGATGCTCTTCGCGCCGCCCTCGGCGCCTGCCACCCAGCCGGTCGCGAGCGAGACGCCATCCCGATAGCCCTCGTCGAAGGCCAGGAACTCCGACGTCATCCTCGGCTCGTCGGTGCCGCCGCCGTTCGCGCCCGTGCCGCCGCCGTGCCCGCCGTGGCCGCCCCTCGACGCCGCCGCGGCCGCGGTCGGCTCGAACAGGTCGTACCGGAAGGTCTTCACCCGCGGCGCCTCCCCCCGGCCGGGCGCGGTCACGATGCTGGCCCGGCCCGAGGCGGTGTCCACCAGCCCGGTCGCGACCGAGACCCCGGCCTCGGACCCCGGGTACGGCGTGAAGGTCGAGTACACCTGCGGCGCCTCGCCCTTCGCGGCGGGCAGCGTCGAGGAGAACACCTTCACCTGTGCCTCGACGCCGGGGCCGGTTCCCACGATGATGTTGTCTGCCAAGGCGTTTCCATCGATATCGGCGCCCGCGACGGTCACCCCGCCGCGGAATCCCTTGTCGAACGGGGTGAACCGGGTCAGCTCGGCGCTGAACGGACCCGCGGCGCGATCGGCGCCGTCGTAGGCCACCACCACCGGCTCCGTGCCCGGGCCGGTACCGACGACGAGGTCGAGCACCATGTCGCCGTTCACGTCGGCCATCGCCACCGTCGGGGTGCCCTCGAAGGACGGGAACGGCGTGACGGCGGCGATCACCCTGTCACCGTTGCCGTCGTGGACCCGCACCGTCGCGGGTGTGCCGGGCGAGCCGGGTACCGCCACCGCGTACGTCGACGCCTCGGGGATCACGTTGACGAGCGCCATCAGGCCGTTGTCCTCGTGGTTGAGGCGATGGCAGTGGATCACGAAGGTGCCGGTGTACTCGGTGAACTTCGTGCGCAGCGTCACCGACGCCGGTTCGAGCGCGCTTTCGTTCTCGTCCGTCACCGGCGCTGGGACGTTGACGTTGTCCATCCCCCACGGCTGCACGCCGGTCCTGGTCCCCGCAACCGGATCCACGACCTCCATCACCTGGAAGTCGTTGACGTGGATGTGCATCGGGTGCTCGTCGTTGTTGAGGTTGGTGATCGTCCACTCCTCGACCGAGTTGAGTCGCGGCTGGAGCAGGGGGATGTTCGGGAAGGTGTTGGCATCGAACTCGTACGTGAACGCCTTCGGATCGCTGCCCGAGGCCTTCTCGTTGCCGAACCCGCCCGAGACCGTCAGCGTGCGCTTGACGTCGGGCGTCATCACCGAGGTGTCCACGAACGAGGTGTAGGCGTCCAGGTTCTGGCCGGGCGTGAACGCCGTCGTCCGCCCCTCCCCGCTCGCGGGCGTCACGCGCAGCAGCGTCTGGGTCGGGAAGGTGAAGAAGCCGTCGGCGTAGCTGATCACCGACGGGTCCACGGTCACCGTGCCCAGCACCGCCTGCGGGTTCTCGGAGCCGTCGTTGGTGTAGAGCACGCCCGGATTGGTCACCGGCTTCGCGCCCTCCAACGGCGGGATGTCGAGGACGAGGTCGCCGGTCTTCGGCATCGTCACCGCGATCGCGAACCGCGAGCCGGGCGGGATGACGAGCCGGGTGCCGTCGCCGCCGACCGGCGGCTCCACCCGGGTGAAGGGGTTGCCGTCCTGCCCGACGATCGCGAACGTCGGGTGCTCTCCCGTCGCCGTCTCGGTGAGCCGGATCGGCATGTAGGCGAAGTCGCTGATGTTGGCCAGCACCCAGATCTCGGTCTGGCCGGGTTCGACGTCGAGCTCCGGCTGGAACTGCCCGTTGATGGTGAACTGCACGTCCCGCTGGTTCTCCGGCAGCGACGGGTCCGCAGGGACGGTCACCGTGTCGCTGGTGAAGGTCTGCAGATTGCCCGGCACGAACTGGTTCTGGCCGCGGTGGTTGGCGGGCGACAGCGGCCCCGCGTACCAGTTGGTGAGGTACCGGGAGCCCTTCGTCGTCTCCGGGAAGTTCACCGGGGCCAGGCTCGGGGAGTACGTGCCGTCGGCCAGCTCCGAACCCTTCGGAGGCGTCAGCGTGCTGACGTACTGCGGCCAGTCCGGGTCGTTCAGCTGCCGTCCGCTGCCCTTGCGGTCGAAGACGAAGTTGTACTGCAGCGCCATGTCGCGGACCGGGATCTCGTTCTGCGTCACCAGCGGTAGGTTGCCGTCCGGGCGCCCGATCTCCAGCATGCCCGCGAGCCCCAGATACGTCTGCTGCGCGGTGAGGGTGTGGCGATGGCTGTGGTACCAGTACATTCCGTTCGGCATGTCCTCCGGGACCGCGTAGTCGTAGCGGTTACCCATCCCGGCGGGGATGTCGAGGAGCACGTTGTCGGCGTTGCCGTCGGGGCTCACGTGCAGCCCGTGGGTGTGCAGGTTCAACGGCGCCGACGCCAGCGCCTGCGGGTAGATCGGCACCTGACCGCCCGCGGGGGTGAAGGCCGGATCGTAGAAGTCCTCGATCGTCAGGCCCTGCAGGTCGTTGTCGTAGTGGATGATCAGGCGCTCCCCCGGGTCGACCCGCAGCGTCGGCGCCGGGTACACGTCCTCGCCCTTCGCCTCGCCGTCCGAGGCCGTCCCCCTGATGACCTCGTACCCGAACAGCAGGAAATTCGAGACCGGCCCCGAGGCGGTGTCGAGGGCGACCGTGCCCTGGTGCGCCGACAACCGCACCTCGAGCACGCCGTCCTCGCTCGACAGCTTCACCGGCTCCCGGTACGCGGCTGGGGCGCCCTCGGGGCCTGCGTTGACCCCCGGCTCCCCCGTCTTCGAGAAGCACGAGGTGAGGACCAGCGCCAGGGAGATCACGGCGCACGCCACCACGGAGATCGGCCTTCGACGATTCACCACCATCTTTGCCGCCTCGTTCCGGAACGAATGCGAGCACCGGCGCTCCAGCGTCAGCGCCTCAAAGCCTAGTTCGCTGGTCCGGCGGTCGCACCCGAAAAGGCGCAGGCCCCATGCACGCCCTCCGCGGCCGGAAACCGATAGCGTGGACGCATGAGCACCTCGGAGATCGCCACGGTCCTCGCGTGGCACGACGCACTGAACGATTCCGACATCGACACCCTCCTCGCACTCTCGAGCGACGACGTGGAGGTGGCCGGCCCGGAAGGTGCCGGGCAGGGCCTCACCGCATTGCGCGAGTGGGCCTCCGAGTCCGGGCTGACCCTGATCGCCGGACGCATGTTCGTGCACGAGGGCGTCGTCGTGGTCGAGGAGGAGGCCAGCTGGGCCTCGAAGCCGGACGAGAAGGCGACGGTCGCCACCGCCTTCCGCGTTGTGCACGATCAGGTGACGTCGATCTTCCGGCACACTGACCTCGAATCTGCCTTCGCGGCAACGGATCTGAGCGAAGCGGACGCGGTGTCCTGACGTGGCGAGGGGGCGCCTGCGCGACGCACTCACCTCGCTGAACAGGCTGATCGGTGAAGAACGGGCGGTGGTCGACGACCAGACCTCCGCCCCCGCGCCCCTGCAGCCGATCGACCTCACCGACGACGCCAAGGTCGCGGAGGTCCTCGACATCGCCCTCCGGTCCGGCGAGGTGCTGCTCGCGTCGGGCACCTCCGCGATGGACACCACCGCGCAGGTCCAGTTCGTCGCCGCGAGCTACGGGCTCGCGCGCTGCGACGTCGACGTCACCTACAACGCGATCCGCATCAGCGCGCACCGCGGGCCGACGATGCCGCCGGCGGCCACCATGCGGATCGTGCACTACCGGGCGCTGGACTTCACCCGGCTCGCCGCGGTCGACCGGCTCACCCGCCGACTGCGGACGGAGGCGGTCAACCCGGACGACGCGCACGACGAGCTGACCAGGATCACCCGGGCGCCGCATCCCTACAACCGCTGGACGGCGACGCTGGCGTGGGCGTCGATGGCGGCGTCCGCGTCGGTGCTGCTCGGCGGCAACCTGCTGGTGGCGGTTGTCAGCTTCCTGACCACCATGGTCATCGACCGGGTCAACCGCAGGCTGAACGCCGTCGGGCTCCCGTTCTTCTTCCAGCACGTGATGGGCGGACTGATCGCCGCCGCGCCCGCCAGCCTGCTGTACACCTTCAGCGACCAACTGGGCATCACCATCCGGCCGTCGCTGATCATCGCGGCCGGGGTGATCGTGCTGCTGTCGGGACTGTCGCTGGTCGGCTCGGTGCAGGACGCCATCACCGGCGCGCCGATCACCGCCGTCGCGCGGTTCTTCGAGGTCCTCATGATGACCGGCGGCATCATCGCGGGCGTCGCGATCTCGCTGCGGATCGCGGGCGCGCTCGGTTCGACGCTGCCGGTGCTGACCACCGTCCCGCCGCCCGCGCTGGCCCAGATCCCGGTGCAGGTGGTCGCGGGAGCGTTCACCTCGCTGTTCTTCGCGGTGGCCTGCTACGCGGAGCGACGGGCGCTGCCCGTCGCGGGTATCGGCGGCGCCGCCGGCATTCTCGTCTACAGCCTGGCTTTGAGCGTGAGCATCGGCCCGGTCATCGCCTCTGCCATCGCGGCGACCGTCGTCGGCTCGGTCGGCGGCATCCTGGCCCGCCGGGCGCTGACGCCGCCGCAGGTGATCGCGGTCGCGGGCATCACCCCGCTGCTGCCGGGTCTCGCCCTCTACCGGGGCCTGTACGCCCTGCTCAACAACGAGTTGCTGGACGGGTTCAGCGCGCTGCTCTCGGCGTTCGGCATCGGATGCGCGCTCGCCGCCGGGGTCACGCTCGGCGAGTGGATCGCCAGGACCATGCGGCGGCCGCGGATTCTGCGCCGCACAGGAACGCTGAAACGCCCGACCCTGAGCCGACGGAGGTCGGGTCAGAATCGGGCGTCGTAGTCAGTGCGCCTGCGCCGGTGGCGCCGGGTTGTCAGCTCTGGTTTCCGCGCTCGGCAGCGTCGCGTTCCATGGCCTCACGCAGGCTCTTCGGGCGCATGTCGGTCCAGTTGGCCTCGACGTACTCGACGCACGCCTGGCGGCTGTCCTCACCGAACACCACACGCCACCCCTGCGGGACGTCCGAGAACGTCGGCCACAGCGAATGCTGGTCCTCGTCGTTGACGAGCACATAGAAACGGCCGTCTTCGTCGTCAAAGGGATTGGTGCTCATCTGGCCTCGCTTGTCGCAAATTCGTTCATCGGTGTTTCCCGCGCTGAGGTTTCCGCCCCAGCGGACGCCTCGACCCTATCAAGATCGCCGTGGTCGGGGCGATTTTCCAGCACAGAATTCAGGATCTCACCGGCGCGGACGGCGACATTGGACAGCAGCGACGAGGTGAGGCCGTGCGTCTTCTCGGTGCCGCCCTGGAGATAGATGCCACCGCGGACGTTCTCGGGGGTGACCAGCCGGTAATCGCGGTCCACCTCGGTGGCGACCCCGCCCTCGGGGGCCAGGTCGCCGATGAGGTTGCTCAGCGGGGTGGGGGTGAACCCGGTGGCCAGCACCAGCGCGTCGCACATCAGCGAGTCGGTCAGGCCGTCGAGGTTGCTGCGCACGCTCACCTCGATGCCCTCCTCGGTCTCGACCACGCCGTCGATCTCGGAGGCCCTGCGCATGAACAGGCGCCGCTGGCCGCGCACCAGTTCCTGGTATTCGGTGGTGTACAGCTCGTTGATCAGCTCGATGTCGACCACCGAGTAGTTGGTGCTCTTGTGCAGGGACAGGATCCGCTCGCGCTCGGTGCTGTCGGCACCGTGCAGCTCGTCGACGGCGCCGGGGTCGAAGATGCGGTTCGCGTACGGGCTGTCGTCCGCCGGGCTGTAGCCGTAGCGGGAGAACACGCTGTGCACCTCGGCCTGCGGGTAGTTGCGGTGCAGGTACTGGACCACCTCGGCCGCGCTCTGGCCCGCGCCGAGCACCACGAACCGCTGGTGCTTGAGCTCGGGCAGCTCGTCGACCCGGAAGAGGAACTGGTGATTGTGGAAGCAGCGCGCCGACGGCGTCGCCCACTCCGGGATCCGCTCCCGCAGGCCGGCCCCGACGACGAGGTTGCGGGCCCGGACCTGCGCGCCGTCGGCGGTCTCGACCGTGAACTCGTCGACCGCGCCGTCGGCGCCGGTCTCGCCCCGAACCTTGGTGACCGCGGTGCCGTAGCTGACGTCCGCGTCCACCCGGCCCGCTGCCCACTGCAGGTAGTCGTTGAATTCGTGCCGGGTCGGGAAGAAGGTCTGGTGGTTGACGAAGTCGACCAGCCGGCCCTTGTCGAACAGGTAGGAGAAGAAGCTGAACGAGCTGGCCGGGTTCCGAAAGGTCACCAGGTCTTTCGGGAACGCGATCTGCATGGTCGCGCCGTCCAGCAGCATGCCCGGGTGCCAGCGGAAGTGGTCCTGCTTCTCCAGGAAGCGCGCCTCGATCCGGTCCCCGGGGGCACACTTCGCGTTGTGCTCCTCGATGGCGATGGCCAGCGCCAGGTTGGACGGCCCGAAGCCGACACCGACCAGGTCGTAGGTCGGCGACTGGTCGCGGTCAGCGGCCGAGAGAGTCGTATCCATGACGCGTCATCCATCCTCGCCGGTTCGGCCGGCGGCAGTGCTACTTGTTGCTGACATAGCTCGGGGTCCAACATTCGGGCCGCGCTGAATAGTAGCGCAGCCTACCCTAATTCGGGGCCCGGGGCGGGCCTTCACTCGGTCACCCCGATCCGGCGATCCGCGTCGGCACACGCGGCTGCCAGCAGGGCCAGCAACCGATCCGCCAGCGCGGACACGACGGCGGGCTCGAGCACGTCGGTCCGGTAGCCGAGGTAGGCGTGCACGGGGCCATCGCCCACCGGCTCGTAGAAGCTCAGCGCCAGGTCCGACACCGGCTCGCCGACCGGAACCGGCAGCAGGCCACCGAAGACTCCGTCCAGCTCGCCGAGGCGCGCCTGTTCGTGGTGCACGACCATCACCTGAGGCCGCAGCGCATCGCCACCGAGATCGGTTGCCACGTCATCGAATCCGACATCCTGATGCTCGAGCGCGGACAGGTTGCTCTCCCGGACCCGGGCCAGCAACTCAGCGAAGGTCGGCTCACCCGAGGTGTCCGTCCGCAGCACCACCGTGTTGAAGAAGCAGCCGATCAACCCGGACAGCGCCTCCTCGGTCCGGCCGGCCACCAGGGCCCCGATCGGAAGATCTTCGCCCACACCGGCTTCGGTGAGGGCGACGGCCAGCGCCGACTGCAACACCATGAACATCGAGGTTCCGGTCCGACGGGCGAGCGCGTCGATCTCGCGATGCAGCGACTCATCGATCGGCAGCGGCACCACGTCGCCGCGGCGGGGACCACCCGGCCTCACGCCCGGCATGCTCATGGCCTCGGGCAGTCCGGACAGCCGCTCCCGCCAGTACGCGAGTTGCCTTGCATGCCTGCTCGACTCGTCCGCAGGGTCGCCGAGCACCTGCCGCGACCACGCCTCGTAGTCGCCATAGGTCACCGGCAGCTGCGGCAGTTCGGGCGCGTGTCCCGCCTGCCGCGCCAGGTAGCCGGCGAGCAGTTCGCCGAGCAACGGCACCACGGACCATTCGTCGACGGCCAGGTAGTGCATCACCAGCAGCAGGGCCTGGCGACCCGACGAGTCCTCCACGAGCTGAACCCGCAGCGGCGCCTGCTCGGTGAGATCCATCGGCTGCTGGGCCAGCTCGAAAACCCGCGCGTGCAGATCGCCGTCGCCGACATCGACCAGCCCGACCTGAGGCCGCACCGCCTCCTGGCCGTACACCACTCCTTCGCGCTCGAAGAACACCGTGCGCAGCGGCTCGTGCCGCGAGACCACGTCGTCGAGGGCCAGCGCCAGCGACTCGGCGTCGAGACGACGCTCCGGGTAGAGCGAGAGGGCGTGGCTGGCGGTCGGCGACTCCCGGTACATCCGCCACTGCCTGCGCTGCGGCGGCGACAGCGGCGCAGCGCCGTCGCGGGACGCGCCCGCGAGCAGGGCGGGCCTGCCCTCACCGTTGTCCGCCTCGGTCAGCTCGGCGAGCTCCGCGACGGTCGGTGCGTCGAAGACCTCCCGAATGCTCAGCTGAGCACCGAGTTCGGTGCGCACCCGGCCGACCAGTTGCATCGAGGCCATCGAGTGACCGCCGAGGTCGAAGAAGTTGTCGTGCACACCGACCGAGGGCAGGTGCAGGATCTCCGCGAACAGGTCCGCGATCACCCGCTCCCTCGGGGTCCGCGGCGCGACGTCGCCGGTCAGCTCCGACCAGTCGGGCGCGGGAAGCGCCTTACGGTCGAGCTTGCCGTTCGGCGTGAGCGGCAGTGGCCCGTCGAGCACGATGACCACGCTGGGCACCATGTAGTCCGGCAGCGACGACGCCACGTGGGCGCGCACCGCGGCCGGATCGACCACCGCGCCCTCGAACGGCACCACGTACCCGATCAGCCGGGCGATCGACCCGTCCCGGTCGGTGACGACCGCGGACTGGTTGACGCCCTCGCTGTCCGCGAGCGCAGCGATGATCTCGCCGAGCTCGATGCGGAAGCCCCGGATCTTCACCTGGTCGTCGACGCGGCCGAGGAAGTCGATATTGCCCTCGGCCCGCCAGCGCGCCAGGTCACCGGTCCGGTACATCCGGCCGGGGCCGAACGGGTTGGCGACGAAACGCCCCGCCGTCAACGCCGGCTTGCCGAGGTAGCCGCGGGCCAGCCCGCGGCCGGCGATGTACAGCTCCCCCGCGACGCCGACCGGAACCGGCCGCAGTCGCGCGTCGAGGATGAACGCCTGCTCGTTGGGGTCCGGGATGCCGATCGGCACGGCCTGGTTCCAGCCCGGCTGCGCCTGCCACAGGGTGTTGTTCACCGTCGCCTCGGTGAGGCCGTAGGCGGCCAGCAGATTCAGCCGCTCCGCCCACCGCCCGATCAGGTCCGGCGGCACGGTCTCGGTGCCGACCAGGACCGTGCAGCCCGCGGGCACCAGGGCGCCCGGCGGCAGCGCGGCCATCAGCGACGGCGGGATGATCGCGTGCGTCACCTCGTGCTCGTGCATGAAGTCGGTCAGCTCCGGGCCCGCGACCCGCGAGCGGTCCGGCACGATCACCAGACGCGACCCGGTGCACAGGGCCATCGACAGCTCGAACACCGCGACGTCGAACCCGACCGAGGCGAACTGCAGCACAGTCGAACCCGGCACCAGTCGCATCCGGTCCTCGGCGGTGGCGACCAGGCTGGAGATGCCCTCGTGGGAGACCACCACGCCCTTCGGCCTGCCGGTGGACCCGGAGGTGTAGATGACGTAGGCCGCGTGATCGATGCCCGCGGGCACCACGGTCAGCGGCCTCCCCGCCGAGGCGAGCTCCGCGACGACGTCCGGCTCGTCGAGCAGCACCCGGCGCAGGCCCGGCACCTCCTCGATCCGCGCGGACTCCGCTGCTGTGCTCAGCAGCACCCCCGCGTTCGAGTCGACCAGCATGTACGAGATCCGGTCCGCGGGGTGGCTCAGGTCGAGCGGCAGGTAGGCCGCACCCAGCTTGAGGACGGCCAGCACCGAGGCGACCATGTCCACCGAACGCGGAACAGCAAGGCCCACCACCGATTCCGCACCGACGCCGAGGCAGGCGAGCACCGCGGCGATCCGGTCGGACCGCTCGTCGAGCTCGGCGTAGGTCGCGCTGCCGTGCTCGTCGAGCGCGGCCACCGCGTCCGGCGTTGCCGCGACCCAGCGCGCGAAGGAGGCGTCGAGGGTCTCCTCCGGCACCGGCCTGCCGGTGTCGTTGAAGTCCACCAGCACCAGGTTCCGCTCGCCCGGTAGGAACACGTCGACCGCGCCGATCGGCATCGACGGCTCCTGTGCGACGGCATCGAGCAGCGCCAGCTGGCGGTGCGCGATCGCGTCGGCGGTCGACCGGTCGAACAGGTCAGCGCCGAACTCGAGGCGCAGCGCGATCCGATCCTCGTCCAGGAACTCGGTGAAGTTGAACACCAGGTCGAACTTGGCGGTCCGCTCCTGCAGCGGCACCGGTTCGAGGGTCAGCCCGCCCAGCTCCGTGAGGTCGGCGGTCCGGCTGTGGTAGCCGACCATCACCTGGAACAGGGGGTTCCTTGCCAGCGTGCGGGCCGGGTTCAGTCGCTCGACAACGGATTCGAACGGGACGTCGGCATGGCTGAACGCCGCGAGGTCGAGCTCGCGGACCCGGGCCAGCAGCTCACCGAACGTCGGGTTGCCGCTCACGTCGGTGCGCAGCACCAACGTGTTGACGAAGAACCCGACCAGCTCGTCGAGGCCCTGCTCGGTGCGGCCCGCGATGGGCGCACCGAGCGGCAGGTCATCGCCCGCGCCGATGCGGTGCAGCAGCGCCGCGGCGGCGGCGTGCAGCACCATGAACATGCTCGCGCCGCTGTCGGCCGCCAGCGCCCGCAGCGCCGCGGTGGTACGCGGATCCAGGTCCAGTTCGATCGCCCCGCCCGCGAAGCTCGGCCGCGCGGGCCGGGCCCGGTCGGTGGGCAGCGTCAGCTCCTCCGGCGCACCGGACAGCGTCCGCTCCCAGTACGAGAGCTGTTCGCTCAGTACCGAATCCGGGTCCGTGGGGTCACCGAGCAGCTCACGCTGCCAGAGCGTGTAGTCCGCGTACTGCACGGCGAGCGGCTCCCACTGCGGTGCCTGCCCGTGCGCCCTCGAGGCGTAAGCGAGCATCAGGTCGCGCAGGAACGGCCGGTCCGACCACTCGTCGGTGGCGATGTGGTGCAGCACCAGTGCGAGGACGTGATCGTGCGCGTCCAGCCGGATCACGGTGCCGCGCACCGGGATCTCGCGGGTCAAGTCGAAGGGCCGCAGCACGGCGCCGCGGACCAGGCCCGCGATCTCGGCCTCGGTACCGTCCACCACCGTCAGCTCCGGGGTCGCCTCGTCGAGGACCCGCTGCACGGGCAGGCCGTCGACCTCTCCGAACACGGTGCGCAGCGACTCGTGCCTGCCGACCACGTCCGCGAGCGCGGTCGCGAACAGCCCGGCGTCGAGCTCGCCCTTCAGGCGCAACACGATCGGGAAGTTGTACGCGGCGGACTCCCCCTCGATCTGCTGGATCAGCCAGAGCCGCTGCTGCGCGGACGACATCGGCAGGTTCTCGGGCCGGTCCATCGGCGCCAGCACCGGGCGTACCGCCTGGCCCCGTGCCCGGACCCGCTCCGCCAGTTCCGCAACGGTTGGCGCCTCGAAGAGGTCCCGCATGGTCAGCTCGGTCGCGAGCGCCGACCGGGCCCGGCTGATCAGCCGGGTCGCCAGCAGCGAGTGCCCGCCGAGGTCGAAGAAGCTGTCCGCCACGCCGAGTTCGCTGACGTCGAGCACCTCACCGAACAGCTCGCACAGCGCCTGCTCGATGTGGTCGGCCGGCGCGCGTGAGCCCGAGCCGACCGCGTCCGGCACCGGCGGCAGCGCTCGCACGTCGAGCTTGCCGTTCACCGTCATCGGCAGGGTGTCGGTCGGCACGAAGGCCGCGGGAACCATGTAGTCCGGCAGGCTGGCGCGCAGCGCCTGTGAGTACTTCTGGCCCGCATCGGGGCCGAAACCACTCACGGGCCCGGAGGGCACGACGTAGGCGACCAGCCGCTTGACGCCGCCAGGGCCGGGCGCCGCGATGACGGCGCACTGCCGCACCCCGTCGAGGCCGGCCAGGACCGACTCGATCTCGCCCAACTCGACGCGGTGACCGCGGATCTTCACCTGGTCGTCGGTGCGGCCGAGGAAGTCGATGTTGCCGTCGGCGCCGCGCCGCACCAGGTCACCGGTGCGGTACATCCGGCCGCCCGCCGCGAACGGATCGGCCACGAAACGCTCGGCGGTCAGGCCGAAGCGGTCCAGGTAGCCGCGGGCCAGGCCGATGCCCGCGATGTACAGCTCGCCTGCCACCCCGTCCGCGACCGGGCGCAGCCACGAGTCGAGGATGTGGGCGCGGGTGTTCCAGATCGGCTTGCCGACCGTTGGCGTCGCCGAGTCCGACGTGCCGCCGCCGAGCGTGTTGATCGTGTACTCGGTTGGGCCGTACAGGTTGTAACCGAACGTCCCCTCCGTGTCCCGCAGCCTGCTCCACACCGAATCCGGCACCGCCTCGCCGCCGAGCAGCACCAGCGGCGGCCGATGCTCGCCGGGACCGTCGCCGAGCAGACCCTCCTCGAACAGGTGCTGCGCGTAGGTCGGCGTCACATTGACGACATCGATGGCGTTGGCATTGCAGTACGCGACCAGAGCCTCCGCGTCCCGGCGCAGGTGCTCATCGCAGATGTGCACCTCGTGTCCCTCGACGAGCCAGAGCAGCTCCTCCCACGACATGTCGAAGGCGAACGACACCGTGTGCGCGATCCGGAGGCGTCGACCGCCGGTCATCGAGATCGTCGGGTCGAAGATCTCCGCGCGGTGGTTGAACTGCATGTTGGTCAGGCCGCGGTACCCGGTGACCACGCCCTTGGGCTTGCCCGTCGAGCCGGAGGTGTAGATGACGTACGCCGGGTGGTCCAGCCGCCCCGGGGTGCCTGGGGCGAAGCCGCCCAGCTCCGCGTCGGTCAGCGGTCCGGTGCCGTGCTCCCGGCTCGCGCCGTCGTCGAGGACGATCGCCGCGCCCTCGAAACCGGCGAGGGTCTCGCGGACCGCGACGGTGGTCACCAGCGCCACCGGCCCGGCATCCTCGAGCATCCCGAGCAGTCGCTCCGCCGGGTGATCCAGCTCGAGCGGCAGGTACGCCGACCCGGTGCGCAGCACCGCGAACAGCGCGACGACCATCTCCACCGATCGCGGGAGGCCAAGCGCCACAATCTGTTCCGGACCGGCACCGTGTGCCAGCAGGAGCCGGGCCATGGCGTTGATCCGGCCGTCGAGGTCTCGGTAGGTCACCGACTGCGAGCCGAACACCAGCGCGACCTCGTCCGGGGTGCGCGCGGCCGCCTCCGCGAACAGGTCCGCGATGGTGGACTCGGGCAGCTCCCGCTCGGTCGAGCCTGCCGTCAGCGCCGCGCGCTCGCCGGGCAGCGACAGGTCAAGCGACCCGACCGGTGCGGACACGTCGTCGGCGAACAGTTCGAGCAGCCCGACGAACCGGGCCAGCATCGACTCGACCGTCGACTCGGCCACCGCCTCGGGGCGGAACTCGAACTTGATCTTCACCCGGTTGCCGGGTGTCACCACCACGGTCAGCGGGTAGTGGGTGTGGTCGACGCTGTCGCCGCCACTGATGTCGTGCGCGCTGTTGAGCGCCGACACCTGGTTCTCGTCGACGAAGTTCTGCAGCACGTAGAGCACGTCGAAGAGCTGACGGTGATCGGACTCGCGCCCGATCGTGGCCAGTCCGAGATAGTCGTGCGGCATCAGGCCGAGGCGCTCGGACTGGCTGCGCCGCAACAGGTCCTCCACCCGCTCCGCCGGACGCAGGGTGGTGCGGACCGGGACGGTGTTGAGGAACAGTCCGGCCACCGTGTCGAGGCCCTCGACCTCGGGGGGCCTGCCCGCGACGGTGATGCCGAACACGACCTCGTCGCGGCCGGTCGCGGCGCCGAGTACCAGCGCGAGCGCGCCACTGAGGACGGCGTTGAAGGTGACCCCGGTGGCCGACGCCCTGGCCCGCAGCCGCTCGCTCAGCTCGGCCGTGAGCACGGTGTCGCGGCGGCCGGGCAGCGCGGGGGCCCCGGCCACGGCCGACCCGAGCAGGGTCGGCTCCTCGAGACCGGCCAGCGCGCGCCGCCACTCAGTCCGCCCGGTCTCGCTGTCGCGGTCGCGCAGCCAGCCCAGGTAGTCGTCGAAACCGCCGGTCGGGGTCGGGAACCCGTTGTCGTCGCCCGCGGCCTCGTAGAGCGCGAGCAGCTGGCTGACGACGATGCCGTTCGACCAGCCGTCCCAGAGCAGGAACTGCCGGTTGACCACCAGGCGGTCGCGGTCGTCGCCGAGGCGGATCACCATTGCCCGCCACAGCGGCGGCGCCGTCAGGTCGAACGGGGCGAGCCGGTCGGTGGCCATCAGCTCGGCGGCGTGGGCCTCACGCTCGGCCTCCGTCAGCTCGCGCAGGTCGAACTCGACGATCGGGACGTCGAGGTCCGCGGTGATGAACTGCACCGGCGCTGCGAGGCCGTCGCTGAGGAATCCCGCACGCAGGGTCGGGTTCCGGCGCTGCAGGGTGCGCAGCGCCGAGGCCAGCCGCTCGATGTCGAGCCGGTGCGCGAAGTCCAGCGAGAACTGCGCGGTGTAGATGTCGGCGCCCTCGTCGAAGGTGGCCTGGAAGTACAGGCCCTCCTGCAGCGGGGACAGCGGCCACACCGCGTCGACCCCAGCCGGGCTGCGCTCGGCGATCAGGTCCAGCTCCGCCTGGGTCAGCGTCACCAGCGGCACGTCGGACGGCGTCAGCGCACCGGGACCGTCGTGGCGCGCCGCGACCTCGACGAGCTCGCGCAGCGCCTGCGCCCAGCCCTGGCTCAGCGCCTCACCGTCGGCCTCGGTCAGCCCCAGCTCGGAGCGGCCGAAGTTCGCGGTCAGCACCGGACCCTCGGCGGTGTCCTCGCAGATCGCGTTGACGATCAGCAGGTAGGGCCCGCCCATGTCGGCGTCGGGATCGGTTGACAGCGCACCGGTCTCGGGGGCGGGGGCCCACGGGACCGAGATGCCGAGATCCGCCGACGGCATCCTGCCCAGGTAGTTGAACAGGACCTGCGACTCCGCGCGGGCGGCGAGCAGGGCGGCGGTGCGGGCGTTCGCGTACCGCAGCATGCCGTAGCCGATGCCGCCGTCGGGCGCGTCCCGCAGCCGCTCCTTCACGTCCTTGAGCACATCCAGCGGCCGGTCGCCCGCCCGCAGCCGGACCGGGCTGATGCTGGTGAACCAGCCGACCGTGCGGGACAGGTCAACGCCAGGCGCCAGCTCCTCGCGACCGTGCCGCTCTAGGTCGACCAGCAGGTCCGACGCGGCGCGGCCGGTGTCGCGGTGCCAGCGGCTGACCGCGATCCGCAGCGCGCTGAGCAGCACGTCGGTCACGTCGGCGTTCGCCAGCGCGGGCACGGTCGTCAAGGCGGCGGCGGTGTCGTCCACGGAGAGCGAAATCCGGTGCTGGGAGCCGGTTCCGATGGTCGCGTGACCGCTGACCTCCGGCACCAGCGCCGCTCCCGGCGCGGTCACGTCGGACCAGTGCGCCAGCTCGGCGAGGCGCTCGGCGCCCTGGGCCTGCTCGGCGACGATCCGGCCGAACCCGCGCAGGGAGGTGCCGACGGGATCGAGCGCCGCATCCTGGCCGGATGCCGACGCCACGTTCGCCATCGCGAGGTCCTCGAGCAGGATCCGCCAGGACACCCCGTCGACCACGAGGTGGTGCGCGACGATCAGGAGGCGGCCGGTGGTCTCCGGTCCGGCATCGAACCACACCGCCTGCAGCATCACCCCCGACTCGGGGTCGAGGCGGTCGGTCGCCGCGTCGGAGTGCTCGGTCACGATGTCGCGCAGCGACTCCGGGTCGCGGGCGTCGACGGCGGTGAAGATCGAGGCGGCGCCCACCGAACCGGGTTCGGTGGTCACCGTCGACCACACGCCGGGTGCGTGCCGGGTCAACCGGGCGCGCAGGCCGTCGTGGTGGTCGAGCAGCGCCTGCAGCGCCGCGGTCAGGCCGCGCTCGTCGGCGCCTGCCGGGGTGTACAGGAGCACGGCCTGGTTGAAGCGGTCGGTGCCGCCGGACCATTCGGAGAGCCGGTGCACCACCGGCAGCGGGATGACCTCGCCGACGCCGTCCGCGACGGGTGCGCCGGGCGTGGCCGCCTCCGCGACCGGGGCCGCCTCGCCGACCAACCGCGCGATGGCGGCCGGGGTGCGCTGCTCGAAGATCTGGCGGGGGGTGAGCGTGACGCCGTCGCGGCGGGCCAGGTTCACCAGCCGGATCGCCAGGATGCTGTCGCCGCCGAGGGTGAAGAAGTCGTCTCCCGCGCCAACCCGGTCCAGGCCGAGCACCTCGGCGAACTGGGCGGCGATGCGTCCCTCCGTGCCCGAGCTCGGGGCGGCCTCCGACACCGCGACGGAGAAGTCCGGCGCGGGCAGGGCCTTGCGGTCCAGCTTGCCGCTCGGGCTCAGCGGCAACGCGTCGAGCTCCACGAAGGCGCTGGGCACCATGTACTCCGGCAGGGAGGCGGCCAGCGCCTGTGAGTACTTCTGGTCCCCCTGCGGGCCGGAAGTGCTCACGGGCCCGGAGGGCACGACGTAGGCGACCAGGCGCTGCTGGCCTGGGCGGTCCTCGCGCACCAGGACGGCGGCCTGGGCCACCGACGGATCGGCCAGCAGCGCAGCCTCGATCTCGCCGAGCTCGATCCGGAAGCCGCGCAGCTTCACCTGGTCGTCGGCGCGGCCGACGTACTCGAGTTCACCGTCCACGGACCGCACCAGGTCTCCGGTCCGGTACATCCGGGTGCCTGCGACGAACGGGTCGGCCACGAACCGGTCCCCGGTCAGCGCGGCGCGGCCCAGATAGCCGCGGGCGAGCTGCGGCCCGGACAGGTACAGCTCCCCCTCGGCGCCCGGCGGCACCGGGTTCAGGTACTGATCGAGCACGTACAGCCGGGTGTTGGCGACCGGCGCGCCGATCGGCACGCTGTGCGCCGACGCGGACAGCGCCTGTGCCCCGAAGAAGTAGCTCACCTCGACCGCGGCCTCGGTGGGCCCGTAGAGGTTGTCCAGGCGGACGCCGGGCAGCACCTCGGCGAAGCGCCGGGCCGCTGCGGCGGACAGCGCCTCACCCGAGCAGGCGACGACCCGCAACGCGGTGCATGCGACGGCGCCCGGCTCGGCCAGGAAGAGGTCGAGCATGGACGGCACGAAATGCGCACGGCTGATGCCGCGTTCGGAGATCAGGCCGGCCAGGTATCCCGGATCCTTGTGTCCGCCGGGCCGGGCCAGCACGACGGTGGCCCCGGCGATCAACGGCCCGAAGAACTCCGGCACCGAGACGTCGAAGCTCGACGGCGTCTTCTGCAGCACCCGGTCCCCCACCGCCAGCGGGTTCTCCGATTGCATCCAGAGCAGCCGGTTGACGATGGCCTCGTGCGACACCAGCACGCCCTTGGGCCTGCCGGTCGAACCCGAGGTGTAGATGACGTACGCGGGATTGCCCGCCACGGCCCTGGCAACCGCCTGCGGCACATCCGAATCCCCCATGGGCTCGGACAGATCCACCGTCAGCACCGGCAGCCCGGTCTCGAACGGCTGGCCGTCGGTGAGCACGCACACCGGCTCGGCATCGGCCAGCATGTACGACAACCGGTCGGCCGGGTAGTCGAGGTCGAGCGGCAGGTAGGCGCCGCCTGCCTTGCCGACGGCCAGCAGCGCGACCATCAGCTCGAGCGAACGGCCGAGCGCGACGGCCACGAGCGACTCCGGTCCGACCCCGCGGTCGACGAGCTGGCGCGCCAGCCGGTTCGACCGCGCGTGCAGCTCGGCGTAGGTCAGCGACAGGCCCTCGAACTCGACGGCGACCGCGTCCGGGGTGCGCGCGACCTGCTCGTCGAGCAGGTCGGTGAGGGTACGGGCTTCGGCGGATCCGATGGATGCGGCCCAGCTCGCCTCCAGCTCGTCCCGCTCGGCCTCGGTCACCAGCGCCAGCGCGGAGATCGGCTGGTCGCCGTCACGCACCAGCTCGCCGAGGAAGGACACCATGCCGTCGGCCAACCGGTCGGCGGTGGCCGAGTCGACCACCGCGGCCTGATATTTGACCTCCAGCCGCAGCTCGTCGCCGGGCGCGACGATCAGCGTCACCGGATACGGCGGGTTCTCCTCGAAGGTGATGCCGGTGATCTCCAGCGTGCCGGTCGGATCGGCGACGGCGCCCTCACCGATCGGGTAGTTCTCGAACACCACAAGGGTGTCGAAGAGCTCCTGCAGCCCGGTCAGCCTGCGTAGCTCGCTCAGGCCGATGTACTGGTGCTCGAGCAGCCTCGACTGCTCGTCCTGCCAACGGGTCAGCGCGGCGGCGACGGATTCCTCCGCGCGGTAGCGCAACCGGGCGGGCACCGTGTTGATGAACAGACCGACCATGGTCTCGATGCCGCGCAGGTCGCCTCCCCGACCGGAGACCGTCGAGCCGAACAGCACGTCCCGGCGCTTGGTGAGCCGGCCGAGCAGCAGGCCCCATGCGCCGTGCACAAGGGTGCTCAGCGTCAGGCCGCGAGCGCGTCCGAACGCGATGAGGTCCGCGGTCTGCGCCGCGGACAGGTTGACCTTGACCTCGCGGACACCGACCTCGGTGCCGCGCTCGGCCTTGCTGAGCCCGGTCGGCTCGTCGACGCCTGCGAGCGCGGCACGCCACACCTCGATCGACGCCTCCCGGTCACGGGAGCCCAACCAGCCCAGGTAGTTCCGGTACGGCTCCGGGGCGGGCAGCGCCGCGGGTGCCGAACCGGTGGGCGCGTACAGCGCCATCAGCTCACGGAGCATCACCGGTACCGACCAGCCGTCGGCGACGATGTGGTGGATCGACTGCAGCAGCAGGTGCTCGTCCGCAGTCGCCTCCCCCGCTTCGCTCGCCCCGTCCCGCCGCACCAGCACGTACCGCAGCAGGGGCGCCTGCTCGAGGTCGAAGCCGCGCACCCGCTCGTCGGCGAGGATCTGCCGGACCCGCGACGAGGCCTCGTCGCGGCTCAGTCCCCGCAGGTCGACCGTCTCCATCGGGACGCGGGCGTCGCCGGAGACCACCTGCACCACCCGGCCGTCGGACACCGCGCGCAGCCCGGTGCGCAGCGCCGCGTGCCGGTCAACGACCGTCTGCAGCGCGGCGTGCAGCGCCTGCGGGTTCACCGGCCCGGTCAGCTCGATGATCTGCTGCACCACATAGGGATCGGAGTGCTCGGTCTCGAACGCGCTGTGGAAGTAGATGCCCTCCTGCAGCGGGGTCATCGGCAGCACGTCGACCAGGTCGGCGGCCGCGGCCTCGATCTGGCTCACGTCCGCCTGGCCCAGCCGCGCATGCGGGAAGTCCGAGGGGGTGTGGCCGCCGAACGGGGCGCTGGCCGCGAGCGCACGCAGCACCGCGGTCCAGGCCTCCGACAGCGCGGCGATCCGCGCCGCGGGGAACAACCCGGGTGCCCAGGTGATGGTGGTGCGGAGCGTGGGCCCGTCGGGTCCGTCCTCCGCGATCGCGTTGAACTCGATGGCGTGGCCCATCGGCGCGTCGGGGTCATTGGCGCCGTCCATCGCGATCGGCAGCCAGTCCGCCCCCTCGGAGGCGGAAACCCTTCCCAGGTAATTGAACAGCACCTGCGGGGTGACGCCGCCTGCCAGCTCGGCACCCGAGGAGCTCAGGTACCGCAGCGCGCCGTAGCCGATGCCGTTGCCAGGCACTGCCCGCAGCTGCTCCTTGATCGCCTTCACCGCCGCGCCGAGCGCGGCCGGGTCGAGGCTGTCCGCGAGCGCACCCGCGTCGATCCGGACCGGGTACAGGCTGGTGAACCAGCCGACGGTGCGGCCGAGGTCGACCGGCCTGCCCGCGGCGTCCTCCTCGCGGCCGTGGCCCTCGAGGTCGAGGACCACCTGCGTGCCGGATGAACCGGCACCGGAACCGGCCTGACCCCGCCAGTCCGCCAGCACGGCCGCGAGCCCGGTGAGCAGCACGTCGCCGACCTGACCGCCGAACGCGGCGGGTACGGCCCCGAGCAGCGGGCCTGTGAACTCGGGCGCCAGACTCACCGTGATCGACTCGGCTGCGCCGCAGCGGTCGAGCGCCGGATCGAGCGCCCGCGAGCCGAGTGCGGGGTCCGCCGTCCGTGCCACCGAGAGCCAGTGGTCGAGCTCGCCGTCGAACGCACCGGATTCGGCCCGCTCGGACAGCAGCTGGGACCACCGGCGCAGCGAGGTGCCGACAGGGGCCAGCTCGACCGGAATGCCGGCCGTCGCCGCCGATCCAGCCCTGGCCAGGTCCTCGATCAGGATCCGCCAGGACACACCGTCCACCACCAGGTGGTGGACCACCAGCAGCAGCCGCCCGGGGCGGTCCGCCCCGCCGTCCAACCAGACCGCCACGAGCATCACGCCCGCGTCGGGGTCGAGTCGCGCTGCGGCATCGATTGTTTCGCGTGAAACCACGGCATCGAGCTCGGCCGAGGTCAGGTGTTCCGCGTCGATCCTGCGCAGCAGGGCAGTCTCGCTTGCGGTCTCGGGCACTGACAGCGTCCAGCGCTCGCCACGTACCAGCGCGGCGCGGAGCGCATCGTGGCGCTCGATCACGGCGGCCAGTGCCGCGCGCGCCGCGTCCTCGTGGAACCCGATCGGCGTCTGCACGAGCACCGACTGGTGGAACCGGGCGACGGCCTCGCCGGACTCGCTGGTGTGCGCGATGATCGGCGTCGCGGGGACCTCGCCGAGCGGCACGTCGAGCCGGTCCACCAACGCCTCGGCGCGTCCCTCGATCTCGCGGGCGAGGGCCTCCGCGGTGCGCAGCTGGAAGACCTCGCGGGCACTGAAGTTCAGGCCGGCGCCACGCGCGTGGTTCACCAGCTGGATGGCGACGATGCTGTCGCCGCCGAGCGCGAAGAAGTCGTCGGTGACGCCGACGCTGTCGACGCCGAGCACCCCGGCGATGATGGCGCACAGCTGCTGCTCACGCTCGGTGCGCGGCGCCAGCCCGGGCAGCGCGGCGCGCAGATCCGGTTCCGGCAGCGCCCGCCGGTCGAGCTTGCCGTTCGCGGTCAACGGGAACTCGTCGAGGACCAGCACCGCGGTGGGCACCATGTACTCCGGCAGCTTGGCCGCTGCCCAGGCCCGCACCTCGTCGGAGGTCAGCGCCGCGTGGTCCGCGTGCGAGACCACGTAGCCCGCAAGGTACTTGGACCCGTTGTTCTCGCGCACCAGCACCGCGCAGTCGCGGACGCCCGGGTGCGAAGCGAGGGCGGCCTCGACGTCCTCGAGCTCGAGGCGCATGCCGCGGATCTTGACCTGGTTGTCGGCGCGGCCGATGAAGTCGAGGCTGCCGTCCTCCGCCCACCGCGCGAGGTCACCGGTGCGGTAGAGCCGGGAGCCGTCCTCGGCGAACGGGTTGGCGATGAACCTCGAGGCCGTCAGCGCGGCTGCGCCGACGTAGCCGCGGCCGAGCAGGTAGCCGCCGGCATACAGCTCGCCGCCGACTCCCGGCGGCACCGGCCGCAGCTGCGAGTCCAGCACGTACAGCTGGGTGTTGGGGTTCGGCCTGCCGATCGAGGATGCGATCCGCTCGGCCCGGTCGCGGTAGATCACATGGGAGACACCGATGGTCGCCTCGGCGGGGCCGTAGCCGTGATAGAACGTGGTGCTCAGCCTGCGCCGGAACCGGTCGAACAGTTCCGGCGTGAGCACCTCGCCGCCGCACCAGACGTGCCGGAGGCCGTCGAGCGAGCGGCCGCCCTCGGCCAGGTCCAGCAGCACGCTGAGCATCGACGAGACCAGGTACACGAAGGTGACCCGCTCGCGTTCGATGAGATCGAGCAGGTAGTGCGGGTCGCGCTCGCCGCCCGCCTCGGCGACCACGAGCCGGCCACCGGAGACCAGCGGCAGCAGGATCTCGTTGACCGAGATGTCAAAGGAGAGCGGCGCCTTGAACAGCGAGGCGTCGTCGACGCCGAACCCGAGCACCTCCTCGACCTGCCACAGCAACCGGGCGCAGATCGCCTCGTGCCGGATCATCGCGCCCTTGGGCCTGCCGGTGGAACCGGAGGTGAAGATGACGTAGGCCAGTGACTGGCCCGCGATCTCGGCGCCGAGGGGATCCGCCGACTGACCCGCGTGCGCCCAATCGGCAAGATCCACCGCCACCCCCGACTCCGGCGGGGCCTGCACCCCGCCCGGGCCGGTGAGCACCAGCCGTGCGCCTGCGTCCGCGAGCACCTGGTCGCGGCGGTCCTGCGGCCAGGCCGGGTCGAGGGGCACGAAGGCGCCGCCTGCGGTCATCACCGCGAGCAGCCCGACGACCATCTCGGCGGAGCGCGGAACGCCCACCGCGACAACTTCTTCCGGCGCCAGTCCACGCTCGGTGAGGTGCCGCGCGAGCTGGTTCACGCGCGCGCCGAGGTCCCGATAGGTGAGCCGGACCTCGCCCGCGATCAGCGCCTCCCGGTCCGGGGTCGCCGCTGCCTGCGCCGCGAACAGTTCGGGCACGGTGTGCGAGGGCTGCGGCCGGGCGGTGTCGTTGAAGTCCACCAGCACCTGCCGCCGCTGCACGTCCGACATCACGTCGAATCGCGAGATCGGGGCGTCGGGCGCGGCGGCGAGCTGACCGATGAACTCGGTGAACTGCTGACGGTGCCGCTCGAGTTCGTCCCCGAGACCCGCTCCGACGCGCAGGTCGATCCGGATCGACTGGCCCTCCTGGCCACCCTGCACGGTGAAGTCCAGCTCGCCGATCGCACCTGTGACCATGTTCTGCGCGGATGCGGGGCTGCCGCCGAAGGTCATGGGATGCTCGAACATCACGATGTTCACGCCGGGACCGAACAGGCGCCGCGACGGGTCGAGCGCGCGCACCTCCCTGGCGAGGTCCTCGCCCCGGTAGCGACCGTGCCGGAGCAGGCCGATCAGCCCCTTGTCGATGTGCGCCGCCAGCGCGGCCAGCGTGCTGTCCCCGTTCACCTGCAGCCGCATCGGCAGGATGGTCGAGGCCATCGACGGCAGGTTCCGGAGCGCCCTACCGGTGCGACCGGTCAACGGCACCGACAGCATCAGGTCGGTCTGGCCGCTGACCCGGTGCAGGTATGCGGCGATCATCGCGAACGGGATGCGGGTGCGCCGGATGTCCTGGGCGTCGGCGAACCGGAACAGCCCGACAACGGTCTCGGCATCGAGTTCGACGGTGGCCTTGATCGGCGGCGCGGTTGGGTCCGGCGAAGGCGGCAGCAGCACAGGGGGTTCGGGGGCGTCGGCCAGCCACTCCAGCCAGTGCGCCCGGTCCGCGTCGTATCGACCGGAGCCGCGGTACTCGGCGTCCTCGTCGATCGCGGTCTGCAGCGACCAGTCCTGCTCGTCGAACAGCAGATCGGGATGCTCCTGCCGCCCGACGACCTCGGCGACCAGCAACACGACTCCATAGCCGTCGACGATGCTGTGGTGGTAGCGCTGGTGCCACCACGTGAGCTCGTCGTCGATCCGCAGGATCGCCTGGGTGAACAGCGGCTCGTCGCTCTCCAACTCGGCGACGGTCTGCATGTCGTTCTCGACCCACGCGCGGGCCGCGGCGGCGGGATCCTGCTTGCCACGCAGATCGATGATCCGCAGGGTCCACCCCTCGGGATCGAGTCGCTGCTGCCGCAGCACCTCGTCGGCCCCGACCGCGAACCGCACGTGCAGCGCCTCGGCCCGGCGGATCGTCATGTACACGGACTCGACCGCGCGGGCGATGTCGAGCGGCCCGTTCACCTCGACGGTCAGGGCGATGTTGTAGGCCGGGCTGGCGGGCGCGAGCCGCTGCGCGACCCACACCTCGGACTGGGCGGCGGTGACGGGAAGCCACTGTCCGGTGGCGTGCGGGAGTGCCGTCGAGTCCGAGGGAGAAGACATACAGGTCCGATCTTCGTCGCGCGGCGCCGGTCGTCGCCGTGATTTCGGACCTTAGGATAGGCTACCTACCCTTAGGGTAGGCAAACTACCCGGTGCTTGGCGGGGATTTTCGGTGCGGGACTTGACCTTGCCCCTGGGGCAAGGTTCGACGATGGATCGCATGAACAACAACGCACTGCACACCGTCGAAGCCCAGATCCGCGAGCAGGCCGCCGCCTACTGCGAGTCCAACAACGTCCCCGGTTTCGTTGCCGGCATCTACCACGCAGGCGAACAGGTCGTCGTCGCACACGGCACCGCGAATGTCGCCACCGGCGCACCGATGCTCGAACACACCGGATTCCTCTTCGGCTCCGTCACCAAGGTCCTGACCACGACGCTGGTCCTCCAACAGGTCGAGCGCGGATTCCTCGACCTCGACACGCCGGTGGTGAAGTACCTACCCGACTTCGCCCTGACCGCACCGGGCGCGACGAACGACATCACGGTCCGACACCTGATCTCGCACACCAACGGCATCGACGCGGACCTGTTCTTCCCCGACGCCAAGGGCCGCGACGCCCTGAGGACCTACGCCGACGGCCTCGCGAGCAGCTGCGGCACCCTGTTCGAACCCGGCGAGCAGCTCAGCTACTCCAATGGCGGCATGATCGTTGCGGGACGCCTGCTGGAAGTGGTGACCGGCCTGTCCTTCCCCGACCTGCTCGAGCGCGACGTCTACGCGCCGGTCGGCATGCAGGACTCCAGCACCTCGGCCGAGCAGGCCATCCTCCGCAGCACCGCGGTCGGCCATTTCAATGACCTCGAGACGATGGCGGCCGAGCCCACCGGCATGTTCACGCTGCCCGAGACCTGGGGACCGGCAGGCGGCACGCCGATCGGCACCGTCGCCGACCTGCTCGCCTTCGGACGCACCCACCTCGCGGGCGGCGTGTCCCCCTCGGGCACACGGGTCCTCTCGCCCGAGTCGACCACGCTGATGCAGCAGGTCGCCCACGACATGGCCAGCCCGAACGTCCCGCCGATCGGCCTCGGTTGGGTGCTGTACCCGTTCGGCGAGACGACCGTCCTCGCCATGTCGGGCGCGTCGCCCGGCGGTGTGTCCATCCTGTGCGTCGTGCCCGAACACGACCTGGTCTTCGCCGCTTTCGGCAACACCTCGGGGGCGATCATGCTGCAGGACCAGATCCTGCAGTGGCTCATGGCCGAGCACCTCGGCGTCCAGATCCCCACGCTGATCACCGAATTGGGGCAGGACGTCGACCTCGCCCCCTATGTGGGCACCTACCGCTCCAATCAGCTCCGCATCGACGTCAGCATCGTCGAAGGTCAGCTGGAGGAGCGGGTGACCTACGAACCGGCGGACGCATCGCAAGAGCGGATCTTCACCGAGTTCGCGGGCGGCATGACCTCCGCCCCTCCGCAGCGCTACGTGCCGGTCCGGCCCGGCCTGTTCGCACCCGCCGGTTACCCCCTCGAGGCGTTCGACGGATACCTGCGACTGCTGCTCGTCTCCTACCACGACGTCCGCGACGGCCAGGCGCGCTTCCGCAACGGCGGCGGCCGTCTAACCCGACGGGCCTGACCGCCGGGAATTCGCTTCGCAGCAAAGAGATTTCCCGGAACCTGTCACACTCCCGCCGCCCCGTCCGTCAGTGCGGTGTAGACGCCAACCGAAAGAGAGCAGCAGCCATGACGAACACCACCTCCATCTCGCGGATGCCCAACCCCGGCGAGTTCGTGCCGGAACTGAAGGACATCAGCGCCGCCCTGTTCCGTGCCACGGGCAACCACTCGGTCCCCCGCGCCACGATGAGCCTGGTCCACCTGCGCGCCGGGCAGATCGTGGGCAACACCTACCTGACCATCCTGAACACCGGTTTCCTCCGCAAGGCCGGGGAATCCGAGGAGCGCATCACGGCCGTGTCGTCCTGGCAGGACGCCCCATACTTCACCGACGCCGAGCGCGCGGCGCTGGCCCTGGTGGATGCGGTCCTCCAGCCCGCCCCGCAAGGCAAGGAGCGCGTCAGCGACGAGCTCTACGCGGAGGCGGCCAGGCACTACGACGAGAAGGCGCTGGCCACCCTCACCATCGCGATCGGCCAGATCAACTTCTTCATCGCCCTGGCCCTGATCGGCAAGCCTGCGCCGGTCGCCTCGCTGGCGGACGAGCAGTGGGACTGACCTGATCCCCGGTCACGAGGTCTCAGGGCCGATGGCGGGGCTCCACCCTCCCGAGGTGAAGCCCAGCCATCGGCCGACCCCCGCGAGCGGCGCGGTCCCGATCGCCGAATGGAAGGATGACCGGCATGATCACAATCGGCCAGCTCGCGGACTACGCCGGGGTGACCACCAAAGCCATTCGCCACTACCACGAGCGGGGCCTGCTCGCCGAGCCCGATCGCGACTCGTCCGGCTACCGGCGCTACGCCGCCCAAGATGCCATCGACCTCGTCAAGATCAGGACGCTGGCCGATGCGGGCGTGCCGCTGGCCCGCATCAAGGATCTCCTCGACGCCGGTACGGAGGCGCTCACCGCAGCGATCGCCGAGATCGATAACAACCTCCGAGACCGCATCGCGCAGCTGCGGCGAACCCGCGATCACCTCGCCCAGTTGCGCGGCGGCGACAGGCTTTTCGTCTCCCCGGACGTCGCCGACCATCTCGACGATCTGCGTGAACTCGGAGTCAGCCAGCGCCAGTTGCGCCTCGAACGCGACGGCTGGATCCTCATGCAAACGGCGTCACCGGAGGACGCCGCTGCGTGGATCGCCGAAAAGCGTGAACTCATAGCCGATCCCGATTTCCGGACCCTCTATCTCGACCACGACACCGCCTACGACTGGTCGCCGGACGATCCCCGTCTCCCCGCCCTCGCGGACCGAACCCGGACCTGGTTCGCCAACCACGACAGCCGATCCGAGGCGCGCCCCGTCCACAATCCGACCATCGCCCGGTTGGCGACGATGTCCCAGCCAGGAGCCTCGTCCCCGGCCTGGGACCGCCTCGCCCAACTCGTGAAGGGCTAGCCGGTGAGGAAGTCCAGGATCGCGGAGTTCACCGCGTCGGGGCGCTCGAGGTAACCGTAGTGGCCGCACTCGGGCAGCTCCACGTAGTTCGCCCCCGGAATGGCCTTGGCCACCTCGGCGGCCAGATGCGGCGGCACCAACCGGTCGTCGGCGAACCCGATCGCCAGGCAGGGCCGGGTGATCCGGCGGTAGGCCGCGAGGCGGTCGCCGAAGTCGTCCAGGTTCTGCTGGGCACGCACGCCGCGGCTGGTCTCGGCCTTGGAGAAGGCGAAGATATCCAGCCAGTCCTGGGCCGCCATCTGATCGACCAGCGAGGCGGGCGAGAGATTGAGCACCGCGGTGATCGCGGCCCGGTAGCTCGCAGGCAGCGTGATGCCCTGCGCGTCGAGTTCCCGCTCCCCCTCGGACAGCGCCTTCTGCAGCGCGACCCGGCGGCCGTGCGCGGCGAGGAAGACTGCCTTGCGAACCAGTTCGGGGCGCGCGAGCGCGAGCTCCTGCGCGACGCGGGCGCCGAGCGAGGTGCCGATCACGTGGGCCGGGCCCCCGAGGTGCTCGATCAGCGCAGCGGTGTCGGCGACCATGTCCTCGATGGTGATGCCGTCCGCGCACTCGTCGGTCGGGGCGATGCCACGGTTGTCGAAGGTGCACACGCGATATCCAGCGGCGAGCAGCGCGGGAACCTGGTGGAGGTCCCACACCCGGCCGGGGCTGCCGGTCCCCATGATCATGACGACCAGGTCTCCTGAGCCTTTGACCTGGTAATTCAGCTGAATCCCATTGATCGTGGCGAGGGGCATCGACGAGCCTTTCTGGCGAGAACCGGGACACGGCCCGGTGCCAGCGCTATGGATAGCCTAAGCTAGCCCCGCGTCGATCACTCGACGGCAAATGTCGCGCTCGTCCAGGAGGAACCCGTTGAGAGTCGCCACGCTCGGATACCAGACCTGGGGTCACCGTACCCTGCAGGCGCTGCTGGATTCCAAACATGAGGTGGTACTTGCGATCACCCACCCCAAGAGCGACCACGCCTACGAGCGGATGTGGGCCGATTCGGTTGCCGACCTCGCCGCCGAGCACGGGGTGCCGGTGCACATCGCGAACAAGCCCGACGAGGATTTCAAGGCCGCCCTGAAGCAGGCCGACCCCGACATCATCGTGGCCAACAACTGGCGCACCTGGCTGCCGCGGGACGTCTTCGACGCCCCCCGCTACGGCACCCTCAACATCCACGACTCCCTGCTGCCGAAGTACACGGGGTTCTCCCCGCTGATCTGGGCGCTGATCAACGGCGAGCCCGAGGTGGGCCTCACCGCGCACCTGATGGACGAGGAGCTCGACGCGGGCGACATCATCCTGCAGCGCAGCACCCCGGTCGGCCCGAAGGACACGGTCACCGACCTGTTCCACAGGACCGTCGACATGATCGGCCCGATCACCGTCGACGCCCTCGACCTGATCGAGTCCGGCCGCACGGACTGGACGCCGCAGGACCGGTCGCAGGCCACCTTCTTCCACAAGCGCGCCGCGGAGGACAGCCGGATCGACTGGACCTGGCCCGCCGAGGCCATCGAGCGACTCGTCCGCGCGCAGTCCGACCCGTACCCGAACGCGTTCACCCACTTCAAGGGCCAGCGCATCCGCGTCCTCGAGTCCTCGGTGTCCAAGGGCTGCTACGGCGGCACCCCCGGCCGGGTCTTCATCCACGAGGGCGACGGCATGGTCATCGTCGCCGGGCCCGACGCGTGGAGCGGCCGCAACCGGGGCCTGTCGATCGAGCGCGTGCGCCTCGACGACGGCACCGAGATGACCGGCAAGGAGTTCTTCCCGCACGGCGGCGGCTACCTGAGCTGACGACCCCGCTCGGTGACCGCCGTCACCGAGCCGTGTCGAGTGTGGGCAACCACACCAATTTTGCAGACCTCTGCAACCTTGCAGAGGTCTGCAAAATTCGTACACTCGATGGAGTGATCCAAGAACTGCCCTTGCGCGACCGTAAGAAGGCCGCCACCCGACAGGCACTGAGCGATGCCGCGGTCCGGCTCGCCAGGACACTCGGCGTCGACGGCGTGACGGCGGACGCCATCGCGTCCGAGGCGGGCGTCTCCACGCGCACCTTTCACAACTACTTCCCGTCCAAGGAAGAGGCCATCCTCTACCGCTACGAGATCGAAGTGACCGAGTGGGTGCGCAAGCTCCGCGAACGCCCGGCGGAGGAGCCCATCTGGGACTCGCTCGAGGCGCTGGTCGTCGGCATCGTGATGGATCCCGAGCGCGACCTCACCGACACCTTCGCCGTGATGGCGCTCGTCGAGGAGAGCCCCGCGCTGCTTGCCCGCAGGCCCGAACTGCACGGGCGCGTCACCCGCATCTTCGGCGAGGCGATCGCCGAACGCACCGGCACCGACGTCGAGCGCGACCTGTACCCGAACCTGCTGCAGATGGCCGCAGGCGCCGCCGCCAGAGCGGCGATCGAACTCTGGATGCAGGGCACCTCCGACTACGAGACCCCGGGCGAGCTCGTCACCGAGGCATTCCGCCAACTCCGCGCGGGCATCCCGCAGCCTGCCCACCCCACGCAGAACTGACCGACCCGTCCCACCTCGAACGAAGGGTCTTCCATGGCCACCTATCTCTATCGGATCGGCAAGTTCGCCTATCGGCGAAAAGGCACGGTCCTGTCCATCTGGCTCACCCTCCTCGTCCTGATGGGCGTCGGCGCCGCGACCCTCTCCGGGCCGACCAACGACTCGTTCTCTATCCCGGGCACCCCGGCACAGCAGGCACAGGACCTGATGGCCGAGCGCTTCCCCGAGGCCGCGGGCAACGATCCCTTCAACTCGCTCAGCGCGCGCTTCGTCTTCGCCGCACCCGACGGCCAGACGCTGACGGACCCGGCGAACGAGGCCGCGATGGACGCGGTGCTCGACCGGGTGCGCGACATCGAACAGGTCGAGCCCGCCGCGAAGGCCGACCCCGCCACCCCGCCGGCCGCGGGCGAACGCAGTGCGGCCCTCGTCAACCCCGTCGTGGCCCATGACGGCCTGATCGAGATGGTCACCCAGCAGGCACAGCAGTCCGGCAAGCCGCTCGACCGCGCGCTCGCCGACGCGCAGGCCCTGTCCTCGCTCAGCGCGGACGCGACCGTCGGCTACGTCGACGTGCCCTTCACCGGCGAGGTCACCGATGTCACCGACGAACTGACCGCCGAGATCGACGCCGCCGCCCAGGTCGGCCGGGACGCCGGGCTGGGCGTCCAGCTCAGCGGCAGCGCCGCGCAGGTCCAGGAGGCTCCCGGTGGGACAACCGAGCTGATCGGCATGGCCGTGGCCGCGGTCGTCCTGATGATCACCTTCGGTTCACTCGTCGCCGCCGGTCTGCCGCTGATCTCCGCGATCATCGGCGTCGGCATCGGCAGCCTCGGCATCACCATCGCGACCGGATTCACCGAACTCGGATCGATGACGCCGACGCTGGCGATCATGATCGGGCTGGCCGTCGCGATCGACTACTCGCTGTTCATCGTCTCGCGCTTCCGGCACGAACTGACCGTCACCGACAACCGCGAGGAAGCGGCAGGACGCGCGGTCGGCACCGCCGGATCGGCCGTGGTCTTCGCCGGACTGACCGTGATCATCGCGCTCGTCGCGCTGCGGGTGGTCGGTATCAAGTTCCTCACCGACATGGGCATGGCCGCCGGTTTCGCCGTGTTCATCGCGGTGCTGATCGCGCTGACCTTCCTGCCCGCGATGCTCGGGCTGTTCGGCAGCAAGGTGTTCGCGGGCCGGATCCCGTTCGTCAAGGCCAAGGACCCCGAGTCCGGCTCGATGCAGCCGGGAGCGTCCATGCGCTACGCCCGCTGGATCGCCCGTGTCCCCTTGGTTCCCCTGATCGGCGGCGTCCTGCTGCTCGCCGTGCTCGCGGTGCCGACGACGGGCCTCAAGCTGGCCCTGCCGAGCCAGGCGACCGCCGACCCCGCGACCAGCGCCCGTCAGGCCTACGACCTGATCGACGACGGCTTCGGACCCGGCCGCAACGGCCCGCTGGTGGTGGTCGTCGACGCACGGGACGCCACCGTCCCGGCGATGCAGGCATTCGGCGACGTCGTCACGACGATCTCCGAGCAGCCCGATGTGGCCAACGCCCAGGTGGTCGGCGTCAACCAGGCGGGCGACACCGCGCAGATCCTGGTCACGCCTGCCAGCGGACCGACCGACCCGAAGACCGTCGACCTGATGCAGTCCATCCGCGACGGCGAGGCCGGGATGCACGAGCAGATCGGCGTCAACTACGGCGTCACCGGTCAGACCGCGCTCGAGACCGACATCTCCGACCGGCTGCAGGACGCCCTGATCCCCTACCTGCTCGTGGTGGTCGGCCTGGCGTTCATCCTGCTGACGCTGGTGTTCCGGTCGCTGCTCGTGCCGCTCACCGCGACCCTCGGCTTCCTGCTCAGCGTCGCGGCCACCTTCGGTGCCACGGTCGCGATCTTCCAGAACGGCTGGGGCGGGCTGGTCGGGAACCCGCAGCCGCTGGTCAGCTTCATGCCGATCTTCCTGATCGGCGTGGTCTTCGGCCTGGCGATGGACTACCAGGTGTTCCTGGTGACCCGGATGCGCGAGGAATACGTGCACGGCGCCTCGGCCAAGGACGCGATGACGATCGGATTCACCCACGGGTCTCGGGTGGTCACCGCAGCCGCGCTGATCATGATGTCGGTGTTCGCGGCCTTCATCGCGGAGCCGAACTCGTTCATCAAGTCGATCGGCTTCGCCCTGGCGGCGGCGGTCTTCTTCGACGCCTTCGTGGTCCGCATGGTGATCATCCCCGCGGTGATGGCCCTGCTCGGCGACAAGGCCTGGTGGCTGCCTGCCTGGCTGGACCGGATCCTGCCGAACGTCGACATCGAGGGCGAGAAGCTGCAGCGCGAGCTGCCCGCTCATGCGCTCGAGGGCGAGGAGACGGTGGCCGCCCGCTAGCGGCGGCGACACCCTGATCGAATCGAGGAGGCCGGCGGCGCGATGCGCTGCCGGCCTCCGGCGTTGCTGCGACAATCTGCAGACGGGCATCCGCGGAAGAGGAGTGGCGACTGTGACATCGCTGGGGCTTGGTTCGACCGACCGTCCGAGGCACATCGTGCGCACGCCCCGATTCTGGATGGCGCCGCTCGTCGTGGTGTCCCTGCTGATGTCCCTGCTCGCGGCGCTGTACCTGGGCGGGATCCTCGACGCGCGGAAGAACCTGCACGACTTCCCCCTCGCGATCGTCAACCAGGACGAGGGCGACACGGTGCCGACCCCCGAGGGCGACAAGCCGGAGAACTTCGGCAACCAGATCACCGAGGGCCTGGTGGCGAACGTCCCAGCCGACAAGGTCGCCCTGCAGCAGATCGGGATCGCGCAGGCCCAGTCCCGGCTCGACTCCGGGGAGATCTACGGCGCGATCGTCATCCCGAGCGACTTCACCAAGCGGCTCCTGATCCTGGCCAAGGCCGGCGTCATCCCGGGGGACGTCGAGAAGCCGATCATCACCGTGTACACCAATCCCCGCGCCGGGACGTTCGGCGTCGGGCTGGTCACGGGCATCACCTGGCCCGCCCTCAACGCGGTCAACGACAAGGTCGGCGCGCAGCTGACGGAGCAGGTCAACGCCCAGCTCGCCGCGATCGCGGACGCACCGGCACTCTCGGGCGCCGCGCGACTGAGCCTGGCCGAACCGATCAAAGTGCTCACCACCGCACACAACCCACTACCCGACGGGACCGGCAACGGCCTATCCGCGTTCTACTACGCGCTCCTGCTGGTGCTCGCCGGGTTCACCGGGGGCATGATCGTGAACTCGCTGGCCGACGGGATGCTGGGCTTCGCGCCAACCGAGTTCGGTCCGCGGTACGTACACAACCCGGCGGTCGAGATCTCGCGGTTCCGGACCCTGCTGGCCAAATGGGCCGTGATGGTCCTGCTCGCCCCGCTCGTCTCGGGCCTGTACCTGGCCATCAGCCATGCCCTCGGCATGCCGATCCCCAACCAACTCGCGCTGTGGATGTACGGGACCTTCGCCATCGCCGCGGTCGGCATCACCGCGCTGTCGGTGCTCGCGGTGTTCGGCACCGTCGGGCTACTGGTCAACCTCATCCTGTTCGTCATCCTCGGATTGCCGTCCTCGGGTGGCACCATCCCGATCGAGGCGACCCCACCGATCTACGGCTGGCTGGCGAACTTCGAGCCAATGCACCAGGTGTTCCTCGGGGTCAGGGCCCTGCTCTACTTCACGAGCGGCGCGGGCGGCGACCTCGCCCACGCCGTGATGATGACGCTGATCGGCCTGGTGATCGGGCTGGCCCTCGGCGCAACGGTGACCCTGCTCTACGACAGAAAGGGCTTCCACCGCGGGGCGGCCCGCCCCGCCCCGCGCTGACGCCGCCTAGCGCCCGGCCCAGGCCGACCACAGCTGCGCGTACCGCCCGCCCGCCGCGACCAGCTCATCGTGGGTGCCCTCCTCGACGACCTCCCCCTGCTCGAGCACCAGCACCCGATCGGCGGTGGCCGCCTGCGTGAGCCGGTGGGCCACCACCAGCGTGGTTCGCCCCCTTGTCGCCGCCTCCGCCGCCACCTCGAGGTCCCGCGCCCCTGCGCTGCCCGCCTCGGCGGTGGCCTCGTCGAGCACCGCCACCGCGGGATCGGCCAGCACCAGGCGGGCAAGGGCCAGCTGCTGCGCCTGGGCCGCGGTCAGGGTGTGTCCGCCCTCGCCGACGACGGTGTCGAGCCCGTCGTCGAGGGCATCCGCCCAGCCGAGCGCGCCGACGGTGGCCAGCGCCGCCCGCGCCTGTGGGACCGTCGCATCCGGCCGGGCCAGGCGCAGGTCCTCGATCAGCGGGCCTGCGAAGACGTGCACCTCCTGACTCACGATCACCACCTGCTCACGCAGGCTCTCGCCGAGTTCCGCCAGCGGGACCCCGCCGATGGACACCTCGCCCGCGGTTGGGGTGACCGAGCCGGACGCGATCGCCGCGACGGTCGTCTTTCCTGCGCCGGTCGAGCCGACCAGCGCCACCCGCGTCCCTGGCTCGATGCGAAGGTCGATGCCGCGCACCACCTCCCTGGATCCGTCGTAGCTGTGCCGGACCCCGGCCAGGCGCAGTTCCGCCGAGGCGGGCACCGCCCCCGATGCGGCCTCGCTCTCCGCCGGGATGTTCACCACGCCGACAAGTCGCGCCAGACTGGCGCCTGCCGACTGGATCTCGCCGAAGGTGTACATCAGCATGCCGATCGGATTGAACAGCCGGTGGAACAGCAGCGCGGCGGCCGTGGTCTCGCCGACGGTCACCATCTCGCCCTTCACCAGCGCGAATCCCACCACGAGGATCACCGAGAGCCCGACGAACTCGGCCCGGTTACCGCGGCCCGCGAACCGGGTGAAGAGGGTGAACACCCCGGTCGCGATGTCCCTGGCCTTACCGGACGCCCTGTCGATCTCAGCCAGGTGCGCGTCCTCGAGCCCGTAGGCACGGACCGTGCGCGCGCCCTGCATGCTGCTGATCAGCGCCTGCGACCGCTCCCCCATCGCGACCCGCTCCGCGGCGAACATCGGCCCCGACCGTGGCAGGTACCAGCGCAACGCGAGCGCGTACATCGGCAGCGCCACGGCCCCGGCAAGCCCGAGCCGCCAGTCGATGCCGAGCATCGCGATCATGCTCAGCGCCACCAGCAACACGGCCGAGACCAGGTTCGGCACCACATCGGAGACGGCCTTGCCGATCACCGAGATGTCGTCGCCGACCCGGGAGAGCAGGTCGCCCTTGCCCACCCGCTCGACAGTCGCGATCGGCAGGGTCAGCGCCCGCTCGACCGTCCGCTCCCGCAGCCGCGCGAGCATGCCCTCGCCGAGCCGACTGATCAGCACCGAGCCCCAGCCGGCGAACAGCCCGCCGAGCAGAGCGGCAACGGCGATCACCGCGACCACCCCGACGATGATCTCGGTCGGCGCCTGCGCCGACACCCGGTCGACCAGGATCCCGAACACGTAGATCGGCACAAGGGACACGGCCGCGCCGACCGTCCCGACTGCGAGCGTGAGGCCCGTCAGGCGCCGGACGCGCGCGAACTCGGCTCGCAGCCACGCCCAGCTCTCCCCCGCCGTCGCGATCGGGAGCAGGGGTCGGTGCTCTGCGGTGACGCTCATCGCAGCACCACCTTTCGGTAGTTCTCGTCGGCCGTGGCGAGGTCGGTGTGGGTGCCCTCGCGGACCACGCGGCCCTCGTCGAGCACCAGCACCCGGTCCGCGACCGCCAGCAGCGCGGGGCTGCTGGTGATCAACACGGTGGTGTGCACCCGTTCGGGGGCGTCGTGCCTCATCCGCGAGATGCCATCCGCGATGGCCTGTTCGGTGACCGCGTCGACGGCGGTGGTCGGATCGTGCAGCACCAGCACGGGTGCCTGCGAGAGCAGCGCCCTCGCCAGCGCCACCCGCTGCCGCTGACCGCCGGACAGGCTCGCGCCGCGGTCGGTCACCGGCAGGTCCAGCCCGTCGGGGTGCGCGTCGACGACGTCCACCGCCGCGGAGGCGGTCAGCGCCCGACGCACCTCGGTGAGGTCGGCGTCCGGGCTGCCCGCCACCACGTTGGAGCCGACGGTCCCCGCGAACAGGTCCGAGTTGTGCGGTTCCACGAGGACGGCGCCGCGCGCCTGCGCCAGCTCGATGTCGGCCAACCGCACCCCGCCGACGGTCACGGTGCCGCCGTGGTCGTCGGGCGCGACATGTCCGGACAGCAGGTGCGCCAGCGCCTCCGCGTCCTGCGGGCGGTGCGCCAGCACCCCCACCAGCTCGCCGGGATGCGCGTGGAGGTCGAGCCCGCGCAGCGACCGGTAGCTGACATCGGCCAGCTCCAGGGTGACGCGGGCGGGCAATGTCTGCGATCCGGCAGGGACCATCGGGGCGGCATCGAGCACCAGCGCGAGCCGATCGGCGGAGGCCCTTGCCGTGGCGAGGAAGCCCGGCATCCGCGCGAGGGTCCCGAGCGGCTCGATGATGAACTGGGACAGCCCGACCACGGTGATCAGTTCGCCGATCGAGATCCGGCCCTGCAGTGCGAACCAGCCGGCCACGCCCGCGACGCCGACGGCCAGCAGCGCGCTGACCGTCACCGAGGTGCCGACGAAGACCCCGGTGGCCTTGGCCGCGTGCAGCGTCGAACGCAGCGCGTCGGCGCTAGCACTTCGGTAGCGCGCCGCCGCGGCCCGCTCCGCGCCGAGTCCGCGCAGCGGACGCAGCCCGCTCACCAGGTCGGTGGCCGAGCCCGACGCGCGTGCGGTCGCCGCCTGCGCCGCGGTGGCGCGACGGGTGATCAGCGGCGCCGCGAGCTGCATCAGGCCGAGGATCACCGGCGTGCCGATCAGGACGGCGAGCCCGAGCGGGACGTCGATCACCAGCAGGGTCACCGCGGAGGCCACCGCCGCGACGAGCGCCGCGACAATGCGCGGGATGACGTCGAGGATCCAGGCCTCCCGATCCGCGTCGGAGGTCGAGACGGTGAGCAGTTCCCCCGAACGCAGGTCCGTCCGCACACCCCTGGGGTGCAGGATCCGGCCTGCCACCTCCACCCGGAGCAGGTGCGCCTCGTTCTGCATCGCGAACACGATGAATCGGGCGCCCATCCGCCAGGCCGCCGTCAGCACCAGGAACAGCGCCGCCAGACCGAGCACGGAGACGACGAGCGCTCCGGTGTCACCGGTGGTGATCGCGCGGCCGACGATGATGCCGATGGCGATCGGCACCATCGTCTCGGCGATCTGGTGCACGGCCAGCAGCGCCGTACCGATCGCCAGCCGTCCCCTGTTCCTGGCGAGGGTCCGCCGGAGAATCCCGGCACCGCCGCCGGGACCATTGGCGGCACCGCCGCCGCGCGCATATGTGCGCACCATCAAGCCTCCCGATCGTGTGCGGCGATCCGATGCCGCTGAAGTTAGTACACCCTAACTGACGTGGAAGTAGCGCCGGACCGCCCGGTTCTCATAGAGTCGCGGACAAGTACGACCTGCCGTAGCCGGCGTACTCCGCCCGAGAGGAACAAGCGACATGGCCGCGAAGACGACCACCGAGAACGACATCGCCGACGAGGAACTCGAGCCGGTAGCGGACGAGACCGCCCGCCAGGCACAGCGAGTTGTCGCGGCATATGCGACAGATGCCGACGAATGCCGGATGTTGCTGTCTATGCTCGGCATCGGCCCCTCGGCCAAGATCGACTAGTCAGCCGGCGCCCGCCGCGGTCGCGGCGGCATCCGAACAAAGGAAGATTGTGGGCTCCGCCTCGGAATTTGTTGTCGTTGCCAACCGGTTGCCCGTCGATCTCGAGACCCTGCCCGACGGCAGCACCAGGTGGAAGCGCAGTCCGGGTGGCCTCGTCACCGCACTCGAGCCGATCCTGCGCGGTAAGAAGGGCGCCTGGGTCGGCTGGCCGGGCGTGCCCGACACCGATCTGGGCCCGATCGTCGAGGACGGCATCGAGCTGTACCCCGTGCGCCTGAGCGCACAGGAGGTCGCCGACTACTACGAGGGCTTCTCCAACGCCACCCTGTGGCCGCTGTACCACGACGTGATCGTCAAGCCGGTCTACGACCGCTCGTGGTGGAACGCGTACGTCGAGGTCAACCGCCGGTTCGCCGAGGCGACCTCGGCGGCAGCCGCACACGGCGCGACGGTGTGGATCCAGGACTACCAGCTCCAGCTGGTGCCGAAGATGCTGCGGATGCTGCGCCCGGACCTGACCATCGGGTTCTTCCTGCACATCCCGTTCCCGCCGGTCGAACTGTTCATGCAGATGCCGTGGCGGCGGGAGATCGTCGAGGGCCTGCTCGGCGCCGATCTCATCGGCTTCCACCTGCCGGGCGGCGCACAGAACTTCCTGTACCTCGCGAGGCGGCTGGCGGGCCAGCCGACGTCGCGGGGCAATGTCGGTGTCCGGTCCAAGCTCGGTGTCGTCCAGGTCGGCTTCCGCAATGTGCGGGTCGGCGCGTTCCCCATCTCCATCGACTCGGGCCAGCTCGACGAGCTCTCCCGCAAGAAGTCGATCCGGGACCGTGCCAAGCAGATCCGCAAGGAGCTCGGCAACCCGGAAAAGGTCATGCTCGGCGTTGACCGGCTGGACTACACCAAGGGAATCGACGTCCGCCTCAACGCGATTCGTGAGCTGCTCGAGGAGGGCCGGATGGATCCGGCCCAGAACATCATGGTCCAGCTCGCCACCCCCAGCCGTGAGCGGGTCGAGAGCTACATCCAGATGCGCGGCGACATCGAACAGCAGGTGGGCCGGATCAACGGCGAGTTCGGTCAGGTCGGCAGGCCGGTCGTGCACTACCTGCACCGGCCGATCCCCCGCGAGGAGCTGATCGCCTTCTTCGTCGCCGCCGACGTCATGTTGGTGACCCCGCTCCGGGATGGCATGAACCTCGTGGCCAAGGAGTACGTGGCCTGCCGCAGCGACCTCGGCGGCGCACTGTTGCTGAGTGAATTCACCGGCGCCGCAGCCGAACTGCGACAGGCATATCAGGCCAACCCGCACGACCTCGACGGAGTCAAGGACGAGATGGTCGCGGCGCTCACCCAGGACCGCGAGGCGGGCCGACGCCGGATGCGCGCGATGCGGCGGCAGGTGCTCGCGCACGACGTGGACCGCTGGGCCAAGTCGTTCCTGAACGCGTTGGCGCGGGATTCGGTGGCCGGCGGCGCGCTACTCGGCGACGAGCTGAAGGCGTAGAGCCACACTCATTTTGTAGGAATGCGGACTGGAGGGGCAGGGCTGTGCCGATGGGTGGACGAACATTGCCCGCGGGGGTAGGCAACGTATTCACGAGGCTGCTGCCAGGGCGGACGAACTCGGAACAGCCCTCCATCGACGAGTTGCAACGACTCCGCCTCGCCGAGGCCGTCGCCTTCGCGCGAGCGAATTCCCCCTACTTCCGAAAGCTGTACGACGGCCTGCCCGAGAATGTCTCGGATGTCGAGATCCTTCCGGTCACCGACAAGCCCACGCTGATGGAGCATTTCGACGAGTGGGTGACCGACCCGGCGATCACGCGCACCGAGACTGACGAGTTCATCGCCGACTCCGCTCGGGTCGGAGAGGCTTTCCTCGGGAAGTATCTCGTCGCGACAACATCCGGTTCGTCGGGCCGTCCCGGCGTCTTCTTGATGAGCCGAGACGAAATGCACACGGCCAGTGCGGTGGCCGGCGGGGAAATGAATCGACAGCTCATCCGCCGCCTCGTGCGATCGGCCGCCATCGTGCGTCTGCTGCGCGGAAGGAGGCGGATCGCGAGCGTCATCCCCACGGGCGGGCATTTCGCGATGTACTCGGTCTGGAAGTCCGGTTCCGACGGCGCCGAGACGAAACGGCGGGCCATCCATGCCGGAGACCCACTGCCGGACATCGTCGACGCGCTCAACGAGTTCCGGCCCGCCGGACTCGTCGGATGTGCCGGAACCGTCTACATGCTGGCGAACGAGAAGGAAGCCGGGCGCCTGAAGATCGACCCGGGGTTCATCCAGCTACTCGGGGAGGGCCTGCCGGAGGATCAGTTCACGAAGGTGGAATCGGCCTTCGGCGCCGTGACCGTCGATACGTATGCGTGCACCGAGGCGCCCGGGCTCAGCCACAGTTGCACCGAGGGCTGGCACCACGTTCACACGGATTCGGTGATCTTCGAGCCGGTCGATTCGCTGCACCGCCCCACGCCTCCCGGTGAGCGTTCCCATGCCGTGCTGCTGACGGTCCTGTACCGGCGCACGCAACCCATTCTCCGGTACGAACTCGCCGACTCGGTCCTCCAGCGGCCGGACCCGTGCCCCTGCGGCAGTCGCTACCCCGCGTTCCGTGTCCAGGGCCGAACGTGGGACATTCTCGAAACGGCTGACGGCCGACCGGTAGCGCTCGCACAGTTCATCCTGCTGGCCCTGCGCAGGCGGGTCGACGGAGTACGGCTGATTCAGCTCGAGCAGGTCTCACCGAGCCACATGCAGATCCGCATGGAGGCGCAGGAGGGCACCGATCCGGAAGGATTGTGGACTGCAGTGCTGCGCGAACTCCCCGACCTGTTCGCCGAGAACGGCCTGGGCCACTTCACATTCAGCAGATCTGACGAGCGCCCGGAATTCAGCCCCAGTGGCAAGTTCCGCTATTTCCAGAAGTCACTGTAGATTCACGCACCGCGGCAGGTGTAGATCCGGTAGTACTGGTGCCACAGCTTGCCTCGAGGCGGGTGTACGCCGAAGTCCAAGGACGCACCCGTGAGTATTTCCTCCCACCGCGGCACATCGGGCAGATAGTTCAGTCCGCGGAAGGCCGATCTTTGGAGGACCCCCAGCTCCGCTTCGGTTATGCCGAGCCTCGCCACCGCGGCATCGATCTCGTCGAACACCTTGGCGTTGTCCAGAATCGAGCTCGCACTGTCGTAGGCCTCCTCGAAGAACCCGAACAATCTGGCACCCAGGCTGAATTCGGCATCGTCGATCTCGTTGTCGCGAAACCGCGCGAGCAGCGTTTCGAATTCCCAGTCCGCCGCCCGAAAGCCCGGTGGAACAACCGCCATTCGGGTGACGAACACACCGCCAGGGCGGAGTGCTCGGCGAATGAGGTCGACCAGCTTGAAGCAATCGTCTCCGCTCGGGACATTCCCGAAGATCCCATCGCCGAACACCGCGGAGAAGGTCGACGGATGCTGGGCGAGGAAGGATCCCCAATCCTCCAACATGATCTTCTCGTCAATGCCCGGGCCAACCCAGTCGCGGTAGATGTCGATCGCAGGAGCGGAAGCATCCACCGACGTGAGCCGACCGAATTCCTGCCCGGCCATACATCGCAACTCCGGTGTCATCCCGAGTACAAGGGCGTGCCCCTCGCCCCCGAGCCCACTGACAGCCCGCCGATAGATGTCGATCTCCTCGACGTCGGGTGAGGTCGCCGGGAACCTGCGCTGCTGGTCGCTACTGTCGATTCGCGCGCGAAATGTCGCTTCCTCCCACATGGAATCCCCCTCGTTGAGCCACGCGTGTCGGATCGTCTCGAATACGAGCATCAGATGATACGCATCCGTCCCGGGTGGCCACTACGTCCCGATCAACCGATCGGAGCAGGAAGCCGCAGCAGAATGAAAGACTCGAATGAAGCCACCGCATGGATGATCGCCCACCCGTTTGTCGACATATGTCTATCGCCTGTGGGCGTGGCGTGACTCCCACGGGCCTACGCTGCAATCTGTACCCGCTAATCGACTCTCACGCGTCTGGTGTCGTATGCCCACATCGCGATCTCGACGCGGTTGCGGGCGCCGAGCTTGGTCATCAACGATGCGACGTGGGTCTTGACCGTGCTCAGGCCGACGAAGAGCTCGGTGGCGATCTCGGCGTTGGTCCGGCCCCGTGCCACCAGCGCGAGCACCTCCTTCTCGCGCTCGGTGAGCGGGTCGATGGGCTGGACCGGTACCACCGGCGCCTGGTCGGCGAAGGTCGCCAGCAGCCGGCGGGTGACGTTGGGGGCGATCAGCGCGTCCCCGTTGGCCGCCGCGTGGATGGCCTGCACGAGGAGCTCCGGCCCGGCGTCTTTGAGCAGGAAGCCGCGGGCGCCGGCGCGTAGGGCGCCGAGGACATACTCATCGAGGTCGAAGGTGGTGATCACGACGACCGCCATCGGGTCTGTCACATCTGGCCCGGCCAGGCGCCGCGTCACCTCGACGCCGTCGAGCCCGGGCATCCGGATGTCGACGAGGAGGACATCGGGACGCAGCCGGGTCGCCAGGTCGAGCGCTGCGAGCCCGTCTGCTGCCTCCCCCACGACCTCGAGGTCGGGTTGCGCGCCGAGAATCATCACCAGCCCGGTCCGGACCAAGTCCTGGTCGTCGGCTACGACAACACGGATGCTCATGCCAGCGCCTCCACCGGCAGCACGGCCTCGACCACCCAGCCACCATCGGGCCCCGGCCCCGCGGAGAGCGATCCGCCGAGGAGCTGGGCGCGTTCGGCCATGCCCAGCAGGCCGAACCCAGGCTCCGGGGCCGGCCCCGGCTCGGTCCGTCCATCGTCGCTGACACGCAACCTGACGGCGTCGCCCTCCCGGCGTACGTCGATTCCGACGCGGGTCGCGCTCCTGGCGTGCCGTACGGCGTTGGTCAGCGACTCCTGCGCGAGCCGGTAGAGCGCGGCATCCACGGGTCGTGCCAGCCGGGTCAACGAACCGTCCAGAGAGACCTCGACGGTGGGCGTCGCGTCGGCGCGCGCCAGAGCAGGCAGGTCCGCCACACCCAGCTGCGGCGAGTAGGCGACGGCTTCCTCCTCACGCAGCACCCGCACCATGGATCTCATCTCCGCAAGGGTTCGCGACGCTTCAGACTCGATCGCGGCCAGGATCTCGGCAGCCTTCTCAGGCTCGATGCGGGCAACCACGCCACCGGCCTGCGCCTGCACCGCGATGGCCGAGACGTGGTGGGCCACGGTGTCGTGCAGCTCGCGAGCCAGCCCCACCCGCTCCTGATTGCGGATCTCGCGCTGTTGACGATGCCAGAGGTCCGCGCGGTAGCGGAACACCGCCGCGAGGGCGACGAACAACAGCAAGAGGACGCTCCCGCCGAAAACGTCGGCCCAGCCCGCGGACGAGACGTACATCCCCAGCGCGACGACGGCCGTCACGAACGCCGTCCCCAAGACAATCTCCCGGCCCGAGCCCCACCGCACCAGGGAGTAGAGCAGGATCAAGACGGCCATCATGGAGTAGAGGCTGAGGTCCCCGGCGTGCGCAGTCAGCTGGAGGGCCGAGAGCAGCCCGGCGACGCCCCACCCGACCAGGGCGGCCATCAGGGGGCGACCCCGCCGCCAGAGCAGGGCAGGGATCAGCGCCAGGGCGAGCACCGTCACAAGGGGTCGCCAGTCCAAGCCCGGCCGAGCGATGCCCTCGACCAAGGCCACGGCCGCGAACACGCCCACCAGCAGCCAGTCGAGTCGACCGATGGGTGGGGCGTCAGCAGGCCGCGGCTCATGCCAGATGGAGCGCCGGACAGTGACCACGGCTCCAGCCTAGGGGTCGGCGCGCCTCGGCGTACCAGCCGAAAGTACGAGAGAGAGACCATGCCATCGGCCAGGCGAACCCCAGCCTCCGGGCCGAGGCGCCCGCCGCCGGGCTCAGCGATCGTAGATAGACCTACCGATCCTCACCACAGCAACGGAGCCCATGATGAGAACACCTCAAGCCGCCACCACCCTGCAAGACCCGCCGATCCCGGTGCGGGCCAAGCTCGTCGCAGCGTGGACAAGCGTGATATTCCTTTACGCCTACGTGGACATCATCGCCTTCTTCAAGCCCGGCGTCGTCGAGGACATCCTTGTCGGCAAGGTCTTCGAGTTCGACGTCACCCAGACGCTGTTGACCACCTTCCTCGTGCTCATGGCGATCCCGATCCTCATGGTCCTGCTGTCGATGACGCTGCCCGCCCGGGCGAACCGCATCACGAACCTCGTCGTGGCTTCGGTGCAGATCCCCTACGCAGCATTCAACGTGGTGGGCGAGCCCTCCTGGACTTACTTCTACGGCCTTGGCGTTGCACTCGAAGTGATCATTTTCGCCCTCATCCTGCGGTGGGCCTGGACCTGGCCCCGCACCGCACCGTCGGCGACCATGGCGACCAGCCCGGACCGTGAAACCGTTCGCGCCCAACAGCAAGCGTGACCCAAGAGCAGTCCCCGTCCTGTTCGGAGCCATCTGCCTCGGTGGCGCGGTGCGGGCCTCCTGACGGTGGGACACCAACTACCACTGACCTGCCGGTAGAGGTCTTCCGAGGCCCCTACCGGCAGGTCAGGACATCGGACGAGGTTAACCGTCGTTTGCGCTCAACTGCCTCAACCATTGGTCAACCACCTGTGCGGTCGTGTGCGCCTCAGTGCTGCACAGTGCGACATGTTCCGCGTCCACGGTCTGGACAGTCTGTTCGGTTGACCAGCTTTCGATGGGCCACTCGTTGAGGTTGTGCGTTGGTGACGGTTTCGTGCATTTGATGACGAGCGCCTTGCATTCGACAGGCTGATACTCGAGTTGCAGCAACAGCTCGAGCCAGCACGCTAGAGCGGTCAACCGTTCGGTGGTGAAGCCGGCAAGGTCGGGGATCATTGCTTCCGTATCGACCACGGCGTCTCTCGCGGTTCCCATTTGGCGCTCGTTTGCCTCTCGAGCGATGAAGGAATCGAAGATGATCAATCCCTGCAGCCGGGTATTGCTTTGTTCCAGCAATCGAGCCGCAGTGGCGTGGGCGAGGTTTCCTCCTCCCGACATGCCGGCCAGGACGAATTCGTCGTCCCCAACGGTATCGAGGACGGTCTTGGCGATACTCTCGATGCCTGCGTCGAGCGACGCAGGCAAGGGCTCGCCCGGCTCATATCCCGAGAGTGGGATGACCGAGAGACGGCGATGACCGCCCAAATGAGCGGCGAGCAGAATGTACTGAATATATCCGCCGAGGAATGCCGGGGTGCAGATCAATACAACGTGAGGCAAGGTGTCCCCGCCGCTGTTATGGGGCGTGCCACCGCTGAGTCCGATGCCTCTCGGTATTCCTGCCACATAGTGGTCGAACGCCGGGCGGAGTTTCGCAGCCGCAAGAAGGAACTCCAGGCCGTCGCCGAACTTATCGTCTGCAACCGCCTGTCTGAACATTCGGACAATAGATGGCTCAGCGGATTTGGAACTCACTGCGGGAGACTGTTCGACGGACTGGGCGACCACGGTGGCTCGGCCGGGGGCGTGTCCGATCCCGTTGCGCCGAGGTGCAAACAGGATGTCTCCGCGTATGGCGAGTTGAGGTTCGGCGCTGGCGACCGCGATGACGGTCATGTTCCGTACGGCCATGAGTCCGAACAAGTCCCCGAGGCCTTTATCGGAGGAGTCGGTGTCGACGAGAATGATCCGCCCCGGGTTCTCGGCCTGGGCCGAGTTCACAAGCTCCCATATCGCCGATCCTGCCGGGTGCACAACTTCGTCAGTCGATACCGAAATCGCGCCGCGCGTGAGTACCAGGAAAGTGCTGGAATCGAAGCGTTGTTGTCCGGACCAGGACTGCAAAGCTGCTGACACCTTCTGTGTCATGGTGTGCGCATCCGTTGGGAGCGCACCGGATTCGTCTCTGCGGCAGTCCAGAACTATGACCTGGGCAGTGTCGGTGTCGGGCCCGTTCAGTGCTTCTGTCCAGTCGCAGGGCGCAACCTCGGGCAATGATGTGGGAGTGGGAATCATGGACCACTCGATGGCGTGATGGCTATTCATGGATTCGTCTGATGCCTCGACGAGCTGGCCTTGTTCTGCGGTCATTGCTCAAAGCTCCCATGTAGTCGCCGATTTCGGCGGAATCGAGGTATTGGGATGATGAGATCCGCGCCCGTGTCGAGACCCGAAGGCGGACAACTCTACTTCTTTCCGGATTGCGACTGCAGCTCCCCCCGTGCTGTAGAACATGTTCTTTCGGCTGCCAAGGATGGCCTTGCCGGCGCTTCGCCGGCGGTCGCAATGAACCGACTCCACCAGCGCTTTTTGTTGTATCACGTCGTCGCCAGCATGTCATGGGAACCGGCGGCGTCCGATCTCTTGACTAGAACGCGTTCTTGCGTGATGCTGATGCGGACTCTGTGAGTCAGTCCAATGGGGGTGGGGCAGGTGACCTGGCAGCGCTCAATGCCGAGCAATGGCAATCAATTTTCCGCAGACGTCGGTGGCGCCTGGAAGCGTGCCCAGATGACGGCACGGCCGGCAGACCGATGCTGTTGAGCTCGAGCCGATCTCGCTGATGCTCAGTTGTGTCAGATGACATTTCGGCGGCCATGATCGCCGATCTCGAGCGGATTCATCACCTAGTCGAATTCGGCCCGATCGGCATACCTCCAGTCTACGACAGATGATGAAGTCGCCTCTTTGTTGAACAACGAGTTCGGTATGCCTGAGTCTTTTCTGGATTGGGTTTTTGTTCCTTGGAATAGAGGTTCCGAAATGGTCGATCAGCAGAAGCTGCAACATCTCCTACGACGTGTCACAGCCGAGCTTCAGGAAAGCAGGGCCAAGCTGCGGGAGCTGACGCAGCAGGCCTCGGAGCCGGTAGCGATCGTGGGCATGGGGTGCCGTTTCCCCGGAGGTGTCGAGTCGCCGGATGATCTGTGGCGTCTGGTTGCCGAGGGTCGTGATGTGGTGTCGGAGTGGCCATCTGATCGTGGGTGGGATCAGACGGGCTTGTTTTCCCCGGAGCCGGGTGTCGCGGGCAAGTCGTATGTGCGGGAGGGCGGGTTCGTCTACGAGGCGGCCGATTTCGATCCGGAGTTCTTCGGGATCAGTCCGCGAGAGGCGATTGCGATGGATCCTCAGCAGCGGTTGCTGTTGGAGACCGCATGGGAGGCGTTGGAGCGGGCGGGCATCAAGCCGGATTCGTTGCGTGGCAGCGACACTGGCGTGTTCGTTGGTGTCATCGGGCAGACTTATGGCGGGATAGTCGGAGTCGGGGCCGATCACGGGGTGGAGGGGTATCGATTGACCGGCTCTTCGCCCAGTGTGGTGTCGGGCCGGGTGTCGTACGTGTTGGGGTTGGAGGGCCCTGCAGTTTCGGTGGACACGGCGTGTTCGTCGGGTCTGGTGGCGTTGCATCAGGCGGTGGCGGCGTTGCGGTCGGCAGAGTGTTCGCTGGCGCTGGCCGGTGGCGTGACGGTGATGACTACCCCGGGAGCATTTGTGGAGTTTTCCCGGCAGCGGGGGCTCGCTGTCGATGGTCGGTGTAAGCCATTCGCCGACGCGGCCGACGGGACCGCGTTCGGCGAGGGCTCGGGTGTGCTGGTGCTGGAGCGGTTGTCCGACGCCCGACGCAACGGGCATCAGGTATTGGCGGTGGTGCGGGGCAGCGCGGTCAATCAGGATGGTGCGTCGAATGGTTTGACCGCGCCGAACGGGCCCTCGCAGCAGCGGGTGATTCGGCGTGCGTTGGCCAATGCCGGGGTGTCAGCCGCCGAGGTCGATGTGGTGGAGGCGCACGGTACCGGGACCACGCTGGGTGATCCGATCGAGGCGCAGGCATTGCTGGCCACCTACGGGCAGGACCGGTCGGACGGTCGGCCGGTGTGGTTGGGTTCGGTCAAATCCAACATCGGGCACACCCAGGCGGCTGCCGGTGTGGCCGGTGTGATCAAGATGGTGCAGGCCCTGCGCCATGGGGTGCTGCCCAAGACTTTGCACGTGGACGCGCCGTCCACACATGTGGATTGGACTGCGGGACACGCTGAGTTGCTGAGTCAGGCACGGGACTGGCCGGAGGCCGATCGTCCGCGTCGTGCTGCCGTGTCGGCGTTCGGTATCAGCGGCACCAATGCCCACGTCATCCTCGAACAGGCGCCGGAATCGGTGACCGACCCCGAGACCGGCGCCGGTGCCGGTGCTGGCGGGGACGGGCCGGTGGTGTGGGTGGTGTCGGGTCGGACGCCGGAGGCATTGGCGGGGCAGGTGCGGCATCTGCGGGATTTCGTGGCCGGTGACCCGTTGATGAACGTGCAGGATGTGGCGCGGTCGTTGGTGTCTCAGCGGTCGCGGTTCGACCACCGTGCGGTGGTGGTAGGTGCGAATCGTGACGAGTTGCTTGCCGGGCTGACCGCGCTGTCGGAGCAGACACCGAGGCCTGGCGTGGTCACCGGCGCGGCTGGAGTGCCGCGCAAAACTGTGCTGGTATTCCCTGGTCAGGGATCTCAATGGCTGGGCATGGGAAGACAGCTACTGGACTGTTCGCCGGTGTTCGCTCGGAAGATGGCCGAGTGTGATGCCGCGTTCTCGCCGCTGGTGGATTGGTCGTTGTTCGACGTACTCGCGGGTGCCGAAGGAGCACCGCCGCTGGAGCGCGTCGACGTGGTTCAACCGGTGCTGTTCGCGGTGATGGTGTCGCTGGCCGAGCTGTGGCACTCGGTTGGTGTTGTTCCGGACGCGGTAGTGGGTCATTCCCAAGGCGAGATCGCCGCGGCATGTGTGGCCGGGGCCTTGTCCCTCGAGGATGCCGCTCGGATAGTGGTCCTGCGGTCGGCCGCCTTGACTGCTTTGACCGAGCGGGGCGGGATGGTGTCGGTGCCCTTGCCTGTCGATCAGGTCACCACGCTGCTGGCCGGATACGACGAATTGTCGATCGCCGCGGTGAACGGCCCGCAGGCAACGGTGGTGTCCGGTGTGGCGGTGCAGCTCGAGGATTTCCTGGAAGCCTGTGCACGCCAGGACATTCAAGCACGCCGAATCCCGGTGGACTACGGCTCCCATTCGCCGCAGGTCGACGTGCTCCGCGAACCGCTGCTGAAGGTGCTGGCCGAACTTGCGCCCAGATCGTCACATGTGGCGTTCTGGTCCAGCGTGACCGGTGGTGTGTTGGACGGCACCGAGTTGGATGCGGACTACTGGTTCCGGAATCTGCGGGAACCAGTGTGTTTCCAACAAGCAGCTCAGGCCCTGATGGAGGACGGGTACAACGTCTTCGTCGAGGTCAGTCCGCATCCGCTGCTCACGGTTGGTATCGAGCAAATCTGTGACCTTCAGGTGGGTGCCGATCCCGTGATCGTGGTGGGTTCGCTGCGACGTGACGAAGGGTGCATGGACGCTTTCCTACTGTCGGCGGCGCAGTTGGAGGTGTCGGGTGTCGGGGTGGATTGGACGGCGTTGCTCGGACCTGCTCGTGGGGGTGGGGTGTCTTTGCCGACGTATGCGTTTCAGCGGCGCAGGTATTGGTTGAATGGCGGCTCGAGTGGTGGGGATGCGTCGTCGCTGGGGCTCTCGGCGGCTGGTCATCCGTTGCTGGGGGCGGTGGTGGCGTCCCCGGGCGGGGACGGTGTCGTACTGACCGGCCGAGTCGGCCTGGCGACCCATCCGTGGCTGGCCGATCGTGCCGTGGGCGGGTTTGTGCTGTTACCCGGGACCACTTTCGTGGAGCTGGTGTTGCGTGCGGCAGCGGAAGTGGGGTGTGCGCTGGTGCAGGAGCTGACCCTGCTCACGCCGCTTGTGCTGCCCGACGAGGTCGGGATGCAGTTGCAGGTAGTGGTGGACGGTGCCGACGAGCTCGGCTGCCGGTCGGTGTCGGTGTATTCCCGCGCCGAGGCCGCCGACGTGTGGGTTCTGCACGCACAGGGCGTGTTGTGTATCGAGGGTGCGCCGGAACTGGATGCGGGGTTGGCAGTGTGGCCGCCCGATGGTGCGGTCGCCGTGCCTGTGGATGGTCTGTATGACCGGCTGGCTGTTGCCGGTGACGAGTGTGGACCGGCGTTCCAGGGGTTGCGATCGGTATGGCGGTGTGGCGCGGAACTGTTCGTGGAGGTCGAGCTGCCCGAGTCGATGACCGATGTGTCGCGGTTCGGGGTGCATCCGGCCTTGCTGGAGTCGATGCTGCACGGACAGCTCGTCGATGTCGATCCCAATCCCGGGCGAGTGAAGTTGCCACTCCGCTGGCAGGGGGTGACCTTGCACGCGACCGGAGCGTCGCGGCTGCGGGCGCGTATCACCCCAGTACCTGGCGATATCGATGCAGTATCGATCCAGGTCGCCGATGCGGTCGGCCGGATGGTGCTCACGACGCGGTCCTTGACTGTGCAGGAGGTGTTTTCCGCACAGCTGGACGCCTTCTCGGTGCAGAACGGGTTGCATGGAGTGCAGTGGACGCCAGTAGCGGCTCAGGTCATCTCGCCTGTCGATGCCGAAACCTTCACCCGCGGCGAGGTTTTCGGTAGCTGGGTGCAGAACCAGGACGTGACCGTACCTGCGGTGGTCGTATTCGATCGTGGCGCGGTCGTTGCCGGTGAAGATCAGGATGTGCCGAGCCGTGTCCGCGATTCGACCCATGAGATGTTGCGGGTGTTGCAGGCCTGGCTGGGTGGGTTGCGGTGTGCGGCGAGCACCCTGGTTGTGGTCACTCGTGGTGCGGTCGGCCAGGCTGGGCACGATGTCACTGATTTGGCAGGGTCGGCGGTCTGGGGTCTGGTGCGTTCGGCTCAGTCGGAGGCTCCGGGCCGAATCGTGCTGGTCGACACCGACGCTGACGCGCTGACCGCCGACGGGCTGGCTGCGGTGATCGTTTCGGGCGAGCCCCAGGTTGTGATCCGTGCCGGTGTCGTGCATGCAGCCCGATTGACCCGGCTACCTGTTCCGGCCGCGCCGGGTTCGGGCGCGGGTGGCGTGGTGTCGGCTGGGACGGTGTTGGTAACCGGCGGTACGGGTGGTTTGGGTGCGGCGTTGGCGCGGCATCTGGTGACAAACCATGGGGTGCGGTCGCTGGTGTTGGCGAGTCGTCGTGGTGCGGCTGCGCCGGGAGCGTCGCAGTTGGTGACGGAGTTGGGCACGTTGGGTTCCCGGGTGCGGATGGTGGCCTGTGATGTCGCGACCCGCGATGGGGTGGCCGAGTTGTTGGCGGCGGTGCCTGAGCAGTTCCCGTTGACGGGTGTGGTGCACGCGGCCGGCGTGCTCGATGACGGTGTGATCGCGTCACTGACACCGGACCGGATGGACGCAGTGCTGGCAGCGAAGGCTGATGCCGCCTGGTATCTGCACGAGGCCACGAGCCGCATGGATTTGGGGATGTTCGCGCTCTACTCGTCGGCGGCGGGTGTGTTGGGCAATGCAGGGCAGGGCAACTACGCCGCCGCGAATGTGTTCCTGGATGGATTGGCCGAGCATCGGCGTGCGAGTGGGCTGGCCGCGACTTCGATCGCGTGGGGGTTTTGGGCTTCCAATACCGGGATGACCGGGCATCTCGCTGATACCGACACTGCTCGGTTGGGTCGTGTTGGGCTGTCACCCATCTCGACTGAGCAAGGTCTGGCAATGTTCGACACTGCGATCGTTGCTGACCGTGCGGCAGTGGTTGCGGCACCGCTGGATCATGTAGCGCTGGATGCGCAGGTCAGGGCTGGGACATTGACCCCGCTGATGCGGGGACTGGTGTCGAGTGCACGACGTCGTTCGGCGCTGGAGCTGTCGCGGGAGCAGGGAGCGGTTCTGCGAGAGCGGGTTTCAGTGCTGGCGGATGCCGAGCGGCTGCCCATGCTGCTGGGCGTGGTGCGAGACCAGATGGCGGTTGTGCTCGGCCATGATGGTCCCGACGCAATCGATCCGGCTCGCAACTTCCGGGAGTTGGGTTTTGATTCGCTGGCCGCGGTCGAGGCCCGTAACCGACTCAATACGATCACGGGACTGCGACTGCCCGCGACCGTGATCTTCGACCATCCCACACCGGCCACCCTCTCCCAACACGTTCTGGACGAACTACTCGGATCCCATGGGGAGACCGTGGCAGCGCCGATGCGGCCGTCGGATGCGGCTCGCGAATCCACCGATCTTCCGACGGCAGAAACCGCCGGTCCCGAAGAGACTCTGGTCGGTGTCATCCGGCAGGCGATCGCAGACAATAAGTTCACACAGGGTTTGGCGTTCTTGCGAGCAGCAGCGAAACTCCGTCCGCGGTTCGACCACTTCTCCGGGGGAGTGCCGACCGGTATCGGAATCAGTGGCGGGGATGCCCTGCCACACTTGGTATTCGTTGATCCCCCGGAATTCCTCGGCGGATCCATTCAGTACATGCAGCTTGCCGCCCATCTGGGCGGTCACCGCCGTGTCTCGGCTATCCCGCTGTCGGGGTACGACCCGGACGAGCCGCTCCCCGCATCGCTCGATGCCGCCATCGACAGCATTGTCACGACGGTCCTCGATGCGGTGGGTCAGGACGATTTCGTCCTGGGCGGTTACTCGACAGGGGGAAATATCGCCCACGCGGCGGCGGCTCGGCTATTGGAACAGGGAAATACCCGGCTGCAGGGCCTGGTCATCCTCGACGGCTTTATCGCCCGCGAGGCGAATGAATGCCAACTGAACGGCCGCGGGAACCACATGCTCGAGATGGATGCGACGAGCCCCGACCTCGCCGGCCTGACCACCGCACGATTGACCGCCTTCGGTTGGTGGTTCGACCTGGCGATGCAGATCGAACACAAGCCTCTTGAATGTACGACGCTTGCCGTCAAGTTCACGCGATCGTCGCCGCTGCATCAGAGCCTCAATGGGTGGCCGATAGAAGAGTGGTCGACCGCGCAGACGGTCCAGACCGTGGATGCGGATCACGATGCTCTGTCCGGCGCCGAGGTCCAAGTAGCGGCGCAGCTGATCGACCAATGGCTCACGCAGCTGAGCACTGGCATCCGACCTATTCAGTGAGGGAGACTTAATGAGCACTACGACATCGCAACCAGATCACGAGATCGTGGTGATCGGTGCGGGTCCCGGTGGCATCGCGGCGGGTGCGCTGCTCAAACGCGCGGGGATCGAAGAGTTCACCATCCTGGAACGGGCGGGCGAGGTCGGCGGCAGTTGGCGCGAAAACACCTACCCGGGGATCAGTGTGGACGTACCCGCGTTCGCTTACCAGTACTCGTTCGCCCGCAAGGCCGATTGGCCAACGCTGTTTCCGACAGGTGCCGAGGTTCAGGCGTATCACCAGGACGTCGCTCGCCGCTACGGTCTCTATCGGCATCTACGGTTCCACACCGAGGTCGTCCGCGAAGTCTGGGACGAGACACACCGTCGATGGGCGTTGCACACCGCGGACAACGAGATCATTACGGCCAGGTTCGTGATCAGCGCGGTCGGTGCCTTTCTGCGCCCCAAAGTCGACAGTGGCATAAAGGGTCTCGATGACTTCGCCGGTGTGGTGCAGAGCCCGGCCACCTGGGACCATGCACTCGACATGGCGGGTAAGCGCGTGGCTGTGGTCGGTACCGGCGCGAGTTCCGTGCAGATCACGCCCGCGATCGCACCTGAGGTAGATCACCTTGATGTCTTCCAGCGGACACCTGTGTGGTGCGTACCCAAACCCAACTACCCGGTCCCGCGCTGGTTCCAGGCCGCCTTGCGGGTGCCAGGCGTGGCAGCGGCCCAGTCCGGGATGATATTGCTCGGGTTGGAACCCATCGCCAGACTGGCTACATATCTGCCCTTGACAGTTGCGAAGCCGCTGATGGCCGCATTCGATGCCGTCGCCAAGCGGATTTACCGAGCGTATCTCCGACGGACCGTTGATGACCCCGCAACGGCCGCCGCACTGACACCCGGCTACGGACCCATGGCGAAGCGACTCACCCTGTCGACCGGATATCCGGCGGTGTTCAATCGCGACAATGTTCGCCTGGTCACCGATGACATCGATCAGTTCATTGAACAGGGCATCCGGACCAGCGATGGCACCGAGCATCAGTATGACGTCATCGTGCTGGCAACCGGCTACGAGATGCACACCGAACCGGAAAGTTACGCCGAAGGCACCGTTGTCGGGCGGGACGGATTCGATCTCGGTCAGTTCTTCGGCGCCAATGGAGTACAGGCCTATGAGGGTGTGGCCATAGCCGGCCTCCCGAACCGCTGGATGCTGGTCGGACCGTACTCGCTGTCCGATATCGGATGGCACGGGATGGTGGAAACGACTGCATCACACGCTATTCGAGCGATAGCGGAGGCGCGGCGCCGCCGGGCGTCGACGGTCGAGGTGAGCGAACAGGCGCACGCCGCTTACCATGCCGAGGTCAGCAAGCGTGGTCAGGTCCTTCGGCACTACATCGAGTCGCAGGGTGTTCCAACCTATTACCGCAACTCGCACGGTGACACGCCATATTTCCGTCCTGCCGGCGCCCTCGAAACGCGTTGGCGTGGTCGACATTTCCCGTTCGCCGACTATGACTTCGACGCAGAGCATCAGGTTCCGGGTCGTCGTGTAGACGCACCCGGCCTCCCGTAATCAGCTTCTTCAGGCGTGGTGAGCAGTCGTCGGCGGGGTCTGCACCGGGATTGTGCAGGAGGGCTGCAGCACGCCTTCCGGTGCGGACCAGTCGCCGGCTACGAGATGCCGAATTCGTCCTCCAACAGGTCCAATAGTGTTTGGTCGCTCATGGCCATGACGTCCTCCGACGGGGATGCATCCCGGTCTTCGTTCGCGCGACTGGCGATTCGCGTCAAATTCAACAACTTCGAGTAGAACTCGTTGGTCATCGTCTTGCCGTCGACCATATCCAGTACTTCCTTTTCCAGGCGCGACAAAGAGTCGGAGATGCCGGTGTCGGAGATACCGGTGTCGGTGAGCTGGGTAAGGAGGTACGCGGTCACTGCGTTCGGTGTCGGATAGTCGAAGACCAGCGTCGCGGGCAACCGCAACCCGGTGACGGAGTTCAACCGGTTGCGTGTCTCGACCGCGGTCAACGAATCGAAACCCAGATCCCGGAAACTACGGCCGGCCTCGATGGCCGCACCGCTGTCGTGGCCCAACACGGCCGCGACCTGACCGCGAACAGTGTCCAGCACCAACGCATCTCGCTCGGCAGCGGTCAGTCCCACCAACCGCTGCCGCAGACCCACCACAACTCCCGCGACGCGGCGGCCCTCCGGCAGCAAGCCCTCCAGCAACGGAGCCAGAGTGCCCGCACGCGCACCGGCAGCCAACGAAGCCGTGTCCACGCGGGCAGCGACCACACCCGCACGGTGCTGCGCCACAGCGGCGTCGAACAACGCCAAACCCTGCTCGTCCGACATCGCCACCACACCACCCCGACCCAGACGTGTGGTGTCGGCCCCGCCGAGGTGTCCGGTCATCTCGGTGCCCGCAGCCCACAAACCCCACGCGATCGACACCGCCGTCCGATCCTCGCCACGACGACACTCGGCCAACCCGTCGAGGAACGCATTCGCGGCCGCATAGTTGCCCTGCCCAGCAGTGCCCAACACACCCGCGACCGAGGAATACAACACGAACAACGCCAGATCCAACTCACGGGTCAACTCATGCAGATGCCACGCCGCATCCGCCTTGGCCGCCAGCACCGCATCCACCCGATCCGGGCTCAACGACACCACGACACCGTCGTCGAGCACACCCGCGGTATGGACCAGGCCGGTCAACGGCGCGTCCTGAGGTACCGCGGCCAACAACTCCACGACCTCACCGCGATCGGACACATCACACGCCACGATCCGCACCCGGGCACCCAACCCGGTCAATTCCGTGACCAAGTCCTCTGCCCCCGACGCCGCCGGGCCACGGCGACTGGCCAACACCAACGACCGCACCCCGTAATCGGTCACCAGATGCCGCGCCAGCATCGACCCCAACCCACCGGTACCACCGGTGATCAACACAGTGCCCGCCGACACCGCCGACACCACACCCGAATCCACACCGGCCTCCCCCGCCGGGATGGACAAGGCGATCTTTCCGATATGACGCGCCTGACTGAAATATCGGAACGCATCGCGCGCACGCCGAATGTCGTAGGTCTTGACGGGCAACGGAACGATCACTTCCCTGTCGAACATCGCCTTGAGATCGACCAGCATCTCTGCGATCCGATCCGGCCCGGCATCCCACAGGTCGAACGCACGATAGTGGACTCCCGGATAGCGAGCGGCGATCTCTCCGCCATCGCGTATGTCGGTTTTGCCCATCTCCAAGAAACGGCCACCGCGCGGCAACAGCCGCAAGGACGTATCGACGAATTCCCCGGCCAGCGAGTCCAAAACGATGTCCACACCACGACCGCCCGTGGCCGTCATGAACTGTTCCCCGAAATGAAGAGACCGGGAATCACCGATGTGCTGCTCATCGAACCCCATGGAAGCCAAGGTGTCCCACTTACCCTGGCTCGCGGTCCCGTACACCTCGATTCCCCAGTATCGGGCCAGCTGTGTAGCCGCCATACCCACCCCGCCGGCAGCCGCGTGCACCAGCAAAGTCTCTCCCTGCCGGGCCCCAGCCAAATCCCGGAGGCCGTAATAGGCGGTGAGGAAAACAATCGAAACCGTGGCCGCATCGGTGAACGACCACCCCTCGGGCATGTGGACGATCAGTCTCTGATCCGTCACCACGAAAGGACCAAGACCATCTTCGATCAGCCCCATCACCCGGTCTCCGAGGACAAAGCCCTCCACCCCCGGGCCGACCTCGACGACCACCCCGGCAATTTCCATGCCCATCGCGGTGTTCCCCACGTCCACCGCACCCAGACAGATGAGAACGTCTCTGAAGTTCAGGCCACCGGCCCGCACCGCAACACGGACCTGACCCTGCCCCAATGGTTGATCCGCAGCACGGCACGAGTTCAGTCCGAGCCCGTCGACAGTGTCGTCACCGGCCTCCAGCCGCCACGACACCGACTCCGGCACAACCAGACCCAGCGAATCGGTCAGCCGGGTCAGTCGGGCCAGGTGCAGCACCCCGCCGCGGACCATCACCTGGGGTTCACCGCAGGCCAACACCTCGGCCAGAGTCGCCGCCGACATGTCGACGGAGTGATCGGTGTCCAGGAGCACGACCCTGCCCGGGTCCTCCGACTGCGCCGAACGCACCAAGCCCCACACCGCGGCACCGGCCAGATCAGCGATCTGCTCACCCGCACGTGCCACCGCCCCGCAGGTCAACACCACCAACACACTCGCAGCGAACCGCGACTCACCCAGCCAGGCCTGCAACCCGACCAGTACCTCACCGGTCGCCCGATGCACCCGCCGCGTCACATCCTCAGCAGTGTCGTCGGTCTCGCGCCTGTCCAACACCACAACGGGCGGCACCGACGCAGTATCGTCGCGCGACCACGCCAAGAATCCCTCGACCGTGGTGAACACCCGAGACTCCGGCACCGAACTCGGGATCGGAGTCGGCGCTGGTGTCCACTGCACCGCGCACAACCGCTCACGCGTGCTCGCGGCGCCCAATTGTCCCGGCGAGACCGGCCGCAAGGTCAACGACCCAGCCGTCAACACCGGACGCCCGGCCGTGTCGGCAACCTCGATCGCCACCGCGCCGGGACCGGAATCGGTCGGCCAGATCCGGGCCCGCACCACCGACGCGCCGACCGCATGCAGCGACACCTCCGACCACGCAAACGGCAACATCACCTCGCCACCGGCCTCGGTATCCATCACCTTGGCATGCAGCACCGAATCCAACAGCGCCGGATGCAGCCCGAACCCCGACGCATCACTCACCGAATCCGGCAACGAGGCCTCGATGAACAACTCCTCACCACGACGCCACAGCGACCGCAGCCCCTGGAAAGTCGGACCATAGTCATAGCCGAGGTCCGCCAACACCGGATACAGATCGTCCACCGCCACCGCTACCGCACCACGCGGCGGCCACACCGCCAACTCCGCCGACATCGCACCGGCGGCACCCGAATTCGTGACATCGACACCCTGCCGATCGAGCACCCCCTCGGCATGAGTGACCCACCCCGCCTGCGGGTCCCCGGCATCACGGGAATACACCATCACCCGCCGCGCACCCTGCCCATCGTGCCCATCGACCACGACCTGCAGTTGCACCGCGTTCTCGGCGGTCAACACCAACGGGGTCATCAATGTCAGGTCCCGCAACACCGGGCATCCGACTTCCTCCGCGGCCCGCATCGCCAACTCCACGAACCCGGTACCGGGGAACAACACCACCCCACGGACCGCGTGATCGACCAGCCACGGCTGCGAGGCCAACGACAACCGACCCGTCAACGTCACCGCACCCGTGTCCGCGGACACCATCACCGCACCCAACAGCGGATGCTCGGCCCCAGCCAACCCCAACGACGCCGCGTCACCGGTTCCGGTCGAGGTCAACCAATAGCGGTGACGCTGGAACGCATACGTGGGCAACTCGACCCGACGACCACGATCCTGACGCACCGCATCCCACACCACATCCACACCCGACACATCCAACCGTGCCATCGAACGCGTGAACGCCACCGCGCAATCCTCGCCACGCAGCAGCGAACCCACGATCACCGGGTCATGGTTGTTCGGGGGAACGCTGCTGTCGGGATCGACTGCCGCACAGATCTGTTCGATGTCGACGGTCAGCAGGGGGTGTGGGCTCGCCTCGACGAACACGCTGTATCCGTCGCTGTGCAATGCCTGCACGGCCTGCTCGAAACGCACCGTTTCCCGCAGATTGCGGAACCAGTACCGGGCATCCAATTCAGTCAGGTCCAGAATCGTGCCGGTGACGGTGGAATAGAACACCACACCCGACGAACCTCTCGAACCGGTGGAACCTTGCGAACACGGCTGGATTTCGGTGAGTGCGTCGTGCAGGTGATCGCGGAGCTGTTCGATCTGGGGAGAATGCGAGGCATAATCCACCGCGATCCGGCGTGCGCGAACATCGAGTCGCTCACACTCGGTCAAGAACGACTCCGTCTGCCCGATGTCACCGGACACCACTGTCGATCCCGGGCCGTTGACCACAGCCACAGCCAACCGGTCGAACCTCTCGAGCAGTCGATCGACCTGCTCGACCGAGAGCCCGACCGACACCATCGCGCCCTGACCGGCCAACGCCGTCAACGCCGCCGAGCGCAGGATCACGATCCGGGCGGCATCCTCGAGCGACAACGCACCTGCCACATAGGCTGCGGCGATCTCTCCCTGGGAATGACCCACCACGGCATCGGGTTCCACACCGACCGAACGCCACAGCTGCGCCAGCGACACCATCACCGCGAACAACACCGGCTGCACAACCTCGACACGCTCGAGCGAGGGCGCACCTTCGCCACCGTCGAGCACCTCGAGAAGCGACCAGTCCACCAACGTGGAGAACACACGATCACACTCGGTCATGGTCTCTGCGAACACCGGCGAGGAAACCAACAACTCCCGCCCCATCCCCAGCCACTGCGCACCCTGACCCGGGAACACCAGCACCGTCTTACCGTGTCTACCGGCAACCCCCGACACCACTACACCAGCATCGGAGGCAGCGGCGGGTAGCCCCCGTGCCACCGCGTCGAGCCCGCCCAGCAACTGCGCCCGATCCCCGCCCACGATCACCGCACGATGCTCGAACCGCGAACGTCCCGACAACGTCGCGGCCACATCCACCGCATCCACATCCGGACGCTGCCCCAGATAGGTCGACAACCGAGCCGCCTGTCCCGCCAACCCATCCCGGGTCCGCGCCGACACCACCCACGCCACCGGCACCGGCACATCCATCGGTGTCTGTGGTTGCGGTGCCGGCTCGCTCGCCGGTGCTTGTTCGAGGATGACGTGGGCATTGGTGCCGCTGATACCGAAGGCCGATACCGCGGCCCGTCGCGGACGATCGGCCTCCGGCCAGTCCCGTGCCTGACTCAGCAGCTCAGCGTGTCCCGCGGTCCAATCCACGTGCGAGGATGGCGCGTCCACGTGCAGGGTTTTGGGCAGCACCCCATGGCGCAGGGCCTGCACCATCTTGATCACCCCGGCCAACCCCGCCGCCGCCTGAGTGTGCCCGATATTGGATTTGATCGAACCCAACCACACCGGTTCCAAATCACGATCACGCTGACCATAAGTCGCCAACAACGCCTGCGCCTCGATCGGATCACCCAACCTGGTGCCGGTACCGTGCGCCTCCACCACATCGACCTCGGCCGCGGACACCCCCGCATCGGCCAACGCCCGCCGAATCACCCGCTGCTGCGAGGGCCCGTTCGGCGCGGTCAAACCATTCGACGCACCATCCTGATTGACCGCGCTACCCCGCACCACCGCCAACACCCGATGTCCGTTGCGTTGCGCATCGGACAACCGCTCCAACACCAACACACCCGAGCCCTCACCCCACGCCGTCCCGTCAGCTGCCTCCGCGAACGGCTTACACCGACCATCCGGCGCCAACCCCCGCTGCCGCGAGAACTCGACGAACATTCCCGCCGTCGCCATCACCGTCACACCACCCGCCAGCGCCAGCGAGCACTCCCCCGACCGCAACGCCGCCACCGCCTGATGCAACGCCACCAGACCCGCCGAACACGCCGTGTCCACCGAAACCGCAGGGCCTTCCAACCCCAACACGTACGACACCCGGCCCGACACCACACTCGCTGTCACACCGGTGAACCCGC
>NZ_BCXA01000040.1 GCF_001894865.1 Rhodococcus maanshanensis NBRC 100610 | reverse complement strand
CCTAGTCCTCGTTCGGGTGGTGGATCGGCTTCGCGAACCGCTGCTTGCGGTTCGACTGCTCGCGCCGGGTCGCCTGCTGCTCCTTGATCCGCTTCTCCTCCTTGCGGACCTCCACCAGGGACTTGCGCTCGGCCTGCAGCCAGTCCGGCTGATCGGCGAGCAGCGCCTCGATCTGGGCGGTGGTGAGCGCCTCCTCGACGCCGCCGCGGGCCAGCCCGGCGATGGAGACACCGAGCTTGGCGGCGACAACGGACTTCGGGTGCGGGCCCTCGGCACGCAGGTCGACCAGCCACTGCGGCGGGTTGGTGCGCAGCTCGGCGAGGTCCTCGCGCGAGACGGTGCCCGACTGGAACTCGGCGGGGGTGGCCTCGAGGTAGACGTCCAGCTTCTTCGCGGCGGTCGCCGGCTTCATCGTCTGGGGTGTCTTCTGCGCACTCATGCGCTCAGCCTATCGAGGTGCCGTCCGGGGTCACCGCCCCGGTAGCCTGGCGGAATGACCGAGCCCGCTGTACCCACCCCGTTCCGGCTCGCCTATGTGCCCGGCGTCACCCCGTCCAAGTGGGTACGCATCTGGGGCGAACGCCACCCCGACATCCGGCTCGAGCTGGTCGTCACCACCGCGGCGGACGCGCCGACCCTGCTGCGTGACGGTCTCGCGGATGCCGGGCTGGTGCGGCTGCCGATCGACAGGGGCGGCCTGAGCGTGATCGCGTTGTACGAGGAGACACCGGTCGTGGTGGTGCCGAAGGACCACGTGGTCACCGCCGCCGACGAGGTGTCGACGGCGGACCTGGAGGGCGAGATCGTGCTGCACCCGCTCGACGACGCCCTGGCCTGGGAGGCGCTGCCGGGGACGCCGGCCGCCCAGCGGCCCGCCACGACCGCGGACGCGATCGAGCTGGTCGCGGCCGGGATCGGGGTGCTGGTGCTGCCGCAGTCACTGGCCCGGCTGCACCACCGCAAGGACCTCACCTACCGCACCGTCACCGATGCGCCGGAGTCGCCGGTCGCGCTGGCCTGGCCGCAGGATGCGACGACGGACCTGGTGGAGGAATTCGTCGGGATCGTGCGCGGCCGCAGCGTCAACAGCTCCCGCGGCCGCGACGCCCAGGAGCCGGCTCCCAAGCGCACCGCCTCCCAGAAGGCCGCCGCAAAACAAGCGGCGCGCGCCAAGGCGGGCAAGGTCCCGACACCACGGAACGCCAAGGGCGGCAAGCGCGGCAGGCGCTGACGCGCCCGTGCGCGGTTGCCGAGTCCTGAGACTCGTCAACCGCGCACGGGCGGCGTAGCCGCCTACACCTCGAGGATCATCGCGATGCCCTGGCCGCCGCCGCCGCAGAGGGCAGCCGCGCCCTTGCCGCCGCCGCGTGCCTTGAGCGAATGTGCCAGGGAGAGGGCGATCCTCGCGCCGGACATGCCGACCGGGTGCCCGACCGCGATGGCACCGCCGTGGATGTTGACCTTGTCCGCGTCGACTCCGAGCTGACGCATCGACGCGATCGCGACACCGGCGAACGCCTCGTTGATCTCGAGCAGGTCGAGGTCGGCGACGGTGGTCTCGCCGTCTCGCTTCAGCGCCGCCTCGATGGCGTTCGCGGGCTGGTGCAGCAGGGAGGTGTCCGGGCCCGCGACGAGGGCGTGCGCCTTGATCTCGGCGAGCCACTCGATGCCACGGGCCTCGGCAACGTCCTTGCGCATGACGATGACGGCGGCCGCGCCGTCCGACAGCTGCGAGGAGGCACCCGCGGTGATGGTGCCGTCCTTGGCGAACGCCGGACGCAGCTTCCCGAGGGAGTCCACGGTGGTCCCCGCACGGATGCCCTCGTCGTCGGCGACGGTGACGGCGCCCTTGCGGGACGCGATCTCCACCGGTGCGATCTCGGCCGCGAACGCGCCCGACTCGGTCGCGGCGGCGGCGAGGCGGTGCGAGCGGGCCGCGAACTCGTCCTGCTCGGCGCGGCTGATGTTCTCCGACGCCTGGTAGCTCTCGGTGGACGCGCCCATCGACACGCCGTCGAACGCGCATACGAGCGCGTCCCGGTCCAGCGCGTCCTCGAAGCCGGTGGTGCCGTACTTCAGGCCGGTCCGAGCTCCGCGCACCAGGTACGGCGCGTTCGTCATCGACTCCATGCCACCCGCGACCACGACGTCGGCGGCGCCGGTCGCGATCAGCCGATCGGCCTGCATGATCGCCTCGAGACCGGACAGGCAGAGGTTGTTCACGGTGGTGGCGGGCACCGTCATCGGCAGGCCCGCCGCGACCGCCGCCTGCCGCGCCGGGTTGGGCCCGACCCCGGCCTGCACGACGGTGCCCATCACCACGGCGTCGACGCCATCGGCACCGAGGCCGCTGCGTTCGAGGGCGGCGGCGATCGCGCGCCCACCCAGCTCCGCCGCCGTCAGCGACGCGAGGGCGCCGGAGAGCTTGCCGATCGGGGTCCTGGCCCCCGCCACGATGACACTGGTGCTCACGCTGATCTCTCCTTCTCCGCTGTCCTGTCGTCGCGGCGTACTACTGACCGCGCCTAAGGATCCTCCCACCTGTGGCCTTCGCCACCTCATCGAGGGCACGGCGTGCGGCCGGACCGACCGACATGTCCGAGTGGGTTCGTACAGTCAGCGAATGTCGATCACCGAGCACTGGTCTCGCATCACCGAATGGTGCGTCGAGAACGCGCCACTCACCGCACAGTCGATCGCGGGACCCGCCGGCCGAGCGGAGATCGACTCGGCGCAGGCCGCCACCGGAGCGGAATGGCCGGACGAACTCCGAGAGTTGTTCCTCGTCCAGAACGGCGCGCGGACGCACACCGACTCGGGGCAGTTCCTCGGCAGTGTCCTCCCCGACAAGTTCATGCTCTCGCTCGAGGACGCGCTCGAACGGCGTTCGCTCATGCTCGAGGTGTGGGAGGACCTGGTCGCCGCCGATCCGGACTTCTACGAACCCGACGCGATCGCGCGGTGCGAGGCCCAAGAGGCGGGAACCACCGCGTACATGTACCTGCCCTCGTTCGTCGTCTTCGCCAGCCTCGACGATTACCACTACTTCGTCGACACCCGGGCGGGATCGCGGCGCGGGTGTGTCACCGAGTACGCGCATGAGGCGGTGGACGAACGAGGTCCCCGATGGGACTCGATTTCAGATCTGCTCGCCGAACTGGCATCCAGCCTCGAGCAGGGCACCCCGTTCGAATCGTGGGAGCCAGGCGTCGTCGACGGCGCGCTCCGGTGGACGTTCCGCGCGTAGGACCGGCGCGCTACCCGTCGACCCGGTACCGGATCAGGCGTGAACTGTTGGCCACCACGGCGACCGACGACGCGTTGTGCAGGATCGCCGCGAGCACGGGAGACAGCGCGCCCCCGGCCCCGACCAGCAGCCCGAGCGCGTTGACGGCGATGGACATCGAATAGTTCTGCCGGATCAGGCGGACCGCGTGCCCCCCGAGGTCGCGGACCTCGAGCAATCGGGTCAGGTCGTCGCTCGCGAGCGCGACGTCGGCGGTCTCGACGGCGACGTCCGTACCCGCCAGGCCCATCGCTATCCCGATGTCGGCCGCGGCGAGCGCCGGTGCGTCGTTGGTGCCGTCGCCGACCATCGCGACCACGTGCCCCTCCGCCCGCAGCCGTTCGACGACCTCGAGCTTGTCGTCGGGAAGCACCTCGGCCCGCCACTCCTCGATCCCCAGCTCGGTGGCGACGGCGGCGGCAGTCTCCGGATGGTCGCCGGTGAGCATGATCACCCGCCGCGCCCCGGTGACCCGCAATCGGTCAAGGACCGGCCGCGCCTCGGGTCGCAGCTCGTCGCGCAGGCTGATCAGGCCGACCAGGCGGCCGTCGACGGCCAGCAGCAGCGGGGTCTCCGCCCGGCGACGCAACCTGCCCACCCAGTCGGCCGCCCGCTTCGAGACCCGCACGTTCTCCGATTCCAGCAGCGCCACGCTGCCGAGCAGCAGTGTCCGGCCGTCCGCCCAGGTTCGCATGCCCAGACCGACGAGCACCTCGCACTCCTGGTGCGGCGGGATCTCGATGTGCCGTTCCGCGGTCGAGCGCAACACGGCCTCGGCCAGCGGATGCCGCGAGTGGATCTCGGAGCTCGCGGCATAGGCCAGCACCTGCTCGGGTCGCCAGTCCCTCGCCAACGCGACGATGTTGGTCACCACCGGCCTGCCGACGGTCAGCGTGCCCGTCTTGTCGAAGACGAACGCGTCCACCCGGCCGGCGTCCTCGAGGTGCGAGCCGCCCTTGATGAGGATCCCCCGCCTGGCGCCGTTGCCGATGGCCGCGCTGATCGCCGTCGGCGTCGCGAGCCCGACCGCGCACGGGCAGGCGACCAGCAGCATGGTCATCGCCCGGCGTACATCCCGCGTCGCCGCAAGGGTGAGCGCGGAGAGCACGAAGGAGGCGGGGACGAACCGGCGCGAGAAGGTCTCCCCCACCGTCTGGATCGCGGCCCGGTCCTCCTGCGCCTCCTCCACGCGCGTGATGATCCGGCCGATGGTGGTGTCGTCGCCGACCGCGTCCGCGCGCACCACCAGCCTGCCGCGCATCACCACCGACCCGGCGTGCACCCTCGCCCCTGCGACGATGCTCGCGGGCAGTGTCTCGCCGGTGATCGCGGACCGGTCGACGATGGCCTCGCCCTCGATCACGATCCCGTCGACCGCGAGGGCGATGTGCTCGTGCACGATCACCTCGTCGCCGACCTCCAATGCGTCGATCCCGACCTGGATCTCGCACCCGTCGGCGGACCGGACCCAGGCGGTGTCCTGGGTGCCCTTGAGCAGGTCCGAGATGGCGCGCCTGGTGCGGCGCAGGGTCAGATCCTGAAGGTACTCGCCGATGTTCAGTAGCCAGAGCACGGTGAGGGCGACGACGTTCTCGCGGAGCACGAGGCTGGCGACGGTGGCCGCCGAGACCAGCGCGTCGGTGCCGGGCGCCCGGCTGCCGCGCAGTGCCCGCACCGCTCCGCGCAGGAACGGGTATCCCGTGAACACCGTCGCCCCTGTGGCCACTGCCCGTCCCGTCGGACCGAGGAGCGCGGGTCGTCCGAGTGCGTACCGGCGGAAACCGAGCAGCACGAGCGCCACCCCGCCCACCGCCATCCGCAGGACGTCCGCGTTGCCGATGTCCGCCGAGGTGGGTGCCCGATCCGGCACCAGGGCCTCGGGGATGAGCCTGCTGTCGCGGATGGCCGTCGCGAATCCGTCCCGGTCGGCGGTGCGCGGCGAGTACCAGATGACGATCGAGGCGGTGCGCGGATAGGCGTGCACCGCCCGCACCCCCGTCAGAGCGCCGACGGCGTCCTCGACGGCGACCGCCCTTGGTCGGCTACCCCGCAGCCACGGCGCATGCATCCGCACCCGCCCGCCCGCGTCGGAGAGAACGGTCAGGTCTCCGACCGCGGCCGGAACCTGATGCGGCACCGCCGGTTCCGCGGACATCTCGGCCTAGTGCGCGTGCCCGTGGCCCGTGTCGGCAACCCCCGGCGGCGACACCTCTTCGCCGAGCCGCTCGCGCGCCTCGGCCATCACGTCGGCCATCTTCAGGCGGGCGGACTCCGCGCCCTCCTCCGCCTTGCGGGCACCGCGCAGGCCCCATTCCGTTGCCGTCACGGCGGCCTCCCGCAGCGGTGCCCTCGCGACGATCCGCCGCGCCCCGTTGTAGGCGGCAACACCCACGGCCCCGGTGACCACAGTCGAGGCGGCCTTGATGATCAGTCCGTGCAGAGGCATCGTCGTTCCTCCCGCTGGTGCGGCACGTGTGTCCATTGTGACGCACCGGCACGCGATCGTGGAGCCCTATCGGGAACCGACGGACGGCGGCGCGACATCACCGGGCGCGACCGACCGCACCACATCGGCGAGCCTGCGGTAGCCGTCGGCACGCCCGCTGGAGGAGCGGAACACGAGGCCGATCGTCCGGCCCGGCGCCGGGCTCGCGAACCGGGCGGTGGCGAGGTCGCCGCGGCGGGTCTCCACCGGGACCGCCGAATCCGGCACCAGGGTCACCCCGAGGCCGCCGGCGACGCACTGCACCACGGTCGCGAGCGAGGTCGCCCTCGTGTCCCCTGACGACGGGTGCGCGTCCACCGAGCGGCACAGGTCGAGCGTCTGGTCGCGCAGGCAGTGCCCCTCGTCGAGCAGCAGCAGCGGCAGGTCGTCGAGTACCTGCAGCGACAGGTCGACCCGCCCGGCCAGCTCGTGGTCACCGGGTACGACCAACACGAAATCCTCTGTGTAGAGGGGGATCTCCACCAACCCTGTCGCGTCCGACGGGAGCGCCATCACCGCGACGTCCAGCACCCCCGCGCGCAGCGAGTCCAACAGCCGCGCGGTCTGGTCCTCGATCACCTGGGGCACGACCGCGGGCAGCTCCGCGCGCATCGCAGGCAGCAGCGCGGGCAGCACATACGGCGCGACGGTCGGGATCAGGCCCATGCGCAGTGGGCCGCCGAGCCGGTCCCCCACGCCCGCCGCGGTGGCGACGAACCCGTCCGCGGCCTCGAGGATCATCTTCGCCTGCGCCAGCAGCTGGGTGCCCGCATCGGTCACCAGCACCCGCCGGGTGCTGCGCTCGATCAGCTGAACCCCGAGGCCGTTCTCCAGCGCCGCCAGCGCCTGCGACAACGTGGGCTGGCTCACATTCAATCGCGCTGCCGCGGTGCCGAAGTGGCGGTACTCGGCCACCGCGACGAAGGCGCGCAGCTGCGACAGCGTGGGTTGATAGGTCTGATCAGCCATGCCTATCAGTGTAGCGAAATATATCGCCTTTACCTTCGAATGGTTTCGGGCATGAAACCCGAGCGAGGCCCTCGCGGGCACGGGCGCCCAGTCCGGCTTCGCCAGTCGCACCCCGAAGGTGTCTTTGCGCGATCGACACGCACAAAAGGCACCTTCGGTCGTTACCGGCGGTATCGTTTAACGATGAGTATCGAGGTGGACGTCGTCAGGGTATTCACCGATGCGGACGGCAGGCACGGCAACGCATTGGGCGTCGTGGACGCGACACTGGTGCCGGCGGAACGCAGGCAAGGCCTGGCCGCCGAACTCGGGTTCAGCGAGACGATTTTCGTCGAGCTCCCCAGCCCGGGCGCCACGAGCACACGGGCGCAGATCTTCACCCCGGCCACCGAACTGCCCTTCGCCGGGCACCCGACGGTCGGCCTGTCCTGGTGGCTGCGCGAACGGGGGTCGGCCGTCGACGCCCTCGAGGTCCCGGCGGGACCGGTCACGACGTACGTCGACCGCGGGATGACCTGGGTGCGAGCCAAACCCGACTGGGCACCCGAGTTCACCCTGCACCCGAAGCCCGACTCCGCGGCTGTGGTCTCCACAAGGGCCGACTCCTTCGACTCCGGGCACCACTACGTCTGGGCCTGGGCAGGCGAGGGCGCGATCAGGTCCCGAATGTTCGCACCGCTCATGGGGATACCGGAGGACGAGGCGACCGGCGCGGCCGCGGTCCGAATCACCGAGCACCTGCGCCGCAGCCTGCACATCACCCAGGGCCGCGGCTCGCACATCTACACCGTCTACTCGCACGACGGCTGGGTGGACGTCGGCGGTCGCGTGCTTCCCGACCGGACGCTGCGGGTGTAGACGGACCCGCTAGCCGGACAGCGCGCGATCGACCGCCGCCTCGATGAGTTCGTCGATCTCGCTCTCGGAGAACAGGTCCGGCAGCGTCAGCCGATCGACGATCAGCCAGTTCAGCGCGAGGTAGAGCAGACGGACCGTGGTGGCGTCGCCGGGCATGCCCGCCTGCAGGTGGTTGGTGACGTTGAAATCCAGGTCGGCCCTGATCCGTTCCGTCAGCACCGCGCGCAACTCCGGTCGCCTGGTCGCCTCGAGCCTGAGCTCGAGCAGGGCGAGGAAGCCCGTGCGGAACTCGGTGATCCGGCCGACGACCTCGCGCATCAGCTCGACCAGACGATCGCGGTCGCGCGGACCGCCGAGGCTCTGCGCCAACGACTCGTCATCGGGGATCAGCCGCTCGTAGAACCGGCCGCCCGCCTGCGCCAGCAGGTCGTCGCGGTTGGCGAAATAGTTCGACGCCGTGCCCGGCGGCACCCCCGCCCGCGAATCGACGGCCCGGAATGTGAGCCCGCGCGCACCCAGTTCGGCCAGGACCTCGATCGCGGCGTCGACCAGCGCCGCCCGTCTCTCCGGATTGCTCCGCACTTGACACCACTCCATCTGTAGTACTACGTTCAGACCACTTCAAATAGAGTACTACGGACGGAGCGGTACATATGCGAAAGCTTGTCTACTACGTGGGTATCTCGCTCGACGGTTACATCGCAGGCCCGGGCGGCGAGTGGGACTTCTATCCGATCTCGGACGCGATGGCGACGTGGATGAACGAGCGGTACCCGGACACCATCCCGACGCACGTCCGCCCGCACGTGGGACTGGAGAACGCCGCCAACCTGGCGTTCGACACGGCGGTGATGGGCCGCGGCACCTACGAGCCTGCCCTCGCCGTCGGTATCACCAGCCCCTACGCCCACCTGCGGCAGTACGTCGTCTCCACCACCCTCGGCGAGATCGCCGACCCGGCGGTCGACCTGGTCGCCGGCGACCCGCTCGACCTGGTCCGCGAACTCAAAGCCCAGGAGGGGATGGACATCTGGCTCACGGGCGGCGGAAAGCTGGCGGGCACGCTCCTACCCGAGATCGACGAGCTGATCATCAAGCGCTATCCCGTGGTCGCGGGGACCGGTATCCCGGCGTTCGACGGGCCGTTCCTGCCGACACAGTTCACCCCGACCCGCACCGAGTCCTTCGACAACGGCGCCTCGGTCACCTGGTTGTCCCGGACCCCGGCGGCCTGACCTGACGCGGGGCCGGGCGCCGTCAGCTCTGCGGCGACCGGCCCGCCGCCAGATCGGCCGCACTGAGCAGCACCTCGATCTCGCCGCCCAGCGTCACCCCGGGCGAGAGCGGTAGCCGGTCGCCGCTCCAGAATCGGCCCGGGTCATACCAATTCGTCTTGCGGCGCTCGGTCAGCAATCCCATCGACTCGTAGGTCTGGGCGACCACTTCGGCGCAGTACGCGCTCTCGAGGCCGGCCGATGCCTCCGCGGAATCCTGGGTCGAACGGCGCCGCAGCGACGGTAGCCGGCCACCGAACCAGCGCGTGACCAGTTTCGCCGTGGACGGGAACGGCGTGCCGTCGAGCCGCGCGATCGTGCGCATGAGCGCATCCTCCTGCTCGCGGGTGACCGGCTCCTCGAGCTGCCGCAACCAGCCGCGCTGCCCGTACTTCGCACCCCACACCTGGACGGCCTGCCGCAGGTCGTGCAGTTGCACCCCGCGCTGGAACCGCCCGGTCCACATGTCCTGCAATGAATGTCCGAGTTCCGCGTGCCACATCAGCGGCGGCATGTCGTCGAGGACCACCGACATCCCGACATGGTTCACCGGACTGTTGGTCAGCGTCTGGATCGCCCGATCGGCGCCCGAGTGACCGCGGAAGATCCAGATGTCCCCGGTTCGGGTGGCATCAACGGCCTCGTCGAGGCTCACCTGCGATTCGTGCATCCGGCGACTCATGCACCTAGCCTAGAGCGATGCGCATGGACGGCAGACACGTGTGGAAGCTCGTCGGACTCGCGGGCGTCGTCGGCGTCGCGGCCACGGGGGCACTCGCCGCGCGCGCCGAACGCAAGCGCCACGCATACACCCCCGACGAGGTCCGGTCCCAGCTGCACGCCCGCTTCGCGCAGGCCACCGCCGCGGCCGACCTCCCGCGAGTGGATCTGATCGAGGTGAAACCGACTCTGCGCGAGCGTGTGTCGAGCCTCTTCCGGCGGGGTCCCCGACGAGGAGGGAAGTGACATGCCCGATCATGTGCTCCGATCACCTCAGGTTTCGGACGCGGTCTGGGACCGATCGGACTTCCCCGACAGTTCGACGTGGACCGTGGTCCTCACCGGGGCCGAGCGAGCGGAGATCGTCGAAGCGGCCAGAGCCGATGCCGCCGACGCGTCCCGTCTGTTCCCGACCCTCCGCTCCCGCTGTGGTCAGTGGGCGCAGACGCTGAACTCGGGATGCGGTTTCGTTCTGCTGCGCGGGTTCCCCGTGGACGAACTCGACGCCGCCGAGGTCGAGCGGGCCTACCTCGCGCTGGGATCCATGCTCGGGGAGCCGGTGAGTCAGGACCGCGACGGCGCGGTGCTCACCCACATCCGGGACGAACGGATAGCGAGGACCGATCCCACCGTCCGGCTCTACCGGACGCGGGAACGCCAGGACTTCCACACCGACGGTTCCGACCTGGTCGCGCTGCTGTGCCTGCAGAAGGCGGCTGCCGGAGGCGAGAGTTGGATCGCCAGCTCGGCGGCGATCTACAACGAGGTGCTGCGGCGCCGACCGGACCTCCTCGAGGTCCTCTACTCCCCCATGCCGTGGGACCGCAACGGTGAGGAGGCCGCGGGCGACCCGCCGTACTTCGAACTCGCTCCGCTGAACGACATCGGCGGGGCGCCCCGCCTGTTCTTCATCAGCTGGTACATCCGCGACTCGCAACGGCACCCGCGGGCCCCCCGCCTGACGGCGGAGCAACACGAGGCCCTCGAACTCGTCGAGACCATCGCCAACGAGGCCAACTTCCACGTCGAGATGGTCTTCGAACCCGGCGACGTCCAGATCCTGAACAACGGCCGCATCCTGCACGCCCGCAACGCCTACCGGGACGACCCCGACCTCGACAGGCGCAGGCACCTGCTGCGATTGTGGCTGACGGCCGCGAGCGTCCCCAGCGTCGCCGAACCGCTGCGATCGGGAATCCCGCAGCGGTGAACCGGCGGAGCCGACCACAGGGTGGGGTCGTAAGGCCCTAGCCGAAGCGGATCCTCCTGGCAGATAATTGACTGTCCGGTACCGAGGAGGCTCCCAGACGGGATTCCCGGGCGCCGGTCAACGGTGAGGAGGCGGTCATGGACACCGCGGGGCCGGACACCGGCGTCATCCAGAGCGCGGTCGATCTGGCGTGCCGCGCACCCTCGGTGCACAACAGCCAGCCATGGCGGTGGCGATACTCCGCAGGTCGGCTCGACCTGTTCAGCGACCGCACCCGGCTCCTGCCCTCCACCGATCCCTCCGGGCGCCAACTGCACATCAGCTGCGGCGCGGCGCTCCACCACGTGGAGGTCGCCCTCACCTCGCTGCGCTGGCGATCGGACATCGATCTCCTACCGGAGCCCAGCCTTCCCCGGCTCGTCGCCTCCATCCGATGCCACCGCGACGCGACCCCACGCTCACACGACTTCGACCTGGTCTCCGCCATCCGCCATCGCCGCACCGATCGCAGGCCCTTCGACCCGGTCTCGGCTGCGGCTGGGCCGGTCGAGCGCCTCGGTGACCCCGTGGGCAGGTTCGGCGTCGCGCTGACGGTCCTCGCGCCCGAGGCGAGGACGACGCTGGCCGCGGCGACCGACGCGAGCGCCGCAGCCAGGCGCTACGACGCCGACTATCAGGCCGAGCTGCACTGGTGGGCGGGGCACTCGCTCCCCACCGAGGGGATACCGCCCGATTCGCTGGCGACCACCGACGAGAGCGCGCGCGTCTCGATCGGACGAGCGTTCCCGCGCCCGGGCCGGGAGGAGTCCACGCCACGGCCGGGCGTCGACCAGTCCACCGTGCTGATGCTGAGCACCGATTCCGACACGGCGGCGGCCTGGACGCGATGCGGGCAGGCGTTGTCCGCGGTCCTGCTCGAGGCGACGTCGAGAGGGATCGCGACCTGCCCGCTGACGCACCTCACCGACGTCGAACGGAGCCGGGACATGATCGCGGGACTGGCTCCGCACGGCGGATTCCCCCAGGTCCTGCTGCGAGTCGGCTCGGTCACCTCCCCGCCGCCTGCGGGCCACACGCCCCGCCGGTCGACCGCGGACGTGCTCACCCTGCACTGAGCCGTCGACCGGCGGGCGCGAACGCTCAGCCGAGCGCCTTGAGAACCCCCGCCGCCATCTCGGCCACCTCGTCGTCGGTCATCACGAACGACGGCGAGAACTGCATGGCGCCGACACCGGCCGCGCGACCCGAGATGCCGTGCTCGCGAAGGGTCTTGACGAACGGCAAGGCCTCCGCCGGATCCGCGAGCTGCACCGCCGCGACCGCGCCCAGTCCGCTGCGCACCTCCGCGACCCGCGGGTGCTCGGCCAGCGGCGACAGGTGCTCGTGCAGCGAGCGCTCGAGCCGAGCGGACTCCTCGAGCAGGTTCTCCCGCTCGAGGATGTCGAGGTTCGCCAGCGCCGCGGCCGCCGCGCCCGCGTGCCCGCCGTAGGTGTACCCGTGCCGCCACCACACGCCGCCCGAGAAGAAGGGCTCGGCGACCCGGGGCGCGATGAACACCGCGCCCATGGGAACGTATCCGGAGGTGAGCCCCTTCGCCGTGGTCACCATGTCCGGCTGCAGGTCGAAACGCGTTGAGGCGAACCACGACCCGCCGATCCGGCCGAAGCCCGTCACCACCTCGTCGACCACGAACAGGATGTCGTGCTCGCGGCAGATCTGCCGGACCTCGGCGAGGTAGCCCTCCGGCGGCAGGTAGATCCCGCCCGCGCCGATGATCGGCTCGACGAAGAAGGCCGCGATGGTGTCCGCGCCCTCACGCTCGATGAGTTCGAGCAGGCTCTTGCCGTTGTCCCACTCCACGGTCCTGGCATCCGGCATCAGCTCGCCGTAGCCCTCCCGGTTCACCGGGATGCCTGCCAGCGCGGTGCCCGCCACGTGCATGCCGTGGTAGGCCTTCTGCCGCCCGACCACGATCCGCTTGTTCGGCTTGCCCATCTCGTGCCAGTAGCGGCGGGCCAGCTTGGCCGCGGTGTCGACCGAATCCGAGCCGCCCGAGGTGAAGAAGATCTTGCTACCGGCCACCGGCGCGATCGCGGACAGGCGCTCGGCGAGCGCGAAGGTGGTCTCGGGTGCGAAGTCGCCGAAGTTGGAGAAGTGCGCGATCGACTTGAGCTGCTCGGCGACCGCGTCCGCGATCTCGGCGCGGCCGTGCCCGACGTTGGTGAACCAGAGGCCCGCGGTGGCGTCGAGGTAGCGATTGCCCTTGTCGTCCCAGATGTACGCGCCCTCTCCGCGGCTGACGACGAACGGACCGCCCTCGCTCACCGCGCCCATGTCCGCGAATCCGTGCCACAGTGCCTGGGTGTTCGTCACGCCATCTCCTCGCTCTCGCCGGTGGCGATCTCCTCCGCCGCCGTCCGGCGCTCGGTTCCACCGTATCGCCAGCGCTGGGCGAGCCTGCCCGCGGCGTTGACCGCGAGCGACATCAGCACCATGGCCAGCGCCAGCACCACCAGGCCGATGGACATCTGCAGGTAGCCCTGCGTCCTCGGGTCGATGAACGGGTACGGATACCAGTCGACGAACGGACCCCGGATCAGCGTGTAGACGCCGTAGACGGCGGGAAAGGCGAGCCAGCTCAGCGACTGACGATCGGTGATCCGCATCCGCGGCGGGTTGATCACCCAGTCCAGCAGGATCACCAGCGGCAGGTAGCGGTGCATGACGTCGTTGATCCACTTGTCGTTGAGCGTCACGTCGATGTTCGCGAGCAGAACCGCGTAGATGATGCCGGTGATGACCAGGTACAGCGTGCCCGCACCCCGGACCAGCTGCCACCGCAGCGACTGCGGATCCGCGATCGCGCCGACCAGCAGCACGATCACGCCCAACACGTTGCTCAACACGGTGAAGTAGCTGAAGTAGTTCGAGGTCGAGAACTCGGCCACATCGATGTTGCGCAGCGGAATCCAGGCCAGCGCGACGGTGCCGAGAATGCCGAAGACGAGGCGCAGCGCACGGAAGACCGGGTTGGTGTGTGGGAGGACCGATGCCTCCGAGGTGAGGGTCACCCGCCGATGTTCGCACAGGGCGACAGCAGGCAGCGGTATTTGACTGGCGGCCTTTCGATAGGCTGGTCCGAGCATGTCGACCACACCTTCGCCCGAGCTGCCCGACCTCGACCGCCGCGAGCTCAAGCGCCGCCTGGCCACCCTCACCCTCCGAGACGAGCACCGGCTCCGACGGCGCCTCGACCGCGCCGCGAACGCCGAGGCCCTCACCGGCGTCCTCCGCGAGGTGTCGCAGGCGGAGGCCAGGATCGCCTCGCGCCGCGCGAACGCCCCGAAGACCAGCTACCCGGACAACCTTCCGGTCAGCCTGCGCCGCGACGACATCGCCGCCGCGATCGCGGCGAACCAGGTCGTCATCGTCGCGGGCGAGACCGGGTCCGGCAAGACCACCCAGATCCCGAAGATCTGCCTGGACCTCGGGCGCGGCGTGCGCGGCCTGATCGGGCACACCCAGCCGCGCCGGATCGCGGCCCGCACCGTCGCCGAGCGCATCGCCGAGGAGCTGGACAGCCCACTCGGGGAGGCCGTTGGCTACACGGTCCGCTTCACGGACCAGGTATCGGACGGCACGCTGATCAAGCTGATGACCGACGGCATCCTGCTCGCCGAGATCCAGCGGGACCGGATGCTGCGCCGGTACGACACCCTCATCATCGACGAGGCGCACGAGCGCAGCCTCAACATCGACTTCATCCTCGGGTACCTGCGGGAACTGTTGCCGAGGCGGCCCGACCTGAAGGTGATCATCACCTCGGCCACGATCGACCCGGAGCGCTTCGCCAAGCACTTCGCCGTGAACGGTGTGCCCGCGCCGATCGTGGAGGTCTCGGGCCGCACCTTCCCTGTCGAGATCCGGTACCGGCCGCTGAGTGTCGACATCGGCGAGCAGACCATCGATCGCGACCCCGTCGACGCCGTCGGCGAGGCCGTCGAGGAACTGCTCGGGGAGGGCGACGGTGACATCCTGGTGTTCCTCTCCGGCGAACGCGAGATCCGCGACACCGCCGACGCGCTGCGGGACCGCAAGCTGCGCGGCACGGAGATCCTGCCCCTGTACGCCCGGCTGTCCGCGGCCGAGCAGCACCGGGTCTTCGAGCGGCACACCGGCCGCCGGGTGGTGCTCTCGACCAACGTCGCGGAGACCTCGCTGACGGTCCCCGGCATCCGGTACGTGGTCGATCCCGGTACCGCCCGCATCTCCCGGTACTCCGTGCGCACCAAGGTGCAGCGGCTGCCGATCGAGGAGATCTCGCAGGCCTCGGCCCGCCAGCGCGCGGGGCGCTGCGGTCGTGTCGCGGACGGCATCTGCATCCGGCTCTACTCCGAGGACGACTTCGAGGCGCGCCCCGCCTTCACCGAACCCGAGATCCTGCGCACCAACCTGGCGTCGGTGGTGCTGCAGATGACCGCCCTCGGCCTCGGCGACATCGCCGCCTTCCCTTTCGTGGAGGCGCCGGATCCGCGCGCCATCCGTGACGGCGTCGCGCTGCTCGAGGAACTCGGGGCGATCAAGCCGGGGGCCAAGGGCGGCGTCACCGAGCTGACCCCGGTCGGGCGCGAGCTCGCCCAGTTGCCGGTGGACCCCCGGATGGCGCGGATGCTCGCTCATGCCCACAACACCGGGTGCCTGCGCGAGACGCTGATCATCGTCGCGGCGCTGTCGATCCAGGACGTGCGCGAACGGCCGGCCGAACACCAGCAGGCGGCCGACGAGAAGCACGCCAGGTTCACCGTGGCCGGCTCCGACTTCCTCGCCTACCTCAAGTTGTGGGAGTACCTGGGCGAGCAGCGGAAGGAACTGTCCTCCAACCAGTTCCGGAAGATGTGCAAGAACGAGTTCCTGCACTGGCTGCGGATCAGGGAGTGGCAGGACCTGCACGGCCAGCTCGCGCAGATCACCCGTGGGCTCGGCTGGACCGGCAACGACCAGCCGGCGAGCGAGGCCTCGGTGCACCAGGCGCTGCTGTCCGGGTTGCTCTCCCACGTCGGCCTGCGCGAGGGCGACAAGCGTGACTTCCTCGGCGCCCGTGGCGCCCGGTTCGCGGTGTTCCCCGGGTCCTCGCTGTTCAAGAAGCCACCGCGCTGGGTGATGGCAGCCGAACTGGTCGAGACCTCCAGGCTCTGGGGCAGGATGGCGGCCGGCATCGAGCCCGAGTGGGCGGAGAAGCTGGCGCCGCACCTGATCAAGCGCACCTACTCCGAGCCGCACTGGTCGACCAAGCGCGCCTGCGCGATGGCGTACGAGCGGGTGACGCTGTACGGCATCCCGCTGGTCGCCAAGCGGGCGGTCACCTACAGCTCGATCGACCCCGAGGCGTCGCGGGAGCTGTTCATCCGGCACGCGCTGGTGCAGGGAGAATGGCAGACCCAGCACAAGTTCTTCCATCAGAACCGGGCCCTGCTCGAGGACGTCGAGGAGATGGAGACCAGGGCGCGCAGGCGCGACATCCTGGTCGACGACGAGGCCCTCTACGAGTTCTACGATCAGCGCGTCGGCCAGGAAGCCGTGTCCGCCAGGCATTTCGACACCTGGTGGAAGCGCGCCCGTCGCAGCACTCCGGACCTGCTGAACTTCACGGCATCGACCGTGGTGAACGCCGATGCGGCCGGAGTGCTCGGCGGCGACTATCCGAACACCTGGCGCCAGGGCGAGATCTCGTTCCCGCTGACCTACCAGTTCGAACCCGGCACCGAGGACGACGGCGTCACCGCCCGCATCCCCGTCGCGCTGCTCGCCCAGGTCCGTCCGGTCGGCTTCGACTGGCTGGTTCCCGGCATGCGCGAGGACCTGGTCACCGCGCTCATCAAGACATTGCCGAAACAGTTGCGCCGCACCGTGGTCCCCGCACCCGACTACGCCAGGGCGGCACTGTCGGCCGTCAAACCGCGATCCGAGACGTTGACCGTGGCGATCGCCCGCGAGCTGTCCCGGATGGCGGGCACCCCGATCTCGCCCCGCGACTTCGACCCGAGCGCGGTCCCGGACCACCTCCGGATGACCTTCGCGGCGGTCGACGGTTCCGGGAAGGTGCTCGGCAGGAGCAAGAGCCTGACCGGGCTCTCCGCGTCGCTCTCACCCCGCGTCGACGTCGAGGTGGCCAAGGCCGCCTCGAGTACCGAGCGTCCGGCCGCCGCGGTCTGGACGTCGGAGACTCTCGGCACCCTGCCCGACAGCGTGACCCGCACCGTCGCGGGCCAGAAGGTCGTCGGCTACCCGGCGCTCGTCCCCGAGAAGGAGGGTGTCGCGGTCCGGGTCCTGAGCACCCCACTCGCGCAACGCCAGGCCATGCGGGAGGGCACGAGGGCCCTGCTGCTCAGCGCCATCGTCACCCCTACCAAGACCGCGATCTCCGGCCTCGGCACCAGGGATCGACTGGCGCTGAGTCAGAACCCGCACGGCAGCGTGGAGGCGCTGGTCGAGGATTGCCGGGCCTGCGCGGTGAACGAACTGATGGACGCGAACGGCGGACCGACCCGGACCCCGGAGGCCTTCGAGAAGTTGCAGGCCGCCGTGCGCGCCCAGCTCGCCAATCGGGTGGCGGTACTGGTCCGGCTGGTGGTCCCCACACTGACCCGCGCCCAGGAGCTGCGCGTGATCCTCGATCGCGCCACGGGAGAGGCCGCCGACGATGTGCGCGAGCAGCTCGAAACGCTGATGTACCCGGGATTCGTCACCGACACCGGCACCGAGCGGCTGCGCGAGCTGCCCCGGTACCTGGAGGGCGCCGTTCGGCGCCTCGAGGCGCTCCCGGCGAGCGCGGGGCGCGACAGTCAGGGTTTGGTGGTGCTGGACGCGGTGTATGAGGACTACGGCCGCCTGCTCGCGCGCCTGGACGAACGCCGACATCACGACCCGGACGTGGATGCGGTCCGCTGGATGATCGAGGAACTGAGGGTCGGCCTGTTCGCGCAGTCGCTCGGGACCCCGTACCCCGTGTCCGAGAAGCGGATCCGAAAGGCGATCGCCGCGATCACCCGCTGAGGTCAGTCGCTCGCGGATTCCTCGCGATGCACCCGCAGGTCCTTGATCTCGCGTTCGAAGTCCTCGGCGGAGCTGAACGAGCGGTACACCGAGGCGAATCTCAGGTACGCCACCTCGTCGAGGTCCCGTAGCGGCCCGAGGATCGCCAACCCGACCTCGTTGCTGGGGATCTCGGCCGATCCGGCCGCGCGCACGGCCTCCTCGACCTTCTGGGCGAGCTTGTAGAGCGCGTCCTCGTCGACCGCCCGGCCCTGGCAGGCCCGCCGAACGCCGCGGACCACCTTCTCGCGACTGAACGGCTCGGTGACGCCGCTGCGCTTGACCACCGAGAGCACCGCGGTCTCGACAGTGGTGAACCGCCGACCGCATTCCGGGCACGACCGCCGCCTGCGAATGGCGTTGCCCTCGTCGGCTTCACGAGAGTCGACCACGCGCGAGTCGGGATGCCTACAGAACGGGCAATGCATGGCGAATCCTTCGTCGGAACCGAGGAGCCCGGTACTACCACTGGATGTGGTGGGGCTGACAGGGTTCGAGGATACCGCCGCGGGGCGCCCGAGGGCGCGCATCGGGGTTCAGTCCGCCGGTCCGACGGGCACCACCAGCGATTGACCCGCCTGCACCGAGGCTCCTGACATGGCGTTCAGGTCGAGAATCCGCGCCACGACCTGCTCGACACGACTCCCCGGCGCGACGCGGGTCGCGACGTCGCTGAGCGTCTCCCCGCCCTGCACCTGCACCACCGCGGTCTCACCGAGGGCGAACTGCGGGTTCGACCGGGCCTGGGCGATCCCGAGCAGGCCGGCAACGGCGACCGCCGACAGCAGCATCCCGACGAGCAGCGCGCCGATCCCGCCCTCCCGCCCACGCTTGCCGTGGACCGCCATGGACACAGCCATCGGCGCCCGGCCGTACTCGACGAAGCCGTCCACCCGGGGTCGGCGCCCGACGACCTGTCGCGACCTCGCGCCATTCGGGACCGTGTTCTTCGGGACCGCCTTGTTCATGGGGACTGCCATGCTCATCGGAACCTCCGCCAGTGATCGGATCGCTGCATTCGTTCACACGTTCGAGTGAACGCATGTTCGATTTCTACCACGGCGGTCCGACAAAGTCCCGATTTGACGCGACACATCTCGAACAGATGTTTGAAACATGCTGGATTCCGGTCTAGATTCGTGTCAGAACCCACATCGACACGGGAGGCCCTCCATGAAGGACGACAGCTCCAACGACGGCTCGGCCGCCACCCCAGGCGGATCCGACCTCGCGGCGGGGCTCACGGATCGACAGCGCCGGGTCCTGGAGGTGATCCGCGCCTCGGTCAGCGAACGCGGCTACCCGCCGAGCATCCGCGAGATCGGCGATGCGGTCGGCCTCACCTCGACCTCCTCGGTCGCGCACCAGCTGCGCACCCTCGAACGCAAGGGCTTCCTGCGCCGCGATCCCAACCGCCCGCGTGCCGTCGACGTCCGTGGGCTGGACGACGGTGTGGCGGCCTCCGACACCGAGGCCGGCTTCGAGAACGCGGCGCAGCCGACGGGCGAGGGCACCGAGACCCAGCTGCCGAAGCCGACTTTCGTCCCCGTGCTCGGACGAATCGCCGCCGGTGGCCCGATCCTCGCCGAGGAGGCCGTCGAGGACGTGTTCCCCCTCCCCCGCGAGCTCGTCGGCCAGGGATCGTTGTTCCTGCTCAAGGTGGTCGGCGAGTCGATGATCGAGGCGGCGATCTGCGACGGCGACTGGGTGGTCGTCCGGCAGCAGAGCGTGGCCGACAACGGCGACATCGTGGCTGCGATGATCGACGGCGAGGCCACGGTCAAGACGTTCAAGCGGACCAAGGGCGAGGTGTGGCTGATGCCCCACAACCCGCTGTTCGAACCGATCCCCGGCAACGACGCGGCCATTCTCGGCAAGGTCGTGACCGTGATGCGCAAGATCTGATCCGACGCGGCTGAACCCGAGCGCGCACGAGAAAGGCCGCGGCACCGAAGTGCCGCGGCCTTTGTCGTCTCCATCCGATCAGGACAGGTTCAGTCCCCTGCCGATGATCTCCTTCATGATCTCGGTGGTGCCGCCGTAGATGGTCTGCACGCGAGAGTCCATGTACGCCTTGGCGATCGGGTACTCGCGCATGTAGCCGTAGCCGCCGTGCAGCTGCAGGCAGCGATCGATCAGCTTGACCTGCGCCTCGGTGGTCCACCACTTGGCCATCGCGGCCTCCTGGACGGTGAGCTTGCCGTCGTTGAGCTGCTCGATGAACTTGTCCACGAGGATCCGCACGGCGGTGGTCTCGGTGGCGAGCTCGGCCAGCACGAAGCGGGTGTTCTGGAAGCTGCCGATCGGCTTGCCGAATGCCTTGCGGTCACGGACGTACTGCATCGTCATCTCGAGGCAGGATTCCATCGCGGCGGCGGCGACGACGGCGATCGACATGCGCTCCTGCGGGAGGTTCTGCATCAGGTAGATGAAGCCCATGCCCTCCTCGCCGAGGAGGTTGGCCGCGGGGACCCGCACGTCGGTGAAGCTGAGCTCGGCGGTGTCCTGCGCCTTGAGCCCGATCTTGTCCAGGTTGCGACCGCGCTCGAAGCCCTCCATGCCGCGCTCGACGACGAGGAGCGAGAAGCCCTGGGCGCCCTTGTCCGGGTCCGTGCACGCGACAACGACCACCAGGTCGGCGTTGATCCCGTTGGTGATGAAGGTCTTCGAGCCGTTGAGGACCCAGTGGTCACCGTCGCGGACGGCGCGGGTCTTGATGTTCTGCAGGTCGCTGCCGGTGCCGGGCTCGGTCATCGCGATCGCGGTGATGATCTCACCGGAACAGAAGCCGGGCAGCCAGCGCTTCTTCTGCTCCTCGTTGGCCAGCTTGAGCAGGTACGGCGCCACCACGTCGTTGTGCAGCATGAAGCCGACGCCGCTGAAACCACCGCGGGTGGTCTCCTCGGTGATGATGGCGTTGTAGCGGAAGTCCTCGACGCCACCGCCGCCGTACTCCTCGGGCACGTCCATGCCGAGGAAGCCCTGCTCGCCCGCCTTCTTCCAGACCTCGCGATCGACGATGTTCTGCTCTTCCCACTTGTCGTGGTTGGGAGCGACCTCCTGCTCGAGAAACTTCTGGTAGGACTCCCGGAAGAGAAGGTGCTCGGGCTCGAAAAGCGTGCGTTCCATCAAGGCTCCTGTGTGTCGACGTAGCTGCCTGCCAGGCTAGGCGTCGGCCGACTCGGCGGTCGATGACCCTAGCGAGCGCATTCTGTGACCAACAGCGAACCAGGCCGGCGGCGGCGAGCAGGTCACCGCCGCAGCCGCGCCAACGCCCGCATCAGCGGGTATCCGACGAGGATTCCGACCGAGCCCCACGCGATGCCGCCGAGCTCGACCGAGCCGACCATGAGGGTGAGGTTTCCGATGCCCGCCACCAGCGCCGCGGCGACCACCGTGAGATTCACCGGATCCGTGAAGTCGACCTTGGCCTCCATCCAGATCCGCACGCCGAGGATCCCGATGAGCCCGTACAGCACCAGGGTTGCACCGCCGATCACACCGTCGGGCACGGTGAACACGAGGGCACCGAACTTCGGCGAGAACGCGAGCACGATCGCTGTCGCCGCCGCCACCCAGTAGGCGGCCGTGGAGTACACCCTGGTCGCCGCCATCACGCCGATGTTCTCCGCATACGTGGTGGTGCCCGACCCGCCGCCCGCGCCTGCGAGGGTGGTGGCAAGCCCGTCCGCGAAGAGCGCGTCGCCCGCGACGTCGTCGAGCGACCGGCCGGTCATCGCCGCGACCGCCTTGACGTGACCGACGTTCTCCGCGATCAGCACGATCACCACCGGGAGCGCCAGCGCGATCGCCGACCATTGGAAACTCGGCCCGCGCAGGTGCGGCAAGCCGACCCAGGCCGCCTCACGCAGCGCGTCCACCCGCTCGGTCGACAGGCCACCGGTCGCCGCGGCGAACACCCACCCGATCACGACGCCGACGAGGATTCCCAGCCGGCCGAGCAGGCCCGGTCCGGCCGCGGTGACGACCAGGATCGCGACGAGGGTGACGGCCGCGATCAGCGGCTGGGCCTGGAAGGAGCCGACCGCTGCAGGCGCGAGGTTCAATCCGATCAGCATGACAACGGCACCGGTCACCACCGGCGGCATCACGGCGTCGAGCACCCTGGCGCCCGCGAGCTTGACCACGATTCCCACCAACATCAGCACGACACCGACGGCCAGCACCGCGCCGAGCTGCGCCGCAGGTCCGTCGGCCGCGGAGGCGGTGAGCGGAGCGATGAAGGCGAACGACGAACCCAGGTAGCTCGGAATCCGACCCCTGGTGATGACGAGGAACAACACCGTGCCGATGCCCGAGAACAAGAGCGTGGTCGTCACCGGGAATCCGGTGATCGTCGGCACGAGCAATGTCGCGCCGAACATCGCGATCACGTGCTGCATGCCGATCCCGACCGTGCGGGGCCACGACAGCCGCTCGTCGGGTGCAACGACGGCACCGTCCGCGATCCTCTTGCCGTCGCCGTGCATCTGCCAGCCGAATCGAGATCCACCGGCGCCCGTCGTCATCTCCTGTTCAGCCACGGGGGCCAATTCTAGGTCGCGACACCGCATTCGCGCCCACGGGGACGAAACGGTGCGATCGATCGGCCCCTCGGCTAGCGTTACCGCGCATGAACGGGCCAGCTGGTCCGTGACTTCCGTTCCCGAGGAGTTCCATGTCTATTCGTCCCACTTTGGGGAGTGTTGGCGAACATGAACTGCAGAACGAATTCGGCACCACAGAACGTGCCGAGCGGTTCTATTCCGATCAGATGCTCAATCACCTGAACCCGACAATGATCGAGTTCGTGGCCCGGCAGGAAATGGCGTTCGTCGCGACCGCCGATTCACACGGAGAATGCGATTCCACATTCAGGGCGGGTGAACCGGGTTTCATCCACGTCATCGACCCGCGGACCATCGCGTATCCGGAGTATCGCGGAAATGGGGTGATGGCCAGCCTCGGCAACATCAGGGAGAACCCACATGTCGGGATCCTGATGATGGATTTCGTCCGAGATCTGATCGGTCTCCATGTCAACGGCTCGGCTCGCATCGTCGAGGATGTCGACTTGCGCGCCCAGCTGGCCGACCTGCCCGATGCGCACGCCAAGGGCCGCACCCCCGAGCGCTGGGTGGTCGTGGACGTCGAAGAGGCATACATCCACTGCCGCAAGCACATTCCACGGATGGAGCCCGTCGACCGGGATCGCTCCTGGGGCACCGACGATGTTCGCCGCAAGGGCGGCGACTACTTCGACGCGAAGGACACCCCGCACGAACTACCGGAGCCGGTCGCACCCGCCGCGGAAATCCCGGTCGAGCCGGCGAAGGCGCCCGCGCGGAAGCGGACAGCGAAGAAGGCGGCGGCCACCAAGACCCCGGCCACCAAGTCTCCGGCCAAGAAGACGCCGGCGGCCAAGACACCAGCCAAGAAGGCCGCCGCACGAAAGGCCGCTCCGCGCAAGGCGGTCGCCGCGACATCGGCCACCTCACGGACCCCGGTGAAGAAGAGCGTCGCCCAGAAGACCACTGCCGCACGCACTCCGGCCAAACGGGCCGCCGCTTCGGAGCCGACCGTCGAGGAGTGACCGAGGAACTACTGTCGGGTCCAGGCGATCAGGTCGTCGGCGGTCCAGGTGTTTATCACCCGGTCGGCCTCGACCCCGGCCGCCTGAGCGCGCTCGCAGCCGTAACCCTGGAAATCGAGCTGGCCGGGCGCGTGCGCGTCGGTGTCGATCGCGAACAGGCAGTCTCGTTCGAGCGCCAGCTCGATCAGGCGCGCGGGCGGATCACGACGCTCGGGCCTGCTGTTGATCTCGACCGCCGTGCCGAACTGGCGGCAGGCCTCGAACACGACCTCCGCGTTGAACTTCGACTCCGGCCTGGTCCCCCGGGCGCCCTCGACCAGCCTGCCGGTGCAGTGCCCGAGCACGTCCACGTGCGGGCTCGCGACGGCCCGCACCATCCGCCTGGTCATCGCATCGGGCTCCATCGCGAGCTTCGAGTGCACGCTCGCGACCACGATGTCGAGCTCGGCGAGCAGCTCCTCCTCCTGGTCAAGGGAACCGTCCTCGAGGATGTCCACCTCGATCCCGGCCAGGATTCGGAACGGCGCGAGTTCCGAGTTCAGCTCCGCGATCACCTCGAGCTGACGGCGCAACCGGTCCGCGGAGAGTCCGTTCGCCACCGTCAGCCGCGGCGAATGGTCGGTCAGCGCGCAGTACTCGTGCCCGACCATGGCGGCGCGGCGCATCATCTCCCCGATGGGGCTGCCGCCGTCGGACCAGTCCGAGTGCGTGTGCAGGTCGCCGCGTAGCGCCGCGAGCAGCGCCCGCCCACCCTCCCCGATCTGGACCGCCTTCGACCTCACCTCCACCAGGTAGGCGGGCACTCCACCTGCGTACGCCTCCGAGATCACCGCGGACGTCTTCGGCCCGATCCCGCTCAGCGCGGCCCAGGTGCCGGTGCGGCCCAACCGGTCTCGCTGCTCCGGTGTCAGCGCCTCGACGATGTCGGCGGCCCGGCGATACGCCTTGACGCGGTGCGTCTCGGCCCGGGAACGCTCGAGCCAGTATGCGATCTCACGCAATGCCTCGACCGGGTCCATCACCTCATCCTGGGCCATCTCCCCCTCCTCGGCTACCCCCTCAGGATCTCCGTCGCCCGCGCCCGTGCGGACTGCGGGTCGGTCGCACCGAGCGCCGCCTCCGCCGCGTCACGGCACCGCGCGAGGTCCACCTCGGACAGCGCGGACCCCGTCGCCGCGACCGCCGACGCCGCCATCGACAGCGAGGTGATGCCGAATCCGGCCAACACGCAGGCGAGCAATGGGTCGGCGGCCGCCTCACCGCACACCCCGACCGGCTTGCCGACCCTCGCGCCGTCGGCGGCGGTCCGGGCCACCAGAGCCAGCACCGCGGGCTGCCAAGGGTCGCTCAGCGCGGCCAACGGCGCGGACAGCCGGTCCGCGGCCATCGTGTACTGGGTCAGGTCGTTGGTGCCGAGCGAGAGGAAGTCGACGTGCTCGAGCATCCGGTCGGCGAGCAGCGCCGCCGCGGGCACCTCGACCATCACCCCGGGCACCAGGTCGCGGTCCCGGACGGCCGCAGCGAACTCCGCAGCCTCGGCGACGGTCGCGATCATCGGGGCCATCACCAGCACCGACGCCGTGCACTGCCGCGCCGCCACGGCAATCGCATCCAGTTGCCGGTCCAGGATCCCGGGATTCTCCGCGGCGATCCGGTAACCGCGTACGCCGAGCGCCGGGTTGGGTTCATCCGTCGGACCGGCGAATTTCAGTGGCTTGTCGGAACCGGCGTCGAGGGTGCGGATCACGACCTTGCAGCCGGCGAACGCGTCGAGCACCTCGCGGTAGATCGCTGCCTGGTCCTCCACGGCGGGCTCGGTGTCGCGGTCCAGGAACGCGAGTTCCGTGCGGAACAGGCCGACGCCCTCGGCCGCCGACGCCGCGGCGGACCGGGCACCGGCGCCGTCCTGCACGTTCGCCAGCACCGCCACCGGGTGGCCGTCACGGGTGCGCCCGGGACCCGTCCACGACTCGGTGCGGCGCCGGACCTCTGCGGCGCGGGCGACCTCGGCCGCGGCCTGGTCGGGCGCAGGCTCGATCGTCACCCTCCCGTTGCCACCGTCCACCAGGACCGGGGTTCCGACACCCACCTCGTCGAGCGCTGCCACCCCGACGACGCAGGCGATACCGAGCTGCCGGGCGATGATCGCGGTGTGGCTGGTAGGGCCGCCGAGAGTGGTCGCGATTCCCAGGACCAGGGTCGGATCGAGGATGGCGGTGTCCGCCGGGGCCAGGTCCCGGGCCAGCAAGATCGACGGCACCGCCGGAGTCGGAATGCCAGGTTCGGGGGCGCCGAGCAGTTCGGCGACCACCCGGTCCCGCACGTCGAGCAGGTCGGTCACCCGTTCGGCCATCAGCCCGCCCAGCTTGGTGAAGACGGCAGCGAACTGCTCGGTGGCGGCGGCCGCGGCGGCCTCGGCGCCCGCGCCTGCGTCGACGAGCGTCCCGGCGGCGCCGAGCCAGCCGCGGTCGGTCGCCAGCGTGGCCGTCGCCCGCAACACCTCCGCGCCCGCGCCCGCTGCGGCGTCGGCCCGGGCCAGCAGCCGCGCCGACACCACCTCGACAGCCCTGAGGAACCGCTGCTTCTCGGCCAGCCGGTCGGCTTCGGGCAGGTCGGCGCCGCGGACCGGAATCGCGGGCCGGGCGCCGGGCCTGATCACCGGGCCGTAGCCGACACCCGGCACCACCGGCGTCCCGACCAGGGCCGCCGCCGGCATACCCGGCGCATCTACGCCGCCGCCCACCTGCGACGGGACGCTTCCTACCCCGGTCCCGCTCATGTTCACTCCTCGGCTCGAATTCGTTTATGACGCTCGTGCCCCTCGACACAAGCACTGTGATGAGGATTACTCCAGAGCATTGACATGTCAACACATACAGGCGTAAAACAACATAAACAAACATTGTTTCGGGCAGGAGGCCACATGTACGCGGAAGAGCGACAGCAGGCGATCGCGGGGCTCATCGGCCAACGCGGTCGGGTCTCGGTCGCCGACCTCGCTGACGCCTACGAGGTGACCACGGAGACCGTCCGCCGCGACCTCGCGGCACTCGACCGGCTCGGCCTGATCCGCCGGGTGCACGGCGGCGCCGTGTCCGCCTCCGCCATCACTCTCGGCGAGACCGGCCTGACCGAGCGCGAGCACAGCCACGCGCAGGCGAAGAACCGGATCGCCGCCGCCGCCCTGGCCTACCTGCCGCCTCAGGGTGGCAGCGTCGTCCTGGACGCGGGCACCACTACGGCCCGGATCGCACCGCTGCTCCCTGCCGAGCGCGAGCTGACGGTGGTCACCAACTCGATTCCCGTCGCCACTCGGTGTGCGGGGCAGCAGAGCCTGCAGGTGCTCGGCGGCCGGGTCCGCGGGATCACCCAGGCGGTGGTCGGGGACCAGGCCGTCGCCACCCTCACCGACCTGCGCGTCGACGTCGCCTTCGTCGGGACGAACGCCCTGACCGTGGACCACGGGTTGTCGACGCCGGACCTGGACGAGGCCGCCGTCAAGCGGGCCCTGGTGCGCTGCGCCAACCTCGTGGTGGTGGTCGCCGACTCGAGCAAGATCGGTCGGGAGGACCTGGTGAGGTTCGCCCCCGTCGACGCCGTCGACGTGCTGGTCACGGACACCGACCTCGACCCGAGCGCCCGCACCGAACTCGAGGCTCACGGCATCGAGGTGGTACTCGCATGATTGTCACCCTGACGGCCAACCCCAGCCTCGACAGCACCGTCGAGCTGGCCACCCGCCTCGAGCGTGGCGCGGTACACCGCGCCACGGCCACCAGCACAGACCCTGGCGGTAAAGGCGTCAACGTCGCCCGGGTGGTCGCCGCGGCGCACTCCCCGACCGTCGCGATCCTGCCCGCCCGTGTCGACGACCCGCTGGTCGCTGCGCTCGCCGACCAGGGCATCGCGAACTGCGTGGTGCCCACCGCCGGCCCGGTCCGCGGCAACCTGACGATCACGGAGCCGGACGGCACCACAACCAAGCTCAACGAGCCGGGCCATCCACTCGACGCCGCCATGCTCGGTGCGCTCACGCGACTGCTCACCGAGCACGCCGATCACGCCCGGTGGATCGCACTGTGCGGCTCGCTCCCACCCGGCGCCCCGGACGACTGGTACGGCCAGCTGGTGCGGTCGCTGCGGTCGATGCCCTGTGCGATCGCCGTGGACACCTCCGACGTTCCGTTGCGCGCCCTCGCCGCGGGTTTCCCCGACACCGCTCCCGACCTGGTGAAGCCGAATGCCGAGGAGCTGGCCCAGCTGACCGGCTGCGACGCCGCCGCGCTCGAGGCCGCCGCAGCAGCCGGGGACCCGAGCCCGACCGTCCGGGCCGCACTGACCCTGCTGGACCTGGGGGTCGGCGCGGTGCTGGCCACCCTCGGATCCGGGGGTGCGGTCCTGGTGACCACCGCGGGCGCGTGGTTCGCCCGGGCCCCGCGCATCACGCCCCGCAGCACCGTCGGCGCGGGCGACGCCTCGCTCGCCGGCTACCTGCTCGCAACCGTCGCCGGTGACGACCCGGCACGGGCCCTGCAGCTCGCGGTGGCCTACGGCACCGCGGCCGCCGGCCTGCCCGGCACCGCGCTCCCCCGGCCCGACCAGATCGACCGCGACGCCGTCACCGTCACCGCGCTGGATGTCTCGAACCCCAGTCCGCGGCACCCGGACACCGACAACCCCCGTCCCGACACCGCCTCGCCATCCACCACGGTCGCCGTCCCGGCCGCCGAGTACTGAGGACCCGACATGTCCACTCCCACCACCGATTCCCCGGCGATCATCACCACCGAGCTGATCGCGCTCGACGCCGACCTGGGCGCCGACACCGGGGCCGTCATCGAATCGCTCGCGACCCTGCTCGCCGACGCAGGCCGCGCCACCGGGGCCGCCGCCCTGCGTGATGCGGCACTGGCCCGCGAAGCGCAGTCCGCGACCGGGCTGCCCGGCGGCATCGCCATCCCGCACTGCCGATCCGCGGCCGTCACCACCGCCTCCCTCGGGTTCGCACGCCTGGACCCAAAGGTCGACTTCGGCGCGCCGGACGGTCCCGCCGACCTGGTCTTCCTCATCGCCGCTCCCGAGGGCGCGGGCGCCGAGCACATGAAACTACTATCCGGCCTGGCCCGCGCGCTGGTGCGGCCCGAGTTCGTCGCGTCACTGCGCTCGGCCCCGGACGCCGGCGCCGTCGTGACGCTGGTGCACGAGGCGCTCGGCCTCGAAGTGCCGGGGCAGGACGCTCCGACCGCCGACTCCGCCCCTGCCGCACCGGCTTCCGCTGCCGACTCCGAGTCGACGGCCGCCGAGCGCTACGTGGTCGCGGTCACCGCCTGCCCGACCGGCATCGCGCACACATACATGGCCGCCGACTCCCTGGTCGCGGCGGGCGAGCGGGCGTCGGTACCGGTGCAGGTGGAGACACAGGGCTCGAGCGGCGGCACGTCGCTGAACCCCGAGGTGATCGCCGGCGCCTCCGCCGTGATCTTCGCGACCGACGTCGGGGTCAAGGGCCGCGAACGTTTCGCGGGCAAACCCGTCGTCGCGTCCGGCGTCAAGCGCGCCATCAACGAGCCCGACGCCATGCTCGCCGAGGCGATCCGAGCCGCCGATGACCCGTCCGCGGCCCGGGTCGCCGGCAGCGCCGTTGGCACGGACACCGCCGGGGCGTCAGCGGACGTCGGCTGGGGCACCCGGCTGCGGCAGATCCTGCTGACCGGCGTGAGCTACATGATCCCGTTCGTCGCCGCGGGCGGCCTGCTGATCGCGCTCGGCTTCCTGTTCGGCGGGTACGAGATCTCCGACAGCGCGAAGGACATCGTCCTCGGCAACTCGCTGTGGGACCTGCCCGACGGTGGGCTCGGCACATATCTCGGCGCCGTCCTGTTCCAGCTCGGGTCGCTGGCCTTCAACTTCCTCGTCCCGGCTCTTGCCGGGTACATCGCCTTCGCCATCGCCGACCGGCCCGGCCTCGCACCGGGCTTCACCGCGGGCGCGGTCGCGGTGTTCGTCGGCGCCGGCTTCATCGGCGGCCTGGTCGGCGGCCTGATCGCAGGCTTCGCGGCACTGTGGATCGGCCGGCTCCGGGCACCGCAGGTGCTGCGCGGCCTGATGCCGGTGGTTGTCATCCCGCTGTTCGCCACCCTGGCCGTCGGCGCGTTGATGTTCATGGTGCTCGGCCGGCCGTTGGCCGCGATCACGAGCGGCCTGACCAACTGGCTGAACGGTCTCTCCGGCAGCTCCGCCGTGGCGCTGGGCATCATCCTCGGCCTGATGATGTGCTTCGACCTCGGTGGCCCGGTCAACAAGGCGGCCTACGCGTTCGCGGTCGCCGGGCTCAGCGTCACCGACCCGGCCACCCTGCGGATCATGGCCGCGGTGATGGCCGCAGGCATGGTGCCGCCACTGGCGATGGCACTGGCATCCACCGTGCGTCCCGGCCTGTTCAGCGAGGCCGAGCGGGAGAACGGCAAAGCCGCCTGGTTCCTCGGCGCCGCATTCATCTCCGAGGGCGCCATCCCGTTCGCCGCCGCGGACCCGCTACGGGTGATCCCGTCCATGATGGCCGGGGGCGCGGCGACCGGGGCCCTGGTGATGGCCACCGATGTCACCCTCGGCGCACCACACGGCGGACTGTTCGTGCTGTTCGCGATCGGCAACATCGCCTGGTTCCTGATCTCGATCGCCGCGGGCACGGTCGTCGCCGCCACCGCCGTGGTCCTGGCAAAACAGTTCATCCGTCCGCGTACGGCCGCCCCAGCCGAACCCGAGCTCGTCACCGCACCAGCGTGACGCCATCACACTCACATCCACCGAAAGGACACACCATGCCCAGCACCACCGTCGCCGTCGGATCGTCGATCGGACTGCACGCCCGCCCCGCCGCCGTGATCGCCGACGCGGTCAGTTCCGGGGGAATCCCCGTCACGCTCGCGGTGGCGGGTGGTGAACCGGTCGATGCCGGATCCGCCCTGATGATCATGACGCTCGGCGCAACGCAAGGCGTCGAGGTGATCGTGACCAGTGACGACGCCGATTCCGTTGCGATCGTCGCGAAGCTGGTCGCCGCAGACCTCGACGCCTGAGCGTCGTCACCGGTTCAGCGCGTCCGTGTGAGTCAGAAGCTCGTTTCGACGGGCACGGGCGGCAACGTGACGACCTGGCCCGCGTAGCTCAGTCCGGCGCCGAAGCCGAGCAGCAGTGCGAGCTGGCCGCCCTTCGCCTTGCCCGCCACCAGCATCTCCTCCATCGCGAGCGGAATCGACGCGGCGGAGGTGTTGCCGGTGTTCTCGATGTCGTTGGCGACCGGCACGTCGTCCCCGAGGCCCAGGTTCTTCTTCATCAGGTCGTTGATCCGGGCATTGGCCTGGTGCGGGACGAAGACCTCGATGTCCTCGATCGCGACACCGGACTCCGACAGGATGCTGCCGAGCGCCTTGGGCAGGGTGATCGCCGCCCACCGGAACACGCGCGGCCCCTCCATCGACACCACCATGCGGCCGACCTGCTCGCCGTCCGGGCCCTCCGCCTGCAGGGACTGCGCACGGTCCATGTACGCGGGGATGTCGTAGTTCTGGCTGATGGCGGCGGAGTTCTCGCCGTCGCTACCCCACACCGTCGGCGAGATGCCGTTCCGCTCGCTTGGGCCGACCACAACCGCGCCAGCGCCGTCACCGAAGATGAAGGCGGTGTTGCGGTCGGTCGGTTCCATCACCACGGACATGGTCTCGACACCGATGACCAGGACGTACTCGGCGGACCCGGACCGGATCATGTCGGTGGCCACGCCGAGCCCGTAGCCGAAGCCGCCGCAGCCGGAGGCCAGGTCGAATGCCGCGATGCCGTTGATCCCCAGCTCGTGTGCCACCTGCGGGGCACCGTGCGGGATCTTCGTCTTCCAGCTCCCGGTGGCGAGGATCAGCGCGCCGATCTGCTCCTTGTCGATGCCGCTGTTCTTGATCGCGCGCTCCGCCGCGGCCACGGCCATCGACTTCGCGGTCTCGTCCCCGCTGATCCAACGGCGGTTGCGGATGCCGCTGCGCTCGTAGATCCACTCGTCCGACGAATCGAGGACCTCGCACACCTCGGCGTTGCTGACGATCCGCTCGGGCCGGTAGGCGCCGATCCCGAGCAGTGACACGTTCTCGTGCCCCTTCTTGACCGCAATGTTGAACATCTGGTGCTTGCCCTTCGCCGCTGTGACATGTGCCCACCTTCGGCGGGCGTGAGAAACTGCCCGCCCTCCGGCGGGTACGTGAACCGCATGGAGCCTACCGATGAGAACCCGACAGCTGTTCAGTTCCGCCGACGCCGCGAGCGGGCCCACCACCACAGCGCGCCGCCGACACCGACCACGAGCCCCGCGCCGACGCCCGCAGCGATCAACGCCCCTTGGTCCACCTGCAGTGCGATCCCGACCTCCCCGTCCGTTGGGGTGACCAGACCCGTCGCCCCGTACAGGACCCGTATCGGTGGCAGCGGTCCGCCGTTCGCCTCGGACGCACTGAGCAGGTCCCCTGCCGGGGTGAAGGCGATGGCCTCGCCCTGTGGCTGGTCCGGCATCGGCACCCGGATCGGTTCGGCGCCGGTCAGCGCCGCCACGATGTCGCCGTCCGGCGCCGGGTACAAGTACACGTCGGTGTAGGTGCGCAGCGCCACCACCGTGCCGTCCTCGCTGACCGCGCCGCCGGTGATCATGGTCGAACCCGCGAACGGGACCGGGCCGCCCGGCGTCTCGGTTGGCTCGAATGCGATCTGCCCCAACCGCTCCAACGCGGTCGGTCCCGGGCTCGGCAACTGCTCGGCGCGCAGTGCGCCTGCTGGCCGATAGATGCCGCTCGCTCCGAACAGCTCCTTCGTCACCAGCACCGGGACCCCGTCCCTGCCCAGGAGGATCGCCTCGGCGTCGTGGGCGCCGTCCGGGTAGGTGAGCCGGCGCAACGTGCCCGCGCCGGTGACGGTGTCCATGTCGGTCAGCGCGACGGTGGTCCGCGCACCGGCGTTGTCGCCGGTGTCCGAGAGCCACAGCCGCCCGTCGGCCTGCGCGAGGTCCTCCACGTCGAAGGGGTCGACGGGCAGGGGCAACGTGCCGATCACCCGACACTGATCGTCGAGAACCCGGACCGAATCGTCCGTCCCGCTGTCGGCGGCCGCGTAGATCCCGTCATCGGTTGCCGCCAGACCGGACAACTCCTCCAGCGCAGAATCCGTTGGAGTGCAGAGGTTCTCGAACTCGGCTTCGACCACCTCGATCGAACCGGGGGCCGAGCTCGGCTGGGCCGACGCGGGCGCCGCGGTGAGGGCGGCAGAAGCCAGGACGGTGACGGCCACCGCCGCGAGGCGGCTACGCACCGAGGTCGACCAGTGCGGTGGCGCCGCGGAGCACCTGGATCGGCGCCAGCGGACCGCCGTTCGCCTCGGACGCGCTGAGCAGGTCGCCGTCCGGGGTGAAGGCGATGGCCTCCCCCTGCGGCTGGTTCGGCATCGGGACCCGCACCGGCGTGCGGGTCAGCGCAGCGGCGATGTCGCCGTCGGGCGCCGGGTAGAGGTAGACGTCCGTGTAGGTGCGCACCGCGACGACCCGGCCGTCGGCACTGACCGCGCCGCCGGTCACCAGGATCGACCCCGCGACGGGCATGGGGCTGCCGGGGGTGTCGCTGGGCGCGTAGGCGATCTGCCCGATGCGCTCCATCGGCGCCGGGCCCGGGCCGAGCTGGTCGAGGGTCGCGCCGCCTGCCGGGCGGTAGATGCCGCTGGCCGCGAGGATCTCCTTGGTGACGATCACCGGCCGCCCGTCGCTGCCGACCAGCAGCGTCTCCGCATCGTGCGGGCCGTCCGGGTAGGTGAGCCGGTGCATCGAGCCGGCCCCGGTGACGGGATCCAGATCGGTCAGCGACACCTGCTGGCGGACCCTGTTGTTGTCGCCGGTGTCCGAGAGCCAGAGCCGGCCGCCCGCCATCGCCATGTCCTCGACATCGACCGGGGTCGGCGGCACGGCCACCGTGCCGGTCACCCGGCAGTCGTCGTCGAGCACCCACACCTCGTCGTCGGTGCCGCTGTCCCCGATCGCGTAGATCTTGTCGCCGGTGGAGACCAGTCCGGAGATCTCCGCGAGCCCGGGATCGATTGGGGTGCAGAGCGTCTCGAAGCGCGCGTCCGACGCGACGGAACCCGATGAGGACCCTGCGGAGCCGGTGGGCCCGCTCGGCCCCGGCGCGGCCCCAGCAGGGGCCGCGGCGACAACCGCCGACCCGACCACAGCCAGCGCGAGGCCCGCCAGCCGGCTACGCACGGGCGCGCCCGGCAGATCCGGCCGCGGTGCCCGCGACATCGAGACAGGCAGCAGCGCCCCGTTCCATCATGTCCATTCCCGTCCGGTCAGGCGCTGTGTCGGTACTCCCGGAGTGCGGAGGCCAGCGCCTCCGGCACCTTCGCGCGCACCAGTGTGCCTTCCGCCTCGTGCGAGGACCCGAGAATTCGTCCATCCGCGTGGATGCGGGCCACCAGGTCGCCGCGGGTGTACGGCACCAGCACGGTGACCTCCACCTCCGGCGCCTTCACGATCTCCGCGAGCCGCTCCCGCAGCTCGGCGATCCCCTCGCCGGTCCGCGCGGAGACGAACACCGCCCCGGGCAGGAGCCCCCGCAACTGGGTGAGCGTCACCGGGTCTGCGGCATCGATCTTGTTGACCACCAACAATTCCGGCGGCGCGGGCGAGTCGGTCTCGCGGAGCACCTCGGTGACCACCTCGCGAACCGCCTTGATCTGGTCGGTCGGCAACGGATCGGATCCGTCGACGACGTGCAGCAGCAGGTCGGCGTCGGCGACCTCCTCCAGCGTCGACCGGAAGGCCTCGACCAGCTGCGTCGGCAGGTGCCGCACGAACCCGACGGTGTCGGTCAGCACGTACTGGCGACCGTCCTCGAACTCGGCCTTGCGGGTGGTCGGATCGAGGGTGGCGAAGAGTGCGTTCTGCACCAGCACGCCGGCGCCGGTGAGCGAATTGAGCAGGCTGGACTTGCCTGCGTTGGTGTATCCGATGATCGCGACCGAGGGCACCTCGTTGCGCAGCCGCCTGGTGCGCTTGGTGTCACGGGCGCCCTTCATCTCCTTGATCTCGCGACGCAGCTTCGCCATCCGCTCGCGGATCCGGCGACGGTCGGTCTCGATCTTGGTCTCGCCGGGTCCTCGCGTTCCCACACCGCCGTCCTTGCCCGCACGGCCGCCTGCCTGCCGGGACATCGACTCACCCCAGCCGCGCAGCCGCGGCAGCATGTACTGCATCTGCGCGAGCGCGACCTGCGCCTTGCCCTCGCTGGAGGTGGCGTGCTGGGCGAAGATGTCGAGGATCAGCGCGGTCCGGTCGATGACCTTGACCTTGACGACCTTCTCCAGCGCGGTGAGCTGGGCCGGGGTCAGCTCACCGTCGGCGATGACCGTGTCGGCTCCCGTTGCGAGCACCACCTCGCGCAGCTCGTTGGCCTTGCCCGAGCCGATGTAGGTGGCCGCGTCGGGCTTGTCGCGCCGCTGCACGAGCCCCTCCAGCACCTCCGAACCCGCGGTCTCGGCGAGCGCTGCCAGCTCGGCCATGCTGGCCTCGGCCTGAGCGACGGTGCCCTGGGTCCAGACGCCGACCAGCACCACCCTTTCGAGGCGGAGCTGTCGGTACTCGACCTCGGTGATGTCGGTGAGCTCGGTGGACAGTCCGGCGACCCTGCGCAGCGCAGCGCGCTCGTCCAACTGCATCTCGCCGACCGACGGGTCGTGGCCCGTCCAGCCCGTGTCGTGGTCGCCGGCGTCGTGGTCATCGGCGCCGTGCTGATCGGCGTCGAGGTGATCGAGGATCGGTGTCTTGGTGATACGCGGTGATTTCGTCATACAGGACCCATGGTCCCACGACCGACCCTCCTGGTGCACGTGCATTTAGGCGAGCGCGTTCCACCAGTCGTCGTCGATGCGCCCGGAACCGACCAGTACCGACGGACCCCGCAGTTCGGCCGCGCCGTCGCGCACCGCGACCAGGACCTCGCCACCCGGCACCCGCACCCGGACCTCGCCCTCCTCGCGCCCGTCGGCCCGCAGCGCCGCAGCGGCGGCCGCGACGGTGCCGGTGCCGCAGGATCGTGTCTCGCCGACCCCCCGCTCGTAAACGCGCATGTCGACGACGCCGTCGACCAGCGGGGTGAGGATCTCGATGTTCACCCCGTGCGGGAAGAAGTCCGCCGCAAACTGAGGCGCCGCGGTCAGGTCGAGCGCGGCGAGCTTGTCGGCGGTGAGCGAGTCCTCGACGCAGGCCAGGTGCGGATTGCCCACGTCGATGCCGAGCCCGGTGAACGTCTGACCGCCAACGGTTGCACTGGAGGTCCCGAGCTCGGTGACCGTGCCCATCCCGACGCTCACGTCGGCCGTCCATCCGTCGCAGCTGTGCACGACGACGGGCCTGGCGCCGGCGCGGCTGCCGACCACGAACTCGGCCGCTCCCTCGAGGCCGGTGGCCCGGAGATAGTGCGCGAACACCCGGACCCCGTTGCCGCACATCTCGGCGATCGAACCGTCGCCGTTGCGGTAGTCCATGAACCAGTCGTCGTCTCCGACGCCCTCGGGCAGCGCGTCGAGGACGCCTGCCGCGCGCAGGGCACCCGCCCTGGCGACCCGCAGGACGCCGTCGGCGCCGAGTCCACGACGACGGTCGCACAGCGCGGCCACCCGATCGGCGCGCAGGTCCAGCCGCGCGTCGAGATCCGGCAGCACCACGAAGTCGTTCTCCGTGCCGTGGCCCTTGCTGAATTCCATGCCGATCATGCTACCGAGCGGCGGGTACGGTTCGCCGACCCCGGCGAACAGCGCCATCCGCGCGGCGAGCCGGCCCGCGAGGGCTGCCGCCGACCCATCCGGACGCGACGTCCAGTCCGAATCCCACTCGTCGCTCATCGACGCTGCCTCGCAATCTCGTAGAGGCAGACCGCGCCCGCGCTCGGTGCACCGAGTGAGCTGGCCGCGCCGCCGATCGGAATGTTCACGGTGACATCGCATGCCGTGCGCCAGGATGCGCTCATCCCGCGGGTCTCGTTCCCGATGACCAGGATCGTGCCCCCGGTGAAGTCGTGCTCGAAGATCGCCACGTCGCCTGCCTCGTCGGTGCCGACGATCCGCAGGTCGGTGCCGCCGTCACGGACCCGCGCCCGGTAGGCCAGTACCTCGTCCGCATCGGCGACCGTCAGCACGGGCACCGCGAACAGCGAACCCGTCGAGGCGCGCACGCACTGCGGGTCGTAGGGATCGGCCGCGTGGCCTGCGACGATCACCGCGTCAGCACCGAAGGCGTTGGCCGACCGGATGAGGGTGCCCAGGTTGCCAGGCGAGGACGGCCGGTCGAACACCACGAGCAGGGGCGACGCACCGCTGAGGGCGAGCGAACCCAGCCCGCGGTGTCGCTGCTTCGCGACCGCGATCAGCTCGGGCGAGGCGTCCTTCTCCCCCAGCTCCGCCATGAGTTCGCCACTGACGCCGACCTTCTCGTGCTGCCAACCGTCGAGCACCCCGCGGGCCCATGACGAGAGCTGAGGTCCGTCGATGCGGTAGAGCAGCGCCTCCAACGGCCAGTCGTGCTCGATCGCGAGCGTCAGCGGTCGCACACCCTGGATCAGGAACCGCGCCGACTTCGTCCGCTTGGCGCGGGTGTTCAGGTACGACTCCCACTGCTGAAAGCGCGCATTGCGCACCGTGACCCGCGCGTCGCGGGCCGCGAGTCTGCTCACCGGCTTCTTGCTCACTGGCTCCCCACAATCGTCATTGCTCTAGAGATCACATCGCGGTCGCCGCCGTCTAGCCAGTGCACCCGCTGATCGCGACGGAACCAGGAACGCTGCCTGCGGACGTATCGCCTGGTCCCGATCAGGGTCCGCTCCCTGGCCTGCTCCATGTCGTACTCACCGTCGAGCGCGGCCAGCACCTGGGCGTAGCCGATGGCCCGCGGGGCCGTCACACCCTCGCGCAGCCCCACCTCGATCAGGCCGAGCACCTCCTCGACGAGCCCGCCCTCGAACATCAACCGGGTGCGCAGCCCGATTCGTTCATCGAGCTCCGCGGTGTCGCGATCCACACCGAGAATAACGGTCCCCCAACGCGGTTCGCCGATCGCGGGGGCGGATGCGGCGAACGGCCTGCCGGTGAGCTCGACGACCTCGAGGGCCCGCACCATCCGCCTGCCGTCGGTCGGCAGGATCGTGGCGGCCGCCTCGGGGTCCGCCTTGAGGAGTTCCGCGTGCACCCCCGCAACACCGCGCTCCGCGAGCACCGCCTCCCAGCGCGCCCGAACCGTTGCATCGGTTGCGGGGAACGACCAGTCGTCGAGCAACGACTGCACGTACATCATCGAACCGCCGACGATGATCGGCACCGCGCCGCGGCCTGCGATCGCCTCGACGTCCGCCCTGGCCGAACTCTGATAGTTCGCGACGGTGGCCGTCTCGGTGACATCGAGCACGTCGAGCTGGTGGTGCGGGATGCCGCGGCGCTGGTCCGGTGGCAGCTTGGCGGTGCCGATGTCCATGCCGCGGTACTGCTGCATGGCGTCGATGTTGACGATCTCGCCGCCGAGCCGCTCCGCGAGGTCGAGCCCGAGGTCCGACTTGCCGGTCGCGGTCGGGCCGACCACCGCGATCGGTACGGGCGTACGCACGGTCACGGCAACCACATGCCGACGTGGTAGCCGACGCCGTAGGGCGCGCCACGGTAGTAGGTCCGGCACTCGCTCGGTTCGCCACCGAACAGCCCCGCGAGCACCTGCCAGGCCGCACGCCCCTCGATCCCGATGTCGAGGCAGGCCACCGGATCGAGTTCCGCCAGGTACTCGGCGTCTCCCGAATCCAGTGCCCGGTCCAGTTCGGCCTGGGCCTCGGGTGCCCGCTCGTCGAACGAGCCCGGCGCCTTGGCCGTCAACGTCCTGGCACCGTCGGCGATCACCAGCACGCCGTGGGGCTGCGGGTCGGCCTCGAGGCGATCACGCAGCCGGGTGCCGAGCTCGGCGCAGTACACAGGCGAGGTGTCCTCGGCCACGATGATCGCGTCCACCACGGTCTCGGTCGGGGCCGCGGCGCGCAGCCAGCCGGCGATCAGCGCGGCCAGCGGAAGCTCCGGGTCCGGACCCGAAGCGGCAGGCGACAGCGCGACCCGCACGTCCGCCCCGTAGCCGCGGAAGGTCCCCGCCGCGGTCGCCGGGATCTCGCATTCCGTGCGTCCGACGCCGATCGCGGTCCAGCGCGTCGCCAACGCGCCGAGCCGGGCGGCCACGCCCCTCGAAGCCACCCGCAGCTCGTCCGTCTCCGCCGCCGCGCCGCCCGCCAACTCGGGTATCAGCAGGGGTGGCGAGGGGACGAGAGCCGCGGCGGTGAACACACTGGGCAACGGTAGTCGACGGCGGAATCCCCGACTTCGGGGTCTGACCTGTTTCAATAGTCCTGGCCACTTGCAGCGGGTTGAATGGAACCCACACGTACGAGTGGCACCGAGACCTACGACGCACCGGCAGCCGTGACGCGCGGCAGAGATGAGGAGTCATGACCGACAGCAGCGCACCCAAGCCAGGCGCCCCCAAGCCCGGAGCACCCAAGCCCGGAGCACCGAAGCCCGGCGCGATCAAGCCGTCGGCCGCAGGACCCGCCCCCGCCGTGACGCATCCGCCGACCCTGGCACCGCCGAGCGACCCCAGCCTCTTCGGCCGGGTGGACGAGGACGGCACCGCCTGGGTCAAGACCGCCGAGGGCGAGCGCCAGATCGGTTCCTGGCAGGCCGGTGACGCGGCCGAGGGCCTGGCCCACTTCGGTCGCCGTTACGACGACCTGGCCACCGAGGTCGCCTTGCTGGAGGCCCGGCTCGCCTCGGGTGCAGGCGATGCGAAGAAGACCAAGGCCGCCGCCGTCGCGCTCGCGGAGTCGCTGCCGACGGCCGCGGTCATCGGCGACGTCGACGCACTCGCGCGCAGGCTGGACGTGATCGTCGCGGAGTCCGACCAGGCCGCCGCGGCCGCGAAGGTCGAACGCGAGCACGAGCGGGAGGAGCACACCCACCGCAAGGAGGAGCTCGCCGCCGAGGCCGAGCAGATCGGCGCCGAGTCCACCCAGTGGAAGGCCGCGGGCGATCGGCTGCGCGAGATCCTCGAGGAGTGGAAGACGATCCGCGGGGTGGACCGCAAGGTCGACGACGCGCTCTGGAAGCGGTACTCGAAGGCCAGGGAGGCGTTCAACCGGCGTCGTGGCGCGCATTTCGCGGAACTCGACCGCGACCGCGCCTCCGCGAAGGTCGTCAAGGAGGAGCTCGTCGTCCGTGCGGAGGCCCTGTCGGACTCCACCGATTGGGGCCCGACCGCGGGGGCCTTCCGCGACCTGCTGACCGAATGGAAGGCAGCTGGGCGGGCGCCACGCGATGCCGACGACGCCCTGTGGAAGCGGTTCAAGGGCGCCCAGGACGTGTTCTTCGCGGCCCGCAACGCCGCCGCATCGGAGCGCGATGCCGAGTTCGACGAGAACGCCACCGCGAAGGAGGCGTTGCTGCGCGAGTACGCGGACATCGATCCCGACAAGGACCTCGAGTCCGCACGCACCGCCCTGCGCGAGCTGCAGGACAAGTGGGACGCCATCGGGAAGGTGCCGCGCGAGCGCATGCACGATCTCGAGGGCAAGCTGCGCGCGATCGAGAAGCAGGTGCGCGACGCCGTCGATTCCCAGTGGCGCCGGACCGATCCCGAGGCGATGGCCAGGGCCGCCCAGTTCCGCGAGCGGGTCGCCCAGTTCGAGGACCAGGCCGCGAAGGCGACCGCCGCGGGCAAGACCAAGGACGCGGAGAAGGCACTGGCCCAGGCTCAGCAGTGGCGCGAGTGGGCCGAGGCCGCCGAGGGCGCGGTCAACGGTCGCTAGCCTGCCCTGGTGTCCGCGGCTCCCGCGGACACCAGGTGCCGGGCCGAGGCCACCAGCAGGATCACGCACACCGCCACCGCAGGCCAGATCAGCACCAGCCCGATCCATCGGAGCCAGGGCGCTCCGATCGCGGCGGCGACCGTGATCGTTGCCGCGGCGGTCATCCCCATCGGGAACGCGGTCGACCAGCGCCGGACGTCGAATCCGAGCCGGGGCCACCGCATCTCGCAGATCACCAGCGCCACGTACCCGGCGAGGTCAAGGGCCAGGATCACCACGGCGCCGACCCGGATGACGGTGTGCGGCCAGCCGTTCCAGCCTGCCGCGTCCATCGCGACGACGAGCTTGCCCGCAGCGAGAGCGCTGATGGCCAGCCCGCCCGCGCACACCCAGTGGTCACCCGCCCCGACCCTGAACTGCACGAACGAGAAGCGGGCGAAGACCACCGCGTAGGCGATGAGCCCGAGGACGAACACCGCCCCCGAGACCGCGGTCAGGGAAGGCTTGTGCAGCGCGACCGCGAGGGTTGCGCCGAGGACCACCAGTCCCTGCGTCGCCACGCACAGCAGGAAGTGCGCCCCGACGGTCGGTCCGGTCCAGTGACCGATCACCGCGGGCATCAGCGACACCCACACCAGGACGGCCAGGCACAGCGCGAGCACCGCGATTGCCTCCCAGCCGAGCAGGGCGACCCTGGTCCCGAGGACCGTGGTCGCCGCGACCGCGGTGAGGGCGGCCGGGGTGTCGGCCTCCGACTCCCAGCGGGCCCGATCGCCGACGAGCCGCCAGAGGAAGATGCCGACGAGCACCGCCCAGATGCCGATCCCGATGACCAGCCAGATCCTGGAGAACCACTCGATACCCGCCAGATGGAGCGCGACCGAGACGATCCCGGTGGCCATGGCGGCGGCACCGGCGCCCGGCGGCACCGCACTCAGAGCGCGGTCCGCGGCGACTATCTCCTGATGGCGACTGGGCACGGACCCAGCATGACGGCAAGGACGGCGCCGCGCCGGACGATCCGGTCGCGACACTCAGTCCTTCTGGTCGCCCCAGATCGTCCGCTGCTCGGCCTCCGCCGTGCGCTGCCTACGTTCCTGCTCCGCGGCGAGCTGCAGGGAGGTGCGGCTCCAGACCACCTTCAGCCAGTGGAAGGTCAGGACCAGCACCGCGATCCAGCCGAGGATCAGGCCGATGCCCGGCCCGCCGCCCGGGTCGGTCGCGGGCAGCGTCTGCCGCGACCAGATGGCCAGCATGCCGAACACGAAGGCCACCGCGCAGCCCGCCGACGCGACCCAGGCCAGCGCCCAGCGCCGGGTGACCAACGCCAACACGCTCACTCCGACACCGAACACCATGGCCAGCCACACGAACACGCGGGAAGGCAGCGCGATCGACTCCGCGATGGCGGTGTCGTCGCCCGCCAGCACGTCCCACCCGTTCGCGGACCCGGCGTGGGGCAGCATGAACGAGAGCAGCAGCGCCAGCACGGCCACCGCGACGACGACCGCGCGCATCCCGGGGTCGATCTCCCCGGCCACCTTCCGCTCGGCCGCGTCGATGTCCTTGCGGTACTGCTCGATGGGGTCCTCGTGCGCGTCTTTGCTCATGCTCCACATCCGGTTGCGGTTGGCAGCGGCGCGGGCGCGCCGATCTGCGGTAGGCCAAGCCCCACGCCGATGGGCGGCGTCTCGGGGGTGATGCCTCGTTCGTGCGAGTCGCCCGCCCTGGTGCGGCGGTGGCTGAGCACAGGGCCGTCGGCGATCAGGTGGTGCGGGGCGGCGCCGGTGATCGTCGCGGTGATCACGTCGCCGGGGCGGACGTCGCAGTCGAGCCTGCCCTCCGGGCGGAAGTGCACGAGCCTGCCGTCGCGGGCGCGGCCGCTCATCCTCTGGGTCGCCTCGTTCTTGCGGCCCTCGCCCGCGGCGACGAGCAGCTCGACCTCGGCACCCAGCAGCTTCTGGTTCTCCTCGAGGGTGATCTGCTCCTGCAGCGCGATCAGCCGGTCATAGCGTTCCTGGACGACCGCCTTCGACAGCTGGCCCTCCATCTCGGCGGCAGGGGTACCGGGCCGCTTGGAGTACTGGAAGGTGAAGGCGCTGGTGAAGCGGGCCTGCCGGACCACGTCGAGGGTCTCCTGGAAGTCCTCCTCGGTCTCCCCGGGGAAGCCGACGATGATGTCGGTGGTGATCGCCGCGTGCGGCATGGCCGCGCGGACCTTCTCGATGATGCCGAGGAACTTGGTCTTGCGGTACGAGCGGCGCATCGCCTTGAGCACGCGGTCGGAGCCCGACTGCAGCGGCATGTGCAGCTGCGGACACACGTTGGGGGTGGTGGCCATCGCCTCGATCACGTCATCGGTGAACTCGGCGGGATGCGGGGAGGTGAAGCGGACCCGCTCGAGTCCCTCGATGTTCCCGCAGGCGCTGAGCAGGGCGGCGAAGGCACCCCGGTCGCGGGGGACCTCGGGGTCGGCGAAGGAGACGCCGTAGGAGTTGACGTTCTGCCCTAGCAGGGTGACCTCGAGGACACCCTCGTCGACCAGGGCCTGGACCTCGGCGAGGATGTCGCCGGGGCGCCGGTCCACCTCCTTGCCGCGCAGGGCGGGCACGATGCAGAACGTGCAGGTGTTGTTGCAGCCGACCGAGATGGACACCCAGCCCGCGTATGCAGACTCACGCTTGGCCGGCAACGTGGACGGGAAGGCCTCGAGGGACTCGAGGATCTCCACCTCGGCCCGCTGGTTGTGGCGGGCACGGTCGAGCAGGGTGGGCAGCGAGCCGATGTTGTGGGTACCGAAGACCACGTCCACCCACGGCGCCTTCTTGACCACGGTCTCGCGGTCCTTCTGCGCCAGGCATCCGCCCACCGCGATCTGCATGCCCGGATGCGAGGCCTTCGTCGGCCGGAGCATGCCGAGGGTGCCGTACAGCTTGTTGTCGGCGTTCTCGCGGACGGCGCAGGTGTTGAACACCAGCAGGTCGGGCTCGGCCCCCGGCGCCGCCTTCGTGTAGCCGGCGTCCTCGAGCAGGCCGGACAGGCGCTCGGAGTCGTGCACGTTCATCTGGCAGCCGAAGGTGCGTACCTCGTAGCTACGCGTCGCCTCGTTGTCGATGTCGCTGTGCGCAGGGGAGGTCTCTCGGTCGATCGTGTCCACGTCAACCAGGGTACGGCCCCGTCAGGGGCCGCTCGCACGCCCACGTTGCCGACCGGCTCACGCCGACGGCGCAGGCCCAGGTATACCCAGCCGCAGTGCCTCCGCCGCCACGCTCGGCAGCCCCGACAACCGCCGGTTCATCGACGTCGCGATCCCCGCGCCCTGGACCTTCGCCCTGTCCGCGTGCGGACCCGCATACATCTCGTCGACGGTCCGGTGCCACAGCTCGAGCCAGCGATCGAAGTGCGCGGCCCCGAAGGGGTGCTGCGAGCGGACCCTCTGGTGCACCCGGAACGCGCTGCCGCGGTAGGTGCCCGTGCCGAACAACACCGTCTCCCAGAAGTCGCACATCACCGGAAGGTGGGACTCGAGGCCCTGCTCGCGCACCTCGGTGAACGGCTCCGCGAGCAGCTCGTCGACCAGGGCCCGGCCGTAGAAACGCCGGAGCAGGGCCTCCACGTCGGCCCGGCAGGTCAGGTCCCCGGTCATGCGCTCTCCTTGCTTCCCCTCGCGTTCGGCCCAGCCAACCTACCGGGGCCACGGCGCGGCGCGGCGCGCAAAGGTCGCGGTGCGCCGTCCCGACCCCCTAGGGTCTTGGGCTATGACGAACGCGGGTGAATCGGGGGCTACGACCTCGGTGGCCGACTCCCCCACCATGATCTCGATGAAGTCGGTCCAGAAACACTTCGGTGACCTGCACGTGCTTCGCGACATCGACCTCGAGGTCCCCACCGGCCAGGTCGTGATCGTGCTCGGCCCCTCGGGGTCCGGCAAGTCCACGCTGTGCCGGACGATCAACCGGCTCGAGCCGATCGACTCGGGAACGATCGCGATCGACGGCAAGGAGTTGCCGGCCGAGGGCCGGGCGCTCGCCGCGCTCCGGGCCGACGTCGGGATGGTGTTCCAGTCCTTCAACCTGTTCGCGCACAAGACGATTCTCGAGAATGTGATGCTCGGGCCGATGAAGGTGCGCAAGAAGAGCAAGGGCGAGGCCAAGGCGCGGGCGACGGAACTGCTCGAACGGGTCGGCATCGCCAACCAGGCGGACAAGTATCCGGCGCAGCTCTCGGGCGGGCAGCAGCAGCGGGTCGCCATCGCGCGAGCGCTCGCGATGAACCCCAAGGTGATGCTGTTCGACGAGCCCACCTCCGCGCTGGATCCCGAGATGGTCAGTGAGGTCCTCGAGGTGATGATCTCGCTGGCCAAGGAGGGCATGACGATGCTCGTGGTCACCCACGAGATGGGGTTCGCGCGCCGCGCGGGCAACCGCGTCCTGTTCATGGCCGACGGCCTGATCGTCGAGGACACCGATCCCGAGACCTTCTTCACCGCACCGGCGACCGACCGCGCCAAGGACTTCCTCGGCAAGATCCTGGGCCACTGAGCCCGGGGCCCTCATCGGGTTCACGGCCTGACCTACCACCCGTCACCACTGTTCTGACCACAGAGAGGAACACCATGAGGATCAATCGCGCACTACGACTCGGCGTCGGCATGGTCGCGATCGCCGTCGTCGCCACCGCGTGCGGCGGCGACGAGCAGAAGAGCGCCTCGGAGAGCGCCGAGAGCGGCAAGCTCACCGTCGGCATCAAGTACGACCAGCCCGGCCTCGGCCTGCGCAATCCGGACGGCACGTTCAGCGGCTTCGACGTCGACGTCGCCACCTACGTGGCCGACAAGCTGGGCGTACCCGCCTCCGGCATCACGTTCAAGGAATCTCCCTCCGCCCAGCGCGAGACGCTGATCCAGAACGGCGAGGTCGACTACATCGTCGCGACGTACTCGATCACCGACGCCCGCAAGGAGAAGGTCGACTTCGCGGGCCCCTACCTGACCACCGGCCAGTCGCTGCTGGTGCGCTCGGACAACACCGACATCACCGGCCCCGAGTCCCTCAACGGCGGCAAGAAGCTCTGCTCGGTGACCGGGTCGACGCCCGCGCAGAAGGTCAAGGACACCTACGCCAAGGAAGTCCAGCTGCAGGAGTTCGACACCTACTCGGCCTGCGTCGAGGCGCTGCGCAACGGGGCGGTGGACGCGGTGACGACCGACGCGGTCATCCTGGCCGGCTACGCCGCCCAGTACCCCGGCCAGCTCAAGGTGGTCGGGCAGCCGTTCACCACCGAGAACTACGGCATCGGTCTCGCCAAGGGCGACACCGAGACCCGCAACAAGATCAACGACGCGATCGAGGAGATGATCGCGGACGGCTCCTGGAAGGCCTCGCTGGAGAAGAACGTCGGCCCGTCCGGCTACCCGATCCCGGCTCCGCCCACCGTCGACCGCTACTAGTCGCCGACCACCGCCGACGGGACCGGTCCGACCGGTCCCGTCGGCGGCCGTCACCGCACCATCTGCCCCGGGGAGAGGCCACGTGGACATACTCAGTGAGTATTGGGATCAACTGATCTCCGCATTCTGGATGACGATCAAGCTGACCGCGCTGTCCGCGGTGGGCGCGCTCGTCCTCGGCACGATTCTGGCCGCCATGCGCGTCTCCCCCATCCCGGTGGCCCGGTGGATCGGCACCGCCTACGTGACCATCTTCCGCAACACCCCCCTGACGCTGATCATCATCTTCTGCTCGTTCGGCCTGTACCAGACGATGGGCGTCAGCCTGGCCCCGGAGAACTCACCGACCTTCCTGGTGGACAACAACATTCGGCTCGCGATCCTGGGCCTGAGCGTGTACACCGCCGCGTTCGTCTGCGAGTCGCTGCGCGCCGGGATCAACACCGTGCACGTCGGGCAGGCGGAGGCCGGACGCTCCCTCGGCCTCACCTTCGCGCAGAACCTCCGACTGATCGTGCTGCCGCAGGCGTTCCGGTCCGTGATCGCGCCCCTGGGCAGCGTCCTGATCGCGCTGACCAAGAACTCGACGATCGCCTCGGTGATCGGAGTCGCCGAAGCGTCGCTGCTGATGAAGACGATGATCGAGAGCGAGGCCGCGATCTTCGTGGTCGGCGGCATCTTCGCCCTCGGGTTCGTGATCCTGACCCTGCCGATGGGCCTGCTGTTCGGCTATCTGGGCAAGCGGCTGGAGGTGGCCCGATGACTGCCGAACCGACCCTCCTCTACGACGCCCCCGGCCCGAGGGCTCGCAATCTGTACCGACTGCTGTCGGTGGCGGTAGCGGTGGCGCTCGGCGTCGTCGGATACCTCGTCTACCGCGCACTGGACGCGAAGGGCCAGCTCACCGCCGAGAAATGGAGCCCCTTCACCGACTCCACCTCGTGGACGACGTACCTGCTCCCCGGCATCCGGGGCACGCTCATCGCCGCGGCCATCTCGATCGTGCTCGCGCTGATCCTCGGCGCGGTGCTCGGCATCGCCCGACTGTCCGATCATCGGGTGATCCGGGGCACGGCCGGCTTCATCGTCGAACTGTTCCGCGCCATCCCGGTGCTGATCCTGATGATCTTCGCCTACCAGCTGTTCGCCGACTACCAGGTCTTCAAGGCGAAGTACCTGGCACTCGCGGCGGTTGTCACCGGACTGACGCTCTACAACGGCTCGGTCATCGCCGAGATCGTCCGCGCGGGCATCAGGTCGCTCCCGAAGGGCCAGACCGAGGCCGCGAAGGCGCTCGGCATGCGCAAGAGCATGATCATGCGGACCATCCTTCTGCCGCAGGCGGTGACCGCGATGTTGCCCGCGATCATCTCCCAGATGGTGGTCGCGCTGAAGGACTCCGCGCTCGGTTACCTCATCGGCTACATCGAGGTGGTCCGTTCCGGGCAGCAACTCGGCTCGTTCTACGGCAATTACCTACCGGCGTTGCTGGTGGTGGCCGCGATCATGATCGTGCTGAACTCGGCGCTGACGATGCTGGCCACCCGGGTCGAGAAGCGTTTGCGTACGGGCAGGCGTGGGAAGGTGAGCGCGGTTCCCGTCGGCGGTGCGGCCGCCGCCGCACCGGGCATCGACATCACCGGCGACTGACCCGGGGGCTCAGTTCGCCTCCGGCGCAAGATCGTCCGCCACCAGTGCGAGGATGTCGTTCGCGTGACTGAGGGCGATGAAGTGGCCACCACCGCTGATCGGGTGCCAGATGGCTCCCGGCGTCCTGTCCGCCACCGTCTTGTTGATCACCTCGGGCACGAGGGTGTCGGCGCTGCCCTGCCAGAAGTGGACCGGGCGCGCCACGTCGGTCATGTCGAACGGCCATGCCACGTAGAGCATCGTGGCGTCGACCACTAGTCCGCCTGCGCCCTGCCGGAAGCACTCTCGACTCGCTCCCAGGAACAACCCGAGGACCTCCTCGCCCGCCAGCACCTCTCGATCCGCGGCACCGACCGACTTGGTGATGGCCTTCGCGTAGCGATCCTCGAAGTGCGTGGCGCTCATCCCGAGCAGCTCGTACATGAGCGTGAAGCCGGGATGGAAGTGAAGCGCAAGGCGACCGCCCAGCGCGTCCACACTGCTCAGGTACTTCGCTGCCCAGTTCGCTCCGAACGTGCCGTAGTTGCCACCGGCAATGCACGTGACGTGGGCGAGGCGCGCGGGCTCCAGGTAAGCGGCGGCAGCGAGGGCCCACGGCCCACCCTCGGACCAGCCGGTCACCGCGAATCGGTCTGCGCCCATGGAGTCGGCCAGCCGCAGGAGATCATCGGTCCAGCCCTCGAAGGTGCGGCCCGGCTGAGGATCTGACCCGCCCATGCCCGGCCGATCCGGGCACACGAACCTCAACCCGTTGGCCTTCGCACCACGATCGAACAGCTCGGCCTCCAGCCGACTCGAGGGTCCCCCGTGGTTGTGCAGCACGAGTGGACCGCCCGGGTCACCGGCTTCGAGGTAGGTGATGGTCCGGCCACCGACCCGGATACTTCCCTCGCTTGTCACGTGGACTCCTCACAGTGTGGGCCGGACACCACAACTGGGTAGGTCCGGCGTCGAAACTGCAGGTACTCCGATCGACTCCATGCTAAGCATGACCCACACCTTGTCTCGGCTGAAAGGGATATCGCCGCCATCGATTCGTGAGACGGTTCGTGGATCGACGCGCGGGCGACAACCGTTCGGGCCGTCGCGCTACGCGGCGACGCGCGTCAGGGGACGACCACGTCAGTCGAGACGGGAATGCTCGGGCCATCGGTCCGCATGGTGAGCCGAACCCGTCCCGGGCCGGTACCGACTTGCATGACCGTCGGGAAGGAACTCGTCTTGGAGGCGGGTATGTACCGACTCGCTGTGCCACTCTGACCGGTGTCGAGGTTCCGCCAATCGATGACTGCAGTTACGTTGCAGGCCAGGGTGGTCGACCCCCACTCGCCCAGCGGCGAGAAGCCCTGCGTGATTCGCAGTTCGACCGAATGGACGGCCCCCGGCACCTCGGAGTACTTCCCCAGGGGTCCGTCGAACGCGGTCCCGGAGGCAGTCAGCATGCCGGCACAGATGCCATCTCCCAGCGTCCAGACCGGCGCCATGTTGACGGGTGCCTGGGCGCACGTTCGTGGTCCGACGTTCGACCACCCGAGCTGGCAGGGATCGGCCACGTCGGTGGCACCGGCTACGCCCGGCGCCGCAACGAACATCGCAGCGCCGATGAGCGCGGTAACTGTGGCCGAGGTAGTTCTGTATGAAATTGACATGCCCTAAGCATCGTTACGTGCTCCGCATCCTGTAGGCGTTTGCCCCGCATTCCCGGATTGTGAGAAGTGTTGGTACGAAGAGCACTATTGCCTCGCCAGCACCACCTGGTCCATCCCGCTGATTGCCGCGTACCTGACCCGCACGTCGCTGCTCGACGAGCTCAGAAGAGCGGGAACTCTGCCTGGCACGGGAGGGATCCCCTGTATTCCCCAAGGGTCCTAGGCATTCGAACACGGACGATACTTGGTGCGGGCCGACGGGGGCGTCGGCCCGCTCCATCTCAAGGATCGCCAGAGCCTTTCGTCCGGTCGCGCCGGTGTGGGTCCCATGTGGTTGGTAGAGCACGGTGGAGCAGTGAGATCGGTCCGCTTTGGACGAGCCGACGCATTCGCCAGCTCCTCGCATCGAGGGCCCGCTCCGGAGTGCGGAGCAGTCCGGAGGGTCACTTTCGCCAGAATAGGTGGTGGGTCACACCGCTCGGGCTGGGTACGACCTCGAGGTGGAATCGGTCGAGTAGATCGTCGGGTGACTCCCAGAGTTGTAGTCCGGATCCGAGTTTCACCGGTGAGACCGCCACGTGCATGGTGTCGACGAGGTCTGCGTCGAGGAACTGTCGGATGGTGGCAACCCCGCCGCCGAGTCGGACGTCCTTGCCCTGAGCCGCCTCGCGCGCCTGCTCGAGGATGGTGGCTGGGTCACTGTCGACGAAGTGGAACGTGGTGTCGGAGAGTGAGAAGGAGGGACGCTCGTGGTGGGTCATGACGAACACTGGGGTGCGGAACGGAGGCTCGTCCCCCCACCAGCCACGCCATTCGAGGTCGCTCCAGGGCCCGCGGTGGGGCCCGAATTTGTTGCGGCCCATGATCTCGGCACCGATGTTGCGTGCGTAGTCTCGAGTGAAGTAGTCGTCGAGCCCGCGGCTTCCGCCGGGGTCGGTGCGCATGGGCCAGCTGGCCGTGGCGCCGGCCCACGCGAACATGCGACCGGGGTCGAGGCCGAACGGACACTCCAGGCTTTGGTGCTCACCGGCACCGATACCGTCACTCGAGACGTTGAAATTCTGGACTCTCAGTAGCTGTTTCACTCAGTTCTCCCACACTCTTGATGATGGATACCTAAGTTGAGACTCCCCGCGTCCGAGAAACTCATCGCGCGCCGGAAGGTGACTCATCACAACCTGCCGAAATGGACACGCGAGCGGTATCAGTCGCTTGGGGACGGCCGGATTCCCTAGGAGCCATCGGGTCAGTATTCGACGGACGGGTCCGCCAGCCACCTGGCGACGTCCTCGACCACCTCGGGGTCGACATGCTGGGCTCGCGCATAGTCCGCGGGCACCGACGGGCCGGTGCCGGCGAAGAACAGATGGTCGTCGGCGTCGTAAACGCGGATCATGACATCCGGCCGGTGCGCCAGCCCCGCCTGCCACCGTGCGAGATCGTCCGCGACGGTCACCTGATAGTCGCGGCCACCCTGGAGAATGAGCATCGGCCGCTCGAGCGCCGCCGACGCGGCAACGGGGTCGTAGCCGCGCAGGTCCAGCCAGTAGGAGCCCGGCCATTGACCGAGAGGCAGGTCCGCGGCAGGAGTGTCGAGGGACAGGGCCGGGCTGTCGACAAGCGCGGCCTGGCGCGTGATGGTCTCCTGGAAGTCCACCATGGATGGGTCACCGGTCAACGCCGCGAGGTGGCGGACCACGCGTATGGCGGCTCGGTGCATCGGCTCAGCATCCCCGGCCATGATCACCATCCCGGCCACCGACGGCTCGGCCGCCACGACCCGTGGCGCCACCTTCCCCCCCATGCTGTGCCCGGCCACGAAGACCCGGGCGACGTCAACTTCCGGCCGGCCCTGGAGCAGTCGTACCGCCGCGACGGCGTGCGGCACGTATTCCTCGCTCATCGTGAAGTTCTCGAGTTCGGCCACCCGGGCGGGGTGCGCATACGTCATCTTGTCGAACCGCAGCACCGCCACCCCCGAGGAGGCCAGCCCCCACGCCAGGTCCTTGAGTGGTTTGTTCGGGCCGCTGGTGGCGTCGCGGTCGAATGGCCCTCCCCCGCTGAGCAGAACGACGCCGGGCCACGGGCCGGTGCCTCGCGGCAGGCTCAGCGTCCCGGGCACGGCCAGCGGCCCGGAACCGACCGTGACCTCCTGCTCCTCGAACCGTTCGGGGTCGGCGTACGCCGGAGCCCCCCAGTCCGCAACCGCGAACCGCAGGCCGGTCAGCATCCCGTCGCCGTCCAGCGACAGCATTACCGTGAACTCGCCGTGGTCGCCCGCCACGGGCACGCGCACACTGCCGGACTCCGCCTCGCTGGGCTCATCCAGAGCCTCGCCGACGGCCGAGGCGACTCCCCTTCGTCCCACCTGGCCTGCCCATGCCTCACGTAGCGCAGTGGCGGAGACCTGTGACCGCAGCGGCGCCGCGAACAGATCAGCGACCTCGCCGAAGCGCCCCTCGCAGAGCATGCGCACCACCGCACTCGGATCCGTGTCCCCCATCGCATCTCCTACCATTCTCGATTCTTGCGAAAGGTAGCATGACATGAGACCGTTTGGTGGTGGACCCTCTTGAGCTCCTCGGACATCCAGTACGGCTGCGCATCGTCCACGTGATGCGCGGACGGACATTGACGACCGCCCAGCTGTGCGAGCGCATCCCCGACGTCTCCAAAGCGACGGTCTATCGGCACATCGACCTCCTATCGGCCGCGGGGATCCTGGAGGTGGCCGACGAACGACGCGTCAGAGGAGCTGTGGAACGCCATTACCGGCTCCGCCAGGACCCCGTCGTGATCGACTCCGACATCGTCGCGTCACTCACCGCCGACGACCACCGGCGCACCTTTGCCGTCGCCATGGCCACCCTCCTCGCCGAGTTCAACGCCTACCTCGACCGCGATCCCGACCCGACGGCCGACCTCGTCGGCTACCGCCAGCACGCCGTCTGGCTGAGCGAGGACGAGCTTGTCGCACTCATCGCCGACCTCCAGCGCGTCCTCATTCCGCGCCTGAACAACCTGCCCGCGGACGACCGCGATCGCTACCTGCTCAGCCCCATCCTGTTCCCCGCCGAGGAATCTCCCTCGGCTGGCCTCCCCGGCACCAACTAACTGCTCCCGTCGGCCCGGTCCAGATCCCGCAGGCCCTCGTCCACCGTGGGGAAGTGGATGTCGCGACCGCCGCCGCAATGGCCCGCACCCAGGGGCGCTGACCTGCTGGCTGCGAGGAATCTGGAAACCTGACACTTTGCCCCTGAGGCAGGGATCGCCCCGGTCGGTCGGCAGGAAGCCGCCGACCCTCCTGTGGTCGCCTCCGGAACACTACGAAGCCCGTCGGTTAGAACGCGACCCCGCACCCGCTATGTAAGTCGGACGCCCTAGCCGTCGAGCTCCGAACCCGCCTGCGCGAGTTCACTCTTCACCACGTCGAAGGCCATCGACTGCGGATAACCGCGACGGGCGAGCATGGACACCAGCCGGCGCACGGCCCGGTCGCGTTCGCTGCTGCGCCCGCCCGGCCCGTCCACCTCGAAGTCCAGGGACATGGTGCGCAGTTTCCGTTGCACCAGTTCGATGGCGCGGGCGCGCTCGTCGTCACCGTCGATCTGGTCCAGCGCCTGCGCGGCGATCTCCGGTGCGACCCCCTTGGTGCGCAGTTCCATCGCCAGCGCGCGCTTGCCCTTGCCGGAGAAGGTGTGCCGCGAATGCACCCACTGGGCGGCGAAGGACGCGTCGTCGACCAGGCCGACCACGGTGAGTCGATCGAGCACCCGCACGGCGACATCCTCGTCGAAGCCCTTGTCCGCGAGCTTCTTCGCCAGTTCTGCCCGGCTACGCGCCCGATCCGTCAGGAGGCGCAGGCACAGATCCTTTGCCTGCGCCTCCTGAGCGGCCGGCGTCCGGGTGTCATCGTCACCGGAGCGCACGGTGGACCTAGAAGTCGACGGGGGCAGCAGGCGCCTCGTCCGCCGTCACGTCGGCGCCGATGCCCAGCTTCTCCTTGATCTTCTTCTCGATCTCGTCGCGGATGTCGGTGTTCTCCAGCAGGAACTTCCGGGCGTTCTCCTTGCCCTGACCCAACTGGTCGCCCTCATAGGTGAACCAGGAGCCCGACTTCCGAATGAAGCCGTGCTCGACGCCCATGTCGATCAGCGAGCCTTCCTTGCTGATTCCGTGACCGTAGAGGATGTCGAACTCGGCCTGCTTGAACGGCGGCGCCATCTTGTTCTTGACGACCTTGATGCGGGTGCGGTTACCGACCGCATCGGAGCCGTCCTTCAACGTCTCGATTCGCCGGATGTCCATCCGGACGGACGCGTAGAACTTCAGCGCCTTACCACCGGTGGTGGTCTCCGGCGAGCCGAACATGACGCCGATCTTCTCGCGCAGCTGGTTGATGAAGATGACGGTGGTGCCGGAATTGCTCATCGCGCCCGTGATCTTGCGCAGCGCCTGGCTCATCAGGCGAGCCTGCAGACCGACGTGGCTGTCGCCCATCTCGCCCTCGATCTCGGCGCGGGGCACCAGCGCCGCCACCGAGTCGACGACCAGGATGTCGAGCGCGCCGGAGCGGATCAGCATGTCCGTGATCTCCAGCGCCTGCTCACCGGTGTCCGGCTGGGAGACCAGCAGCGCGTCGGTGTCGACGCCGAGCTTCTTGGCGTAGTCCGGATCGAGCGCGTGCTCGGCGTCGATGAAGGCCGCGATACCGCCGTTGGCCTGCGCGTTGGCGACCGCGTGCAGGGCAACCGTGGTCTTACCCGAGGATTCCGGACCGTAGATCTCGATCACGCGACCACGCGGCAGACCGCCGATGCCGAGGGCGACATCCAGCGCGATCGACCCGGTCGGGATCACCGCGATGGGCTGACGGGACTCGTCACCGAGGCGCATCACCGAACCCTTGCCGAAGTTCTTGTCGATCTGCGCCAGTGCGAGCTCGAGCGCCTTGTCGCGATCGTGTGCCTGTGGTGCCATCTTCGGTTCTCCTTAAGTCAACGACTCGTCCAGCGATCTGGGGTTCATCAGCGATCTGTTTCAAGCGATGCCGTCACGTTAGAGCGGGGTACCGACAAGTTCGTGATCAGTCGACTTGTCCAGGAACAACGTCGCCGATCCGTTCGATCACCGAACACAACCCCAGCATAGGGGAACACCTGTTCGAGTCAACCTCCGCGGCGGCGTGGCGCCGGTCCGATCGACGGACCCGGTTCACCAGCGGGCGCGCGGGACCTCGAACTCGGCACACAGCGCACGCCAGACCTCGCGGGGATCGCGACCAGCCTCGATGGCCTCGGCCGCGGTCTTGCCGCCGAGGCTGATCAGGACGTGGTCCACCAGCAGCGAGTCGCCGTACAGCCGGCCGAACTCGCCGTGGACCATCTCGTTGAACTCGGTCAGTCGCACACGGCAACGGTAGCGCGCATCGTCACCGGGCCGCCGCCCTGCACACCGCCACCGGGTCCGTCACCTCCGTCAGGCCCGCCGCCGCGCTCGCCGCGGCCGCACCGAACCCGGGTTCGGAGAGCACTCTCAGGACGGCAGCGCGCAGGGCGTCCACCCCGAGTGGGCGCACCACCACCGCGCTGCCCTGCCTGGTCGCGCGGTTCGCCAGTTCCCACTGGTCTCCTCCCCCGGGCACCGTGACAGCGGGGACCCCGGCCAGCAGGGTCTTGGCGAGCATCCCGTGCCCGCCGCCGCACACGACCGCGGCGGACTGCGCGAGCAACGCGTCCTGCCTGCCCAGCCCCGCGCGAGCCCAGTCCGGCAGCCCGGTCGGCGGCTCGTCGAGCATCGAGGCGACCACCCGAACCCCCGCGCCGTCGAGGGCCTGCAGCGCCGTCTCCAGCATGCCCTCGGCACCGGTGAACGCGGTCGAGGGCGCGATCATCACCAGCGGCTCGTCGCCCGGCGGCGGCGTCAGCAGGTCCGCGGTCGGCTCCCACAGCAGCGGACCGACCACGTGCGCGTTCTCCGGCCAGTCCGGCCGCGGCACCTCCAGCGCGGGCAGCGTCGCGATCAGCCGGGCCACCGGGCCGGGGTCCGTCGCGGGCAGCCCGACCGTGACCCTTGCCTCGGAACGCTGTCGCAGGCCCTGCTTGATCGACCGGCCGGTCGCCGCCCGCATCAGCGCGTCGCGGGTCTTCCCACGCAGGCCCTCCCCCGGTGCGAGGCCGCTGCCGATGGGCGGCAACCCCTTCGAGGCCGAGTACAGCGGGTGCGGCGACAACTCCACCCATGGCACGTCGAGGCGTTCGGCCGCCATCCCGCCGCCCGCGGTGAGGATGTCGGAGACGACCAGGTCCGGGAGCATGGCGCTCAGGTCCGGCAGCACCTCGGTCGAGATGTGCGCCGCCCGCGAGTGGATCCGCTGGCCCGCGTCCATGTCGTCGTCCTCGGGCCGCGGCGCCAGGCCCTTGAGCTTGCGCGCCGTGATGCCGGCCTCGCGCGCCGCCTCCAACCACCGGACACCGGTGAAGAGAACCGGATCGTCGCCGGCCGCAATGAATCTCAGGCAGAGCGCGATGGCTGGAATGGCATGACCCGGATCCGGTCCGGCGACGACGGCGACTCGCATCCGATCAGCGTGCCACAGCGGCCGGAGCTCCCCGACGTCAGTGACGCGCTTCGAGGCCGACGGCGTCGCGGAGCCGAGACGCGGCCTCGCCAAGGGCCGGATCGTGCACCGCCGACGAATCCATCAGCGCGGCCAACGCCTCGGCGATGACATTGAGCTTCTCCTGCGCGGCCTCGTCGGCCCGGCGGCTCGCGTTCTCCAGCAGCACCACCAGCAACAGGGTGAAGACGCTTGCGACGGTATGGATGGCGACCTGCCACGTCTTGAGATCGGTCCACACCGGAATGCTGACCAACCAGAGCACGACCACCCCGACGCACACGAAGAAGAAGGGTGCCTGGCTGGCCCGGAGCTGGGCCTGCTCGACAAACCGCTCGAACACGGAACGCCGGTCCCCGCGCCGCCTGGTCTGCGCCGCATCACTCCTTTGCTCCATCCCGCTCGCCTCCTCCTAGCTGCGCACCAACCCGCCGAGCGTCCGGCCCGCCAGCTCGACGATGCCCGGCTCGTGGCCGTTCGCGACCAGATTGATGACGACGCCGTCGATCCCGCGATCGAGGACCCGCGAGGCGATCTGCTCGGCCACGTCGTCGGGATCGCCGACGAACTGCCGGTCCGTGGCGGCGGCGCGTTCATCCTCGCCGAGTGCGTCCAGGTCGAGCCCCCGGCTGAGCAGTAGGTCACGTTGCAGCCTGCGGGCGCGATCGCCGTCCTCGTCGATGATCACGAACGCCAGGAAGCTCGTCTCCAACGTGCCGCGGTCGCGGCCGATCTCCGCGCAGCGCGCGGCGAGCGCATCCAGCTTGCGGGGCAACTCGGTTGCGTTGCAGATGATGTTCAGGTGATCGGCATAGCGGGCCGCATAGCCGAAGGTCTTCTTCTCACCGCCGCCGCCGAGCAGCACCGGCAGGTCGTCGCGGATGCGGGGCTCGTTGATCGCGCCCTCGGTCCGGTACCACTTGCCCTCGAAGGTCGGCCGCTGCCCACGCAGCATCGGCACGATGATCTCCAGCGCCTCACCGAGCCGCTCGAAACGATCGGTGAAAGTACCGAATTCATAACCGAACTGTTGGTGTTCGAGCTCGAACCAGCCGGCGCCGATGCCGAGCACGGCCCGACCTCCGCTGACCACGTCCAGGGTGGTCACCGTCTTCGCGAGCATAGCCGGGTTCCGGTAGGTGTTGCCGGTGACGAGCGCCGAGAGCTGAATGCTCTCGGTCGACGCTGCCAGGCCTGCCAGCGCCGTATAGGCCTCGAGCATAGGTTCGTCGGGCTCCCCGATGCCGGGCAGCTGATAGAAGTGGTCCATCACGAAGGCGGTGTCGAATCCGGCCGCCTCGGCCTCGCGGGCCTGCGCGATCACGGTGGGGAACAGCTCCCGTACCGACCGCGAGTAGCTGAAGTTGGGCATCTGATATCCGAGTCGAATGCTCACGAATCCCGACGCTACTCCCGGCGGGCCGGGCGCGCGCGGCATCGAACGCCGCCTCGGCGGACCGGGGCCGGCCACACCAAGGGTGACGGATTCTCACCCGAGGGTCGCTGGTGGCGGGCACGGGCCGGACGGAGCATGAAGGTGATGGCTTCGCACCACATGCCTCGGCTCCAGGAGAACCACGATGTCCAGCGCCGAACCCCCGACCAACGGCACCGACGGCGAGCGGGTGATGCAGGACGAGCTGGGGACCTCGTTCCGCGCCGACCGCTTCTACGCCCGCCAGATGCGCACCCGCCTCAACCCCGCGATGATCGAGTTCATCGCAAGAATGGACCTGCTGTTCATCGGCACGTCCGCGTCGGATGGATCGTGCGACGTGTCGCTGCGGGCGGGCCCAGCGGGATTCGTCCAGGTCTTCGCCCCTGACCTCATCGGATATCCCGAGTACCAGGGCAACGGGGTGATGGCCAGCCTCGGCAACATCATCGAGAATCCGCACATCGGCCTGTTCATGGCGGATTTCGTCACCGATCTGATCGGCCTGCACGTCAACGGCGCGGCACAGATCGTCACCGATGACGACATTCGGCACACGTACCCGGACCTTCCGATCGAGCGGGTACGCGGCCGCCGTGCGGAGCGTTGGGTCCTCGTCCGCGTCGAGGAGGCATACATCCACTGCCGCAAGCACATCCCCCGATTGGTGCCCGTCGACCGGGTCCGCTCGTGGGGCACCCACAACCCGGAGCACAAGGGCGGCGACCACTTCGGAGTCGCCGCCGAGCGCACCCTCCCCCGTTAGAACTCCATGCCCGCGTCGGCCCCCATCTGCATGGTGGTGTTCCCGCCGTCGAGCGACTCACGGATGATGTCCGCGTGGCCCGAGTGCTGCGCGGTCTCCCGGAGGATGTGCAGCAGGATCTTTCGGGCCGTCCACCACTCGCGGTCGGGGGCCCACGGCGCGGTCGGCATCGGGATCAGCGCGCCCAGGTCCGGCAGTCCCGCCACCGCGGCCTCGGTCGCGCGTGCGACGGCCGCGTAGTCCTCGAGCAGCGCGGCCAGCGTGGCGTCCTCGCCGACGGTCCACGCCTCGGTGGCGATCTCCATGTCGAACTCGGCGTTCTCGTCGGGCTCGATCATCGTCTCGATCCAGTGTCGCTCCGTGGCGGCGACGTGCTTGATGAGGGCCATCAGGGTGAGTTCGCTTGCCGTGGAGCGCGTTCGCGCCTGCGCGTCGTCGAGCCCGCGGACCGTGATGAGGAACGTCTGCCGCTGGTCGGCCAGCATCGCCAGGATGTCGGCGTGCTCGCCGGTGACGGTGGACTGTGCGGCGGTGTTCTGAACGGTGCTCATGTGATCGGCCTTCCCTTGTCTGTTGGTAGGGATGACGTTACGAGCCATTGCGGTCAGAAACAGTCCTCAATTGCCGGAGTGTCGAGATGCAGCGAAGATTAGCGAAACGCGACGCTGGATTAACTAGGCAGGACGCGAAGGGGCCACGTCCTACGCTGCGCTCCGTTCAGCGCCCAGACTCGGGATCAATGGCCGACTATCAGGATGCACCGGCACTCGATTGGGAGCGCGGCGAGGATCGCGTCGACGACAGTGATCACAGCCTCGCGCCACACTTCCTGCCCTGCCCCAGTCCTTCCCAGTCGAGCCAGGTCAAGGCGTCGACGGCGGCGTCCTCGTACGTTTCTCGGGCGGCGGCTTCGATCATCACGCCACGGGCGGTGTTGGTCACGGCGGCTAGCGATTCCCTTGCTGCTTGATTTCTTCAAATCTTTCTCTGAGCAACGGAATGAACGCAACGGCATCAAAGTCTTGGAAGCGGTCTTTGTACCTCATGAGGGCTTGCTCGAGATGATTCACGATATCGTCGCAAAGCTGTGTCCTCGTCCCCCTCTCCGATAGATCCTCATACTCGTCTACGACGAGTATCTGATCGACCAGAAGCTTGTCGTCCTTCTTGATATACCGAGCAAGCGACCTCAGGTTGCCCTTCTCGACATTGATCTTGTGATAGAACCGCAGGATCAGCCCGAGTGCAATGTGACTGAACTGGGAATCAAGGTTCCGCAATTGGGGAGCAATTCGATCCTGCCAGGCGTAGTCATTCAGGCTGTTGAGAACGCCATCCAGGATGTTCTGGTTTATAGTGGCCTTTTCTGCCGTTTTCCCGCCTTGTGAATCATAAGTGATCTTCAAGAAGATTCCCATAATTAAATCGCCCTTCTTCGTCGCCGACTATTCTTTGCGGTTCACCTGCGCGGTGCGAGCGTGTCTGACTTCCCTACCGCGTCGTCAGCATCCACGACGACGCTTAGGGTGTCGCGCGACAGACCGGACGCCCAACGCGCAGTGGCCGCTCACCCCGACCGAGGTGGGCGGCCACTGTCCTTCGCGCCGACAGCACAACAGGAAAACGCCGCTGTCCCACACTGCACCGGACGGCATCGCACGACCCACATCAGCGACACAGCGCGACACGCCCGGAATCCGTCAAAGTGGAGCAGCGTGTCCTGCGAATCCTCGCTGCATCTCGACACGGAGCCCCGAAGAAAGAGCTGAGGATCCCTGCCGTCAGCGGCCCAGCGCGGCCTCGGCGGCCGCCATCGCCCGTTCGCGATCCGCGGGCACCAGCCCGATCCGGGTCCTGCGGTCCAGCAGGTCGTCGACGTCGAGGGCGCCCTCGTGGCTGACCGCGAAGGCCAGCTCGGCGTGCGTGACGTCGATGCCCTCCGCGATCGGGGCGAGCTCGCCCGCCGCCGCCACCTGGGCCGACTCGCCGCCGTACCGGGCCACGAGCGAGGCGGGCAGGTCGCCCGTGACCGGTCCCGCGCCGACCACGGGGAGCTTCGTGGTCACACACGGTCCCGCCGTGAGACCGCCGGCGCGGACGGCCGCGTCGACCGCGTCCTGGGCCATCTTGCGATAGGTGGTGAGCTTGCCGCCGACCACGCTGATGACGCCGTTCGACGAGCGGAGCACAGCGTGGTTGCGCGAGAGATCGGCGGTCTCGCCCTCTCCGGTGTCGAGCAGCGGCCGCAGACCCGAATAGGTGGCGAGCACGTCCGCCCGGGTCAGCGGCGTACCGAGCGCGGTGTTCACCGTGTCGAGCAGGAAGTCGATCTCGAAGTCCGCGGCCTGCGGCACGTCGGGGATCTCGCCCTCGATCGCCTCGTCGGTCAGACCGAGGTAGACCCGTCCGAGCTGCGCGGGCAGCGCGAACACGAATCGATTGGTCTCCCCCGGGATCGGCACCGTCAGCGCGGCGGTGGGATTCCCCAGCGCCTGCGCGGGCAACACCAGGTGGGTGCCCCGGCTCGGCTTCAAGCGGATGTCGGGATCGACCTGTCCGGCCCACACTCCCGCCGCGTTCACCACTGCGCGCGCCCGGATCGTCAGTTCCTCACCGGTCTGCTCATCGCGCAGCCGCGCCGAGGAACCGGTCACGTCGTACGCGCCGACGCGGGTCAGCACGGTGGCTCCGTGCTGCGCCGCGGTGCGCGCGATGGCCACCACCAGCCGAGCATCGTCGATCAGCTGGCCGTCGTACGCGAGCAGCCCGCCGCGCAGGCCGTCCCGCCGGACCGCCGGCGCGAGCTCCGCGGCGCGGTCGGCGGACACCCGGCGCGAGCGCGGCAACACCTTCGTCGACGTCCTCGCCGTGGCCCGCAGCACGTCGCCCGCCAGGAATCCCGTACGCACCAGGGTCTTCTCGAAGGCCCCGACCGACGGCAGCAGCGGCACGAGCTGCGGCATCGCCCGGACCAGATGCGGCGCGGTGCTCGTCATCAGGATCCCGCGCTCGACGGCGCTCTCCCGCGCGATGCCGACATTTCCCGAGGCCAGGTAGCGCAACCCGCCGTGGGCGAGCTTGGAGCTCCACCGGCTCGTCCCGAACGCCAGGTCGTGCTTGTCGACGAGCACCACCCTCAGGCCGCGCGAGGCGGCGTCGAGGGCGGTACCGACGCCGGTGATGCCGCCGCCGATCACGAGCACGTCCACCGCGGTCCCGTCACCGAGGGCGGACAGTTCCCGGCTGCGCCGGTCCGCGTTCAGCGCCGAGTTCGATTGCTGGTTCACCGTTGCTCCTAGGTAAGGGGTGCTCGTGGACTGAGGTAGGCGTCGACGGCGAGCGCGAGCTCCGCGATCAGCGCCTTCGGGGGCAGGATCTCCGCGACCATGCCTGCGGACTGCACGGCCGACTGCGCCATCAGCAGGATCATGGTGGCGATACCGGTGGCATCGCCCGCGCGGATCGAGCCATCGCGCTGCCCGACCAGGACGACAGGGGTGAGCGTGTCGACGATCGCCCGCTGGCTCGCCCCGAGCCGGTCGACGATGTAGGTGATGAGCAGTTCGGGGTCCGAGCGCAGGATCTTGACGAACAGCGGGTGGGCCCGCACCGTCTCGGCGGTCTCCGCGACGCCGCGCACCAGTTCCTCGCGCGCGGTTCCCGAACCGGACATCACCGGCAGCGCGTGCTCGATCTCCCTGGTCAGCAGGTCAGCGACGACGGCCTTGGTGTCGGGCCAGCGGCGGTACACGGTGGGTCGGCTCACCCCCGCGCGGCGGGCGATCTCGGCAAGGGTGGTCCGCCTCAGGCCGAATTCGAGCACGCAGGCTCGGGTTGCGTCGAGAATGAGGTCGTCGACGGTGGGCGCTGCGGCTGCAGTCTGCGGATCTGCGTTACGGATAGACATCGTATGTAACACTGTAACGCATGTCCGACACCGCAGCTCCGCAATCAGCCCCCACTCCGCAGTTCCCCGACACCGCGGCACCCACCATGGAGTGGGACGCCTGGGGAGTCGCCGAGTTCCGCAAGCAACTCTCGCCGCAGGTGCTCAACCTGCTCCGTTCCGCACTCGGCGTCAGCGCCGAGCAGTCGCCGCCGCCCGAGGAGTCGGCCGCGGTGCTGCGCCCGACCGGCCTGACCGAGGGCCACCGGACCGAACTCGACGACCTGATCGGGTCCGAGCACGTGCGCACCGACGACGCGACCCGGCTCCGCCATGCCGGCGGCAAGAGCACGCCGGACCTGTTGCGCCGCAAGGACACCGAGCCGCAGGATGCCCCCGACGCGGTGGTCCTGCCCGGCTCACACGACGAGGTGCTCGCCCTGCTGCGGTACTGCGCGGCCGAGGCGATCGCGGTGGTTCCCTTCGGCGGCGGCACCAGCGTCGTCGGCGGCGTCGACCCCGCGCGGGGCGGTTTCCACGAGGTGATCGCTCTCGACCTGCGCCGCCTGGACGCCCTGCTCGACCTCGACACCGTCTCCGGCATCGCGATCCTGCAGGCAGGCGTCACCGGTCCGCAGGCCGAGCAGCTCCTCGGCACGCACGGCTTCTCGCTCGGCCACTTCCCGCAGAGCTTCCAGTTCGCCACGATCGGCGGGTTCGCCGCGACCAGGTCCTCCGGCCAGGCCTCCGCCGGCTACGGCCGCTTCGACGACATGGTCCAGCGGATCCGGGTCGCGACCCCCACCGGAGACCTCGACCTCGGCAGGGCGCCCGCGTCCGCCGCAGGACCGGACCTGCGCGAGCTGTTCGTCGGGTCGGAGGGCGCATTCGGGATCATCACCGAGGTGGCCGTCCGGGTGCACCCGATCCCCGAGACCACCGCCTACCGGGCCTGGTCGTTCCCCGATTTCGAGACCGGCGCGGCCGCCCTGCGCACAGTGATCCAGACCGGCGCGACCCCGACCGTGATGCGGCTGTCCGACGAGGCCGAGACCGGCCTGAACCTGGCACTGGCCGGCGACGTCGGCGGCGAGAGCCCCACGGCGGGCTGCCTGGCGATCACCACCTTCGAGGGCACCGCGGCGCACGTGGAGTCCCGGCATGCCGAGGCGTGCGCGCTGCTCGCCGCCGCGGGCGGCACCGACCTGGGCGAGCAGCCCGCCAGGTCATGGGAGCACGGCCGCTACGACGCGCCGTACCTGCGCGATGCGCTGCTCAACGCGGGCGCCATCGTGGAGACCCTGGAGACGGCCACCACGTGGTCGAACCTGTCGAACCTGCGCACCGCCGTCACCACCGCGCTCACCGAATCGCTGACGGCACAGGGCACCCCGGCGCTGGTGATGTGCCACATCTCGCACACCTACCCGACCGGCGCCTCCCTCTACTTCACCGTGGTCTGCGCGCAGACCGCCGACCCGCTGACCCAGTGGGCCGCGGCGAAAAAGGCCGCGGGCGACGCGATCGTCTCCGTCGGCGCCACCATCACCCACCACCACGCCGTCGGGCGCGATCACCGCCCGTGGATGTCGGCCGAGGTCGGCGAGCTGGGCGGACGGGTGCTGCAGGCGGTCAAGGACGCCGTTGACCCCACCGGAATCCTCAACCCTGGCAAGCTGATTCCATGAGATCAGTCACGGTTCTGACGAACCCCGCCGCAGGCAACGGCCACGCCCCGGAGGCCGCAGCGGCCGCGATCGCCCGGCTCCGTGAGCTCGGCGTCGAGGTCTCCGAGATCGAGGGGGATTCCGCGGCCGAGGCGCTCGAGCTGGCCCGGAAGGCGGTGGCCGATGGCACCGACGCGCTGATCGCGGCAGGCGGCGACGGGCTGATCAGCATCGCCTGGCAGGCCCTTGCCCAGAGCGGCATCCCGCTCGGCATCATCCCCGGCGGCACCGGCAACGACCACGCCCGGCTGTTCCACATCCCGGTCGACGACCCGGTCGCCGCAGCCGATGTCATCGCCCGCGGCACCACCGAAACGATCGATCTCGGCAAGGTCGGCGACCGCTGGTTCGGCACCGTGCTGTCCAGCGGCTTCGACTCGCTGGTCACCGACCGGGCGAACCGGCTGCGGTGGCCCCGCGGGCCGATGCGCTACAACGTCGCGATGCTCGTCGAGCTGGCGCAGCTGCGTCCGATCCCCTACCGGATCGTGCTCGACGACCAGACGATCGAACTGGACGCGGCGATGGTCACGGTCGGCAACGGCACCTCCTACGGCGGCGGGATGCTGATCACCCCGAACGCGGAGGTCACCGACGGGCTGCTGGACATCACCGTGGTGGTGGCCGGCAGCCGGCTGCGGCTGGTGCGCCTGTTCCCGACGGTCTACAAGGGCACCCACGTCGACCTGGACGAGGTGCAGACCTTCCGGTCCCGCCGGGTCCGGCTCGAAGCGGCGGGCATCACCGCGTACGCCGACGGCGAGCGGTTCGACCCGCTGCCGATCGACATCGAGGCGGTACCCGGCGCGGGATCCGTCATCGTCGGCGCCCCCGTGCGCTGAGCCGCGCGCCGAACAGGAGTGCCGTGGCGCATGCCGCCATGCACTCCCGTTCGGCGCGTGGACGTCAGAACTGGTACAGCTCGAAACCGACGGCACGATCGGCCGCGAACCCGTCCCTCGGACCGGTCGCCATCTCGATCTGCGCCCGCGCCTGGTCCAGCACCGGGACGTCGCTGAGTGCCTGTAGGTACCGGCTGTGTTCGGCGAGCGAGGCCACCGCGGTGTCGACCGTGGCAGTGACGTCGACGGCATGGGTTGCCCCGATCATGACGTTGACCGCGACCCATCGCACGCCCGTCCACCGCGGTTCGGTGAGCTCGGGAAAGATCCACTCGTTGGCCGCGTCGGACACCGCGTCGAGCACGCTCTGCCCGAGCGCCCGATGATCGGCGCTGTTGAGGAAGCCCGGGCCCCAGGTC
>NZ_BCXA01000039.1 GCF_001894865.1 Rhodococcus maanshanensis NBRC 100610 | reverse complement strand
GGGCGGCCCGGCCACGCAGGTCGTACCGCGACCCGGCACTGCCCTCCGGGATCCGGGAACGGGGGCCCACCCACTGGACGAGCCCATCTCCCATGACCACGGCGGCGTCGTGGATCAGGCCGAGCGGGCCGTCACCGGCCTCGGGATCATTGGTGACCAGGGTGCCGATGTTGTCGATGACCGTCCAACGGCCGTCCTGCCCGGGTGCGTCGTACACGGTTACGCCTCCTGCATCGGGATGCGAACGCCGCGCTCGGCCGCGACCTGTGTCGCGTGCTCGTACCCGGCGTCGGCGTGCCGGATGACGCCCATGCCCGGGTCGTTGGTGAGCACCCGCTCCAGCTTCTGCGCTGCCATCTCGCTGCCGTCCGCGATGCACACCTGACCGGCGTGGATGGAGCGGCCCATCCCGACACCGCCGCCGTGGTGGATGGACACCCAGGACGCGCCGGAGGCGGTGTTGACGAGGGCGTTCAGCAGCGGCCAGTCGGCGACCGCGTCGGAACCGTCGGCCATGGCCTCGGTCTCCCGGTACGGCGAGGCGACCGATCCGGAGTCGAGGTGGTCACGGCCGATGGCGAGGGGGGCGGACAGTTCCCCTGAGGCGACCATCTCGTTGAACTTCAGTCCGGCCTTGTGGCGGTCGCCGTACCCGAGCCAGCAGATGCGGGCAGGCAGGCCCTCGAAGTGAACCTTCTCGCCCGCCATGGTGATCCAGCGCTTGAGGTGTTCGTTCTCGGGGAAGAGCTCGAGGATCGCCTTGTCGGTCGCCTCGATGTCCTTGGGGTCGCCGGAGAGGGCGGCCCAGCGGAACGGGCCGAGGCCCTCCTCGAAGAGCGGGCGGATGTAGGCGGGCACGAACCCGGGGAACTCGAATGCCCGGTCGTAGCCGCCCTTCCTGGCCTCGTCGCGGATCGAGTTGCCGTAGTCGAAGACCTCGGCGCCCGCGTCCATGAACCCGACCATCGCCTCGACGTGCGCGGCCATCGACTTCTGGGCCTCGAGGGTGAAGTGCTCGGGGTCCTTCTCGGCCATCGCGTGCCAGTCCTCGACCGCGATCCCGATCGGCAGGTAGGACAGCGGGTCGTGCGCGGAGGTCTGGTCGGTGACGATGTCGATCGGGGCGCCCATCGCCAGCAGCTGCGGGAAGATCTCCGCGGCGTTGCCGACCACACCGATGGACAGCGGCTCGCGGGCATCGCGCTTCTCGACGGCCAGCGCCAGGGCGGCCTCGAGGCTCTCGGCCTTGGTGTCGAGGTAGCCGTGCGCGATCCGGCGGTCGATGCGGGTGACGTCGACGTCGACGCAGATCGCGACACCGTCGTTCATGGTGACCGCGAGCGGCTGGGCCCCGCCCATGCCGCCCACACCCCCGGTCAGGGTGATGGTCCCGGCGAGGGTGCCGCCGAACCGCTTGCGCGCCACCGCGCCGAAGGTCTCGTAGGTGCCCTGCAGGATGCCCTGGCTGCCGATGTAGATCCAGGAGCCGGCCGTCATCTGGCCGTACATCATCAGGCCTTCGGCCTCGAGCTTGCGGAAGTGCTCCCAGTTCGCCCAGTCGCCGACCAGGTTGGAGTTGGCGAGCAGGACCCGCGGCGCCCATTCGTTGGTGCGGAAGACTCCGACGGGCTTGCCGGACTGCACGAGCATCGTCTCGTCGGACTTCAGCGTCTGCAGCGTGCGGACGATGGCGTCGTAGGCCTCCCAGCTGCGCGTTGCGCGGCCGGTCCCGCCGTAGACCACCAGGTCGTCGGGGCGCTCGGCAACCTCGGGGTCGAGGTTGTTCATCAGCATGCGCAGGGCGCCCTCCTGCTGCCAGCCGAGGCAGGTCAGCTCGGGGCCGCGCGGTGCCCGGACGGGCCGGGGTCCAGTGGGGGAGTGGTTGGTCATCTCGAGTCTCCTGACGAGGTTGTGTGACCCCCATGACACCTGCTCGGTGCGACGCGGAACAGTGCCTCCGTCCAGAATTCTCGGATACGAGACACGATGCCGTTGGCGAGTCCGATCCGGCGGCGGGCGGCGGGCCGATAGACTGGGCGGAAACGAGATGCCCACGAACGGGCGGGATGTGGACGGTGACGAGCGTGGCGATCGACGAGTCCGACGTGGCGTCGCTGTATCGGGCCCGCGGGCACGAGTCCGCGCCCGCCTATCAGCGGGTCAAGAATCTCATCGCGGAGCAGATCGTGTCGGGCCGTTGGCCGGAGGGTGATCAGCTGCCGTCGGAGAATCAGCTCGTCAACAGCCTCGGGTTGTCTCGGATGACCGTCAACCGGGCGTTGCGCGAACTGAGCGCGGACGGGCTGGTCGTACGGCTCATGGGTGTCGGCACGTTCGTCGCCGAAAGAAAGGTCAGCTCGGCGCTTTTCGAGGTGCGCAACATCGCCGATGAGGTCACGCACAGGGGGCACCGGCATCGCAGCGAGGTGGACTTCCTCCGCGCCGAGCCCGCCGAAGCGATCATCGCGCATCAGTTGGGCGTGCCGGAGGGGAGCCCGGTGTTCCATTCGCGGGTGGTGCATTTCGAGGACGACCTGGCGATCCAGGTCGAGGACCGGCACGTCAGTCCGGAGATCGCGCCCGAGTATCTCGACCAGGACTTCACCGCTCAGACGCCCAACAACTACCTGATGTCGGTCGCGCCGCTCGGCCGGGGTGAGCACGTGGTCGAGTCGGTGCTCGCGACCGCGGACGAGTGCCTGCTCCTGGGGATCGGCGAGGCCGAGCCGTGTCTGCTGATCCACCGGCGCACCTGGTCCGAGGGCCGGCTGGTGAGCACCGCGCGACTGGTGCACCCCGGCTCCCGCTACCGGCTCGAGGGCACGTTCGAGACGCAGTGACCCCCGGCCGGTAGCGGGAGCGCCGATCGGTCGGCCCGACCGCGATCGGCTCAGACGCTACCGACCAGACTCCGGATCTGGCGCACGGCAACGGACATGGCCGCAACGTCGACGGCGGAGTTCTCGAAGATCGCGTCGAGGGTCGATCGTGCCCGCAGGATGCGAGTGGAGTTCCGCTCCTCCCATCGGCCGATCATCTCGGCCGCGGATTCTCCTGCGCTCGAAGGGTTTCCGAGCAGGTCCAGGCACAGTGCACGCAGGGAGCCGTAGAGCTCGTCCCGCATCGCAAGGCGGGCAAGGGAGTTCCATCGGTTGTCGTAGGCCAGCCTCGACACCGACTGCAACAGGTGCACGGCGCCGAGATGTTGGCTCAGTGCGTAGTACAGCTCCGCGACCTCCGGCACCTCGCGGCCGCTGACGTCGGCCACCTCGATGATGTCGAGCAGGCCGAACTGGTCGAGCAGCAGGTGAACGCGGGCCGCGAGATCGTGCGGGACACCGGCGTCGACCGACGCGGCGACCCGTGCGTGCAGGTCGGCAAGCTCCTGTCCGCGAAGCCACTCCGGGACCAGGTGTGCGTGCCGGGCGAGCCGTGGCGCGAATCGGTCGACTTCGGCGCCGATGTCGAGGGGCTGCGGTCGGTTGGCCAGCAGCCAGCGCGAGGCCCGGTCCAGCACCCGCTGGGTGTCGACCACCAGGGCGTCGGTGACGTCGGTCGGCAGCCCGCTCTCGGCGATGTCCGCCCACAGCCGGTTCAGGTCGAAGATGCGGGCCGCGACGACATGGGCGCGCACGGCGTCGGATCCGATCGCCGCCGAGTCCTCGGCCAGGCGGAACGCGAAAGTGAGTCCGCCGTGGTCGATCACGTCGTTCGTCAGCATCGTCGCGACGATCTCGCGGCGCAGCCGGTGCGAGTCGAGATGGTCGCCGAATCGTCGCCGCAGGGCGTCGGGGAAGTACGCGCGCAGGCGATCGTGCAACGCCGGGTCGTCCGGGAGGTCGCCCGCCAGCAGCTCGTCCTTGACGGCGAGCTTGACGTGCGCCATGAGGGTGGCCAGTTCCGGAGAGGTCAGCCCATGGCCGTCCTGCGCGCGCCGGGAGAGCTCGCGCTTGTCGGGCAGCGCCTCGAGCGCGCGCACCAGGCCGCGGTCGTTCTCGAGTTCGGCGATCATCCGGGCGTGCACGCCGAGCATCGCGGGGGCCGTGGACCGGCTCACTCCGAGGATTCGGTTCTGGGAGCGGTTGTCCGCCAGGACGAGTCGGCTCACCTCGTCGGTCATCGAGCGCATCAGTGCGTCCCGCTCACCGGCGGCGAGGTGGCCGGAGGCGACCATGCCCGCGAGCAGGATCTTGATGTTGACCTCGCGGTCGGAGCAGTCGACGCCCGCCGAGTTGTCCAACGCGTCGGTGTTGATGCGGCCGCCTGCGCGGGCGAACTCGATGCGGCCGACCGGCGTCAGCCCCAGGTTCCCGCCCTCCGCGACGACGCGGGCCCGCAGGTCGCACGCGTCGACGCGGACCCCGTCGTTGGCCTTGTCTCCCACCTCGGCGTGGGATTCGGTCGATGCCTTGACGTAGGTGCCGACGCCGCCGTTCCACACCAGGTCCACCGGGGCGCGCAGGATCGCGCCGATCAGCTCGGCGGGTGCGAGCGCGGTGACGTCGTCGGCGAGACCGAGCGAGCCCCGCGTCTCGGGGCTGATCGGGACCGACTTCACCGAGCGCGCCCACACCCCGCCGCCGGGACTGATCAGCCCGGGGGCGTAGTCCGCCCAGGACGAGCGGGTCAGGCCGAACAGTCGACCGCGTTCGGCGAACGACGTCGCCGCGTCCGGCGTGGGGTCGAGGAAGATGTGACGGTGGTCGAAGGCGGCGACCAGTCGGATGTGCTCGCTGAGCAGCATGCCGTTGCCGAACACGTCGCCGCTCATGTCGCCGATGCCGACGACCGTGAAGTCCTCGCTCTGGGTGTCGCGGCCCATCTCACGGAAGTGACGCTGGACGCTCTCCCATGCGCCGCGCGCGGTGATGCCCATCGCCTTGTGGTCATATCCGACCGAACCCCCGGAGGCGAACGCGTCGCCGAGCCAGAAGCCGTACTCGGCGGCGACCTCGTTGGCGATGTCGGAGAAGGTGGCGGTGCCCTTGTCCGCGGCGACGACGAGGTAGGTGTCGTCCGCGTCGTGGCGGACCACGTCGCGGGCGGGAACGACCGAGCCGGTGGCCGAGTCGATGTTGTCGGTGACATCGAGCAGGCCGGCGATGAACTGCCGGTAGCACGCGATGCCCTCGGCCAGGTGCGCCTCGCGATCGGTCGCGTCGGCGCCCGTCGGCGCGGGCGGCTGTTTCACGACGAACCCGCCCTTGGCGCCCACCGGCACGATGACCGCGTTCTTCACCGCCTGCGCCTTCACCAGTCCGAGTACCTCGGTGCGGAAGTCCTCCTTGCGGTCCGACCATCGGAGGCCGCCGCGGGCCACGCTGCCGAACCGCAGGTGGACGCCTTCGACGCGCGGCGAGCAGACGTAGATCTCGAATTGTGGTCGGGGGTGGGGGAGTTCGTCGATCCCCTGCGGATCGAACTTGAACGAGAGCAACGGTGAGGCGCCGCCGCGGGTGAAATAGTTGGTGCGCAGGGTGTTTCGGATGAGGGTCGTGAAGGCCTGCAGGATGCGGTCCTCATCGAGGCTGACCACGCTGCCGAGCGCGTCGTCCAGGCGGCCGGTCAACTCGTTCTGGCGGGCCTCGTCGTGTGCCGCCGGATCGAAGCGGGCCCCGAACAGCTCGACCAGCAGCCGCGCCGACTCGGGGTGCGCGGAGAGGACCTCCGCGATCCGCACCTGGCTGTACGGAAACCCGGCCTGGCGTAGGTATTTTGCGTACGCCCGCAGCATCGACGCCTGCCGCCAGGTCAGCCCCGCGCGCAGGACCAGGTGGTTGAAAGTGTCGACCTCGGCGTCGCCACGCCAGGCGGCGGCGAAGGCTTCGGTGAACCGGGCTGCCATGCCGGTGTCGGACGGAGCGGGGGCGACGTCGAGGGCCAGGCCGAAGTCGTAGATCCAGCACTCACTGCCGGCCGAGTCGGCCATCGGATAGGGGCGCTCGTCGAGCACCTCGACGCCGAGGGACTGGATCACGGGGAGGATGCGACTGAGCGAGACGGCTTCTCCGTCGATGTAGAGCGTGAGGCGCAGCTGGCCCCGTGCCGCGCCCGTCGGCGGGTGCAGGGCAACCTCGAACGAGTCGGTCCGCAGCGCCTCGACCCGGGTGACGTCCGCGGCGGCGCGTGCGGGGTCGAAGTCGTGTTTGTACGCCTCCGGCAGGGATGCGATGTAGGACTTCGCCAATACCGGATCCGTCATCCGGTCGCGGAAGTCGTCGTCCCAGGCCTGCGTCATCGTCGGCTTCTCCTCGTGCGGCAGCAGTTGTATATACAGGACTATACAACTCTGTGAACTGCCTCACAAGGATCGAAATTCTGGCGATTGCCCACTCAGCGAGGGGTGGGGGCGTGGCCCGAGATGTGGGAGGTCAGGCGCTCGGCGCCGCCCAGCAGGATCTGTCCCACGGCCTCCGGCTCGGGATAGGCCAACTGTTTGCGCCAGGTGGTGCTCAGTGCCGCGACCGGCCGGCCGTTGTGGTCGAAGACCGCGGTGCCAACCGACCGCAGGCCCGTCGTCACCAGGTCCACCTCCTCGGCCCAGCCGCGCGAGTGGGCCTCCGCGAGGGTGCGGCGCAGTTCGGTCAGCGTCCGTGGGCCGAGCCCGGTGCGCGTGATGAAGTCGCCGCGCCGGGAGTACAACGCCTTGACCTGGGCGTCGGGCAGGGCGGCAAGGATGGCGCGGCCGTTGGCGGTCAGGTGCGCAGGCAGCCGGACGCCGATGTCGGTGATCAGCGAGACCTCGGCCGCCGGGCCGGAGGTGGGGCGTTCCTTGAGCAGGTAGACGGTTTCGTTGCCGTGCAGGATCCCCAGGTGCACGGCCTGCCCGAGCTGCATGGCCAGCCGGTGCAGGATCGGTTGTGCGAGGCGCTCGAGCGGCTCGTGGCGCAGGTACGCCGAGCCGATCTCGAACGACGTCACCCCGAGCCCGTACGCCTGCTCGCCGGGCATATAGACCACGAAGCCGCGCTCCACCAGCACCGACAGGATGTGGTACACCGACGAACGCGGCAGATCGAGGTCGCGGGCGAGGGCGGACGCCTGAACCGGACCGGGGCGCTGCGCGAGCCGCACCAGGATGTCGAGGGCGCGACCGACCGCCGGCGATGCGCTGGAACCCGCTGGCCTGACCACCCTGCCGATTCTGCCAGCAGCCCGGGGTGCTGAGCGCGCCTCGCGCCGCTGCTAACCGTCGGCGCGGCGGCGAGTGTGCCTGGTGTCGACGTTGCCGGTCAGGGTCTCGGGGGCCGTGCTGGTGATCGGCCCGGTCGGGTGGGTCTGCTGAGAGGGGAATCTCGGCGCCGGAGAAACATTTCGAGCGCGGCTCCGACATTGTCGCGCACGAAGTCCTCCTGCTCCGCTGCGATCACGGAGCGCATCGTCTCGACTTCACGCTCGGCGCCTGGTAGGTCGAACACAGTGCAGCCAGCTGCATTGCGGACATCCCAATCGTCATCCGTCCTGGCCAGGCGGATCAGCGCCCCGCGGCATCTCTCGGCAAGAGAATCGTCATCGATTCGAAGGATCGTGAAGACCCTCACCGCTTCGATCCGCACCAGGTCGTCTTCTGACACGTCGGCCGCAACCGCGAGCAGAAACGGGGCGAGCAGCGGTCCGTCGCCATCCTGGGGAACCAGCGACCGCAGTGCGGAGAAACGCCCGTCCGCGCTCCACTGGGCGAAGTTGGCGATCACTTCACGTGCAGCTGCTGATTCGGCGCCCATGCGACCTCACGCTACGGGGCCTGGTGCTCCGGCAAGGCAACCGAGGCTTGACAACATACAACTGATTGGTTGTATGTTTGTGGTGTGAACGGAGACGACGAGGACCGGGCGGACGCCCTGTTCCATGCGCTTGCCGACCGGACCCGGCGCGACATCCTGCGCCGGGTGCTGGCAGGGGAGCACTCGGTTTCCGCGCTCGCGGCGAACTACGAGATGAGCTTCGCCGCGGTTCAGAAGCACGTCGCCGTGCTGGAGAAGGCCGGCCTGCTCACCAAGCGACGCAGCGGGCGCGAGCAGTTGGCCAGTGGCGACGTGGTGGCGGTGCGGTCGGTGGCCTCCATGCTCACCGAACTGGAGCAGGTGTGGCGCGGCCGCATCGCCCGCATAGACGAACTCATCGCATTCGACTCGACCAAGGAGGACTGAACCATGCCTGTGACCGACGTCCGACAGGACCTCGACAACCTGACCCTGACCATCACCGCCGATTTCGCCGCGCCGGTGGAGCGGATCTGGCAGGTCTACGCCGACCCGCGCCAGCTGGAGAAGGTGTGGGGCCCGCCGACCTACCCGGCAACCGTGGTCGATCACGACCTCACACCCGGCGGTCACACGACGTACTTCATGACCGGCCCGGAAGGAGACAAGCACGCCGGATACTGGCAGATCACGGCGGTCGACGAGCCGACGAGTTTCGCTTTCGTCGACGGCTTCGCCGACTCGGACTTCACCCCGAACCCCGCAATGCCGGTCTCGGAGAACGTCTTCACCTTCGCCGAGCACGACGGCGGCACGCATGCGACCTACGTGAGCACCTACGAGTCCGCCGAGGCGCTGCAGCAGGTGCTGGACATGGGTGTGATCGAGGGCGCCTCGTCGGCGATCAACCAGATCGACGATCTGGTCGCCGCCTGACGAGTGCGTTGATCGGGCCTCGGCGGTCCGCCGGGTGCGCCTGTCTCGCTAGCTCCGCGGGGCCCGGTCGCGGTTTTGCCGTGCGATCAGTTCGCCAACGCTGATCATTGGTGCGTGCTCCGAATGCCTGTCGCGGTGGGTCCGGGAATCGGTCTCGCTACTGACGGTCTTCGGCGGGGGCGCGGTTGTCGACCCGACATCCGTCGCGGCCGTGGGTCCATAGGCGGCGGCGAGATCCGGGATTTCGGACGGCATCCGCTCGTCCTCGAGGATCGGCTCGCCCAGGCCCAGCTTCTCCTGGATGCGCTTCATCCAGGCCGGTGCCCACCAGCAGTCGTCGCCGAGCAGCTTCATGGTCGCGGGCACCAGGAACATGCGGATCAGGGTGGCGTCGATGACGAGCGCGGCGATCATGCCGTAGGCGATGTACTTCATCATCACCAGTTCGGAGAACGCGAACGCGCCGGTGACGACGATGAGGATCAGTGCGGCCGCGGAGATGATGCGGCCGGTGTGCGCGGTGCCGACCCGGACCGCCTCGGTGGTGCTCGCGCCCTGGGCGCGGGCCTCGACCATGCGGGAGAGCAGGAACACCTCGTAGTCGGTGGACAGGCCGTAGATGATCGCCATGATCAGCACCAGGACCGGAGCCATGATCGGTCCCGGTGAGAAATTCATGAAACTGGCGCCGTTGCCGTCGATGAAGATCCAGGTCAGGATGCCGAGGGTGGCCCCGAGCCCGAGCGCGGTCATCAGCACGGCCTTGATCGGCAGCACCAGCGACCCGAACGCGAGGAACATCAGCAGGGTGGTCAGCAGCACCACCATGGCGACCATCAGCGGGAGGTTGTCCAGCAGTGCCGCGATCGAGTCCTGCTCGATCGCCGGGGTGCCGCCGACCAGCATGGTCACCCCGTCAGGCACCTCCATCGAGCGCAGGTGGTCGATGGTGGCCTCGGAGTCGTTGCGGTCGACCAGGCCGGCCTTGAAGACCGTCACCCCGTCCTTGGTCTGGTTGTTGATCGTGAACTTCTCGACCAGGCCGGGGGCCGCGTTGGCCTGCTTGACGATCTGGGTGATCTGCGCGTTCTGGGCGCCGTCGATCACCAGCTTGACCGGCTCGGCGCGGTAGCCGGGGAACAACTCGTCGAACTGTTCCTGCGCGACGCGGGTGGGGTTGTCCGGCGGGAGGTAGGTCTCGTTGATCCCACCCAGCTTGATGTTCGAGATCGGGATGGTGAGCAGCAGCAGGCCGATGACGATGGGGATGGTCACCTTGAGCGGGTGCTTCATCACCCACTGGGTCAGCCGGCCCCAGATGCTGTTCTCGATCTCGTCGGCGGTCTTGGTCTTGCGCATCGACTTGAGTCCGAGCGCATCGATACGGCGGCCCAGGACCCCCAGGATCGCCGGCAGCAGAGTGACCGAGATCAGCGCGGCCAGGATGACGGCCGCGATGGCGCCGTATGCCATGGATTTGAGGAAGCCCTGCGGGAAGATCAGCAGGCCGCCGAGGCTGGTGACGATCATCGTCGCGGAGAAGACCACGGTGCGGCCCGCGGTCATCACGGTTCGGCGCACGGCGTCGCCGGTGCTGTAGCCCTCGGCGATCTCCTCGCGGAACCGGCTGACCATGAACAGGCCGTAGTCGATGGCCAGGCCCAGGCCGATCAGCGAGACCACCGACAACACGAACCCGTTGACCTCGGTGACTTGGGCCAGTGCCTTGACGACGCCGTTGGCGGCGATGATGGTCAGCCCGCCGACGATCAGCGGCAGCGCCGCGGCGACGACGCCGCCGAAGATGAAGAACAGCAGGACACCGACGGCCGGGATGGCCAGGATCTCCATCCGGTGTAGGTCGTTGGCCATGGTGTCGCTGATCGTGCCGGTGATCGGCTGCAGCCCGGTGAGCTGGACGTCGACGCCGTCGAGGTAGAACCGGTCGCGGACCTTCTTGAAGTTCGCGGCGACCTCGGTGTCGTTGTCGCCCTTGATGGCGACGCTGGCGATGGCGTGTTTCTTGGCGGGTTCGGTCATCAGGGCGATTGGTGTGGACCAGTAGCTGCCGTTGACCTTGAGGATCTCGTCCGGGTTGTTCGTCGCCAGGTCGTCGAGGCTCTTGGTGATCTTGGCCCCGAAGGCCGGGTCGTCGACGGTCTTGCCCTCGGGTGCCGTGTAGAGGAGCACCACGTCCGCTCGGGTGTCGCGACCGAAGGTGCCGTCGGCCAACTCTGCGGCGGCCAAGGATTCTGATCCCGGGTCGACCAAACCGCTCTGGCTCATGTGCTTTTCGACTCCGAGGCCATACGCCCCGAGAGCGAGCATCAGTCCGACAGCCAATCCGATCACCGTGAACCGCAGGCGATAGGCCATCCGTCCCCACGTGGCGAACACCGTCTCCGCTCCCCCCTGGTGGTGCAGGCACCAAGCCCACCAAATGCCAAGCCCGATAGGCCCTGCGCATGACGAGGCAACTGTCCCCACCCGCCCTCGGCATGCTCAGTACTGCGAAGCTCACGGTACGCAAGGTCGCTGGTTATGGGGGCGGACAAGTGCTGATCGAGCGAGGTCGGCGAACTCACCTGTCGGCGGAAGTCATAGGGCGAAGGGTGAATTCCCTGGTGGTCGGGTGTCCACATGCGAGTCTCGCGTCCTCTAAGAAGGTTATGAGAATCTCGGGGCAGAGGCCCAGATCATCCGGCTGCGCTTGTCCCCACGGATATCACGACGTTGCCGCGCTTGTGCCCGGTGTCGACATACCGGTGTGCTTCGACAATCTGGTCAAGGGGATAACGGCGGTCGATGACGATCCGCAGTTGATTCGCCTCGATCAGCTTCGTGATCTCCGCCAGCGCGTCGTGCTTGCGGACGGACATCCCCGTGACGACCTTCCTGCCGCCCCGGAGCGACGTCCAGAGTGAGAGCACGATGTTGTTCAGCCCGGATGTGGTCACATAGCAGCCGTTCTCGGTGAGCGAGCCCTTGCACCGAGCGAACGAGCTCCTGCCCACAGTGTCGAAGACGATGTCGTACGCCCCGACGGCGTCGGTGAAGTCCTCCCCGGAGTAGTCGATCACCTCGTCGGCGCCAAGGGATCGCACCATCTCCAGGTTGTGCGGACCGCACACGCCGGTGACCTCTGCGCCCATGGACTTGGCCAGCTGCACCGCGTACGTGCCGATGCTGCCGGAGGCGCCGTTGACGAGGACCCTCTGCCCAGGGCGCACCTTCGCCTTGTCCCGGAGGAAGAACAGTGCGGTGGTGGCACCGTCGACGGCGGCAGCGGCCTGCTCGTAGGTCGTGTTCACCGGCTTGGGCGCGAGCGAGGCGGTTTCGGGCAGGCACTTGTACTCGGCGTAGGCGCCGATGTCGAAGCCGGTGAACCCGAACACCCGGTCACCCGGCCGGAACCGCTGCACGTCCCTGCCGACCGCCTCGATCTCTCCGGCGAGCTCCGTGCCCAGAGTCCGCAGTTTCCTTCGCGGCCTTCGCAACCCGAGAATGACCCGGCCCCAGAGCGGCTCGCCCCGGCGCATCTTGCACTCGGCCGTCGTCACCGTCGTCGCGTGGACCCTCACCAGGACTTCCCTGTCCCCGGGCGTCGGCTTTCGGACCTGCTCGAGCCTGAGCACTTCGGGCCCGCCGAACCGGGTGTGGACGATCGCCTTCATCGCGGCCTCCCTTTACGACGATCCCGGTGTCCACGGTAAGCCCACGCCGCCGAAACTCGAACTGCCGTGCGCCGTATCTCAGATCAGGCGCGAGGCGCGTTCGGCCATCATCACGCAGCCCAGGTAGGTGTTGCCCGCAGGAAGCACCGGCATGGCGGACGCATCCACGACCCGCAGGCCCGCCACCCCTCGCACGCGGCACTGGGCATCCAGGACGGCGTTCGGTTCGCCGTCCGGGCCCATCGCGCACGTGCCGCCCAGGTGTGCGTAGCTGATCACGCCGCCATCGACCAGGCCGGCTGCGGCGCCCTCGGCGGCCAGGTCGGCCGCCGGTTGGACGCGCGAGGCGCCGAGTTCGGCGAACGGCCCGGTCGACTCCAGCGCGGCGATGCGACCCAGCACCCAGTCGAGGCGCTCGAGGTCGTGCGCGGACAGCGCAGGCATCACCACATCCGGTTCGGCCTCGGGATCGGCGGAGGCGATCCGTACCGTTCCTCGGCCGGTGGCATCGAGCAGGTACGGGACGACCGAGAAGTACGCGCCGGCGGCGGTCGGTTCGCCGATCGGCAGGTTCAGCACGTGGAAATCGATCGTGTCCGACTGCGGGGTGCGGCCCACCCACACCGGCTGGACCGGGCCGCCGCGCAGCGGATCCCCGCCCGGGTGGTGGTAGACGAGGGGAAAGCCGAGGTGGTCCTGCAGGTTTGCCCCGACCCCGGGGAGGTCCGCGACGACGGGGATGTCAAGGCCGTCGAGCAGATCCCTCGGGCCGATGCCCGACCGCTGCAGCAGTGCGGGTGAACCGGTGGCGCCGCAACTGACGATGATCTCGCCCGCGGACAGTTCCCGGCCGCCGGCGGTGATGACACGTGTCGCCCGCCCGCCCTCGACGACGACCCTGTCCACCGTGACACCGGTCTCGACGGTCAGGTTCGGTCGCGACCGGACTTCCGCGGTCAGATAGGCCCGGCTCACGGTCAGCCGCTCGCCGCCGTCCTCGGACACCGTGAGCGGGAAGATCCCGACCCCGGGGAGCTGCCGAGGGTCGTTGACGTCGTCGACCCAGGGCACGTCGATCTCCCGCAGTCCGGCGAGGAACGCGCGGTGGGATTCGGTCTGTTGGTCGGGCGTGGACCGGCGGACGACGAGCGGGCCCTCGGTGCCGTGCAGCTCCGATGCGCCGCAGTCCAGGTCGTTCTCCATGGCCCGGAACGTCGCGAGGATGTCCGGCCAGCTCCACCCGTCGAGCCCCCGTGCGGCCCACCCGTCGTAGTCGGTCGGCTGGCCGCGCATCGTGGCGAGGTAGTTGACGGCGGAGGTACCGCCCAGGACGCGCCCGCGCATCATCTGGACCGTGCCGTCTCCCGCGCCCCGCATCGAGAACGCCTGTGCGAACGGGGTTCCGGCCCACACGTCCCCCGCGGAGGCGGGCCGCAGGACGGTGTCGTCGTATGCCGCATCGTCGGGCCCCTGCTCGAGCAGCAGCACGCGCCGCCCAGGGTCCTCAGACAGCCGTGCGGCCAGTACCGCACCGCTGGTACCGCCGCCCACGACGATCACATCCGCGTCCATCGTCACCCCTGTCCCGACCGCTCGCTCGGAGCTCCACATTGCTCGACCCGGTCACACTACGAGCAGGCCTGTGTCGGGGTCGCCGAACCCGCGGATCCGCCACGCTGCGCCGACACGGTTCGCGCCGGGCGTGACGCCCGAGTTGTGGCCTGCGGCAGCCGACGTCATGGGTGACGGGGCGCAGGTGGTGCGTAGGTGAGGGGTGGTTATCGCCACCCCTCGGGGGACTATCCGCAGGCCGGGCACTCGACGGACGCTGGATCTCGGAAAAACCGACCACTCGTTGTGAGAGGCACCTCGATCGAAAGGAACCCGTCGCCATGCCCCGCATCCTCGGAACCACCGTCCCCGACGTGCACGAACACGGGCCGCCGGGCGCTGCCCTGCCCGCCGTCGAATCCGTCCGGCAGGCGGTCCGTCACCACTGGGCCATCGTCCGGATAGGCATGTATCTGCTGCTCGCGTCCCTGCCGCTGCTTGCGATCTCCGCGCAGGTGTTCGGCCTCGTGCCGATGAGTGCCACCGGGGCGCTGGTGATCATTCCGCTCGCCGCCACGCTCGTCGTGCTGTGCGTGTTCGCGCCGCATCCGATCGACCGCATCGTCCTCCATGGCCTCGGCTGGGGAATGTTCGCGTGTCTTGTCTACGACGTCTTCCGCCTCGACACCGTGTACATGCTCGGCCTCTGGGGCGACTTCATCCCGAAGATGGGTACGTGGCTGCACTCGGGAACCGACACCCGGACCGGCGCGATCGTCGGTTACCTGTGGCGCTACCTCGGCGACGGCGGCGGAATCGGAATCGCCTTCTTCCTCATCGCCCTCGCCGTCGGGCTCCAACATCGGTCACGCCGCACCGTCCTCCTCGCGTTCGTCGCCTTTGCGGTGTTCCCGGTGTGGTCGGGGCTCATGGGAACGGTTGCCCTGTCGCCGAACGGTCAGCACGACATGTTTCCGCTCACGCCGACGACGATCACGCTGTCGCTGATCGGGCACCTGATCTTCGGGCTCGTGCTCGGCCTCGGCTTCCTGCGCGCGCGGGGCCGCCTCGGCCAGCACTGGCCGTGGCCGCCGCTGTTCCCGGTGCGGTCGCAGGCTGGTGCGGAGCAGCCGCGAATCGAGGCGCTGTCGCCCGCGTGTGGTGAATGCGGCGCGACTGCTGATCAGACCGTGCGGTAGCGCCCCTCCTCCGGTGGCGGCAAGGCGTGCCCGCGCACGCCTTGCCGCTCACCTGTGTCCGGCCCTTCACGAGGGCGCTGAGCGCGGACCGACAGAAATCGACCATGGATCGTCGTGGTTGGCCGACACTGATGGCGTACCGGCCCGCGCCCGGACCCCTGGCCCGCCGGCAGGTGGAGTCGATGAGAGGGTGGTTCCGTGAGCTTTGAGCGACTTCGGATGTCCGAACTGGGGTCGGATTCGGTCTCGGTGCTGCGGATCATCTCGTACTTCGACGAGCTGGGTGAGTCGGCGGCGAATGCAGACACGGTGGTCCGGTCTGCGGCGTTGCTCGCCGAGTGTCCCGTCGGAGCCAGGTGGGAGTCGGGAACCGTCATCAGGTACGGCGCACTGGGGGATCCGCTCGATGACGATCGCCCCGAGACGCCGGCTCGGCAGGATCTCGAGGTGTGGCTCGAACGCGCGGGCGGGGAGCATCCGCTGGACTCGGTCCTGATGGACCGATTGCGGCACACGCTGCGGGTGGCCGCGGTGCGGCCGGGCGCGGCGGCCGGGCCGCGGATGGGGGATCCGGCACTGCTCGAGGTGGTGCTCTCCGGGAAGGAGCGGCGGGAGGACCGCATTCGCGCGGTGGGGCTGCTGGGATTGGACCCCGCTCAGTACGTTCGCGTGCTCGCGGTGTCCGCGACCGCCAACAGTGCTGCGGCGGAACTGATCTCACGGTCGTGTCCCGGACGGATCGTGAGGTCGGTCGCGGTCGGGAACCTGACCGCGATGCTGGTACAGGAGGATCTCGACAGCAGGCGGCTCGCGGACGGCCTGCACGAGGCGATCGTCGCCGCGTACCCGTCCGTGCCTGGGACAGGCCGCGACCGCGGTCCGTGGGTGGGGATCGGTGAGCGCACGAGCATCTACGCGGCACCGGCGTCGTGGGACCAGGCGCGGCGTGCGTTGCGCTTCGCCTCCTCGACCGTGTTCGGTCGGCGGGCGGTGGCATTCGGGTTGCTCGGCTCGCTCGAACTCCTGGCCGAGATCCCGCTCGAGCGCCTGCTCAACGACCGGGACGTGGCGCGGCTCAACGCCTTTGCGGCCTCCGAGGCCGGTTCGCAGGACGTGACGACGCTGGAGGCGTTCTGCGTGTTCGGCTCGCTCCGGCGGACCGCGACGGAACTGCACGTCCACCACAGCACGGTTGCCTCCAGACTGGCGCACATCGAGAAGGAGATGGGCTGGGACCTCGAGCGCTCGACGGACCGGTTCATGGCGACCCTGGCGCTGATGCTCCGCAGAATGTCGTTGTCCTCGGCGGAACTGGCGGCGTCCGAGGTGTTTCTGCACCCCTGACGGCCTATCCGACGGGAGTCGGGTCCGGTCTCCCGATCTGCCGACGGGCGTCGGATGACACCCGGGTGTGGCGTGGATCACGATGTGTGACGAAGCGTGATCCACGACCGAGAGGAACATCCGATGGCCGTCATCGATTCGAACCGCACCTGGGAGCTGCTCGAGGAGCGTCTCGCCGTCACCACCAACGAGCGGCACCGCGTGGTCCTGAGCGTCGTTCTCGAGCACATGTATGCCGAGGCGGTGCCGGACCTCGACCGGCTGATGGCGACGCTGTGCCCCACCCCGGACTACCACTTCTGGAACAACGGCCAGGACGTCGGCCCGAAAACCACCGAGGGGGTGCGGGCCTACTACGCCGCCTTCGTCGAATCCCGCAGCAACATCCTCGAGTACGCGCTCGACCGGTTGATCGTCGACGATCACTGCCTGGTCACCGAGGGCTACCTGAAGCAGATCTACCCCGGCTCGTACGCCGCGCAGCTCGGATTCCCGGTCGACGACGAGTCCGCGGACTACCTCATCGTGTTCCGGCAGCTGCTCCTGTGGCCGGTGGACGAGAACGGCAAGATCGAGGGTGAGGACTCGTACGCGTCCGGACCGGTGAGCATCACCAAGCTGTCCTTCGACGAGCTTCCCCAGGAGTACATCGATCTGGTCCACGCGCCCGCGTCCTAGCGCCCGCCGGGTGGCCGAGTGCATGTCCGTGTATGGGGAAGTGAGGGTGCAGTGAGCGGGATCGCAACGAGCAGTCCGGAGCCCAGCTACTCGTCGGGGGTGTGGGACGCCCCGATGCTGGGTGACACCATCGGCGACAACCTGGATCGGACGGTGGCCGCGCACCCGGACCGGGAGGCGCTGGTGGACTGCCCGTCGGGCCGTCGCTGGACCTATCGGGAGTTCGCTGCGGCGGTGGACGGTCTCGCGGCCGGGCTGCTGGCGCGGGGGATCGGCAAGGGCGATCGGGTGGGTATCTGGGCGCCGAACTGTCCGGAGTGGACGATGATCCAGTACGCCACCGCCAAGGTCGGGGCGATCCTGGTGAACATCAACCCGGCCTATCGTTCGCACGAGTTGCAGTACGTGCTCGAGCAGGCCGGGATCCGGATATTGGTGTCGGCGGCGAGCTTCAAGACCTCCGACTACGCCGGGATGATCGAGACGGCGCGGCGGCGATGTCGGGATCTGGAGTCGGTGATCCTGCTCGGTGGCGAGGACTGGGAGCGGTTGGTCGACGATGGTGCGGACGCGTTGGCGGCGGATCCGGCCGCGCTCGCCACCGTTCAGGCGGCGCTGTCGGCCGACGATCCGATCAACATCCAGTACACCTCGGGGACAACGGGATTCCCGAAGGGGGCGACGCTCAGTCACCACAACATCCTCAACAACGGGTACTTCGTCGGGGAGTTGTGTCACTACACGGAGGCGGACCGGGTGTGTATTCCGGTGCCGTTCTATCACTGCTTCGGGATGGTGATGGGCAACCTGGCGTGCACCACCCACGGCGCGACGATGGTGATCCCGGGTCCGGCGTTCGATCCGAAGGCCACCCTTGAGGCCGTGCAGGCGGAGCGGTGCACGTCGTTGTACGGGGTGCCGACGATGTTCATCGCCGAGCTGGCGGATCCGGATTTCGACAGTTTCGATCTGTCGAGTCTGCGGACGGGGATCATGGCCGGTTCGCCGTGCCCGGTGGAGGTGATGAAGCAGGTCATCGAGCGGATGGGGATGGCGGAGGTGTCGATCTGTTACGGGATGACCGAGACGTCGCCGGTGTCGTTGCAGACCCGCTCGGACGACAGCATCGAGCAGCGGGTGTCCACGGTGGGGCGGGTGGGGCCGCATCTGGAGGTGAAGATCGTCGATCCGGCGACGGGGCTGACGTTGCCGCGCGGGGAGGCGGGTGAGCTGTGCACGCGTGGGTATTCGGTGATGCTCGGCTATTGGGAGAACACCCCGGAGAAGCCTGCCGGAGCGGAGCCCGCGGAGCGACCGTACAAACTGGGGCCGATCGATGCGGCGCGGTGGATGCACACCGGTGACATCGGGGTGATGGACACCGACGGGTATGTGGCGATCACGGGCCGGATCAAGGACATGGTGATCCGGGGCGGCGAGAACATCTACCCGCGGGAGATCGAGGAGTTCCTCTACACCCATCCCGACATTCTCGATGCCCAGGTGATCGGTGTCCCCGACGAGAAGTATGGGGAGGAGCTGATGGTGTGGATCCGGTTGCGGGAGGGGGCTCTCGAACTCGATGCCGAGTCGTTGCGCGCGTTCTGTACTGGGAAGTTGGCGCACTACAAGATCCCGAAGTACGTCCACGTGGTGGACGAGTTCCCGATGACGGTGACCGGCAAGATCCGCAAGATCGAGATGCGTGAGCAGTCCCTCGACCTGATCGGCCGGGGCTGACGCCGGCGTCGACGTAGCCCCGCCCGAAGCCCAGGGGCCAGCGCCCCGATGGATGACGAAAGAAGATGACGTGCCCGCTGAATCTGTTGCCGGACCTGAGGTTCCCCGGCTCACCCCCGCCGAGGTCGCCGAGCGGCGTCTGACCTTCGCCGACCTGTTGCTCACGCGCTCGGAGGACGACCATCCCGGACTGTTGTTCGAGGACTCCCGCTGGACCTGGCGGGAGGTGGTGCGTGAATGCGCCGCCCGTGCCTCGATGCTGTCCGCGCTGCGGCGGCCCGGCCGGCCCTTCCACGTCGGTGTGTTGCTGGAGAACGTGCCCGAGTACATCTTCCTGATCGGGGCTTCCGCGCTGTCGGGCGCCACCCTGATCGGGATCAACCCGACCCGCCGTGGTGCCGAACTCGCAGCGGACATCCGTGGGGTCGATTGCGACCTCATCCTCACCGATCAGGCCGGGCTCGCCCTGCTCGAGGGCCTGTACACGGCGGTCGACGCCGACCGGGTACTTCTCGTGGACGGCAGTGCCTGGCTGGACAGGGTCGAATCCGCTGCGGTGCAACCGCTCACGGTCGCCCCAGAAGCAGGCGACCCCTCGACTCGTTTGCTTCTGACCTTCACCTCCGGCTCCACCGGCGCCCCGAAGGCGGTGATCTGCACGACGGGCCGCCTCGCGGCGCTGGGTGCGATCAACTACTGCTCGCTGACCCGCGCGGACGTGACGTACAACGCGATGCCGCTCTTCCACGGCAACGCGATCATGGCGTGCTGGGCACCGTCGGTGTTCAGCGGCGCCACCTTCACGATGCGGCGCAAGTTCTCGGTCTCGGGATTCCTGCCCGACGTCCGGCGCTACGGGGTGACCTTCTTCAACTACGTCGGCCGGTCCCTGGCCTATCTCCTCACCGCGCCCGAGTCGCCCCTCGAGCGGGACACGAACCTGCGGGTGGTCTTCGGCACCGAGGCGGCGCCGCGCGACCGGGACGAGTTCGAACGGCGCTTCGGGGTCCGTCCGATCGAGAGCTACGGCTCGAGCGAGGGTGCGGTGGTGATCGGCCTGACCCCGGACTCGCCGCCGCACTCGCTGGGCAGAGCCCCGGAGGGGATGGGTGTCGAGATCCACGACGAGAACGGAAGGCAGTGCCCCCGTGCCGTGTTCGACGACCAGGGTGCACTGCTCAACGCGGGCGAGGCGATCGGCGAGATCGTGAACACGGCGGGCGCCGCCATGTTCGAGGGGTACTACCGCAACGATTCGGCGACCGCAGAGCGGATAGACGGCGGCACCTACCGATCGGGCGACCTCGGGTACCGCGACGCGGAGGGCTTCTTCTACTTCGCCGGCCGGTCCGGCGACCGCATCCGCGTCGACAGCGAGAACTTCTCCGCGGCGCCGGTCGAGCGGATCCTGGCCCGCTTCCCCGGTGTCCGGTTGGTGGCGGTCTATCCGGTGCCGGACCCGCGCACCGGTGACCGGGTGATGGCCACGATCCAGATGGATGACGACGCGGGCTTCGATCCGGAGGCGTTCGGGCGTTTCGTGGCGGCGCAGCCCGATCTCGGGACCAAGTGGGCCCCGCGGATCGTCCGGATCGCCACGTCCATCCCGGTGACGGCCACGCGGAAGATCAACAAGCCGGTGCTGCGCACCGAGTCGTGGCTCGTCGAGGACCCGCTCTACCTCGGCGACGGCGCGTGCCACTACGTGCTCGCGTCTCCGGACGCGCTCGCCGACCTGAGGTCGGAGTACGAGCTGTACGGCCGCGCACCGAGCTGAGCGCCCCGTTGGCCGTGGCCGGTTCCGGCGCCCCGGGGCCGGGCCCGGGGCGCCGGCGGTCAGGCCCGTTGCAGGTCGGCGAACCGTTCGTCCACCTCGGACTCGGTGAGCCCGAAGTCGGCCAGGGCGTACTTGTGCGCGGGGCGTCGATCACCGGAAAGGCTCTGGCGGTGCATGTCCTGCATCGCCAGCCGCGCCTCATCGGAGAACGGGAGGGAGAAGCGGGAGTAGATGCTCTCCGCGGTGCCAAGAGGATCGGCGACGAAGTCGTGGTAGTCGATGTCGATGAACTGCTCGGGGTTGTATCGCGCCCGGGACTCCTCGAAACGCTCCAGCCCACGGGCCCAGAGGTCCAGCTGTGTGCGGCCGATGGTCTTGTTGTCGAAGGCCTCGGACCAGCCGCGGCTGGCGTGCTCGTTGACGCTGCAGATCGAGGCCATCACGGTGCGCGGTGAGCGGTGCGTCTGAATGATCAGTGCATCCGGGTACACGTTCATGATCTCGTCCACCGCGACGATGTGGCTGGGATTCTTGAGCACCCATCGTCTGCCCGCGTCGCCCAGCCCGATGAGTTGCAGGTTCTGCTTGTGCCGGGCATACGCGGCGGTCCAGTCCTGGTCGGCGAGCCACCTCGAGTACGAGGGCACGTGGAAGATGCATTCGAATGACACGGAGAGCATCGACTGCTGCAGCAGACGCCAGCATTCCTCGACGACGAGGGCGTCCATGTAGTGCAGGCCCGCCATGTCGGGGTTCGCCTCGTGCTGGGCGGCGTACACGGCCTGGACTTGTCGGAAGTCCGGGTTGTCCGGCCAGGTCTCGCGCGGCGGGCGGGGCTGCGGTCGTTCGGCGAGCCACATCTCGAGACCCTGATGGGCCGGGTCGGCGGTCAACAGGCGATGCAGGGCGGTGGTCCCGGTGCGGGGGAGACCGGTGACGAAGATCGGGCGTTCGATCGCGACGCCGGCGTGCTCGGGGTGCCGGGCGAATCCGGCCTCGCTCAGTGCCCGGGCCGCCAGCGCGCCGCGCACGGTCTCGCGGGCGACCACCTGCCCGAGCGGGGTCAGGTGCGCCTCGCGGGCAAACGAGTCGAGCAGCACGCGCAGTCCCTCGAGATGGTCGTCGTTGCCGAAGTCGCGCAGGCCGGTGGACTCGGTCGCGAGGGCGTGCAGCTCCTCGACCGTCCCTATGCCAAGGTGGTTCTCACTCATTCGTCTCTCCGATCTCAGTGGTGGTATTCGCCGCAGTTGACGTCGAGGCACTGGCCGGTGATGGCGGCGGCCATGTCCGAGGCAAGGAAGGCGACGGCGTCGGCGATCTGGTCGGGCTCGGGCAGGCGGCGCAGGTCCATGTTGGCGGCGGTCTGCTCGTACACCTGCTCCACGGTGCATCCCTGCTCGGCGGCCACGCCCTCGAAGTACTCCTTCACCGCCTCGGCCCAGATATATCCCGGTGCAATGGAATTGACGCGGATTCCGCGAGGGCCGAGCTCGCTCGCCAGGCTCTGCGACATCGAGAGCAACGCGGCCTTGCTCAGCTTGTAGCTGCCGTAGATCGGGTCGGAGTGCCTGAGCACCATCGAGTTGATCATCACGATCGACCCCTTGGATTCCGCCAGGGCGGGCGTGAACAGCTGGCTCATCCGCAGCGAGCCGATCACCGAGAGCTCGACGCTCTCGCGGATGTGCTCGTGGTCGGTGTGCGCGAGGTCGACCATGGACGGGAGCTTGTAGGCGTTGTTGACGAGCACGTCGACGCGGCCGTAGGCCTCCATCGACCGCCGAACGAGGTTCTCGGCAGAGGCCTGATCGGTGATGTCGGTCGGAACCGTGATCGCACGCCGACCATTGGCGATGACCTCCTTCGCCACGTCTTCGAGGGTGGATTCGGTGCGGGCCGCCAGCACGAGGTCCGCGCCCGCCGCCGCGCTGCGCAGGGCGATCGACCGGCCGAGTCCCGCTCCGACGCCGGAGATCACGACCACCTTGTCCGTCAGGATTCCGTTCATCGTGCTCACCCCAGCATCCGGTTGGTGACGGCGCGCTGGCGTGCCGCGATGCGGGCGGCGAATTCCTCGGCCGTGATCGTGTTCAGTTCGTAGTAAGGGAGTTTCGCGGCGACGTCACCGAGCTTCACGATCTCGACGGTCGGCCCGTCGGCAGCGGTCAACTCGCGGGAGAGGCGCTGCCACCGGAACTGGAGGTAGCCGCGCGCGTGTCCCACCGTCTCGATCCAGTTGGTGACCTGCGGGTTCCCCTCGCTGACGACGAGGCGGATCTTGCCGTCCGGGTCGATCTGCGACTGGGCCGAATTCAGGGAGGTCTGCCGGTTGATGTAGTCCAGGGACAGGTACCACATGCTGCCGAGCTGGAAGCCCTGGTACGGAGCCTCGGAGGCAGGGACGGTGATGATCATCGCCTCGTCCTCACCGAGCTCGTAATGACCGACGGAGGAGTACTGGGTTGCCAAACCGCCAGGCGTGAGACGTGGTTCGGTCAAGGTGTTGACCGGAAGGTTGAGGTAGAACCACTCGGGGAACTGCAGCCAGGTGCGGATCCGGGTCACCAACGCCTTCCCGGCGTCGGCGAAGTGCCGCTCGGCCGCCTCCCTCGTCAGCGGGGCGATCGGATGGCCCGCGGTGTCCACGCGCTCGATGGTGATCGTGCCGCGCTCCGCACCCCAGTCGCTGTACACCTCCCGGACGAGCAGCTGCGAGGAACCGGGGGCCAGGGTTACGTAGTTCCGCCTGCCGCCTGCGGGCTCGGGGCCGAAGCGGACCTCGAAGGAGCCGTCCGGTTCGATGTGCAGCTCGCGGTCGTCGAAGGCCGCCACACTGTCGGGCACGTTCGTGTCGGTGTACTCGCCCGCGAGTACCTGGAAGCTGAGATCGGCTGTGGTGCCTCGCTTTCCGGTCACGACAAACTCGGCGTCGTCGCTGATCTGCGCGCCGAAGTACAGCGTGTCCGGATTGTCGAGGCCCTGCTTGGTGAACGGCCCTGCGCCCGAGATGAACATCGGTTGTGCCAGTTCGGGGGCCCAGGCGTGGTGGACCGTGGCGAGGACGCTGGCGGCGAGGTACTGGTAGCCCTCGAGCAGGTCCTGCTCGGTCCGCACGTGAGGCGCCGTCTCGATCAGTTTCTCGGCCTCGGCCAGGTCTACCGCGAGTGAATCGGTCAGCATGTGTGGTCCTTCCGAAGGATCGGACGCGTTCGAAATATGGAACGTGCCGGTAGGATTGTGATCTGGACGACACTAGATCACGGTTGGGTGTGTCGGTCAATGGTCTGTGCGCGATCGGCGGGAGTTGCCGCGGCTGTTCGAAGATGTTGTGGCCAAAAGACATTGGCGCCACGGGTCGGCGAGGCCTCCGCGGCCGGCCGGCGGCGCCACGGAGGGGCCGTGGGCGTGCGCACGGGGCCGCGGTGGCCGTGTGGACCCTCGGTCCGGCGGGCCGAACGCGTTCGAAATATGGAATGCGGTGGTAGATTGCTTCCTCCATGACGCTAGGTCACGGCGAGAGGATTGGTCAATGGGTGATTCACAGTCGGCGGGCGCGCGCGACGGGCTGGAGCGCACGTCTCCTCCGACCGCGCGGGTCATGCGGTTGCTCGACTTCCTGGTGGCCCATCCGGAGGAGCGTTTCGGGCTGGCTGAGCTGTCCCGGCGATGTGAGGTCAGCAAGCCCACCTGCCTCGGGATCGTCACCGAGCTGGTGGCCGGCGGCTACCTGACCCGTGAGCCCAAGGGCAAGACCTATGGCCTCGGGCCGACGTTGATCCCGGCCGGCCGTGCTGCGCAGCGCGCGCTCTCGGCGGGTCCGATGGTGCGTGCGCACCTCGAGGAGCTCAGTGGGCGGTTCCATGCCATCTGCACGGCATCGGCGGTGGTCGGCGACAAGATCGTGGTGATCGAGATCGTGGCCCCTCCGGGGATGCGCGCACCGGCGAAGGTGGGGCAGGTCTACCCGTTCGCCCCTCCGGTGGGCCTGATGTACCTGCTGTGGGAGCCGGATGAGGAACTCGATCGCTGGCTCGCGAGGGAGCCGGTGCTGCCCGTCGATCTCGATCGCGACCATCTGCGTCGGGTGGCTGCAGACTGCCGGGCCAGTGGCTACCTCGTCGAGGGCATGAGCCCGGAAATGATGCGGCTGCACACGATGATGGCAGGCGCCGTCGCCCGCGATCTGCCCGCCGACGTGCGCTACCTCCTCGGAGAAATGGTGTCCAGCCTGGGTGAACGCATGTACTACGGCGAGACGCTTCGCGACTCCGCGGAGTCGCACCGGGTCAGCCTCATCGCGGCGCCCGCGTTCGATGCGGACGCTCGTCAATCGCTCGTGCTCAACATGTACGTCGACCGTGAGGTCACCAATGCCGAGATCGCGACCCTCGGTTCCGCGCTCAGCGGGGTTGCGGAACGGATCACCGCGGAAGCCGGCGGGCGCGACCCGTTTGTCTCACTGAGAGGGAAATGAGCGTTGACCCGATGGTGACGTAGCTCATACGGTCCCCTCCATTCCCCAAATTGAAACGAGCTGTTCCATATCTGGAACGCGCTTGATTGGGTTGAAGAGGAGGAGACCTCAGTGAAATCCCAAACCCTTCCGGCCTACGAGTTGTCGCATCTGCGCGCGCTCGAGGCCGAAGCCGTGCACATATTCCGGGAAGTGGCAGCGACTTTCGAGCGTCCCGTCCTGTTGTTCTCGGGCGGCAAGGACTCGGTGGTGATGCTGCACCTGGCGATGAAGGCGTTCTGGCCTGCCCCACTGCCGCTGCCGGTGATGCACGTCGACACCGGTCACAACTTCGACGAGGTGATCGAGTTCCGGGACCGGATGGTCGCCGAGTACGGGCTGCGCCTGGTGGTGGCCAGCGTGCAGGACGAGATCGACGCAGGCCGTGTCGTCGAGGAGACGGGACCGCGGGCCAGCCGCAACCGGCTGCAGACCGCAGCGCTGTTGCGGGGCATCGGGCAGGGCGGGTTCGACGCGGCGTTCGGTGGCGCCCGCCGGGACGAGGAGAAGGCGCGGGCGAAGGAGCGGATCTTCAGCTTCCGCGACGAGTTCGGCCAGTGGGATCCGAAGAACCAGCGGCCCGAGCTGTGGAATCTGTACAACGGCCGCCACCGGCGGGGTGAACACATCCGTGTGTTCCCGCTGTCGAACTGGACCGAGCTCGACATCTGGCAGTACATCGCCGAGGAGCGAATCGAGCTGCCGGAGATCTACTACGCGCACCGCAGGCCGGTGGTGCCGCGGGACGGAATGCTGCTGGCGCACACCAGATTCCTGACTCTTCTCCCGGGGGAGGAGCCGTTTGAGGAGTTGGTGCGATTCCGGACCGTCGGGGATGCGACGTGCACCGGGTGTGTGGAGTCCGCCGCGACAACGGTGGACGAGGTGATCGCCGAGGTGGCGGCCACCCGGGTCACCGAGCGCGGCGCGACGCGCGCCGACGACCGAATCTCCGAGGCAGGCATGGAAGATCGCAAGAAGGAAGGGTATTTCTGATGTCCCAGCTACTTCGGCTCGCCACCGCGGGCAGCGTGGACGATGGCAAGTCGACCCTCATCGGTCGGTTGCTCTACGACTCGAAGGCGATCTTCGAGGACCAGCTCGAGGCGGTCGAACGCACCAGCGCGGACCGCGGCGACGAGCACGCCAACCTCGCCCTGCTCACCGACGGGCTGCGCGCCGAGCGCGAGCAGGGCATCACCATCGACGTGGCGCACCGCTACTTCGCGACCCCCAAGCGCAAGTTCATCATCGCCGACACCCCCGGCCACGCCCAGTACACCCGCAACATGGTGACCGGGTCATCGACGGCGGACCTGGCGCTCATCCTGGTCGACGCCCGCAAGGGCATGCTCGAGCAGACCCGCAGGCACGCGTTCATCGCCAGCCTGCTCGGCATCCCGCACCTGGTGGTCTGCGTGAACAAGATGGACCTGGTCGGCTGGTCCAAGCAGCGCTTCGACGAGATCCGTGAGGAGTTCCGTCAGTTCGCCATGAAGCTGAACGTCGGGGACCTGACCTTCATCCCGGTCTCGGCGCTGCTCGGCGACAACATCGTCGAACGCACCACCAACATGCCGTGGTACGAGGGCACCTCGCTGCTGCACCACCTCGAGCAGGTCCATGTGGCCTCCGACCAGAATCTCATCGACGCCCGGCTGCCCGTGCAGTACGTGATCCGGCCGCAGCGTCAGCGCGACGACGCGTTCCACGATCACCGCAGCTACGCCGGCACGGTCGCCAGCGGGGTGTTCAAGCCTGGCGACGACGTGGTGGTCCTGCCGTCGGGGTTCACCAGCACGGTCAAGGCGCTCTGGGGTCCGGGCGGCCGAACGGTCGACGAGGCATTCGCCTCGTGCGCCGTGTCGGTCGAGCTCGCCGACGACATCGACATCAGCCGCGGAGACCTGTTGTGCCGTCCCAACAATCGCCCGCATGTCGGGCACGAGCTGGATGCGATGGTGTGCTGGTTCACGGACCAGTCCACCCTCGCCGAGGGCTCGCGCTACGTCATCCGGCAGGCCACCCGGGAGTCGAAGGTGGTGGTCGGGTCGCTGGACTACCGGCTCGATGTCAACACCCTGCACCGCGACGACGTGGCGGACTCGCTCGGGCTGAACGAGATCGGGCGGGTGCAACTGCGCACGCAGCAACCGCTGCTGTTCGATCCGTACCGGCTGAACCGGACCACCGGCAGCTTCATCCTCGTCGACGAGGTCACCAACAACACGGTGGCCGCAGGCATGATCACCGGCCCGACCCAGAAGGCGCCGAACGTCATCTGGCACGAGGCGACGGTACGGCGCCAGGACCGCGGCGCCGACGGGCAGACCGTCTGGCTGACCGGACTGTCGGGATCCGGAAAATCCACGGTCGCTGTCGAACTCGAGCGCCGCCTGGTCGCGTCGGGGGTGCCGGCCTATCTGCTCGACGGGGACAACCTGCGTCATGGGCTCAACGCCGACCTCGGGTTCAGCGCGGAGGACCGAGCCGAGAACGTGCGCCGCGTCGGCGAGGTCGCCCGGCTGCTGGCCGACGCCGGCATCGTCGCGGTGGTGTCACTGATCAGCCCCTACCAGACCGAACGCGAGCAGGTCAGGGAACTGCACCGGATGGCTGGGCTGCCGTTCACCGAGGTCTTTGTCGACACCCCCCTCGAGGTGTGCGAGTCCCGCGACCCGAAACAGCTGTACGCCAAGGCCAGGGCAGGCGAGATCACCGGATTCACCGGAATCGACGACCCCTACGAGCGGCCCACCCATCCGGACCTGGTGTTGCGGCCAGAGGACGGAGAGCCGGCATCGCTGGCCCAGACAATCCTCGACCACCTGCAGGGTGAGCGATGAACTCGGATGCACAGCTGGCAGCAGAGCTCGCCGAGACTGCTGGGGCCCTACTGCTCGGACTACGCGCCCGCGCGGCTGGATCGTGCGAGCCGAAGGAATTGGGCCGCCGCGGAGACGCTGATTCGAACGACTACCTGCTCGCACGCCTCGCCACCGAGCGCCCGGCCGATGCCGTGCTGTCCGAGGAATCGGCGGACAGCACGGCCCGGCTGGGCGCGCAGCGGGTCTGGATCATCGACCCACTCGACGGAACAAGGGAATTCGGACTTGCGGGGAGAACCGACTGGGCCGTGCACGTGGCGCTATGGGAGGCGGGCCGCGGTATCTCTGCGGCCGCGGTGGCCCAACCAGCGCTCGGGGCCGTCTACATGAGCGGTGGCACCACCGCCGGTCCCGGGCCGGAGCGTGATCGCCGTCGAATCTTGGTCAGCGACTCGCGGCCGCCGGCCTTCGCAACCGCACTCGCGGAGTCGGTCGGCGCGGACCTGGTGCCGATGGGCTCGGCGGGGGCAAAGGCGATGGCCGTGGTGCGCGGCGACGCCGACGCGTACGTCCACGCCGGCGGTCAGTGGGAATGGGACTCCGCCGCGCCCGTCGGTGTCGCACTCGCGGCAGGCCTGCACGCCACCCGGATCGACGGGTCACCACTGACCTACAACGCACCCCATCCGTACCTGCCCGACCTGCTGATCTGTCGCCCCGAACTCGCAGATCTGCTGCTAGCCGAGATCAACGGGGCGACCACCCCAACACACTGAGGAGTACACAGGTGAACGACACCGACAGCACACGAGTCGCGGCCGCGCGGGCCTACCTCGAGTCCCTGATCACTCACGACGTCAGCGACGTTCGGCTCGTGCCGGATGCGGTGCGGTTCGAGAACGGAGAGGCCTGCGGCTCCTCGGGTGCCGAGATCCTCCGCGAGCTGGCCACCGGGGAGCAGTACAAGCCGCTCCAGAAGATCCGGGATCTGGAATTCCGAGAGTGGGACTCGAATGTCCTCGCGCGATACCTGCTCGATCTGGAAACTGCGGAGGCAGCCACCGCGACCGTTCGGATCACCGAGCACTTCGTGATCGAGAACGACCAGATCGGGGCCATCACCGCCATCTTCGAACCGGCGGACTAGGTCGGATAGGTCAGCTCGCCCCGACCCACGTGGCCCGAGAACACCTCGGGCCACGTGGCCGGATCGAAAACAAACTCACTCATGGAGGTAGGGATATGACATCCAGCCGTCGATTCGAGGGCAAAGTCGCATTCATCACGGGCGCGGCACGGGGTCAGGGTCGGGCCGAGGCCGTCCGATTCGCGGAAGAGGGCGCGAACATCATCGCGATCGACGCCTGCACCCAATTCACGAGCACGCCGTACCCGGGGGCGACCGATGACGATCTGACCGAGACCGTCCGCCTGGTGGAGTCGACGGGTCAGAAGATCGTGGCCCGCAAGGTCGACGTGCGCGACTTCGAGGGTCTGTCAGCGGCCCTCGGCGACGGCATCGCCCAGTTGGGCCGGCTCGATGTGGTGGTCGCCAACGCCGGGATCTGTTCGGCGGCACTGTCGTGGGAGGTCACCCATGAGCAGTGGCAGGAGACCGTCGACGTGAATCTGACCGGCACCTTCCACACCGCGAAGGCGTCGATCCCGCACCTGATCGAGCAGGGCACGGGTGGCGCAATGGTGTTCACCAGCTCGATGTCGGGCCTCAAGGGCACCCCGTTCACCAGTCACTACGTCGCCACCAAACACGGCATCACCGGGCTCGCCAAGGCTATGGCAAATGAGCTCGGCGAGTACGACATCCGCGTCAACACGGTTCATCCCGCAGGCGTGGACACCGGCATGGACATGAGTTCGATGCTGCCGATGCTGGAGAAGTATGCGACGACGCTGGCCCCGATCTACATGAACACCCTCCCGCACCCGATCACGCAGCCTGAGGACATTGCGTCGGCCGTGGCCTGGGTGTGCTCGGACGAGGCCAGGTACATCACGGGCGCCCAGATTCCGGTGGATCTGGGCAATCTCAACCGGTGAGGGTGTGAACCGGACGCCCGTGTCTGTGAGCGAGGCGGCTTGGGGTCAGTGGGCGGTTGGCGCGCCCGCGACCCGTCGTTCACCGCCGTTGGCGTCCTGCCAGAGGCGGTAGACGTCGACTGCCTCCTCGAGGGGTTCGTGGCGCATGGGGAGGCGCCGCTGGTCCCAGGGCTTGGCGAACTCGGCATAGAAGGTGCCCAGTTCGAAGTACTTGCGGTCGTCGACGTAGTGCGGTTCGTAGGCGTCGCGGGTGGTGAGGAAGACGACCTCGTCGGGTGAGCAGTAGTAGAGCGCGCCAAGGCACATCGGGCAGGGCAGGGCGAGGATGTAGATGGTGGCGCCGGTCAGGTGTTCGGTTCCGAGCTTCGTGCAGGCCTCGCGGATGGCGAGGATCTCCGCGTGCGCGGTCGGGTCGTTGGTCTGGGCGACCTTGTTCGGGCTCTCGGCCAGGATCTGGCCGTCCTTGACGATGACGGTCGCGAAGGGACGCCCGCCCTCGGCGACGTTGCGGCGTGCGATGTCGATGGTGTGCCGTGCGAAATCCATTGGTCTTCCTATGTGTTCGTGCCACCGGTTCTCGGTGGTAGGTGTTTGGTGTTCTCAGAACGGCTTTGTGGGCAGGTACTTGCCGTCCAGGGTGATGACGGCGCGCTCGCCGCCCTCGGGGTCGGCGACCTTCTTCACGTCGAGCTTGAAGTTGATCGCGCTGATGATGCCGTCGCCGAACTGCTCGTGGACCAGGGCCTTGAGGGTGGTGCCATAGACCTGCAGCATCTCGTAGAAGCGGTAGATCGTCGGATCGGTCGGGACCCCGCCGGGGATCGATCCGCGGGTCGGGATGGTCTGCAGCAGCATCGCCGCGTCGTCGTCAAGTCCGAGCAGGTCGGCGACCGCCGCGGCGCTCTGCTCAGGAAGGGCGTGCTGGCCGAGGACTGCGGCGGTGACGAATGCCACCGACAGGCCTGCGGCGTCCGCGATCTGCTGCCAGGAGAGGTCCTTCCTGGTCTTGGCGTCCACCGCTGCGATGGCCAGTGCCTGGCGGGCGGTGGGGTCGAACTGTGCGTGCACCATGAGGTGTGGTTCCTTTCGGGTCTGACGCCGTCCCGACAGGGGGTGGGAGGTACGGCGCCGGGGTGGTGGGGTCCCGGACGGCTGTACGGGGACCGAGATCGGACGATCAGGCTGCGAGTACGCGTTCCGACCCGGAGGCGTCGATCGAGGTGATCGCGCCGGTACCGATGTCGAACACCCAGCCCTCGACGGTTGCGGTGCCTGCGGCGAGGGCGCGGGCAACCGAGGGGTGGCTGGCCAGGTTCGCCAGCTGCGCAACGACATTCGCTCGTACGAGCGTCGGGACGGCGTCGTCCTCTCCGGTGGCGGCGACCCGGGCGGCGGAGGCGTCCGCGTGTCGCAGCCACTCGGCGAGCATCGGTGTTCCGCTCAGGTCGTGGCGTTCGGCTAGGGCGGTCATCGCGCCGCAGCCGGAATGGCCGCACACCACGATGCGGGAGACGCCCAGGGCGGCGACGGCGAACTCGATGCTGGCCGCCACGCCGTCGGCTCCTGGCGTGTAGGCGGGCACGAGATTGCCCGCGGTGCGGATCACGAAGAGCTCGCCCGGCTCGCTGTTGGTGATCAGCTCCGGGACCACGCGGGCGTCGGAGCAGCTGATGAACAGCGTCTCGGGACGGTGGGTCGTCGTGAGGTGGGCGAACAGATCTGCCTTGGTGGGGAAGACATCGCGTTGGAATTGTGTGACGCCGGCGGCTAGGTCGTGCATGGATCGCTCCCTTCGGTGGGTGCTTGACCGGCTGGTCCTGACGAAATCCACCCTGCATCACCTGTGGCTATAGCGTCCAATACGCAGATGCCATGATTGCCATTGCTCAGACCAATAGCTGGATCGGGCCGGCCTCCAGCGCGGGGTCTGGAGCAGGGTCTCGGTGGATGTGTCCGCGCAATCAGGTTGGGTAGCTTGCCAATTCAGGTCATGCGGCGGGCGTGCTCGGCTTCACGGTCAGCTCGACCGCGCGAGGGTCTGGGCGATCGTGGCGAAGGCGCGGGAGGCGGCCGAGTGGTAGGCGGTGCCGCGACGCAGGATCTCCACCGTCCGGGTGGGCAACGCGGGGGTCAGCGCGATGGGCAGCAGCTCGGGATGGTCACGCGTGATGGCGTCGGGAAGGACAGTGGCGAGCCGGCCCCGTCGAACGAACTCCACCAGCGCGCCGATGGAGTTGGCTTCGACCCCGATGCTCGGCGCGATCGCGCATGCGTCGAAGTACCCGTCGATGTGGGTCCTGGTGGCAAAGTCGCGACTGAGCAACGCCAGCGGATGGGCGGCGAGCTCCCGGGCAGGCAGCGGCTCCGATCGTCCGGCGAGAGGGTGGGCCGATCCGACCACCAGGCTGAGGTTCTCGGAGAACAGCTCGGCGTTGTCGATGCCGGCGGCGTGGGTACCGGTGAAGGCGATGCCGAGGTCGATCCGGTCGGCGAGCAGGTCTGCCTCGATCCGGTCCTGGGTGGTCTCCACGACGGTCAGGGTCACCCCCGGGTGTGCGGCGTGGAACTGGTGCACGAGCGGACCGATGAGGTAGGCGGTGATCGTCGGTGTCATCGCCACCCGCAGGTGCCCTCTGGAGAGGTCCTGCACGTCATGGACCGCGCGCTCACCGGCGTCGAGGTCGCGCAGTGCGAGTCGCGCATGATGCGCGTATGCCTCGCCGGCTTCGGTGAGACGTACGGTACGGCCGGACCGGTCGAGCAGCTGCACGCCCAGTGCGCGCTCGAGTTGCCTGACCTGCTGCGACAAGGTGGGCTGCGAGACGTGCAAGGACTCGGCCGCACGAGTGAAGTTGCCATGATCGGCCACCGCCAACAGATACCGGATATGGCGCAGCTCCATGACCAAGACTATAGATGCGCACTATTGCGCTGATGGAAAGTAAGTCTTGGACTCTATGGGGTTCGGTCGGCATCGTGGAGCTCGCACCGCGTGAGCGAAAGGAACGACCATGATCAAGGGTGAGGAAACCCATCTGCGGCGGGCGATCTCGCTCGCCGAGCACGCCGGTCGCGATGGCAACCGCCCGTTCGGCGCCGTCATCGTCGACGCCGGCGGCGCCACGATCGCAGAGGGCCGCAACGAGGTCACCAGTACCGGCGTCGTCACCGCCCATGCCGAGCTCGTCGCGATCACGGCCGCGATCGACGTCGGCAACGGCGCAGAGCTGACCGGCGCCGCGATCTACGCCAGCGGTGAACCGTGTCCCATGTGCAGCGCCGCCATCGTCTGGGCCGGGATCACCCGCGTCGTCTTCGGCGCCGCCGAGCCGGATTTCACCGCCATCATCGGCGGTCACCCGCGATTCACCCTGCGCTGCACCGAGGTCCTGCGGTCCAGCGACGCGTCGATCACCGTCTCCGGCCCCAACCTCGACGACGAGGCACTCGCGCCGTTCCGGCGGCACGCCGTTCAGATACGCCGCAGCTGATTCTCAGACCGCCTGTTCCGCGTTCCTTGCGACGACCCACGCCGCGATCTGAGCGCGGGTGGTGAAACCCAGCTTCGCGCGGACCTTCTCCACGTGCCCCTCGGCCGTGCGCTGAGAGATCACCAATTGCTGCGCGATCGCCTTGTTGCTCAGGCCCTGCGCCACCAGCGTGGCGACCTCTCGTTCTCTGCGGGTGAGGCGTGAATCCGGTCCGCTCGCTTTCGGCTCGGCGCGCGAGGTGACGCGGAGGGCATAGGCGATCGCCTCCTCGACGTCGAGCTCTCGCCCGCGTCCGAAGGCGGCCTCGAACGCTTGCTTGCCCAGCATCCGGGTGGACTGCCGAACAAGCCGATCATGGTGGCCGAAGAGGTCGCGGACCACGATCGTGGGGCTCCCCGCGGCCTCGCCCACCGACACCGAGGCGCCCATCAACACCGCGGCCCGCTCCGCGTCGTTCGCCTCGGCCGCGAGCCACCCCAGGATCTCCAGGCACATGGCGGAGCCGAGCGGATCGTCCACGAGACGGGTCAGCCGCATCGACTCCTCGATCAGCCGGGTCGCGCGCCCGGCGTCGCCCTGTTCCCAGACCGCCAACGCGAGCATGCTCAACGAGTAGGACCGGTACATCGATTCGCCGTGCGACTCGGTGAGTGCGACCACCTCCTCGTGGCAGGCGACCGCCCGGAGCGTGTCCCCGCCCAAACCGCACACCATGGCGAGCCCGACCAGGGCGCCGACGCGGGGCAGCAGTTCGCCGCCGGTCCCGAGCATGCCCAGGCATGTCTCGAAGCATCCGACTGCGCGCGGGAAGTCGCCGGAGAAGGTGGCGAGATACCCGGTCGCGGAGGCCGCCAGTGCGGACGCCGTGTCGTCGCCCGTTGCCTCGGCGAGGTCGCGCGCGGCATCAGTGAGTTCCTTGGCCGCCGGGAGGTCGCCCCGCATTGCGGCCAGCACACCGCCGGCACACATCGCGGCCACCCTGGCTGCGGACGGCGGCCCGTCGTCGGCGGCCAGCGCACGGTCGACCCAGTATCTTCCCTCGCTGAACAGCGCTCGTGACACCCAGTAGGGGTAGATCGCGGCGACCATGCGCAGCGCGGCGCCGGCCTCACCCGGCTCCGTGGTGCTGAACTCCAGCGCGGCGCGCAAATCCGCCCGCGCGCGGTCGAGGCGGGCGATCCATTCCAACTGCCCTGACCCGATCCATTCCGCCCCTGCGCGCACCGCCAGCCGCTCGTGGAAGTCTCGGTGCCGCCGCAGGAACGTCGCCGACTCGTCGGCCTCCGCCAGCTTCTCCAACCCGTACTCGCGCAGTGTCTCGAGCATCCGGTACCGGACGACCTGACCCTCCTCCATGGTCAGGATCGACTTGTCGACAAGGGAGGTGACGACCTCGAAGACCTGTTCCTGCTCCATGTCTGCAGCACAGACCCCGGCCACCGCATCCAGTTCGACGTTGCCGGCGAACACCGCGAGCCGACGCCACAATTGTTGTTCCTGGGGCGTGCACAGTTCGTAGCTCCAGTCGACGCACCACCGCAAGGTCTGGTGCCGCGCTGGTACCCCGCGGCGCCCGACCGTCAGCAACCTGAACCGGTTGGTCAGCCGCTCCAGGACCTGCTCCGGGGACAGCGCGCGCAACCTGGCCGCGGCGAGCTCGATCGGCAACGGCAGACCCTCGAGTTGCCTGCAGATCTGCGTGACCGCGAGCTGGTTGTCCTCGGTGAGCCTGAACTCGGGGAGGTAGGCGCGGGCACGTTCGGTGAACAGGGTGATCGCTTCGGACCGGGGCTGGGCGCTCGTCGACGCCTGGCTGTCCGAATCGGGGACCGTCAGCGGCGGCAGACGGAAGGTGGCTTCGCCGATGACCCCCAACGGCTCTCTGCTGGTCGCCAGGATTCGCACCTCGGGGCATGCGCGCAGCAGCGACGTCGCGAACTCGGCGACCGTGTCCACCAGGTGTTCGCAGTTGTCCAGCACGAGCAGCGCTCGCCGGTCGGCCAGGAAGTCGGTGAGCAGGACCATGGGTGGGTGAGCCAACCGTTCCCGCAGCCCGAGCGTCGCTGCGACCGTCTCCGCCAACAGGTGGGGTTCGCGCAGCTCGCCGAGCTCGACCAGCCACACCCCGTGCGGGTACGACCGCTGCGCGCCCTCGCCCACCCGCAGCGCCAGCCTGGTCTTACCGACGCCCCCGATACCGGCCACCGTGACCAGGCGTGCGTTACCCAGCAGTCGTCGGACCTCCGCGACCTCGCGGCGACGGCCGACGAAACTGGTGAGCGCGTGGGGGAGGTTCCCAACCCGTTCGGGTGTCGCGGGCGCCATCGGCGACGTCCCTTCGTAGTCGCGGCTTCCCTGCCGCTATGCGGCACAAGACGACGTAAGGGTATCGCTCGCCACGTTCCAGGGGCGCGAATCGCGCCGTCGGTGGGGTATACCGCGGCCGGGACGTGGGACCTCGGCCGACTCGATGTGACGGGTCGGACTACACGGCGTTGTCGTTGCGCGGACGCCCTATACCCGTGCCCGGCACGCGGTCTCGCTCGCCTCGGCGATCGCGAGCGCCTCCTCGCGGCAGGAGGTGGACCGCCGCTCGTCACCGAGCAGACCGTGGACCAATGCCGACCCGACAAGGGTGGAGATCGGGGGCGCGGTCCCGCAGGCACGGAATGCGGTAAGTGAGTCCTCGAAGCAATACACGGCGCTGGGCAGGTCACCGTCGAATACGGCCAGGTAGCCGGAGGCCTCGGCCACCGCCGCGAGCAGGGTTCGGTCATCGAGTATCGCCGCCGCGTGTCCGGCCTCGTCCACCAGCGCCTCCGCGGCTGCGACGTCCCCTTCGTATCCGGCCAGCACACTGTCGATGCACAGCGCGGTCACCCGGTCGGCGATCGGCCGGTGGTCGAGGGCGCCGTGCAGCCCCGCACCCGGCGGCAGCCCCCGCACCATCCTGGACAGGAACAGCGCGCTCGTCATCCTCAGGGACGCCGCTTCATGCCCCGGTTCCGTCGAGCAGCAGTCCAACGTCGCGCGAAGGGTCGGCTCCCGCGGTACCAGCCGCTCTTCCCATTCCAGTTGGTTGGACCATCCGGTCTCGGCTGGGTTCACCACTGCCATGTGGTCGACGCGGCGGAGGTCGGTCACGGTTTCACGCATCAGTAACCTCGGTGTCGGGGGTTTCGGACAGCTATCAGCGTCCATGTGGGGTGCGGCGCCGGGCCAGAGGAGAAATACCTGTTTTCGGGGTCCGGAACCCACCCGGGCGTGGTCCCGGCGACCCGGACCGAGGGTCTTGACACACCGTCGGTCACGGCGTTTGACTGGTGCGCAACCTTGTGTGACCTCGCCCGATGGTGTTCTGGGAGGTTGACGTATGCGCGGCACAGCGTTACTCGGTCCGGGGCACCGACGCGGAGCGACCCACCACCGCAGGACCATCTCGGTACTGGCACTGGCCGGAGCGTGCATATTCTCCCTGGCCGTTACCCAGACAGCCGGCGGCAAAGCAGCGGCAGACACCGTCGACACCGGGTTCGCGATCCCCTTCGCGGGGGCACCCGGCTACGAGCACCTGGCACCGACGCAGATGACCAGTCCGGATCAGCTCAACCAGCCACTCGGTCAGCAAGCGGCGGACGAGATCGCCGGCGAGGTGGGGCTCAACAGGAATGACGCACTGTCCGAGGAGCAGTATCGCGACCTCATCACCGGCGGCGGAGTCGGGGGCAGCCGCGAGGCCGCCGAGGTGATCGACGAATGCGCCCGGATCCTCACCAATACGAACGGCCGTCCCCTCTACTCCGACGTCGACGGACGGCCCACCCCGTCTGTCCTGGCCAGCTACGGGCTCTACGTGAATCCCGGCGGACTGCTGGAGAGTCCGGCCAACGCGGACGCGCCGACGAGGCAGGTGAACTCCCTGATCGCTCCCGGCGGCTTCGTGGGCACATGGTTGAGGAACAACGGTGCGACGCAAACCCTGATAGCGCTCTATCGGTCGGCATACACCGTGCAGGCGGTCTATGGCTTCGCAGCGCAACAGATTTCGGGCGCAGCTCAACTGGTGACCAACACCAAGGCGGGAGTGAATTCGGAGGTGGGCATGTCGATGGCGCCGCCGCTCTGGATAGTGAACTTCGCGCTGCTCTACATACTGAAGCCCGCCCTGGCGGCCGCCATGCCTGCCCACTGGGCTCCCATTCCTCCTGCGGTTGCCGATGCCATAAAGTCGAGCCCCACCGGACAGGTTCCGTTCAGCGCCTATGCGTCCTACTTCCGGTGAACACCGCACTCAACTAATTCCGTTGCTGCCCATCGCGCCGTTCCGTACGCTCCGTCGCATGCATTGCCTCTGCTTCATCCGCATCCGCCATGGCCGGGCTCTGGCCCGCTAGCGGACCCAAGGTCGCGCCGGCGCGCCCAGGGCCCTTCGAGACCTTCTTCCATCTCGAAGACCCGAAAGGGCACCAGTGGCAAAGTCATTCGCACACGGAAACTACTCACACACGCAGACGAAGGCTCGAGTCAAGGGCGGGCACACGCCGAGAGACCGAGCCAGACGGGAGCTCTCGCAGAACTTCCTGACCGACGGGAACGCCGTCGACCAGGTGGTCGAGGCGGCCAGACCGGCCGGCCTCGTCCTGGAACCCGGATCCGGCAAGGGCGCGCTCACCGTCGCCCTGGCCAGAACCGGCGCCGAGGTCGTCGGCTACGAGATAGACCCGCTGCTGGCCGTCAAGCTCAAGGCCAGAACGGGGCTCAAGATCATCAAGGGCGACTTCACGGCCGCGCGGCCGCCGCGTGAGCCGTTCGCGGTGGTCGGCAACATCCCCTTCTCGATCACGTCGAAGATCGTCGACTGGTGCCTGAGCGCCCCGACGCTGACATCGGCGACACTGGTCACGCAATGGGAGTATGCGCGTAAACGGTCCGGCGACTTCGGTCGCTGGAGCCTGGTCACGGTGGAGAGCTGGCCGTGGTTCACCTGGGAACTGCTCGGATGGATCGGCCGGGAGAGCTTCAGACCGGTGCCATCGGTGGACTCGGCGATCCTGCGGATCGAGCGGCGGCTCGAACCGCTGGTGGCCAGAGGACCGGACTACCAGGACATGGTGGAGCTGGGTTTCTCGGGCGTCGGCGGGTCGTTGCACGCGTCGCTGTCCACGCGGTACGGCGGGGTGGACGACGCCTGCGCGGAAGCGGGGATCGCCCGCGACACCGTGGTGGCGTTCGTCCATCCGGATCAGTGGATCACGTTGGCCGGACGGTTGCTTCGCTGAGTGCGCTTGTCCTGTGGTTCCGACCTGTAGGAATGCGAGCCGGGGGAGGGGCAGGTATGAATGTGGCGTCACGCAGTCGTGCAACGTATTTCGCTGCACCCTGGTGCGACAACCCACCCCTCGACTAAGGAGTACATCCATGGGTTCTTCGGACGAACAGCTCGGCCAGATCGGCACCATCGCAGGGACCGGCGCAGTCGGTCTCCTCGCGATCTGGGCCGGTGCCGGCCTCGTCTCGATGTCGTAGCGCTCGAGCGAGTCCGCTGACACGAGGTCCAGCCCGTCCCAGATCGGAGGCGGGCTGGACCGCCCGCAATCCTCATGCCGGCGCCGGGATCTCGTGCGAATATTGCCGCCATGCCCAGTTTTGTCACACCCCGGCGGAGCGCCCCGGCCGCCACCACCCCGGCTCCGAACGCCCCGACCCTGCCCCGCGTGTGCGTGATCGGTGCGGGATCGTCGGGCATCGCCGCGGCCAAGGCGCTTCACGTCGCCGGGATCCCGTTCGACTGCTTCGAGCAGGGAAGCGTGATCGGCGGCAACTGGGTCTACGACAACCCGAACGGGGTGTCCGCCTGCTACGAAACATTGGAGATCAACACCTCCTGCCCGCGGATGGCGTTCTCGGACTTCCCGATGCCCGCCGACTATACGCCCTACGCGCGGCACGACCAGGTCCGAGCCTACTTCGAGTCCTACGTAGAGCATTTCGGGTTCCGGCACACCATCACCTTCGGCACCACCGTGGAGCAGGTCGAGGAAGCCCCGGACGGTAAGTGGTCGGTACGCACGACCGGCCCCGTAGGCGAGCGCGTGGAGAGCTACGACGCCGTGCTGGTTGCAAATGGGCACCACTGGGACGCCCGCTGGCCGGACCCGGTTCCCGGGAGCTTCACCGGCGAGCAGATCCACTCCCACGACTACCGCAGCGCCGACCAGCTCGCCGGCCGCGACGTGGTGGTCGTCGGCATGGGGAACTCGGGTCTGGACATCGCGGTCGAGGCGTCCAAGGTCGCGCGCAGCGCCACGCTGTCGGTGCGGCGCAGCCACTGGGTGATGCGCAAGATGCTGCTCGGCAAGCCTGCCGACCGGTTCGTGATGCCGGGCTGGCTGCCTGGCTGGGTGATCTCTGCCGGGCTCCGCGTCAGCGCCCTCACGGCCGGAGACCTGACCCGCTACGGGCTCCCGCGGCCGACACATCGGCCCGGTCAGGCACACCCGGTGCAGTCCGAGCAGATCCGCACGCAACTGCGGGCCGGCGCGATCAGCCCACGCCCGCAGATCGACCGGTTCGAGGGCGACACAGTCGTTTTCGTGGACGGGACCCGGTCCCGGGCCGATCTGATCGTGTGGGCCACCGGCTACCGGGTGAGCTTTCCGTTCTTCGACCCGGAGCTCGTCGCCGCCCCCGAGAACGACCTGCCGCTGTGGAAGCGAACTGTGCACCCCGACCTTCCCGGCCTGTACTTCGTCGGGCTCCTGCAGCCGCTCGGCGCGGTGATGCCGCTCGCCGAGGCCCAGAGCGCGTGGATCGCGGAGACCCTCTCGGGCCGGTACCTGCCTCCGCCCGACGCCGAGATCCGGTCGCAGATGACCGCCGAGCACGATCGCGCCAAGCGGCGGTTCTACAACTCGCCACGGCACACCATGGAGGTCGACTTCGAGCACTACCTCTGGAGTCTCGGGCGGGAGCGCGGGCGCGGTGCCCGCCGCGCCCGCGCCGCGCGCTGACCGCGTTCCGCGCGACACCTACCCAACGGCGCCCGGGTGCGGGCGAGAAGGCCGTTGTATGGCTCAGATCTGTGCGGATTCGGACAGGTCCTCGACGCGTGCCGGTTCACTGCCGGCGAAGGCGACGGCAACGCCATACGGTTCGCAGATCGGCAGCAGGCCCTGTGCGAAACGCATCAGCCATTCGGTGTCGGCCTCGGCGTAGAAGTTGAGTTGCGGCATGTCGACCGGAAATGCCGTCGGGTCGAATGGCTGGAGTTTCGCCGCGTCGGTCGGGTCGAGTCCGAAGGTCTCCGGGTCGGCCGTCAGCGCGCTGTGCAGAAAATGCAGGCCGGTCAACAGAAAGCTGTCCACATCGCCGAGCACCTCGGCGATCAGGTCCAGATCGGCGGACTGCCCGTCCGCGAGCAGCACGTTCACCTCGACTGGCGCCGCGAAAAGGGCACTGAACACCGACTTCTGCGGAGACCAGGCCGACTGGCCGTCGGGGCCGGGCTCGGCTGTGAACAATCCAACGCCGGTTACGAACACGCTCGTGATGTTAGGACACCGAGGCAGGGAACCGTCGATTCACCAACCCTTGACCGCAGTACCGTCCCACCGTGGATCGGCGAGCAGTTCCGGTGCCGGACCGACGAAGGCGCGCGCGGCATCGGTGTCGCCGTTGAGGGTGAAGCGCAGCCACGCCGTGAGGTACCCGCGGAATCCGCCTCCGTCGGTCGGCCAGTTGTGTCCCACTCCCAGCAGGCGGCCGCGGGCCGCGGGGCCCGGGCTCTGGGCGTGATACGCGGCCTGCGGAAGGGCCGTCGAGACCGGATCCTCGGACCCGGTCAGGAAGAACACCGGACCTGTCAGTCGAGCCACGTCGATCACGTCGACGGGCCGACTGGCCCACCAGGGGTCGGGCAGGTCGAGCACCGCGGTCGAGGTGATGAGTCCGTCGGAGTCGGTGCTGGCATTGATCGATCCCCCGGCGCCCTGCGAATGCCCGACGGCGGCGACGTGGGCGACGTCGATGCGATCGTGAAAGACGCTCTCCTGGTTGTCGTTCTGCGCCAGGATGTAGCGCGCTGCCGCCAGGATCTCGGTTCCGTCGCCGGTGACGCTGCTGTCGGCGACCACCACGACGAAGCCCCAGGAGGCCAGATGGCGGAGCAACGCCTCGTACTGCTCGTAGGTCGCGTAGCTTCCGTTACCGAAGGTGACCACCGGATGGCGGTCGCGGCTGGTGGCGATGTCGGCGGGGTGGAACACCTGGTATCCGGGCACCGCAAGCGAGGTGACGGCGTGGCTGCCGGTGGCCGCGTAACGCTCGCTGACGGATTGCCGTTCCTGAGCAGCGGGGGCCGCCGGCGCCGTCGGAGCTGCGGCGGGAACCGACGCGAGGGCCGGTGCGGTGAATCCGGACGCCATCGGCATCGCGATGATCGCGGCGAGGAGCAGCGTCCGGGTGTGTCGGGTGGCGGGCAGCAGAGGGCGTCGTAACGGCACGAGCCCCACCCTACCCAGCGTCACGTCGCCTGCGGCACTGCCTGGATCTCCGTCCCGCCTGGGCCAGCCCGTCGATCGGCGGAACGTCGGCGCTGTCTGGTTCGATATCGCCAGAATCGGACACAGTGAGGGTGGGGACAGCATGGGGACTTGGGGCAGCGGCAATTTCGATGACGACACCGCAGCTGATCATCTCTCGGACCTGACCGGCCGGCTCGTCGACGAGGTCGCCAAGGCGATGTCCGGCGACCCGGTCGAGATCGAGCCGGACGAGTACTGGGGCGTCGCGGTGCCCTGCAACCTGGAGTTGCTCCATCTGATCGCGCAGCAGCCCTACGTCGGGGTCCACCTGCCCGACCCGGGGATCATCGCCGCCTGGAAGGACCGGTTCCTGGCCGTCTGGGACGGGGCGATCGACGGGCTGGAGCCCAAGGCGGACCACAAGGAGCGGCGACGAGAGGTCCTCGTGCGAACCTTCGACCAACTGGCTGAGGCGGCGGCGAGGAACGAGGGATGACCGATCATCTCGATGCCGGTTTGAGGGATGCCGATGGGCAGCTGGCTCCCCGGTCCCTCGTGATCGCGCATGACGACGCCCCGTGGGACGACGGAGACTATGACACCTAGCCCGGTGGGCATGATGCCGGAGGAGCACGCTGCCCGCATCCGCTCGCCACCTATCTCGACTTCGCGACCGCCGTCCGCAGGGTGCTCAGTGACCTTTGGGAACTGGATGTGGACGACGACGACCGCAACGCCGTCGCCGAGCTACTGCTGCCGACCGAGCAGGTCGAGGCAGCCCTCGAACCGTTCGAGCGCTGATACGACGCGACTGGATTGACCAGGCCCAATCGCGCTACGGCTCGATCGGGGCGTACCAGTCGGCGTTCTTGAGCAGCACCCGCGTGCCCAGGTCGCGGTTCCACTCCGGCTCGATGCCGTGCCGCCGGAAGACGGGAAACATCACGTCGTCGAGCAGGCGCGTCACGTCAGCCGCGTAGAGGCTCTCTTTCGCGTCGTCGCCGAGCGCGTCGTAGGCGGCCTCATCGAAGTCCTCGGACGGGAAAGCGCCGTAGCCGATGTAGGTTTCGCCGTCCTCGACGATTCGGTCGGTGTCCTGCTGGTGGAAGTACGCGTAGCCCTTCCAATGGCGGCTGTCGTCACGCTCGTCCCAGATCTCACCGGACGCGCAGGTGCCGCAGCAGGAGAAGTCAACGCGGGCGACCACGCCGTTGGCATTGAGCTCCTCGAACGCGGCGATCGTGCGGGAGGTGTACGCGCCGATCTCCGTCTGCTGGCGTAGCCGGGCGGTGCGGAGCGCGGCGAACGCCGCCCCGAGCTGCTCCTCGGTGAGGTCGTAGTCCTCGCCGTAGATGTCGATGAAATCGTCGACATCGTCTCGGCCGGTGATCAGCTGATCCCAGATCTGCCGGGTCAGCTCAGCGCTGTCGTCCTCGTCGATGGGCAGGTCGGGCAGGGCGGCGTAGGGCGGGATCGTGTTCGGGTTCGGGTTCGACAACGCGCTCACAGCGCGACCTCCGGATATCGAGCGGAACCGGGCAAATCGTCCGGCAGCGACGATGGTAACTTCCGTCGATCCACTAATCGGTACGCAGGCCAAGACACGAAATGCGGTGCTGTGGCCGCTCAGGCGCGTCGTTCCGGTCGGAGCGCCCGGTGTGCCATCTGGACGATGAGCGACTTCGGGGGCCGCCAGACGTCGCGGTCCTCGAATGGCCAGGCGTAGGTCAGGGCTCCGTCGCGGATACAGTCCAGCAGACCCGGCGCTGCGAGCTCGTGAGATGACCACTCATACAGTTGCTGCACCCTTGGGATGATCACCCCGTAATCCAGCAGTCGGCCGAATCCGAGCTCGGCATCGAGGTAGGACCGCACCCCCTCGCCGAGCGGGTACTCGTCCGGCAGCACGCGGGACAGCTGCAGGAAGATCCCGGTCATGCCCAGTCTCGGGTCGCCGAGGAACGGGGCGAGAGGGCGCAGCCATCCGAGCGAGATTCGGGGGGCCGCGACGAGGGCGTGGCTGTACAGCACACGGCAGAGCACGACGTTCATGAAGAAGCGCTCGGCCTCGTTCTCGGCGGCTGCCTGGTCGCGGTGCTCGAGGTAGGCGGCGACCACGCTCCCGTTGTGCGCCCGATACCAGGCCCGAGCGGTCGGGTAGTCGGCGAAGGACATCCAGAAGTCGACCGTCCGCGAGGAGGTCGGCCCGGTGAAGCCCCCGCTCAGGGCCACCGCCTCACACCCGTCACGAAGGATGCACTCGTTCACCGCACGCCACCATGGACTACCGGGATGGTCGCTGGACAGTGGCTGCAGCAAACCTCGCCGGAGTTGCCATCGCATGAACGACATCGCCGCCCGTCGGAACGGCAGATGCCGCGGGGCCTTGCCGTACGGGCCGTAATAGCAGCGCTGCATGAGCGCGATCCGGCCTGCCGGATCGTCGCGCACAGAAGCGATCTGCTGCTCGGCCCAGGCCGCGGCAGTAGCCCCAGCACTCACATCAACATGATCGCACGCGCACACTCGTCGGGGACCATTCCAGGGCCGCTACTCGGAGATCCTCGTGGACGAAAAGGACACCATCTGTGCAGGTTTCCGGCCCGCACGATCGACTACTGCGATGATCGCGTGATGCGTTTCTCCCGATTGTTGCCCGTACTCGCCGCCGCAACCGTCCTCCTGGCGGGGTGCGCGGACGACCCATCCCCATCGCCGGTGATGGTGTCCTTCGACGACGGGTGGGGCCAGGTCTTCGTAGCGAACGTCGACGGCAGCGGTCTGCGACAGGTCACCCCGACCGTGGCTGACGACATGTCCGATGGGCGATACGGCAACTACCCCGCGCTGTCACCGGACGGCGCGCTGTTGGCGTACACCCGCGGGGGTAGGTTCATCGAGGTCGTGGATCTCGAATCGGGTGAAGTGCGGACCGTTCACGAGGGCGGTTATCACCCCGTCTTCTCGCCGGACGGGTCGTCCATAGCGTTCACGGGTGGCGGCGGCATCAGCATCATGAACACCGACGGTTCCGATGTGCGCGTCATCGCTCGCGAGGAGTCCGCGGCCGGGGCGACGTTCTCGCCGGACGGGTCGCGGGTGGCCTTCAACGTCGGCGGGTACATCGTCGAGGCGCCGACGACGGGTGGAGAATCGAAGGTGCTTCTGCGGGACCAGTTCTGGAATGCGGATCCCGAGTACTCGCCGGACGGCGCCACTCTGGTCTTCTCGAGCAACCGTGGCGGCAACAACGGCTCGGAGATCTACTCGATGCCCGCCGGTGGCGGAGAGATCACCCGGCTGACCGAAACGTTCGCGGTTGGTCCGGCGTTCACCCCCGACGGCTCACGCATCTTTTACACCAGGGCGACGACGCAGTCGGGGGAGCCGGTGACCGACACTTCGGCCTCGACCCGACCGGAGCTCGCCTCGATGAATCCCGACGGCTCCGACCAGAAGCGGTTCACGCCCCGTTCGATCACCGCCCAGGGTCCGAGCATCGGCGGGGGACAGTGACATTGCCTGTCGACGGATCATGCTGGGTTACATGCGGATTGGCTGGGCTGCGCCGTCATGTCGGGGGCGTGAACACGGGATCCAGATAGGTCTGCAGGTAGCTCATCAGCGCAGCACGGTCGTCCACGTCGACGGCCGTACCGGGGGTACCCACCAGGGAGACGAGCATCCGGATCAGCCACTCCGCCGCTTCGGCCAGGTCCAGGTCCTCGCGGACGAGTCCCCGCTCCCGGGCGTCGCGCATCCGGTCCATCCAGAAGTCGGACAGTTGCGCGACCACGTCCTGGGCGTAGGTCCCCATGATCTCGGCGTACTCGTGTGGTTCCCGGGTGGACAGGTCAACCGCCAGGGGGCCGAGCGGTTCCTGTCGGGACAGCACGACGGCCTCGGTCAGCATGGCGGCCACGCTGTCCTGACGTTCGACCCGATGGGCGGCGTCCGCCCAGAAGTCCGCGCCCCGGCGGATCAGCGCCGCCGACAGCAGTGCCGGCTTGTCGGGGAAGAACCGGTACAGGTAGGCGCGGCTGACGCCCGCCTCCTGAGCCACGGCGCGCACGGTGGTGCGGCGGATTCCGTCGCGTGCCAGGCACGCCTCGGCGGCGTCGAGGATGCGGTCGCGCACGGTGTTGGAGTGGGGGGTCATCTCCGCCCGATCGTAGGACACGTCCGAGAACGGAATCGCAGCTTAGTCCGGCGGGGCCGGGTGGTCAGGGCGATGAAAATGTTCTTGTAGGCACTTGTGGAGAAGTGTCTACAAAGCCTATCTTCGGCGGTCAGGACCGGCCACCCATAGGCCCGGTCGCCAACCGGACCGGCATGCGCCGTTCGGTCAATGGTTCGGAGGACGCATGGGATTCCTGCAACCGGTGGAACCGGACGTCGACGCTGACGAGTTGCGCCGCGGCGACCGGCCCGTCCAGATGCGCATCCTGTCCGAGAATTTCCTCTCCCAGGGCTTCGGGACGCCCGACGTGGTGTACGTGGGCTATCTCGTCAAGATCGCCCTGTTCGTCCTCGGCGGCGCGCTGTTCGCGATGAGCACGCCAGGAGTGGACGGACTCCTCGACGTGGGGCAGTGGTGGGCGCTGCCGGTGGTCTGGCAGAAGGTCGTGCTGTGGTGCATCCTCTTCGAGGTCACCGGGCTGGGTTGCGGTTTCGGCCCGTTGAACCTGCGGTTCCTGCCGCCCCTGGGCTCCTTCCTCTACTGGTTGCGACCCGGAACCATCCGGTTGCCTCCGTGGTCGGGGCGGGTTCCGTTCACCTCCGGTAGCAGGCGCGGCATCGTCGACGTCGTGCTGTACGTCGCCCTGCTCGTCTCGTTGGTGGTGGCTCTGCTCTCGCCGACCGCGCCCGGCACCGGACAGCTGCCTTGGCAGAAGATCGCGGCCGTGCTGGTGGTGCTCGGTCTCGTCGGGCTGCGCGACCAGACGATCTTCCTGGCCGCCCGCGCGGAGGTCTACGGGGCGATCGCCGTGACCTTCCTGCTCCCGTTCCCCGACTCCATGGTCGTCGCCAAGTTCGTGCTGCTGTGCATCTGGTGGGGAGCGGCGATCTCGAAGGTCAACGTGCACTTCCCGTCGGTCGTGCAGGCCATGGAGGCGAACAGCCCGTTGTGGCGCACCAAGCGCGTCAAGCACCTGTTCACCCGTTCGTATCCCGAGGACCTGCGTCCGTCCGCGCTCTCGAAGGTGCTCGCCCACGGCGGCACCGTGATCGAGTTCTTCGTACCCCTGGTGCTGATCTGCTCGGGCGGCGGCACCGTCACGACCGTCGCCGCCATCGTGATGATCCTGTTCCACCTGCACATCATCGTGACGATCCCGATGGGGACGCCGCTGGAGTGGAATGTATTCATGATCTTCGCGGTCCTGGTGCTGTTCGTGAACCATGCCGACCTGGGTGTGAGCGACCTTGCTCATCCCGTCGTCCTGCTGATCCCCGCCGTCAGCTTCCTTTTCGTGATCCTGGGCAATCTCTTCCCGCGGCGGATCTCCTTCCTGTTCGGCATGCGCTACTACGCAGGCAACTGGGACACGTCCGTGTGGTGCCTCTCGCCCACCGGCGAGCAGAAGTTGACCGACAACACGATCCGCGCGGCGATGCTGCCGCACCGTCAGTTGGAGAAGATCTACGGCGGCGAGGACCAGGCCCGGGTCACCCGGCTCACCGGCTTCGCGTTCCGCGCGATCCACACCCACGGTCGGGCACACGCTGCCCTGCTGCCCCGACTCATCGGGGATCGGCCCGGGGTGAACTATGTGGAACTCGACGGGGAGACAGCGGCCGGAGTCCTGCTCGGTTGGAACTTCGGCGACGGCCACCTGCATTCCGAGCAACTGGTCGCGGCGCTGCAGGACCGATGCAACTTCGAACCGGATGACCTGCGAGTGCTCGTCCTGGATGCCCAGCCGATCCACCGGCAGTCCCAGGCGTACCGCCTGTTGGACGCCGCCACAGGGGAATTCGAGCGGGGCACCGTGCGGGTCGCGGACATGGTCAACCGCCAACCCTGGGCCGCAGACATGCCGGTGCAGGTCGCCTGCGGCGGTCGGGATCGCTGACATGACGCGCGCGAGGACTGCCGTCGTGGTCGGATCCGGACCCAATGGGTTGGCGGCTGCCGTCCGACTGGCCGGGCACGGACTGAAGGTGCGGGTGCTGGAGGCCGCCGACACGCCGGGCGGTGGGGCCCGCACGAGTGAGCTGACGGTGCCGGGCCTGCTGCACGACGTCTGTTCGGCGGTGCACCCCTTCGGCGTCGCCTCGCCGTATCTGGCGTCCCTTCCGCTCGTGGAGCACGGATTGCGGTGGCGGTGGCCCGAGGTGGACCTCGTGCATCCCCTCGACGACGGTTCGGCCGGCGTGCTGGTGGGCGACGTGGACCGCACCGCAGCCGGGATGGGGGTCGACCGGAACGCCTGGCGACGGGTGTTCGGACCGATTGTGACGCGTTTCGACGACCTCGCCCCCGACGTGCTCGGTCCGCTGTTGCGGGTGCCCTCGCACCCGTTGGCGCTGGCGAGGTTCGGCCTGCGGGCGGGGCTCCCCGCGACCGTGCTCGCGAAGGCGTTCCGCACGCCCCAGGCGCGGGCGCTGCTCATGGGGTGCGCGGCGCACCTGTTCCAGCCGCTGAACCGGCCGCTGTCGGCCTCCGTGGGCGTGATGCTGGTGGCCGCGGGTCATCGGCACGGGTGGCCGGTGGCCGAGGGCGGGTCGCAGGCGATCACGTCGGCGCTCGCATCGGTGCTGGCCGAGCGTGGCGGGACGATCGAGTGCAACGCACCCGTCACCTCGCTCGCGGATCTGCCCGGGGCCGACGTGACGCTGTTCGACACGACCCCGCAAGCGGTCGCCGAGATCCTCGGCGACCGGCTCGGCGGGCGACGCGCGCGCCGGTACCGCTCGTTCGCGTTCGGTCCGGCCGCCTTCAAGGTGGATATTGCCGTGCGCCAGGGGATCCCGTGGACCAACGAGTCCGCGCGCAGGGCAGGCACCGTGCACCTGGGCGGCGGCGCCGGCGAGGTCGCGGCCGCTGAGGCCGCCGTGGTGGCCGGCCGGATGCCGCAGCGGCCGTTCGTGCTGGTCGGACAGCAGTACCTGGCCGATCCGACCAGATCGGTCGACGGAGTGCATCCGATCTGGGCCTACGCGCACGTTCCCGCCGGGTACGAGGGGGACGCCACCGCGGTCGTGCTCGACCGGATCGAGTCCTACGCACCCGGCTTCCGCAGCCGGATCGTCGCCGCGCACTCCACGAGTGCGACCGGGTACGAGAGCTACAACCCCAACTATGTCGGCGGCGACATCGGGGGAGGTGCCAACACGCCGCTGCAGATGATCGGTCGCCCCCTGTTCGCCGCCGACCCGTACGCGACCGGCGTGGACGGGATGTACCTGTGCTCGGCCTCCACCCCACCGGGCGCCGGCGTGCACGGCATGTGCGGGGCCGGCGCCGCGGCGAGCGCGCTACGCGGCCTGGGCATTTCGGTGACCTCGCTCGGGGGGCAGGGTCAGGCCGCGCGGACGCGGCGGATGTGGCGGGCGTAGCGGGGGCGACCGATGACGTGCCAGACGGCGCGTACCGGTGCGGGGAGGGCGCCGAGGAGCGTGACGCGCTCGGCAGGGTTCGCGTCCTCCAGGACGAGGCCGAAGAGCGTGAGCAAGGTGAGCTTGGGCGTGTTCGCCACCAGATGCTCACCCAGGGAAGCCCATTCCTTCTCGGTGATGTGCTCGGCCGCGAGCGGAAGAAGGGTGGCCTCCTCGTCTTCGAGGTGTTCGAGCAGGACCGCCCGGTGATCGGCCAGGGCCGCCACCAGGGTGTCGCGCTCGTCGGCTCCTGCGGCGGCCTCCCACGCCGGGACCGCGGCGTCCAGCCTCGCCAGCGTGGCTTCGACGCGCTCGTGCTGGGCCTGCATGCGCAGGACGATGTCCGCCTCCAGATCGACCCGGGACAGCAGCGGCGGCCACAGCAGCTCGTCTTCGCCCTCGTGGTGGTTTTTCAGTCCCAGCCGGTAATCGCGGAAGTGGTCGGCGATCACCGTGGCGCGGGCGGTGTCACCGGGGGCGACCGCCGCGACGAGCTCCTTCAGCAACCGCGACTCGCGGCGGAAGGCGCGGTGGACGATCTCCATGTCCTGGGTGTTGACGCTCATCTGTTCCTGCCCTTCAACGGTTTTGTTCGATGTGCTCGAGACTGCTCCCGGGGGTTTGGAAGGCACTAGGAGTCGACTTGGAACGCTTGACGACGCCGCGCCGTACGATGTGCCACGTCATGGTCTTGATCCGGGTATTGGGCTCATTCGCGGCTGAGGCCGGCGGCGAACCCGTTCCGCTCGGCGGACCGCGACAGCGCGGCGTGCTGGCCCTGCTGGTGGCCGCTCGCGGCCAGGTCGTGCCGGTCGACCGGATGGTCGAGGACCTGTGGCGCGGCGAAGCGCCGTCGCGCGCTCTGGCGTCGTTGCAGGCGTACGTGTCCAACCTGCGCCGCCTGCTGGAACCCGCCCGCCCGCCGCGGACCCCGGCCCGCCTGCTGGTGAGCGCGTCGCCCGGCTACGCGTTGCGGCTGCCGCAGGAGGCGGTGGACGCATGGCGCTTCGAGCAGCTGCTCGACGAGGCCCGCACGCTCGCCGATCCCCGTGACGCTCGCGTCCGGCTGGACGAGGCGCTGGCGCTGTGGCGGGGACCTGCGTTCGCCGAGGTCGCCGACGAGCCGTGGGCCGTCGCCGAGACCGCCCGGCTGGGCGAGCTGCGCCTGGTCGCCCGCGAACTCCACATCGCGGCGGGACTGCGGCTCGGCCACCCCGCGACGGTGGTCCCCGAGTCGGAGCGCCTCACTCGCGACGATCCCCTGCGCGAGGAGGGCTGGCGCTTGCACGCCCTCGCGCTGTGGGGCAGCGGCCGCCAGGCCTACGCCCTGACCGCGCTCCGCCGCGCCCGCGCCACCTTCGCCGACGAGCTGGGCCTCGACCCCGGCCCGGATCTGGTGGCGCTGGAAGAGGCGATACTCACCCAGCGCACGGACGTCCTCCGTGCGGCCGTCCCGTCGCCCCCGGCAGATCCGCCCCGGCGCCGGGCCACGGTCTCGTCGCCTTCGGCGGATCCGGCCTTGGCCAGGGACGCCGTGCTGCCGTTGCCGGAAAACCAGACCGGTGCAACAACATTCGTGGGACGGGCGGGCGAGCTTTCGGAGCTGCTGGCGGCCGCAGGGCAGGCCGTCGCGCAGGGGGCACGCGTCGCGCTCGTCACCGGGGAGGCGGGGCTCGGCAAGTCGACGCTGTTGGAGCAGCTCGGTGCCCGGCTCCGGCAGGAGGGGTGGCTCGTGGCCGCCGGGCGCTGTCCCGACATGGACAGCGCGCCGCCCGCGTGGGCGTGGGTCGAGGCCCTGCGGCAGGTGGCCGGGACCGTTCCGCCAGGGGAGTTCGCCGCCGACCTGGCACCGTTGCTCTCCGACTCGGCGGCGGTGAACGGCGACGCGGCGGCCGGGCGGTTCCGGCTGCGGCGGGCCGTGTGGGCTTGGCTCTCGGCGGCCGCCGCCGACCGTCCGGTCGCGGTCGTCCTGGACGACCTGCACTGGGCGGACGCCGCCACACTGGAGTTGCTCGGCGGCGTCGACGTGCGCGCCCCGATCCTGGTCGTCGCGGCGTACCGCGCGGACGAGAGTGAGCGCCTCACCGAATCGCTGGGGTCCCTCGCCCGCACCGCGCCTCTGCGGCTGGATCTGCCCGGATTGAATGGCACGGCCGTCGCCGAGCTCGTCCGCGCCGAGTGTGAGGCCGACGACGCGACCGTGGCCAGGATCGCCGAGCGGACCGGCGGCAATCCCTTCTATGTACGGGAGAGCGCGCGGCTGCTGAACGGCGAGGGCGCGCTGATCGCGCTCTCCGAGGTCCCCGAAGGCGTACGGGATGTGCTGCGGCGCAGGTTCGCCCGGCTGCCCGAGAGCGGCGTGTCCGTCTTGCGGCTGGCGGCCGTGGCCGGCCGGGAGAGCTCGGTGGACGTGCTCGTGCGGGCGGCCGACACAGACGAGGACGGCGTGCTGGACGCGCTGGACGCGGGCGTCATCGCCGGGTTGCTCGACGAGCCCGGGCCCGGGCGCGTCCGGTTCGTGCACGCGCTGGTCCGGGACACGCTGATCACCGATGTCAGCCGGGTGCGAATCACCAGGATGCACTCGCGGATCGCCGCGGCCTTGGAGGGCACCGGCGACCTCGCGGCCCTCGCCCATCACCATGCGCGGGCGGGATCACCGAAGGCCGTCGACTATTGCGTGCGGGCCGCCGAGCTGGCAGAGGCACGCTACGCCAACGACGTGGCGGCCGCGCTCCTCACCGACGCCGTCACCAACTCCAGTGACCCGGACGAGCGCGTCGGTCTGCTCGGCAGGTTGCTGCGCGCACAGGTCAGGGCCGGGTCCTTCGCCGCGGCCAGGGCTACGCGCGAGCAGGCCGTGGCGTACGCCGAGTCGCTCGGGCGCGACGACCTGATGATCGCCGCGTTCACCGCCTGGACCGAGCCCACCCCCTGGCAGGCCCGCACCTACGGCACGGTCGACCGTCCCATCGTCGATCGCCTCAACCGCCTGCTCGAGCGGACCGACCTCGCCCCCGACGTGCGGTCCCACCTCCTCATCGCCTACGCCCACGAGCTGGTGGGCGAGGACGATCCGACGGTCATGGTGGCGGGGCGGGAAGCGCTCCACCTCGCCACCGATCACCGCCTCCGGGCGGCGGCGCTGCTGGTCCTGGCCCGTGGTACCGGGCGGGAAGAGTACTCCCGCGAGCTGGTGCAAACCGGCGTCGAGCACGATCTGCCCGTCTATCGCGTGACCGGATTGCTCAGCCAGGCCGCGAACGCGGCCGCGGCCAATGACCCGGCGACCATGCGCAGCGTGACGGGGGAGGCACTCGATCTCGCCCGCGCCTACCGAATGCCGGAGGCGATCGGGGCCGCCGAGATCGCGTTGGCGACACTGGTTCTCATCGAGGGTCGGTACGCCGACGCCGAGCCCCGCTACGCCGAGGCCACCGAACGCATGGAACGCGCCGGATCGGCGCACGCCGCGGGCTTCCTCCGCCTCGCGCAGGCGGCGATCTGGATCAATGACGGCACGCTCGGCGACCACTTGGACGACGTGCGATCTCATCATGAGGCGCTCGGCCCGATGGTCGCCGACCTGCTCACGCTCGCCCTCCACGCCGCCGGGCGCGGCGACGAGGCGCATCGGGCCCGCACGTCACCGACCCCGATCCGGCCCGACTTCTTCTTCACCTTCCTGACCAGCCTGCGCGCGATGGCGATCATCGCCTCGGACGACCGCGACGCTGCCGAGCAGATCTACGCAGACCTGCTTCCCCACCGAGACGGTCCCCCGGCGGGCGCAGAGAGCCTGTCGCTGGCGCTGCGCCCGGTCGCCCACACGCTCGGTGAACTCGCCCTCCTCCTCGGCCGCGACGACGAGGCCGCCGCACACTTCGCCGAGGCCGCCATCATCGCCGACCGGTGGAACGCCCCCCACTGGTCCGCCGATGCCCGAGCGCACGCCGATCGTGCTCTCGGCGTTCATGTTTCGCCTCCACAGACCCGCTGAAAGCGCGATCGACGGCGGAGCGCCTCGGCCCGCCGCTTCGAGCGTTCCAAGTCGGCTCCAAGTGCCTTCCAAAACCCGGGAGCAGTCTCGACCTCATCAGAACAGAACTGAATGAGGAGCGAAACATGAGCACACCCACCTTCCGGGCCGCCGTCGTCCGCACGCCGAGCGGACCCGACTCGATCGAGATCATCGATGTCCCCCTCGCCGAGCCCGGCCCCGGCGAGGTCCGGGTCGCGGTGGCGGCCGCGCCGGTCAACCCCACCGACCTCGGGGTCGTGGGCGGTTTCTTCCACGAGCTGGGCATGATCGATCAGCCCGACCACACCGGCCTGGGCTGGGACTTCGCCGGCACCGTCCTCGCCGCCGGTCCGGGCGTGGACCTGGCTGTCGGGACTCGAGTTGCCGGTGTCGTCCTCGGTTTCGACCGCGATTTCGGCACCTATGCCGAACAGCTCGTGGTGCCCACCGCCGATCTCGCCGTGGTGCCCGACGGGCTCGACCTGCGCGCGGCATCGACGGTGCCGCTCAACGGCTTGGGTGCGGCGCAGATCGTCGACCTGCTCGGCGACGCGCCCACCGACGGCAATCGGTTGCTGGTGACCGGTGCGGCCGGCGCGATCGGGGCCAACGTGGCCTCGATCGCGCCCGACCGGGGCTGGCAGGTGACCGGTCTGGCCCGAGCCGCGGACGAGCAGTTCGTACGGGGTCTCGGCGCCGACTTCGTCACGGACGCCGGGCCGGGCTGGGACGCGGTCGTCGACACCACGTCCCAGCAGGTGTGGGGCCTGACCCCGGTTCGCGACGGCGGAGCCTTCGTCGGCGTCCGGCCCAACCTGGTGCCCGCGGCCGAGCGGGGGATCACCGTGAACGTACTGGTGACGCAGTCGGACGGCCCTCGGTTGGGGCAGCTGCTGGCACGCGTCGCGTCCGGCCGGTTGCCGACCAGAGTTCATGCGGTCCTGCCGTTGGCCCAGGCCGCCGACGCCCACCGGGCCATGGCCAAGGGCGGGACGCGCGGTCGCTACGTGCTCGAGCCCTGACCTACCCGGCCACCGTGAACCCGCCGTCGTTCCGGACGGCAGGACCTGGTCGAGGCTGCGGCGGTGCCGCTCAACGCCACCGCCGCAGCCCAGCTCGTCGACCTCCTCGGTGAGGCCTGCACGAGATCCGCGACAACCACTTCGTCACAAAGACTCCCTCAAGGGACAGGACCGCTGATGCTCACCACCATTGCCACTGTTCTCGCCGGCCTGCTCGGCGCGGCCCTCATCTTCATGGGAGGGAATGCCTTCATGAGGCCGCAGGCCGCCGTCGGTTTCGGTATTCCCGATACACCGGCCGACGACCCCGCCTTCCAACACTGGCTGCGCGTGAAAGGTTTGCGCGAGATCGCGTTCGGGGTCTCGATCTTCGTTCTGATGCTCGTCGCGACGACGTCGGTGCTGGGTTGGTACGTGATGGTGCTCGCCGCGATACCCGCAGGGGATGCGGTGGTCGTGCTGCGCAGCGGTGGGCCGAAGGCCACCGCGTACGGCGTCCACGTCGCAACGGCGGTGGTCATGCTGGCGACCGGCATCGGCCTCCTGGTCTGAGTGGGGGACGCCCGGGACCGATGAGTTACGGCCGCGGAACTGGTCTCTTCTTGCGAGAGATGCAACCGCAGAGGAGTCGACATGCCGGTTCATGTTGAACGATCGCCCGAGCACCTGGTCACCGTCGGTGACGTCGACCTGTGTGTGACCACATTCGGGGACCGGCGGCAGCCGCCGGTGCTGCTGCCGTGCACGTCGAGACTGTTCTGGGAAGACCGGTTCTGCGACCGGCTTGCCGTCGCCGGCCGGTTCGTCCTGCGGTATGACATCCGCGATACCGGCCGGTCGACCGCCTATGCGACGGGCTCTCCCGGCTACAGCCTCCGTGACTTGGTCTCGGACATCATCGGACTCATGGATGTCTTCGAACTTCCGCGAGCTCAGCTGGTGGGTTTCTCCGTGGCCGGATGGATCTGTCAGCTTGCCGCGCTCGACCACCCCGATCGTGTGTCGGCACTGACACTGATCAACACCCGTCCGACGTCCCCGGGCCCGGCGGACTCGGATCTGCCCGAACACTCGGAACGGGTCATGGAGTTCTTTGCCGAGGCACGCGACCCGGACTGGTCCGACCGGGCGGCGGTGATCGACTACGGCGTCGAACTGGCCCGGATACGAGCGGGTGCACACGGATTCGACGAACAGGAGTCGCGGCAGCAGACGACCCGCATGGTCGACCGCACCACCAACATGGCCTCCAGCATGCGCAACCTGGCGTCTGTCGATGCGGGCGACCGCTGGCGGGAGCGTCTGGGCGACATCGCCGTGCCGACCCTCGTCGTCCACGGCACCGATGACCCGTTCTTTCCGTACGGCAACGGACAGGCCATGGCTCGAGAGATCCCCGGCGCCGACCTGCTTTCCCTGAACGGCATCGGCCACGAGCTTCCGGCCACCGCCTGGGAGCAACTGCTCCCCGCCATGCTGGTGCTCCAGCCGGAATCCATGATCGACGAAGGTATTGGACGGCAGGCCGGAGGTGGCGCGGCCACCGCGTGATCATGTTGTGTTTGTGTGTGGCACAAATGAATTGGCGGTGGCCGCGGGTCGCGGCTCAGCAAGAACACGCGGTAGGTCGTCAGCCTCACGACCCACCCATGGGGTCACAAATCGTTTGGAATACAGGCTAGTAGCGGCTCGCCGGTGAGCAGCCTGCACAGCAGGTCAAACGGAGCCAGGGCCACACTGTTCGCGAGGTCGGTGGATCCGGAGTTCTGGCCGTCGTGCGGGTAGAAGAAGTCGCTGCTGCCGGAACTGCTGCCGGCCCAGGGGGCAGGGAGGCCCGGATCTTCGACGGGCGCGGCCGATGCCGAAGCCACGGTGCCGAGGGTGATGGTTGCGCTGGCCAACGCAACGATGATTGAACGCTTCACGATGATCCCCCTGTGCTAGTGCTGTTTCGACGCCGAGCGACGCCGTGGAGAACCATATAGATCGCTCGTCCAGTCGGTGGCTGATTCGGCCACGTCGGCTGCATCGGGAAACCCGTTGCGCGACGCCCCTCGAACGTGGTGGGCCCGTGTCGAACCGGCGCTGATCCGGCCGAGATCACGTGGTGACGAAACCCGATTCGTAGGCCAGGATGACGGCTGGGGTCCGGTCGCGTACTTCGAGCTTGGTCAGTACCGCGCTGACGTGTGATTTGACGGATTCGGCGCCGACGAACATCTGCGCGGCGATCTGGGCATTCGACAGGCCGCGATTTGCTGATCGGGCCCGATCTAGGCTTTTTGCCAGGCGGTGTGCCAGTAGGTCGGGGATGAGGCCATCGCGTTCGGTTGCGGTTGGGCAGAGCCACATCACTGACGGGATGCCCGTAGTTCTGCTCGTCTCGAACATTGGGAGAGGGTTTGGCTGACGATATTGGTTACGGCGACGGTCCGGACGTCGACTGGTTCTGGGACGTCGTCGAGGCGTCCTCGACGAGCCGCGATCGCCTTCGCGAAATCCTTGGACGACTGCCGAAGGACGCGGTCTACAAGTTCCAAGATCTGTTCTTGGACTTCGCCGCCGAGCTGCAGGACGAGCCGTATCGTTCCCATCTCGGGCCCGACGAGTCTGAGGATGGCCTGGAAGATGCAGCGCAGTGGGTCGTCAGCCAGGGCCGCGTGAGATACGAAGCGGTTCTCTCAGAGCCAGGCCGGATGCCATCACACATCGACGGCGGTGATCCAGCCAACCTTGGCGGGCTCGCTTACGAGGTCTACTACGACCGGTTCGGGGAGCCCCTGGAGCTGATCTAGGCAGGTCTGACAAATGTCGGGTCGGTGGACAAAGCTTGGTAGCGCTCCTCGAAGCTCAGACGTCAACCAGACACGGGGGCAGTCCCGTTCGGCCGACGAGCTGCTGAGCGCCGCCGGGTACTACGAGCTGTTGGTGCGCACCGGCAATGAGGATTGCCGGTGCGCACCCATTGTGCGAGTGGTGTTGCGGTCAGCCTAGTTTCGCGAGCAGGTCAGCGCGCTGACGCGCACCGAGGCCGGATACTCGCCGTGTCTCCGCGATCCCGACCGACTCGGTGATGTCGCGAGCCTTGATCTTGCCGATGTTCGGCAGCGACTCGAGGAGGTAGAGCACCTTCGTCTTGCCGACGAGCTCGTCGGACTCTGCTCTGTCCAGGATGTCGGTGAAGGTGAGCTTCCCCGACTTGAGACCCTCGCGAAGCTCCGAACGGGCTTTGCGGGACGCGGCCGCCTTCTCCAGGGCGGCGGCGCGCTGTTCGGGGGTCAAGGTGGGCAGTGCCATGTTGGGCATCCTCTCGCTTGGTTACCGACCGAATCTTCAGGCTAGAACGGTGTAGTCGCCTGGCAGTTCATTCTCGGCCTCGCGTGTCGACACCACGAGATGGCCGGAGCTCGCAGAGGTCGGGCCAGGGGATCAGCGCGCTGAGGGCGACGACCGGACCCGGCCGACCGTGAGGTACGTCGCGATCATCAGCAGTCCGACGTAGACGTCGTTCTCGAACCAGCCGAACACTGTCTGCTTTTCCACCGTGAAGGTGGTCGGGTAGTAGAAGACGCTGATCGCCAGCAGGACGACGAGGTAGGCGAGCACGCCGATCTGGGCCCAGCGCTCCTGTCGGCGCGCGAGCCAGACCGAGCCGATTCCGACGGCGTAGAAGAGCCAGGCGGCAGGTGTCGTCACGGTGAAGGTCGGGTCTGCGATGCCCGCGACCGCTGCGTACCCGGTGTGGACGGCGGACAGCACGAACGCGGCTGCGAGCACCCGCGGGACGGCGCTGGTGGTTGCGGTGGCGGTGGCGGGGGGTGTGTTTGTGGCGGTGGTGGTCGGCATGGACGGCTCCTTGCATCGGGCAACCCTCGCGGTCGCTGTACGGCCCGATCGTCGGTCGGACGCCCGGCGGGCGACAGCCACAGCGGCGAACTGTGGGGGCAGCGTGGGGGTCGCGTGGCTGGGCGCCGGGCGCTGCGCCGCACAGGCTGGATGCGTACCGAACACACCCACCCTGGAGGTCCGCATGAAGGTCGTCAGCCCGACCACCCAGTCCCGCCCCGACGTCAACGAGATGGTCGTCATCCACCGCGCCTTCAGGCGCGAGTTCACCGCGCTGCCGAAGCTGATCCGGGCTGTCGCCGGGGGTGACGCCGCGCGGGCCAGGCTGGTCGCGGAGCACCTCACGCTGATTCTCGACGGGCTGCACATGCATCACACCGGCGAGGACGCGGTGCTGTGGCCGCTGCTGCAGGTGCGTGCCGCCCCGTCGACGGCACTCGTCGAGACGATGCAGCACCAGCACGAGCTCGTCGACGGCCGCACCGAGGAGGTCCGGACGCAGAGTGCGGTCTGGGCGCAGGCCCCGACGCCGATCTACGGCGAGCAGCTCGCGCAGCTGGTCGAAGACCTGGCGAACGCGCTCTTCGAGCACCTCGACCTCGAGGAGCGGGAGATCCTGCCGCTGGTGTCGCGTCACATCACCGTCGAGGAGTGGCAGAGCCTCGGAGACCACGGTCGCGATGCGATGTCCACCCGGCAGCTCCCGCTGATGTTCGGTGCCATCCTCGAAGAGGCCGACGCCGACGAGCGGGGCCGGATGCTGGCGCAGTTGCCTGCCCCGGTGCGTCTGCTCCTGCGCACCATAGGCGCTCGTCAGTACCGGCGTTACATCACCCGCGTGCGCGCCGCGTGAGCTCGGCCACCAGGCTCGCGAGCTCGGGCGCTGCCGCGGCGCGGCCGGCGTTCCACGCCGCCTGGAATGTGTCGTCCCCGAGGAGGTCACGCGTGGTGGCGAGGTCCCGCGCCGCGAGCTCGCGGGACACCGGGAAGCGGGGGTCGACGGCATCGGTCACCGACAGGGATGCCGAGGCAGCGAGGAGGCTGGCAGCGGCCCGCGGCTCGCCCAGCCGCACGGCGACCCCGGCCAGGGCAGGCAACGCGTAGCTGAGGGGCCAGCTCATCCGGGCGTCGAGCGACAGGGTGATGGACTCGCCGAGCAGGGCTGCCGTGCCGGCGGTGTCATCCCGAAGAGCCGTGACCGTGGCCCTGCGCGTCAGGCAGGTGGCGAGGGTGAAGTCGTTACCGAGGCTCCGCGCGATCTCGAGCGCACGGCCGAGCACACGGTCTGCCTCGTCCAGGTCGCCGCGGACCAGCGCGAGCTGACCGAGCGCGACCAGCGTATGCGCCTCGACCCACGTCAGGCCGGCTTCCGAGGCGCCCGCCAGCGCCTCGTCGAGCAGGTCGCGGGCCTCGTCGAGCGCTCCCACGAAGACCGCGGCGTGCCCTGCCAGCGTCGCCGCCTCGGCTGCGAGGCCGGCCTCGTCGACGCGACGGGCGACCGGGACCACGGCGTCGGCCACCTCCCGCATCCGGGTGATGTCACCGGTGGCGAACAGCAGACCCATCCGTCCGATCAGTGCCCTGGCCCGGACAGCGTCGGAGGCAGGCGGTTTCGCCCGGTCCAGCCACTCGAGCCCCTCGCGGGCATGTCCTCGCAGAGCGAGGTAGAGCCACAGGGTGGCCGCTAGCTCTGCAGCATCGTCGTCACGGTCGAGTTCGAGCAGACGCAGGTACGACGAGCGCACGTTGGCGTGATCGGCCTCCAGCCGGTCGAGCTCGACCCGCAGAGCCGGACCGCGCAGCCGCGGGCCGGCGGCGAGGGCGCAGGAGTGATACCACCGGGCGTGGCGATCGGCCGCGGCCGCTGCACCTCCGGCGGCAACGAGTCGCTGTCCGGCGTACTGTCGCACCGGCTCGAGCAGTCGGAAGCGCGGTTGGTCATCGGTCGGCGCGCTGCGGGCGACCAGCGAGTGGTCGACGAGCGCGGTGAGCGGGGCGAGCACGTCGGCGATCCCCGTCACCGCCGCGGCCGCGTCGATGGTGAAGCCGCCGGAGAAGGCCGCGAGCTGCTCGAACACCGCGGCGTCGGTGGGGGTGACGAGGTCGAGGCTCCAGCCGAGCGCGGCCGTCATCGTGCGCTGGCGCTCCGCGAGGTCACGAGGCCCCGGGGGCGCCCCGTGGACCTCGAGGCGAGCGAGCAGCGCCGCCGGGGTCAGCAGGCGCGCGCCCGCCGCGGCGAGCTCGAGCGCCAGTGGCAGCCCGTCGAGGCGGCGACAGATGGCCGCCAGGACCGGAGCATTGTGTGCGTCGAGCGCCAGATCGGCTCCCGCCGCGGTGGCGCGGTCCAGGAGGAGCTGGACCGCCGCGGCAGCTCGCACGTCGTCGTACAGGTCGCTCTGGGGGAGAGGCAGCGGGCCGAGACCGACCTCGTGCTCGGACCGGACGCGCAACGCAGCACGACTCGTCACCAGCAGCACGAGCCCGGGGCACCGGGTCAGCAGGTCAGCCACCTCGGGTGCCGCGTCGAGGAGATGCTCGAAGTTGTCCAAGAAGACCAACGCACGGCGACCCGCGAGCGAGGCGACCAGTCGGCCGGTGACGCCGCCTGCGCCGCGCTCGGGCAGGTCGACGGCGGCAGCGAGCTGCGACAGGACCTGTGCCGGATCGCGGACGAGGGCCAGGTCCACGGCGACGGGGACGTCGTAGGAAGGAGCCAGCTGCTCCAGCACCGCGAACGCCACCCGGGTCTTGCCGACGCCGCCCGGTCCGGTGACCGTGATCAGGCGCCTGCCGGACGAGACCAGCGCCGCGATGCGCTCGATGTCGCCGTCCCTGCCGATCAGGTCGGTGGCCGGCGCGGTCACCGACCAGGTGCCTGCGCTGCGAGCAGCGGGACGCGCGGGCGCGGCAACCGCAGCACCGAGGAGGTCGCGGTGGGCTTCGTCGAGGTGGAGCGCATCGGCCAGCGCCCGCACCGTGTGCGGGTAGGGCCGCTTCCGCTCCCCACGCTCGAGCGCGCTCACGGCCTTGACCGAGAGACCGGCTCGCTCGGCGAGCTCCTCCTGGGTCAGGCTGCGGGACGTGCGCAGGCGCCGCAGGATGGCACCGAAGCTGTTCTCGTTCGCCTGCGCCACGGCAGGGACGCTAGTCCACGACCGGGTGTGAGGTCGGCGTGCAACACCGCAGCGGGCATCATGCCAGGTCGTGCCGATGCCCGGGGCACCGAGTTCCACTGGGCGGACACGGCGGTAGGCGTGGCGGCCTCACGCTCCTAGCGTTCAGCGCACAACCTGGTGGAGTAGGAGTTCTTGATGGGCAAGCGCGAAGTACCAGCGGTCACACCCGCACGCGATATAACGGTCGATCTGCTCGTGGTCGGCGCCGGCACCGGCATGGCGGCCGCTCTGACCGCCAACGAAAAGGGCCTGTCGACCCTGATCGTCGAGAAGACGAAGTACGTGGGCGGTTCGACGGCCCGCTCCGGTGGCGCGTTCTGGATCCCGGACAACCCGATCTTGCGGGAAGCCGGCGCCGGCGACAGCGCCGAGAAGGCGAAGACCTACGTGCAGGCGGTGGTCGGCGACTCTGCGCCCGCCGCACGCGGCGAGGCCTTCCTCGACCACGGCGCCGCCACGGTCGACATGCTCAGCCGCACCACCCCGATGAAGTTCTTCTGGGCCGAGGGCTACTCCGACTACCACCCCGAGCTGCCCGGCGGATCCGCGGCGGGGCGCACCTGCGAGTGCCGTCCGTTCAACGCCTCGGTGCTCAAGGGCGAGCGGGGCCGGCTGCGGCCCGGCGTCATGGAGGCCCCGGTCCCCATGCCGACCACCGGCGCCGACTACAAGTGGATGAACCTGATGGCCAAGGTCCCGACCAAGGGCATCCCGCGCATCCTCAAGCGCGTCGCCCAGGGCATCGGCGGGCTCCTGGTGGGCCGCGAGTACATGGCAGGCGGCCAGGCGCTCGCCGCAGGCATGTTCGCCGGCGTGCTGCGCGCCGGCATCCCGGTGTGGACCGAGACGTCTCTCGTGCGCCTGGTCACCGAGGGCGACAAGGTCACCGGTGCCGTGGTGGAGCAGGGTGGCCGCGAGTTCACCGTGACCGCTACGCGCGGCGTCGTGCTGGCCGCGGGCGGCTTCGACCACGACATGGACATGCGCCACAAGTTCCAGTCGGAGAACCTCGTCGACCACGAGAGCCTCGGCGCAGAGGGCAACACCGGCGACGCGATCAAGATCGCCCAGCAGGGCGTCGACGCCGGGATCACGCTGATGGACCAGACCTGGTGGTTCCCGGCGATCGCGGCGCTGCCCGGCGGCACCCCGTCGGTCATGCTCGCCGAGCGGGCACTGCCCGGATCGTTCATCGTCGATCAGACCGGCAAGCGCTTCGTCAACGAGGCGAAGGACTACATGTCCTTCGGGCAGCTCGTCCTCGACCGCGAGCGGGCCGGTGACCCGATCGAGTCCATGTGGATCGTCTTCGACCAGACGTACCGAAACAGCTACATCATGGCCGGCAGCCTGTTCCCGCGGCAGCCGCTGCCCCAGGCCTGGTACGACGCCGGGATCGCGCACCGCGCCGACGATCCGGCCGAGCTCGCGCGCGCGATCGGCCTGCCGGAGGAGGCGTTCGTCGACACGTTCCGCCAGTTCAACGCGAACGCGGCCGCCGGCACCGACCCCGACTTCCAGCGGGGCGCAAGCGCCTACGACCGCTACTACGGCGATCCGACCGTGTCCCCGAACCCGAACCTGCGGCCCCTCGAGAACGGCCCGTACTTCGCGGTGAAGATGACGCTGAGCGACCTCGGGACCTGCGGCGGTGTCCAGGCCGACGAGCGTGGTCGGGTGCTGCGCGAGGACGGCAGCGCGGTGGCCGGGCTCTACGCCATCGGCAACACGGCGGGCAACGCCTTCGGCAAGGTCTACCCCGGAGCGGGCGCCACCATCGGCCAGGGACTCGTGTACGGCTACATCGCGGCACTCGACGCCGCGCAGCAGGCGGGCTGACCACGCGCCACCCGCGCACCCCGATGATCGGCCGCGCCGTAGTAACAGCGGCGCGGCCGGCCGTCGATGCGAAGGGTGTTCACCAACTCCGGTTCATTTGGGCTGCACGCTGATTGGATAGGTTGATCGGTTGGCAATCACACATTACGAGGGCTCCTGATCAGACAAATCTGGATCAGTTCCAAGTTGTTCGCAATCAGGCTTGCGGTCAGGTGGGTCGTGGCGAACCCAACACGTTGATGCCCTAAACGCGCCGATGCTTGATCACTTGATACGCGGGTTGACCGGTAGCGCTACCCGCCCTCAGCCTGAACCGATTTCCCACCAACAGAATCCGCCTTAGCATAGTCGAATGCTGTTGATCCCCAGCCACGTTCAGGCAAGGGTGCAGAGCCTCTAGTGCCTCGCTGAGCACGACTTACGCTTGGATAACCTCGATCCGCGTCAGCGCGTTCAGTGAGTCGCAACTGGCCCAAGACTGGTTCTGCCCATACTGCACTGGGCCGTACTTCCAGTAGACGAACGGGACTGGCCACGCAACGCAAGTGAGCTTCACCTGGTGCCAGGTTGGCAGCTCGCAATTGGCCATCCCGCCGGTGTTGAAGATGGGGTAGAGGTGACAGTTGGCCTGTCCCACCGGCACGTCAGCCTGAGCCACGCCACCACCAACGAGTGCAGTGGCCGCAGTTGCGGTGGCTATGACGGCGCTGGCAGCGAGTCGCTTCGCAGATCGCATTCCGAACCTCCTGAATAGGGTGTTGTTCGGAACATCGCGCATTAGATCGCATCAGTTACAACTGAACCGTGAACCGCCCGGGGTTTCTTGCCGCTTCGATGCTGGCGACATCTCCGGCGGGAGAGCGGCATCAAACCCGGGACGGTTGAGGTTGCCCGGTCGGCACCGATCCAAGACACGATCAGGCTACCGGTTTCAGCTGTGGGGCGTTGATTTGTCGAGCGACGACCGGTGCGCCCAACCTGGTCCTCGACCAATCCGTCGCAGCGGACAGGATGGCTGGTCAATTCACAGATCCGGAGCAACAAACACGGATCAGACGCATCTTCCGCAAGACCATGGAGAACCTCGACCGGCTTCGTGGTGAAGAACGGCTCGAAGATGCGGTCACGGACGTCGTCGGGGTGCCTCGTCGCCGGACTGCGCTCGGATGATCCTGTACTTTTTCGCCGTAGTTGCGGCGTAGGTCCTGACGATGGCGCGGGACACGCTCGGATCGTCATCGAGAATGAGAATTGCCGGCTGTGCCGTCCCCATCCCATCTGCGGACGCTCTTCGGTCTCCGTGTTGAGTATGCGTCGCCGCCAACGTGGTGTGCTGTGTTCGCCATTGGTGCAACTGTCGTGCGCCGGGCGTGGCAGGACAGTGCTGCCACTGGTTCGCCGGGGGAATAGTGCGGGGCGCGATGCGTTTACCCCTGTACTGGATCTTGCGGGTGCCGATGGCACAGTCCACGGGCACCGACATTTGACCGAGAGATCCGAGGGAGGGCGACGGTTCTCCCTCGCGAGTCACTCGTATGAGAAGCCTGCCGGAGGGCTGGGCGACAATCAACGACGTGGTCTGTCGATGACCGCTGCGTGCCGCGACCGGTCTTCCGTATCGGAAGGGAAGCACGATCATGAACAGGACTGCATGGCTTGTCGGGTTCCTCGTGGCGGGGACTGTCGCTCTCGCTACACCGGTCGCGAACTCGTCGCCGATCCCAGAAATCGCCGCCACACCCGTGGCAGCGGCCAGCATCAGGGGTTCGTTCGGAGATCGTTCGGACGATGCACGGGATCGGGATCGGCACCGCGACGCGCGGGAGCGTCGCGACGAACAATTGCGGCAGCAACTGGAACGCAGGCAGGAGCGACGCGAGGGGTCCACGGTGCCGCAGCCGCCGAGGTGGGTGACCCCACCGGCCGTCGGCTGACCCCACCGCCCGTCGGCTCACTCAGCTGACTGTCGGCACTATGGCGTTCGTCTGGCTGAATGGGGGGGGACCGCTGATTAGGGAACCCGATCCGCTGCATGCGGCTTCGCTGCAGCGAGGTTGTCGCCGAGAGGCGTCACGTCGGGCGAGGGCCGAGGGGAACGGCCTCCCACCAACCTGGAATCTTGCGTCGCGGCGGACCCGTCGACGGGTCCTTGACCCATACCGACACATCCGGCGCGAGTACTCGGATATGAGCGGACGATCGACGCCAATCCGGTCCTGATCCGGGCTCGTGGCTGTAGTCCGGCAACAGCCGCTGACGCCGTCCCACCAACCCGGGCCGGTGTTCCTTACCGACCGCACGGCCCGCTACGTTCCCGCCGTGCACACGGCCGCACTGGCCGCGGCAGCGATCCGAGCGGCCCTGGACGCCAATGACACGTTGCCCGGGGAGCCGCCGCACCCAGAGCCGATACTGCGGGAATTCGCTTAGGTCGCAACAACGCTGGCGGATGGCGCACGATCAGTCCGATAAGCCGCCGGGCGCCGAGCGGCAGCGACCCATTCAGTTGGTGCCGCGCCGCCGCCGTCGACCCAAGCCACGACGATCACCTCGGTGTTGCGCTCCAGCGTCGTCTTGATCCAGGCGGGCGCAAGCGCCTACGCGCCGCCTTTTCGGATCCGGCCGGACGTCGCGGTCCAGGAGTACCAGGCCATCCAGCAGAAGGCGACAAGCATGACGATGTCGGCGACGAACGCAACCGGGGTCGAACGCGTGACGCGGGCGACTGGGAACGCAATCGCCGCAACGCACAGGAGGGCGACACACAATCGAGGCGACATCCGCGTGTGCCACTGCATTGCACTGAGAATGATCAGCGCGAGGGGGAACGTCGGGCCCGCGAGCAAGAAGATGACCGTCCCTGCTGCCGGGTAAACGTCGAACGCCAAGAGGGCAGACTTGTCGTTCACGCCGAACACGCCCTCGAAGAAGCCCTGCAGCCCGAACGCGACGGTGCCGAACATTCCGATCAATACCAGTAGGAACCAGAGTCCGGAGACGACGGGAAGGGGAGAGCGAAGCCTCTCGTATTCCCCGAGGAGTCCGAACACCCACGGCACCGTCGACACGGCGATGAGCATGCCGCCGACGACCCCGTGGGGTGTTCACCCATTGAGGCCGGTTGTGTTCACCTATTGGGCCCGCGGCCGAAAATTAGGCCTCGATTTCTGTCACGACTCCGACCAACGGTCGGAGTCGGTGGATTCTCGGCTTCGTTGCCGTGCGATTCCCACCCAGATCGGGCCGAATCATGCGCTCGAGACGCCTACCAACGGTTGTTTCCGCAGTGTGGTCGAGGTTGGACCGCGGAATCCGTGGATTTCGCTGTCGGGGCGGGGTCGCTATCTGCCGGATTCGGTGGTCGCCGAGGACTTCTCGGGATGTCCGGAGGCGATGCGACGCAGTCGTCGCTGTGGCGTGTGCTCCGGTTCCGGCTCGCCGAGGTATCGACCCAGTGGGTCGAGGAGCTCACGCTTGAAGTGCCAGTCGTGCAGGATCAGCAGATTGAGTGCGGCGAGAGTGAAACCGAGGAGCAGTGTGTAGCGGCTGATCCCGAAGCCGCGGAAGTACCCGCGGTGCACGTGCAGCCGATTCTGCTTCAAGTCTGCGAACAGACTCTCGATACCGACCCTGCGGTGATACGACGCCTCCCAGGCAAGGGTCCCGTGCTGGACCGGCATCCGCAGATCAGGGTAGTCCGTGTCCCGGAGCGTGATCGTGCGCCCGCACCCACATTGCTCACCACGGGTGCACGAGGTCGTGGGCAGGCTCAGTGACCCGCGCATAGAGACGGGGTTGTTCGGACACCGCACCCGGGCGGGCTGAACGGCGGGCCCGCGATACCGCCGAGTCCCGTCGGGGTGGCGGGCGTCGTGCGGGACGTAGGCGTAAGCCTGACGTGCCTGATGACGTCGCTCGAGGCGCTCCCGTTCGTCGTCGGACATGTCGGTCTCGATCGGGTCGAGGTCGTACAGACCTTCCGGGAGGCTGTCTGGATACAGGACGCCGTCGATCCAGATGGTGTGCGTACCCTCGGGTCCGGGATGCATCCCGCGCTGATTCGCGTGCAGGTCGTAGATGGTGGTGTACCCGCGTTCCCAGACCGGAATCGCGAAGGTGTCGTTGCGGACGTTGTTGTAGGCACGGTCCGCGATCAACTCATGCGGATCCGGGATCGATTCTCCCAGAGCCTGCACGGCGGCGAGTCCTCCGATGCCCTTGTGCGATCCCGCCGCCGTGAGATTCAACGCTCGCACGATGTGTACCGCAGGGGCGCGGCCTGGGGCGGATGGGACATCGGTGATCACGTGCAGGTCGAAGCCGCAGAAGCAGGGGGTCTCCTCGAATTCGGGACTGCGCCAGCCCATCCGAGCATCCGGATCTACCGTGTATCTGTAGCGCTTGTCTCGCCCGACGGGTGCGTTCGGGAGGTGGTGCCCTCGTCGGCGGGCATGTGGATGTTCGGGGTCTGGTGGCGCGAGCGGGTGATTGGGCGGCGGCACCCCGTCGGGATCGGCATCCACCAGCGGTTTGCGGTAGCGAACCCTGCCCCAGGTCGAGACGTCGGTCGAGTCCAGGGCGATGGCACCGGTCGGCGGCCAACGCCACAGGGACGCGTCCAGCAGCGCCTGCGCAAAAGCGCGTTCGTCCCATTCCGGATATCGGGATGACCGGCACGCCCACGTCAGCCTGCGCAGTGCGTCATTGACGCTCTTGTACTTGATATCCGCATGGGGTGAGATACCCAGTGCTCGCCGCTGCGAGGCGGTCCACCCGCGAACCACTGCGGTCACGTTCGTTTGATGCATCGCGATACCGAGCATCGGAGTGACGATGTAGGCGGCGAGGAAAGCGTCTGCGGTGAACACCCGGTGCGCACCGCGATGGTGCTCGAACACTTCGCGCACGAAATCGTGTGCGGCGCAGAGGTCGATCATCGCCATGACCCGTTTGAATTGCCAGGGCTCGGTGCGGTGCACGGCGGTGCTCACCTCGTGCAGACGCCGCACCCTGCCAGCGTCCGCCCTTCCATCACGTTTGCGGGGGTGAGGTGGGTGCTTCTTCCTGGTCACCACGGCACCGCCTGCGCAAGTGCGTCCAATTCCGCTGCACTCCACCACGGTCGGGTCCGCCGTC
>NZ_BCXA01000038.1 GCF_001894865.1 Rhodococcus maanshanensis NBRC 100610 | reverse complement strand
TTCCTGGTCTCGCGCACAGGTTCACGCACCCTGATGATCGTCGGCATGGCCGTCATGGCGCTCGCCTGCACGCTGACCGCGATTTCCCACGAGTCCAAGCCGCAGGTCATCATCTTCTCCGCCTTGGTCGGGCTCGGCAGCGGCATCGGCTACGCGGCGGCACCGAACCTGCTGCTCGCGACGGTTCCACAACCGCTGCAGGGAACAACCGGTGCCGTGTCCTCGGTATCGCAGAGCGTCCTACCCGCCGTCCTGCCGGTCGTCGCATTCACGGTCCTCAACTCCCACATCGCCACGGTCGTCGAGGGCGCGGCGTTCTACACCGACGAGGGACTGACGATCGGCTTCCTGATCGCCGCCGGCGCTGCACTGATCGCGGCTATCGCCGCGTTTGCGCTGCCACGCAGAGTCGAGCAGGTCGCCGACCTCGACATACAGACGCAGCCGCTGTCCGACGAGCCCGTCCTCTCGCCCAACGCGCCCTGACATCGGGGGATCGTGCCCCGAACATACGGCGCGGCCGAACACCCCGACCGATTCCTGCCATCGTCCCAACGGAAGGAGCCGGCCAAGACAGCCCACCCCAGTGCTCGACGAACCAGTTCGATACCACATCAAGCGAATCACACTACAAACCAAGGAGTTTCGACAATGGGATCCACAGAAGCCGACCTTCAGCAGATCGGCACCGCGGCCGCACTCATCGGCGGAATCGGCGGGGTAGTCGCCGGCGTCGGCTCAGCGCTGGGCCTGCTGGCTCTCGCGGGCGCAGGCTCGGCCGCGTAGCCGCGAACAGAGAGCGGAATCCTCTCGGCAGACCCATGAGCCTGCTGAGAGGATTCCGCCGTGAGAGATCGTCACGATCGCTCCGACCTGTCAACAGCGACAACCTTCGACACATGTTGCACCACTACGGGATTAGCTAATCGCCGAAGCGGAAGCCGCCACGAACAACCACGTACCCTAGCCCCGCAAGTCAGCAGATCACTTGCCGGGCAGCCATGCGTAGTTCGCCGTCCTTGACCCGTACTTGGCGTATCTGGACACCCATTCCTTGCTGATGGCGGCGACCCTGCCGGTGACGTACAGCCGCCGCACCCGATCGTCGCGTCGGCTTGCCTGCACCAGGCCGTTCCTGCGCCCCAGGCTCAGGGCTTGGCCGGTGTAGCCCATCGAATACGGCTTCGGATTGCGCCCCTTGGCCATTCGCGCGAGGGTGTCGGCCGCGTGCGCTCCTTGGGGCGCTGCCGTCGCGCAGCTCAATCGAGCGCCTGGCACGGCGGCACAGTCGCCGACCACGAAGATCCGAGGATCCGTGACGCTACGAAGGAACTCGTCCACCACCGCACGCCCTTCCTGGTTCACCTGCAGGCCGCTGCGGGCGGCGAGCTCGGGAACGCCTGCCACCACCGCCCACAGCGTGAGGTCGGAATCGAGTCCCGCGCCCGAGCGGAGGTGGACGGCGCCGTCCGGGCCGGGGTCGACGGCGCTGACCGAGCCGTTGACGATCTCCACCCCGAGGCGCTCCAGAGCAGTGTGCACTCGCTTTTGCGCACCGGCGGACAGGCTTGCCGCGACCGTCTCGGCGACCAGGCGGACCCGTAGGTCGGGGCGGGCTTCGGCGACTTCGGATGCGGTTTCGATACCGGTCAGGCCGCCGCCGATGACGGTCACGGTGCTATCCGCAGGAAGCGCGGTGAGCGCCGCGCGGGCCTGGTCGGCGCCTTCCCATGTGCCGACCCCGACGGTGCCGGCCATCGACGTGACCGTGCTGCCGACCGCCAGGAACAGGTAGTGGTAGTCGAGGTTGCCACCGTCGTCCAACGTGACGTTGCCATCGCCGACCTTCTCGACGCTCCCGACCCGCACGGCGATCCCCGTGGCGAGCATCGAGACGAGGGGCGTCGCCGCGTCGCCGGTCCCCGCGATCTCCTCGTGAAGCCGCACCCGCTCGACGAAGCTCGACCGAGGGTTGACCACCGTGATCTCCGCTTCCGGCACCTTCTTCGCCAGCCGGTTCGCCGCGATCGTCCCGGCATAGCCTGCACCAACCACAACAACTTTCACGATTGACCTCCTGTATCGGAATCGGATCGGGAACTTATTGCTCGCTCGCGTGGTCGAGGCGGGCTGCGACGAGCTCCGCGGTTGCGCGCAGGTAGCGCTGTGAGTCGATGCCGCTGGGGTGCTCGCCGTCGAAGATGTCGGCCATCAGCCAGAAGTGGGAGACCGCGCCGACGAGTACCGCCGCCGCCGCGGGCCAGTCGCCGTCGGCGCCGCCCGCGAGTTCGGTCAGCGCGCGCGTGACCACCGTCATCACGACCTCGTACTCGTCGTGGCGGAAGGACGCGAGCACCGAGTCGTCGATCGAGTTGTCCCGCATCAGTATTCGAGACACGTCACGATTGTGATCGAGGCGGGCCAACCCCATCTCGGACAGAAGAAGCAACCGGTCGACCCGGCTCGCGGTCGGGGCGATCGAGTCGAGCATCCCCACGAAGGAGAACTCGGGGTCGAGCAGGTGCTCCCAATCTCCGCGCTGCGCCAAGCGATGAGTGACGGCCTCGGTCAGCAACTCGCGCTTCGAGCGGAAGTGGCGAAAGAGTCCTCCCCCGCCGGGGAGCAGGCCCGCCTCGCCTTCGATCTGCGCCACCGACGTCCTGGCGAAGCCCTGCTCGCCGAAGAGCCGGAGGGCGACCTCGATGATCTTCTCTCGCGTCGACACAGGGCGACAGTAAGTGCTTACTGACTTCGGGTCAAGGCATGGCGTTCGACCACGCAGGCTCGCCTCGCAAAGACCACGGTCACCTGCGGAGATCGGTACGCTGTCTGAACTGATGCCGTCCTGAGAATTTCCATGACTGCCGAGATGGCGGGTGTCCGATGACAGAGGGATCGACTACCGGCAGTGCCGAGCCGCTGGCCGGCAGCCAACGCCTGCTCGCCATCCTGCTCGCGATGGCGATGTTCGTCCTGGTCGTCGACACGTCCCTGATGAACGTGTCGATCTCGTCGGTGGTTCGAGACCTCGACACGACCGTCAGCGGCGTCCAGGCGGCCATCGCCCTCGAGGCACTGGTGTCGGCGGCCTTCATCCTGATCGGCAGCAAGGTCGGCGATCTGATCGGGCGCAAGCGTGCCTACGTGCTCGGCCTACTCGGCTACGCCGTCGGTGCGTCCGCGATGACACTCGCCCAAAGCCTGACCGCGATCGTCATCTTCTGGGCCGTGCTGGGTGGCATCGGCGCATCACTCCTCTTGCCCGCCATGCAGTCCCTCATCCACGGCAACTTCGAGGGAGACGCCCAGAAGAAGGTCTACGCCCTCGTCGGGGCCGCGGCGGCCATCGCGGCGGCCGTCGGACCGCTGCTCGGAGGTTTCATCACCACCTTCCTCTCCTGGCGCATCGCGTTCCTGCTCGAGGTCGTCATCATCGCCATCGTGCTGTCCGGCATCAAGCTCGTCCGGGATGTGCCGTACACGGGATCTCGAGGCGTCGACAAGCTCGGTGCGGCGCTCTCCGTGCTGGGCATGGGCGGCATCGTGCTGGGAATCCTGGTGTGGCAGGAGGGTGGCGAGGCGGTGGCCGCGCTCCTGGTGATCGGTGCGGCGGCGCTGGCCGGACTGGCGTATTGGCTCGTCCGGCGCAAGCGGCGGGGCGAACCGACCCTGCTGGACCCGGACCTGTTCCGGTCCAAGATCTTCCGGCTGGGCATCACGGGGCAGATGCTCCAGCAGATCGCCCTTGGCGGCACGATGATCGCGCTGCCGATCTACCTCCAGATGGTGCTCGAGTACAACGCGATGCAGGCGGGCCTTTCCCTCGCGCCCCTCTCCCTCAGCATGTTCGCGGTGGCGGTGCTCGCGGGGAAGAAGGCGGGCGATCGGCGCCCCAGCGGGATCATCCGGTGGGGATTCCTACTGCTCACGATCGGGATCGCGGCGCTGATCCCTATCGTGCCCCGGGCGGAATTCGGCTGGGCGCTGGTGGTCCCCCTGATCGTCGCCGGATCGGGGCTGGGATTGCTGGTGTCGCAACTCAACGACTACACGCTCGCCCCGATCTCGGACGAGCGGGTCAGCGAGGCCGCAGGCACCAACTCGGCGGCGGGGTCGTTCGGGCTGTCGTTCGGGCTGGCGTTCGCCGGCGCCATCCTGCTGGCGACGCTGTCCATCACGTTCACCTCGATGGCGCAATCGAGCACCGTACTGCCGCAGGCAGAGCAGCAGCACGTGGCGCAGGTCCTCGAGGACGACGCGGAGGTCATGAGCAACACCCAACTCGAAGGATTGCTCGTCGACCAGCCCCAGGAGATCCAGGACGAGATCATCCGCATCAACACCGACGCGCGGCCCCTCGCCCTTCAGGTCGCCTTGCTCGTCCCGATCCTGGCCGGTCTCCTCGGGCTGCTCAACTCGTTCCGCATGATTCGCATACCGGAGCCGCGGTCACCGGCCTCCGGCGGCGCACCCCCGGACTGAGTCCCTACCCGCCGGTGGCGCGCAGAACCCGGAGAAGCTGCGTCGCGTACTCCGGGTCGAACCGGTACCCGCCATCCGCGGCGATGAGGTTCCCGCGTTCGACCTTCGCGTCCCACCAGTCCCGCAGGAACCCTTCCGCGTACCCACCGGTGCAGAAGCCGTACGGGTCCGCGACGAATGACGTGGTGACCATGAGGGTGTAGCAGGGCCGCCCGTAGTCGATCTGCCCCTCCGCACGGTGCACGAAGTCCTCGAACGAGGTCGCGGTGGCCAGGTGCGAGTACAGCCAGAACATGACGTCGTACATCAGCCACGAGTCCCCGTCCGCGTGGAGCGCGAAGAACCCCTTCTCCGTCACGATCCGCTCGGCGAGGGCGCGAAGCAGCGCCTCGCCGTCCTGGAGGTCAGCCGCCTCCAGCGCGCGGCGGACGATCGGCGAGAGCGTGCCGTGCCGCACCGCCGCGAGATCGGCTTCCTTCATCTCTGCGCTGTCGTCGAACTCGTCCTCGCTCACCAGACCCCGGACGAAGGTCGCGAAGTCGGGGGCGATCGGGGTGATGCGGTAGTCGGCCTCCTGATCGACGTGCACGACCCGAGGCTCGCCGCGCGGGCCGCACGCGCGGTAGTCGAGCATGACCTGCTCGTGCCCGGCGCTCGGGGTGTCGGCGATACCGACGCCGATGTCCGGGTACCCCCACTCCTCCCGCATGAACGTCGAGCCGAGCTCCCCGCACAGCGACCAGGTCGCGGTGCGGCCGATCGCGTACAGCCCGCTGATCTGGATGTGGTTCTCCGCCCAGTTCGTGGGCTCGTCCATCGGGTGGCACGGTCGCTCGACCATGCCGCCGTTGTGCAACCGCATCAACTCCACATAGGAGTCCGGGAGCCGGTATCCACCCAGCTCCTTCTCGATCGACGCGATCAGGTCGTCGGTCGGCACCGGCTCGACATAGTTCTCCCGCGAGTAGTCGCCGCCGTCCCAGAAGCCATCGAAGTCGAGGCCGTCGAAATGTCCTGTCGTGCGCGGAACGCCATCGGTCCGGCGGCTGTCCGGTTCGACGGAACCGATGTCCTCCACACTCACTGACCTGTCCTCTCAGCTGTAACCCGGATGCGACGAATCGAACCACGAGACGCCCACCACCGGTCCTCGACCGATTCCCGGCCGCTACCAATTTTGCAGTTACAAGGTGACAATCGACGTCAATATGTAACACTCCCCCAGGGTTTTCGACGGTCCTGGGGAGCGTGAACAGATGACCGAGCACGCCGAGATGGCGCTCGAGCTGCTGCGCGACAGTAGCCAATTCAAGTGGTACGTGATTCCACTGCTACTGCTGGTCATCTACGTGTACGCGACCGAGGTGGAGCGCCGGAACTGGAACGTATTCTTCGCCGGGCTCGCACTGTGGGGCATGGACCTCTTCAACGAGATCTGGAACTCGCTGGTCTTCCACGCCACCGGACGGGCACCGGTGTGGGCCGCGACAGGGCCGACGGCGTACCAGCTGCTCATCGGGCTGAACATCGAGATCTGCTTCATGTTTGCCGTCATGGGCGTCGCGGCGGCGAAGATGCTGCCGCCCAAGGAGACTCGAATCTTCGGTCTGCCCAACCGGCCGGTGCTCGTCGCGATCAACTCCGCCGCCGCGGTGGGCGTCGAGGTGGTGCTGAACAAGATGGGCGTGCTGACCTGGGACTGGTCCTGGTGGCAGCCCGAGTTCCCGTTCCTCATCTGGCTGATCGGCTACGTACCGTTCTTCGCCGTCTGCTTCTGGGTCCACGACATGAAGACCGTGCGCGCCAAGGCCATCACGGTCGGCACGATCTTCGGCATCGACGCCCTCGCCCTCATCGTCTTCGGAACTCTGGGTTGGGTGTGATCGAGCGGCTTGCCTGCCGGACCGCCCTAGACGTCGTCCCTCAGGACCCGGCTACGGAGCGACGGCAGGGCTCTTCGGGTCGATCAGGATCTTCGCGTGCTCCTCGGGATTGCCGAGCGCCGCGAAAGCGTTCTCGACTCCTGCCAACCCGACCGTCCCTGTGATCAGCGGCGACGGGTCGACCTTGCCGTCCGCGATCAGGCGCAGTGCGTGACGGAATTCGCTCGGGTCGTACCCCAGCACGAAACGAAGGTCGACCTCCTTGTTGATCGCCATCGCGGGCCGTATTCGATCGACCTCCATGCACACCCCGACCACGACCACCCGCGAGCGCAACGGGGCGCTTGCCAGGATCTGGTCGATGACCCCAGGGAGGCCGACACACTCGAAGACGACAGGACCGGACGGCGTCGCGCCGACCGCGTCGGCGAGCCGGAACACCTGCCACCACGGCAGTTTCGGCACCTTCTGCAGTCTCTCCATCGTGCCGATGCCCAGATCGAGGAGGTCGCGGACCCCGCCGACCTCGTTCCGCGGGGTGTACGAGGTCCAAGGAGAATGCGTCGCGGGGTCGACCACGACGTCGGCTCCGCACTGCGCGGCCAGCTTTCGCCGACGAGGCGAGAAGTCACTGGCGACCACGGTGCGGACTCCCGACGCCTTGAGCATGCTGATCACCGCCAGGCCGATCGGTCCACAGCCGATGACGATGGCGGTCTGCCGCTTTCCGACCTCGCCCCTGCGCACCGCGTGCCAGGCCACCGCCATCGGCTCGGTGAGGGCGGCCTTCTCGGCAGACAGGCCGTTCGGCACCGCCATCGTCACCGCCTCCTGGACGACCACCTGTTCCGCGTAGCCTCCTGGCGCCGCGGCCGAGAGCCCGGTCAGGTGGACGCCGGAGTCCTGGCGGATGATCGGCATGGCGACCACCCGGGTCCCGACGGGCCAGCGCTTCCGGCAGTCCGGCCCGTACTCCACGATCTCTCCGCAGAATTCATGGCCGAGAACGACATCCTGGTGCGAGCGCATGAACCCGTCGTAGCCGGATTCGGCGGCCAGATCCGCCACCTGGTCGCTGTGGACGCGCGCATGCAGGTCCGATCCGCAGATCCCACAGCGCAGCACGTCGAGGAGCACCTGCCCCGCCTTCGGCGTCGGGGCCGAGATCTCGGACACCCTCAACTGTGCGTCGGCACAGAGAACGGCCTTCATCGTCAACTCCTCAGTCGAAGCTGTGGACACCATAGCGGTGGATCAACCCCTGCCTCAGGTGATCGCCCCCGGGTAGAACCTCGACCACGTAGGTGGCCGCGATTGCCGAATTCGATTGCGCGAGTATGGTCCAGGTTGCACGATTTGTAACGAATTCTGTTGCGCAACCGGTATGGAGGGTGCGGCGGACGTCTCGGTTCGCGCATCTCAGATCAAGGGGAGTGATCATGAGCAATCAGTTGCTGCGGCGTGGGTGCGCTGCGACCCTCGCTGCTGTCGGGCTGAGTACAGCAGTGGTGACCGGTGGGGGTGCCGTCGCGAACGCGCAGCCCGCGCCGCCTACGTCGACGAACATGACGTGCGGGAGCGCGAACCCGCTCTTCTGGGCGCCGTCGTTCACGTGGACCATCAGGGCATCGTCGGGAGCATCGCTCCGCCCGGGCGCAGACGCGCTGGAGCCGGCAATCCTGCTGAGCGGCGGGAACGAACTTCCCGTGCCTCCCGGCGGACTCATTCCGAGCATCGGAGTCAACTGGTACGGCACGCGGGTGCTGGTCGACTGGCACAACACGACGACGGGCGCCACCGGCCGCAGCGTCAGCGATGAGACGGCTTTCCAGCAGTATCCCGGAATCCCGATCAACCGAACCTGGACGGGAACCGGGGCGGTCGATTTCACCGTCACCGTCGAGACCGGGGCGGGCTTGCGGTTCATCAATCCGCAGAAGGCCGTCTGCAAGGGCACGATCTCGGTAGTGCCGGCGTAATCACCCGGGCCGTCCGATTAGCGGCATACCGCTAATCGGACGGCGCCACCGGCGCTCCTCTGAGCGTGAGGTGATGCTCCATCAGGACGCTGAGCTGGGTGCGTGCGTCGGCGAAAGGCTGGCTCGACTCGAGCGCACGACTCTGCACGATGGCGCCCTCGATCACCGACAGCAGCAGCCCCGCCATCGAGCGCGCGGCCGCTCCCTCGATTCCGGCCGCGACCATGCCGTCGGCGAGCCGGGAGGTCCAGTCGGTGAACGCCTGACCGGCCGCGGACTGCACCGCCGGGTTCTGCTCGTCCAGCGCGGCCGCCATCATGAACGAGCCCAGCCGGTATTCGCTGGATTCGAGCGGCTCACGCCAGAAGGCGAACAGCTCGTCCAACCACTGCTCCACCGACGGCGCGCTCGCCAGCTTGTCCGCCATCACGTTCAGGTGTGAATACACCACTCGCGACACGATCCGCGTCGCCGTCTCCACGAGCTGACCCTTGCCTGCCGGGAAGTGCTGATACAGCGAATTGCGCGACGCATTGCTGCGTTTGAGCAGCTCGGTCAGCCCGGCCGCATTCACACCGAGCTCCTGCACCGTGGCGATGGTGCTCGCGAGGAGTCGAGCTCGCGGTCGTGCCGTGGTCATCCGAATCCTCCCGCGCTTGTGTGAACCGATCGGTTCATGTTAGATGATCACTACTGATGGACCGATCGGTTCACATGGAGAGGATGCCGTGCCCGCCCCCATCGCCACCGCCAATCCCGTCACGCACACGGCCCTGCTGGGCCTCGGCGCGTACCGGCCCCGACGTGTCGTCCCCAACGCCGAGATCGTGGACGCCATCAACTCCAGCGACGAATGGATCCAGACCCGATCCGGCATCAAGTCCCGAGGCTGGGCGGACGGCGACGAGACCATCGTCTCGATGAGCGTCGCGGCGTCCCGCGACGCACTCGCCGCCGCGGGCCTCGAGGCCGCGCAGATCGACGCCGTGGTGCTGGCGACGTCCTCGCAGATGGTGCTGGGACCGTCGGCGGGCGCTGTGGTCGCCACGGAACTCGGCATGCACGACACCGCGGCCTACGACATCTCCGCCGGGTGCGCGGGCTTCTGCTACGCGCTCGGCAACGCCGCGAGCCTCGTCCGCGCCGGGCAGGCCCGCCATGTCCTGGTGATCGGCGTGGAACGGCTGTCCGACCTCCTCGATCCGACCGACCGGACCTGCGCGTTCATCTTCGCCGACGGCGCGGGCGCTGTTGTCGTCGGTCCCGCCGACGCGGAGGGAATCGGTCCGGTCGCCTGGGGTTCGGACGGAACCCAGACCGAAGCGATCAAGCAGGACAAGGACTTCAAGCAGTACTTCGCCGAGGTCGCGGCAGCCGAAGCCAGCGGCGGCACCACGGAGCGGCCCTACATCCGGATGAACGGCGCGGCGGTGTTCCGGTGGGCGGTGACCTTCCTGGAGAAGGCCTGCCGCGACGCCCTGGAGAAGTCCGGGATCACGGCCGACGACCTGGATGCCTTCGTGCCGCACCAGGCCAACAGCCGCATCACCGACGCGCTGATCCGGACGCTGGGTCTGCCCGAGACCGTCGCGGTCGCCCGGGACATCGTCGAGACCGGCAACACCAGCGCGGCATCGATCCCGATGGCCATGGAACAGCTCCTCCGGTCCGGCGGCGCCAAGCCTGGCGACACCGCGTTGCTGCTCGGCTTCGGCGCCGGACTCGCCTACGCCGGACAGGTCGTCCGGCTCCCCGCAATCGTCTGAGCCCGCAGGCCCGGCGGTCCCGCGTCAGCGCGGAAACCGCCGGGCCTGCGTGGCGTCCGTTCACCCGGTTCCGCACTCGCCGAGCCACCACCGGCACGACGGGGGCACATCCGAGGCGTCGGTGGCCTCTCCTACGCTCGGACGGGTGGACTGGGCGAATGTGGAAGCGGCCGTGCGGGATCAGATCGTCGCGTTCGTGCGCCGGATGCGCGTGGAGCACGCCGACGACCGGATCTACGGTGCCGCCGTGCACGAGTTCTATGCCGAGGCCGGCGGCGTGATCGCGTGGCCGACGATCGGGGTCGCCAGCGAGGAGTCCCTCGCGTCGGTCGCGACCGACCGCCACGACGCCGACGCGCTTCGGTGGAGCCCGGCCGACTGGCCGTGGCAGCTCGACCCGGGCGAAGCGGAGGACGGCTGGGCCGGGCGGGTCGAGGCGGCCGCGACGGCCGACGGCGGCAAGCGCTGGCATGCCGTCCACGACCGGTTCGAGCGCGCGGTCGCCAGGGCCTGCAAGGCGGCGCGTCGGACGCTGGTCGACGAGGGTGTCGTCGACCGAGAATTCGTCGCGGTGGCCATGGACAAGGCATGGGAGCTGATTCCGCTGAGCCTGACCAGGACCCAGGTGCGCAGGCACTTCCCCGAACTCGACGAGGAGCAGCGGGCGATCGACCGGCTGACCGTGCTGCCGCCCGAGCAGAGGGTGATCGAGTTGATCGCGATCGCCGACTCCCCCACCCCTGCGCCTCCTGGTGCCGAACGCGCCCGCGCCTGGCTCCGTGAGCTGGGGCCAGAAACGGTGCCCGCGATCCTGGGGCACCTGCCCGCCGCGCGGGAGACGTGGCCATGGGCGAAGCTTCTCGGCGAACTCGGCACCCCCACAACGGAAGTGATCGCCGAGCTGGACGCGATCGTGGACAACCGTCGGCTGGGGGAACCCGATCGAGCCTGGGCCGCGGCCGCGCTCTCCCGCCTCGGCCGGATGGACCTGGTGACGGCTCGGCTCGATCGGCTGCCCACGGAGGTCGCCGTCCGCGGGCTCACCGCGCCGTACACCTCCTTCCGTGACGTCGGCGTCCACGAGCCGTTGGATTACGGCCCGCTGGAGGCGGCTCTGGCCGAATATCCAGCGCTACACGGCGCGGTGTGCGATCGACTGGCTCCCGGCAGCGGGTACTGCACCATCGACACGGACGAGGCCGAGGCTGCGTTCGCGGGACTTGCCTCGCCGTGGGCGGGGGTCCGGCGGCACGCCGTGTTCGTGCTCGCGGACCTGCCACTGGCCCAGGACCAGCGCGAGCGGTACGACGCCGAGCTGCACCGGCTGGCGACGGACCCGGAGACCCTCGTCCGCGATGCCATCGCAGTGGCCCGTCGTTGGGCGGTCAGCCCCGGCGCGGACGACGCAGCCGGAGCCGGCTGTAGGTGAAGACCGCGAGCACGCAACTGATGAGCACCAGCATGGCGATGCTGAGCAGCCACCACGATGCGGTGTGCTGCCACAGCGTGTCCGGCTCGGTGCCGGTGGAATTCGTGACCAGGTCCACCGTCGAGGCCGCGGCCGCGAACCCCCAGCGCGACGGGAAGAGCCACGCGAACTGTTCGAGCACGGCGCGTCCGGTGATCGTGATCAACCCTCCGCACATCACCAGCTGCGCCATGATCGTGACCACCAGCATCGGCAGTACCTGCTCGTTCGAGCGCGCCACCGACGACAGCGCCAATCCGACCAGCACACAGCAGCAGGTGGTGGCTGCGATGTCCACGATCAGTTCGACGGAGCCGGAGGAGAGCACGCTGCCGCGACCGGGCAAACCCTTGCCCGCGAAGACGATCAGCACCATGATCACCGACTGCACGATCCCGGCGGCGCAGAACACGACGATCTTCGCCGTCAGGTAGGCGGACGGCATCAGCCCGGCGGCACGTTCGCGCTGATAGACCATGCGCTCTCCGACAAGGTCGCGGATGGTCAGCGAGCAGCCCATGAAGGCGGCGCCGAGAATCAGCACCACCAGGATCTGGGTGAGTTCGCCGGATACGTCGGCACCAGAAGGCCCGAAACCGGTGTCGCCCGGCACCAGCAGGGCCAAGCCGCCGAGCACGAAGGGCAGCAGCGACAGGAAGATCAGGTAGCCGCGGTCGGCGCGGATCAGCCGAAGCTGGCGCCGGGCGACGGTGCTCAACTGCTTGCGCCCCGACGTGTGCGCGGGAGAGCCGAGCGGCCCGGGCGGGGTCGGTGGCGGCGCCTCCACCACCGGTCGGGTGGCGCGATACTCGGCGAACACCCCGTCGGGGTCGGATGCGACGCGGGCGAAGATATCGGCCCAGTCGGTGCTGCCGAGCGCGGCCCCCACCCGGTCCGGCGGGCCGACGTAGGCGGTCTTGCCGCCCGGGGCGAGGAGCAGAACCTGATCGCACATCTCGAGATACGACAGCGAATGCGTGACGATGACGACGACGCGGCCCGAATCGGCGAGGCGGCGCAGAGTCTCCATGATCTGCCGGTCGAGTGCAGGGTCGAGACCCGAGGTCGGTTCGTCGAGGATGAGTAGTGATGGACCCGTCAGCAACTCCAGCGCGACGGATGCACGTTTGCGCTGTCCGCCGGACAGGCGGTCGACCCTGGTGCCGGCGTGTTCGGTCAGCTGCAGTTCGTCGAGCACCGTCGCGATCACCTCCTCGCGGTCGGCCCGGCTCGTGTCCGGCGGAAGCCTCAGTTCAGCGGCATAACCGAGCGCCTGCCTGATGGTCAGCTGCCGGTGCACTACGTCGTCCTGGGGAACCATCCCGATGCGAGAACGCAGTACCTGGTAATCGACGTGCACGCTGCGGCCCTCGAACTCGACCACGCCTTCCGTGGGTCCTTCCGAACCGGAGATGATCTTGGCGACGGTGGTCTTTCCCGCGCCGGAGGGGCCGATCACCGCGGTGAGACTCCCCGGTTGGGCGGCGAAAGTGACGTCCTCGAGCAGCCGCCGCCCGCCTTCGATGGTGAGTCCGACGCCGTCCACACGCAGACCGCCCGCGGTCGGCGTCATCGCCCGCCGTGAAACGAGTCGGCCTTCCTGCACGCTGAAATCGGTGTTGCCGATCGTGACGACGTCGCCGTCGGTCAGCTGCGCGCGCGACACCCGGGCGCAGTTGACGAACGTTCCGTTGACGCTCCCCAGGTCGTCGATCTCGAGGCCGGACGGCAAGTTGTGGACGATGGCGTGATGGCGTGAGGCCAGCACGTCCCGGACAACGATGTCGCTGTCGGGCGACCGTCCCACCGTGAGGGATCCCGCCGGGACCGCATCATGCGGTGCCGGGGGCGGGGGCGGGGCGGTCGAGGCCCCCACCTCGATCGTCGACTCGTCCCATCGACCGCCCACATCCAGTCGCGTCGCCTCGGGATCTTCGATCGAGATCCGCACGACGGGTCCCTCCACCGCGTCACCCAGGCGGACGCGGACGTCGCTCGTGACGGGGACCGTTTCTCGGCGCTTGCCGTCGACGTAGAGCCCGTTCTTGCTGCCGCTGTCGACGAGCTGCCATCCCTCGTCCCACCGGAGCCGCGCATGCTCGCGCGACACCAGCGGATCGACGATCGTGATCTCCAATTGCGGATCCCTGCCGATGCGTACGGCTGTGCCCGCGCCGTAGCTCGTGCGGCCGTGTCCGGTCTCGACCACAACCCTCGGGTGCTCTTCGTTCGTCCGGTCGTCCATCGCCACGGCCTCCGATCAGCATCGGGTGTAGAGCGTCGACCCCTCCATCGTCGCAATGCACGGCCAGAGTGTCGACCCCTCCTCGGTGTCCGGTGGGCCCGTTGGACGCTGTCGTGGGCAGTCGAGGCGCGCTTCAACCTGCGTAGATCGTGCCTCCGAGGGCCCGCCGACCACCCCGCCCTCGCAATCGTGAGCGATGCTGAGGGCATGAACCGAACGGTTGCCGTCATACTCCTGGTGCTGGGCGGCTTCGCTGCCACCCTCGCCTTGGCCTCGCCGATGGCCGAGAACTTCGCCATCGTCACAGACAGCAGCCGGGTGGATGTCCTGCTCCACAGCACCGCCGCAGGCGCAACGCTTGGCGCGATCACCGCAGCCGTCACCGTCGTTCTCGTCCGGCGTCGCCTCACCTTGGCATCGATCGCCGCCCTGGGGCTCGTGCTGCTGGCGGTCGTGTCGTTTACCGACTCGGCTCCGTGGGAGCTCTACCCCCGCTCCCTCGCCGCAGGCGCACTGTTGGGGTCGCTCGCCGGCCTGTGCAACACACGCGAGCGCCTCACGCTCCAAACAGCCTTGGCCGCAGGCGCGCTCGGCGGCATCGTCCTCGCCGACCCGATCGGCGAGTACCAGTCGGCACCTCCCCGCCGGTACGCCGATTACTTCCCCACCGACGACCTCCCGGCGTCGCCACCCGACATGTTCATGCTGATCCTGCTGGCATCGACTGCGATTGCGCTGCTGATAGCGATACGTCGTGACGACTTCGGGCCGGCCGAAAGGTCAGAACAGAACGGGCGCTCCCGCCTACTTGCTGTCGGAGTCGCGGTACCGGTGGTCGGCCTACTGCTCGAATGGTCCCTCGTCCGCGCGACCCACACGATGGATTCCGACGCGCTGGGCCAGGGTCAGTGGATGCTGGGGCTCACGATGATCCCGCTATTCGTCGCCGGTGCGGTGTGGCTCCCTCGCCGTCAAGGGATGGTGTTACTCGCCGCTCTGGCATTCATCGCCACAGCTTCCGGGAATGACGCTTGGTCCGGCGGGTCGTGGTTCGCGCTGGTGATACCGGCTGCGATGGTTGCGCTGGGTGTGATGGCAGGTCGACGATGGCCCCGACCTCTCCTCGGCATCGCCGCCCTCGCGGTCGTCGCGGCATCGGCCGCCTTCGACGAACCACCCTGGGACAATCTGCGCATCGGCGCGGTCGTGCTGCTCCTGCCGTTGGCTGCCGCGTACACCATCGCGGCGTGCCTGCCCTCGACGGAGGCGCCCGCCACCACGATCGCCTTGGCCGCACCCACGGCGATCACCGTGCCACTCGTCGCCCAGTTCGGGTGGACCGCATACACGCCGCTCACCTCGTCGCACACCGCGTTGTCATCCACTGCCGGGCAGTGGACGACAACGGGAGCCACGCTGTGCACCGTGGTAGTCGCCGGGATCGCCATTGCCTGGATACAACGGCGCCCGGCAGTCCTTCCAGGGGCAACGGAGGAAACGATCTGATCCCCGGCCCGGCCTCGACTATCCGGCGCGTTCGACGAGCACGCAGCGTGCGCCGGAGAAGATCGTCGGCATGCACTTGTTGCAGTGGATGCACAGCGACTTCGTCCGAGCGTCCTCGGCGATGCGGTTGACCAGATCGGGCTCGCGCAGCAACGCCCGGGCCATCGCGACGAACTCGAAACCCTCCGCCATCGCGATGTCCATCCCGGCCCGATCGGTCACCCCGCCCAGCAACACCAGCGGCAACGTCACCGCCGCCCGGATCTGCCTCGCCTGCTCGAGCATGAACAGATCCCGGTACGGATAGGCGTGCAGCATCTGCTTGCCCACCAGCTGCACCCCGAGCCGCACCGGCTGCGGCATCGCCGCAGCGAACTCCCGCACCGGGGCGTCGCCCTTGAACAGATACATCGGATTGAGCAGCGAACTGCCCATCGTCAGCTCCAACGCATCGACACTGCCGTCCGCCTCCAACCACTGCGCCACCTGGATCGCCTCATCGATCCAGAAGCCGCCCGGCACACCGTCATCCATGTTCAGCTTCGCCAGGATCGCGATCTTGTCCCCGACCGCCGCCCGCACCGCGCGCGCGGTGTCCAGCACCACCCGCGCCCGGTTCTCCAGCGAACCGCCGAAGGAGTCCTTGCGCTTGTTGAGCTTCGGGCTCAGGAACGAACTCGCGAAATAGTTGTGCCCGAAATGGATCTCCACCGCATCGAAACCGGAATCGACGGCCAGCTGCGCCGCCGTCCCGTGCGCCTCGGTGATCCGCTCGATGTCGTCCTTCGACGCGGACCGGATCATCCTCATGCTCAACGGATTGAACGAGCGCGACGGCGCCAACGCAGGCAGTCCCGTCGACTTCTCGTTCGCGACCGGACCGGCGTGCCCCAACTGCGCCGACGCCGCCGCCCCCTCGGCATGAATGGCGTCGGTCAGCCGCCGCAACCCCGGCAGCGCCTCCGGTCGCATCCACAACTGCCCGCGCTCGGTGCGGCCCTCCGGCGCCACCGCGCAGTACGCGACGGTAGACATGCCCACCCCGCCCGCAGCCGGGCGACGGTGGAACTCGATCAGCTCGTCGGTCACGAGAGCGTTCGGCGTCTTGCCCTCGAAGGTCGCGGACTTGATGATCCGGTTGCGCAGCGTCAGCGGGCCCAGCTTCGCCGGCGCCAGGACATCGGGGTGGGTCATGGGTGATCCTCCAGTGTTCGGGTGAATGCGACCGGAGCCATGGCGGGACCGCGGTACTGACGGCTGAGGCGGCCGCCGAGGTCCGGTGCGTGCACAAGACTGCGGCCGGACAACCGACCCCGGTGTGACGCGTCTCACTCAGCGGGAAATCCTGCTGCGCCGGGCGGCAGGCGCATGCATTGTTACACGTGTCACCCACTGGGCCAGGGGAAACCTGACCGATCGAGCAGGGAAGGGCGCCGCGACCGTGCGAACCGATGAGCCAGATCCGACGTTCCGCTCGACTCCGCCTGCCGATCTCGGGCAGCTACAAGACCACCTGGCGGTGGTCGACAGCCTGTACAGGTTCCAGGCCCGACTCGACGCGAAGGACTGGCCCGGACTCCGGTCGGCGATGACCGAGGACGCCCGCGCGTATTTCGTCGAGGGCGTCGACGCGGTGCTCGCCGTGGTCCGGGCCCACCTCGACGTGTGCGGCGCGACCCAGCACCTCATGGGCAACGTGCAGGTGCAGCTGGACGGAGACGCGGCCCGAACCCGGTCGTACTTCCGCGCGTTCCACGTCGGCGCGGGCGCGAACGAGGGCGCGGTCTACGAGTGCCTCGGCGACTACACCGATTCGTGGGCCCGGACCGATGCCGGATGGGCGTTGACCAGCCGGGTCATCGCCGTCCGTGCGGAATCTGGGGACCGCGCCGTCATCACCCCGCGGTGACCCCGGACCGGTAACGCGGCCGGCGCCATGCACACCGACGCGGGCCCGGTCAGGCCGATTGCCGAACCAGCACCCGCGGGGCGAATAGATCGCCGAGCGGTTCGAAGGGTCGCCCGTCGACCAGACGGGAAATCGACTCCGCCAGGCCCGACGCGATCGCCTGCAGGTCGACACAGGTCGTCGTCAGGTGCGGCCGCAGAATCGCGCCGAGCGGCAGGTTGTCGGACCCGACGACGGCGATGTCGCGCGGCACCTCCAGCCCCGCCTCCCGCAGGGCCTGGATCAGCACCAACGCGAACTCGTCGTCGTAGGCGTACACCGCGTCCGGGCGCCGGTCCGGATCACGCCATGCCGAGACGACGGGAAGCAGGGTGTCGATCGAGAGGGCACAGTCGACCCGTTCGACGGAGGCCCCCTCCTGCGTTGCCGCCGACACGAACACCCCGAACCGGCGCTCGCCGAGATCGGCGAGCTCGCCGCCCGGTACCAGGCACGCGAGTCGTCGATGGCCGCGACTGCCCGCGAGATACCTTGCCGCGCAGTCGGCCAGCGAATCGAATTGGAACCGCGCCGTCGGCGCGTACGGGACCACCTCGGGTCCGGCGAGGAGCACGGCCCGAACCCCGGCCCTCCGCAGCAGCGCCGCCGCCTCCGCGTCGCACCGCACGGTGTCGGTGAAGACCGCGGCCGGGCGGAGCTGCGCCCACGCACGAGCCCCTGTCACGCCGCTCGAACCACGGTCGCCGTGCAGGAGAAAGCGGAGCCCCCGCTCGGACAGGCCGCGATCGAGCCCCTGCAGGATCGCGTCGACCGCGAAGCCGAGCGGGATGTCAGGCATCGGCATCAGCACGATGTTGCTGCGGCCGGCGCGCAGGGCGCTCGCCGCGAGGTTCGGTGTGTACCCGAGGGCGTCGACGCTCGCCAGCACGCGCCGCTTGGTCTGCTCACTGATCGGGTGATCGTCTCGACCGTTGAGCACGTAGGAGACCGTGGCCCTCGACACACCGGAGTGACGCGCGACGTCTGCGCTGGTCGGCCGTCGTTCTCGCGCCCGGTCCACCGTCGTCCCCTTGACCTCCGACCCATCGCCCCGGGTGTCGGAGCGGGATACCCGGAACGCTACACGCGTGACCGGTCGGCAGTGGATTGCTCCGAGCTCCCGGCCGAGAACAGGGCGCGATGCGCCGACGGGCTGATTCCGAACGTGCGCCCGAAATGCAGCCGGAGCGAGGCCGTCGATCCGAAGCCCGACTCGACGGCCACCGCGTCGACACCGAGCTCGGTCGTTTCCAGCAGCAGGCGCGCCCGATCCAGCCGCTGCAGGAGTAACCACTGCTGCGGGCTCGACCCGGTGCGCTCGCGGAACCGCCGGGTGAAGGTGCGCCTGCTCATCAGCACCACGCGCGACCAGTGATCGAGGTCGACGGGCTCGGACAGGTTCAACCGGGCCCACGCCATCGCCCGCTCGATCTCGTCCTCACCGTCCTGTTCGCGCACGGGGACCGGGATGAACTGCGCCTGGGTGCCGCTGCGATGCGGAGCCAGGACCAGTCGGCGGGCGAGCGCGGTGGCGGCGGAGACACCGTGGTCCGATCGGACCAGGTGCAGGCAGCAGTCGAGCGCCGCGGCCGTACCGGCAGAGGTCACCACGTCGCCGAGATCCGACCACAGCACGTCCGACCGGACCGTCACCTGCGGATGCCGACGCGCCAGGGTCTCCGCTGCATGCCAGTGGGTCGCCGCCTCCCGCCCGTCGACGATCCCGGAATCGGCAATCGGGAAGGCGCCCAGGCACAGTCCGACGATGCGCGCCCCGCGTCCGTGTGCCCGCCGGATCGCCTCGAGCACCGCGTCCGACGGCCTTCTGTCAGGCACCCAGCTCGGGATCACCACCGTGTCCGCCTCGACCAGCGCGTCGAGGGAACGCCGGACCGCGATGTCGTAGCCGGCGTTGGTGGGCAGGATGCCCGGATCCTCGGCGCAGATGGTGACCCGATAGCGCGGCGCGGTGTCGGGGGACTCCGTGTGCCCGAAAACGAGCGAGGGTACCGAGAGATGGAACGGGCTGATATCGGGAAAGGCAATCACCGCGACGGATCTGACCATGGCCCGATCTTAGCGAAACCTGTCCTGCGGGCCACTGGCCGCGCCGGGGCGATCGGCCGATGCTTGTGGCATGACCTCGACAACAGAGAGCACGACATCGACCGGTTCCGCAGCGGCGCAGGGAGTTCGGGCGGTCCTCGTGGGTGGCCCCACCCTGCACCTGAGGGTGGCCGGGCTGAGCATCCTCACCGATCCGACGTTCGACGAGCCGGGCAGCTACGAGGGCGGCGTCACCCTGACCAAGCTGGCCCCGCCCGCACTGCCCGCGGAGGCACTCGGCCCCATCGACCTCGTGCTCCTCTCGCACGATCAGCACGCGGACAATCTCGACGAGGCAGGGAGGCGGCTGCTGGACCGGGTCGAGACGGTGCTCTCCACGCCGGAGGCGGCAGGACGACTGCCAGGGGTGACCGGACTCGCGCCGTGGGAACACACGACGATCACCACCCCGGACGACCGTGAGCTCACCGTCACGGCGGTCCCGGCGCTGCACGGCCCCACCGGATGCGAACCGATCACCGGCACGGTCACGGGATTCGTGCTCAGCGGCAAGGGAATTCCCACGATCTACATCTCGGGCGACAACGCGTCGGTCGAGCTGACTCGTGAGATCGGGGAACGGCTGGGCCCCGTGGACATCGCCGTCCTCTTCGCCGGGGCCGCGGATCCCGGACGCTTCCCGGTACCGGTAACGCTGACGTCGGCGGAGGCCGTCGAGGTGGCCCGGATCCTCGACCCGTCCGTCGTCATCCCCGTGCACACCGACGGCTGGGCACACTTCACCGAGGGCGCGGACCGGTTCACCGCGGCATTCGAGGCTGCCGGGCTCGACGCACGACTGCACACGCCGGTACCCGGCACGTACTTCGACATCTGAGCGCTCGGGGCGACGCGACTGCGGACACCCCGGACACGGAAACGGTGGGTCGAATCTTGCGTCTCGGCCCACCGTTTCCGCAGGGGTTCTAGGTCTCGACGCTCGAGTCGCTAGAACCGAGCGCACCGGCGATCTCGTTGAACAACGAGAAGATCGGGTCGAACACCAGCATCGAGACTCCTTCTTGCCGTTGGCATCTGCCGTCGCCTCGACCGACTCGAGGGACGACCCATTAATTCACAAGCGGCCGAATCCCGGGGCGAATTCCGGACAAACCACCGGGCACTCCCGGGGCATCCGCCTCAGGAATGCGGAACGCCGGCCAGCATCGCGTCGACGCCGGCTGTGAACTCCGCGACGAAGCCACCGCCGCCGTGTCCCGCGTCGTCGACGACCACGAGCCGACTCGCCGGCCATGCCCCGGCGATCCGCCACGGGGTGTCCAACGGACCGGACACGTCGTAGCGACCGTGCACGAGAACCGCCGGAATCGCCGCGATCCGATCCATCGAGGCCATGATCTGCCCCTCCTCGAGAAAGCAGTCATGACTCCAGTAGTGCGTGACCAGTCGCGCGAAGACGCTGCGGAACAACGGATCCGAGTACCGTCGGCTCGGTGACCAGTCGGGCACCAGGGACACGTGCGCGTCCTCCCACTCGCACCATCTCCTGGCCGCCTCCTCACGGACCGCCGCATCGGGGTCGGCCAGCAGCCGCGCATAGGCCGCCGCGAGATCCCCGCCGCGCTCGGCCTCGGGGACGCCTCCGACAAACCGCTCCCACGCCTGCGGGAACACCCGCCCCATCGCGCGGGTGATCCAGTCGATCTCGACGCGGGTACCGGCGGTCACCGCACCGAGCACCATCGCCAGCACCCGGCCCCGGTGCTGCTGCGCGTAGGCCAGTGCCAGCGACACTCCCCACGACATCCCGCTCACGATCCACCGGTCGATGCCCAGATGTTCACGCAGTCGCTCGATGTCCCCCACCAGGTGGGCTGTGGTGTTCGAGGCGAGGTCCGCGTCCGGTCCGTCCGCGAGCGGGCGACTGCGGCCGCAGCCACGCTGATCGAACAACACCGCCCGGCACCGCTGCGGGTCGAAATACCGCCGGGCACCGGCGGTGCGGCCGGAGCCAGGGCCGCCGTGCAGGAACAGCACCGGCACCCCGCCGGGGTCACCGACGCTCTCCCAGTAGAGGAGGTGACCGTCGGACACCTCCAACAGGCCCGACTCGTACGGCTCGATCGGCGGGTATCGGGTACTCATCGAAGCAGCATGCCCAACCACCGGCGTCCGATCCACGACCTCGACCTTGTCGCGCGTCCGCGTGGTCGACGCAGAGTCGCTGTCACCGCACCCGCCGCGGGTGGTCACTACACTCGGACCGCATGGGGATGCTGTTCGCCATGACGATTCCGGGGCTGGTGTGCCTGCTCGTCCTGGCCGCGTTCGCCGAGACCCTGTTCAATCGGGTGACCGGCGGACGGATGTTGCCGTGGACCCGTCGTGGTGGCGGCCGCACCGTGTCGGCGACCGGCTTCGAGGAGGTCACCGCGGTGTTCCAGGGCTCGAAGCACCACGAGTTCGAGCAGCGCCAGGTATCCCTGATGCATCGCGAGGACGACGCCGACGGGGCGCCGCCGCTGGTGCGCCTGGACATCGCGTCGAACCGTGCGGTACTGCGCAACGCCTGCGACGCCCCGCGCTGACGGATTCGGGACCGGGCTCTCTCGCGGCGGGTCAATCTGCCAGCGTGTCGAGGGCAGCCGACATCTTCTCCAGCGCATCCAGGGCACGCCGGAATTCCTCGACCCCCAGCTGATTCGCGAGCCGGTCGGCGAAGGCGCGCTGGTCGGGCGTGATGCGCGACATCGCCGCCCGACCCTCGGCGGTCAACTGCAGCAGCTTTGCCCGGCGATGGGCGGGATTGGGTAGGTACTCGGCAAACCCCTTGTCCACCATCAGGTCCGCTATCCGCTGCACGCTTTGCCGGGTGATGCCCATGGCCCGTGCGATGCCCGCGACCGGCAGGGGTTCGTCGACGATAGCGCCGAGCACCTGCCACCACGCGGCGGTGAGACCGGCCGGCCGAGCCAGCTGCTCCGCCACCGCCAGGAACTGGCCGTTGAGCCGGAACGCAGTCAGGGCGGCGCCGGAGAGCAGCTCGGCCGGCTTCGGCTCGGTCATTGCGCGGTCGCCGCCTGCAACACCTCGAAGGCGCTCGCATCCGAGCGCGCGTACAGCCGGTACCAGGCGTCGAGCACCTCCGGGGTGTAGACGTCGAGGCGACCCAGGATCTCGCGGGCGAACTCGACGGGGTTCGTCGCGCCTGCGGTGATCAGATCCCGATCGGTCACCGCGGGCTCGTCCCGGTACCGGCCGCCGCCCGCGTAGCCGGTCATGGCCAGGAAGTACGCGACATTGCTGGTGTGGTCACGGTCGTCGAGCAGGCCCTCCCCCGCCAGTCCGTAGGTCGCCCCGCAGATTGCCGCGACCGGCACGCCCGCGTCGAGGAACCTGCGCGCCTTGGCCGCGAACGGGGCCAAAGTGTCGCCCCCGATCCAGGTGTCGGCCCCGGGCAGGATCAACATCGCGCTGTCCCCGGGGTCGAGATCGGCCAGGACGAGGTCCGGGATCATGCGCACGCCGCCGCTGGTGGTCACCGGGTCCAGGGTCAGCCCAACGGTGGACACCGAGTAGCGACCCGGTTCGCGCTGCCACTGACGCTGGTTGATGTGTGCGATCGCGTGACCGGTCTCCCAGTCCGCGAGGGTGTCGTAGATGGCCAGGTGCACCACTTGCTTCTTCATGACAGCATTCTGTCACATGTGACAGCATGCTGTCACATGTGACTCGACCGATGGGGCCATCACACCCTCGCCGCGGCTACCAGTCGGCGCACGGATTCCGGCTCCCGGACGTCCTCACCCACCCACGGTGCGGGTTCCGGCTCACCGGCGACGGTGCGCAGCGGGACCACGCCCACCCATTCACCGGAATTCGCCGACGGCGCGGGCGGCGGTGCGTCGCGCACCTTGACCGTCCAGCAGCCCGGCTCGATCGGCAGGGCGATCGCCAGGGTCGCCGCGAGCTCCTTCTTCGTGTGGGTGCGGACCTCCGAGCTCCGGCCGGGAATCAGTGAATCGGACAACAGGTCGAGGGCGTCCACCGCACCGTCCCCATGGAAGGCGGTCAGGCGGCCCCGAACGACGGCCGACCGGTAGTTGGCCGTGGAGTCGAACAGGGTGTCCGCCACCACGATTCCGTCGAGCATCGTCACGGAAAAGGCAACCGGCGCGCCTGCCGCGACGTGCCGCAGGGCGCCTGCACCCGTCGATCCGTGCAGCACGATACGGTCGCCATCTCGGGCGTAGAGCATGGGGACCACCCACGGCAATCCGTCCACCACGGTCGAGAGGGTGCCGACCGCCGCGGCGTCGAGCACCTCGTCGAGATCGGATCGATCACTCCGGGCGAGGTCTGGGTATCTCCTGATCCGGTCCATGCACCGAATCGTGCCGCACTTTGCGGCATGGACAGCAGGCCCAGAATAAGACAAACCAGCCATACCAGAATTCCGGCGCCTCAGGACGCCTTCACGTGATCGTCGAGGAAGCGCTCCGTCTGTGCGGCGATCGCCGCGGCGTGGGCGTGGAACAGATAGTGGTGGCCGTCCATGACCGTGACCTGCTGGATTGCGGGATTGCTGATCGCCGCGCGGTGCGAGGGTTCCCATTCCGGTTCCACCTCGAGCGAGGAGGAGGCGAGGATCGACAGGGCAGGCAGTGTCGGCGGGAACACGGCGCCCTCGACCGCTCGCACGTTCTCCGCTTCGCGTGCCATCTCGTCCAACATGGTGGAGTTCAACACCCACGAGTACGCACGCAAGTACAAATCCTGCTGGTCCGGGGTGTAGTCGGCCGATTCGCCGAGGCTCTCCCGGTAGTCGGCCACCAGTCCGAGATAGTCGGCGCTCGTGTCCAGGGCGATCAGGTCTCGGGTGCCGCCGACGGCATTGACGCCGGACATCCAACTCGGCCAGTCCGGGTCATCCTTGGCTCCTTCCGAGGTGTAGCGCTCGTCGTCCAGGCCAACCACGGCGGCGACCTCGTCCGGGTGGTGGGTCGCCCACCACATCGCGTACAGACCCGAAATCGAATGGGGCATCAGGACGTAGGGGCCGTCCAGCCCAAGTTCCCGGAGCGCGGCCCGGGTCTCGTCGACGATCGCCTCACTGGTTCGTGGGGCATCGGTGCCGTCGCTGAGACCCAGCCCGAAGTACTCGACGGTGACGACGGTGTTCTTCCCCGCCAGGCGCCGTGCCAGCGGGGCGAAGCCGAGGATCGGTGCAGGCGTGCCCAGGCCGGGCATCAGGACGATGGTCCGCGGTCCCGAACCCTGGACCGCGACGCTCATCCGGCGCCCGTCCACCTCGACATAGCGATGATCGGAACCGATCGCCGCCTCGATGGCCGCCTTGTCGCGGGGAGTCTGCCACCGGTGGATGCCTGCGGAGACCGCGACGGCGACAACGACCAGTGCGACGAGACCGACGAACATCCTCCCGACCATCCGCAGGACGCGGCGCGGCCGCGATCGCTTCGACGTCATGCCGTTCACGATGGCCTCCAGGCTCAATCGGGTTTGCAGATATGGTCTTTCGGCGGCAGTTCACCGGTCGTCAGATAGCGGACGGCGATGTCCGTGGCGCACGAGCTGGTTCCCGGCACGCCGCCAGGAAGCCCGAGCGGCATTCGCTGAGGCAGGACGAGGTGTGCGGCTTTGCCCTCCACCGTGACCAGTCGCGAGCCGGCGACCAGGCCACGGAGGGTGTGCGCGCCGCCGGCCGGCGTGACGGCGTCATCCTCGTTGGTGATCAGCAGCATGCCCGGCACCTCACCCCAGCCCGACCGCGAATCCGCCTGCCCGGGGAACGGCCAGTATGCGCACGCCGCCGGAAAGCCCATCCCGAGGTACGTCAGCGGCGCCTGCTCGGCCGCCCGCCTCTGCTCCGCCAGGACGACATCCGTGTCGTGGCTCCATTCCGCGGCGTTGCAGTTGTAGGCCGTCCACCAGCCCTGCCGCGGGCCGCCGGACAGAACGGCACCGAGCTCGCGGTCGATCAATGGCGAGAGCTGGAACTGGGAGATCATCAAGATGGCAGCCTGGACCGATGCGGGTGACGAATCCCCGGACACCGCTGCATGAATCGTCAGGAGCTTCGACAACACGGCCTCGTTCGCGGCGTTCCCGACACCGAACAGGATGGGGTTGAGGTCGTTCGAGGTGAAGGTCCGTTCCCCGAGGAGTCGGATGGGCCGGGCGGCGAGGTCGTCGCGGAGCTTCGTCATCGACGCCAACACCCGCTCCGCGGAGTCGCCGAAAACGGTTCCGCGGGTCGCCACCCAGGGCGCGAACGCGGTCTCGACCGCCTGCTGCCGAGCCTGATACCGTTCTTGCAGAACCTCATTCGGGCTCCTGAGCGGATCGACAACGGAGTCGAGCACCCATCGGTCGACGTGTTCGGGGAAGGTCCGCGCCAGCTCCCGCCCGAGCGCAGTCCCCTGCGACACCCCGAGGTAGCTCCACCTGTCCGCGTGCAGGAGCTACCGCACCAGGTCCAGGTCGCGGACCGTCTGCCAATAGGTGACGTACGGCGCCGTCGACGTGCCATCCGGGGTCCTCGCCGCCCCGGCGAGGCATCGCTCGGTCCACCGCCGTGCATCGTCGAGTTGACGGGCAACGGACCGTGCCGAGAAGTCGAGGACGTAATAGCCCTCCCGTTGACCGGTTCCCAGAAGCGCGGGATCCCCGGAGACGGCCGGATCACAGACCTGCGCCGTCGACGATGTCGATGTTCCCCGCGCGTCGAAACCGATGAGGTCGAACGAATCTCGGAGTCTCGGCATTCCACCGGAGAAGCTGTGAGGATCAAGGAGGCTACCGGCGCCCGAACCGCCGGAACTGGTCAGCAGCGGCGTGGACGCGGCGCCCGTGCCGGGAAGCCTCGAGATCCAGAAGGTCGCCTCGCGCCCATCCGCGGGACGCGCCCAGTCGAGAGGGGTTCGGATCCGGGCGCAGTCGAGTCCGGGTAGTACCGCCGACCGGGCCGCCACGTAACCGTCGCCGGCCAGCGCATGATCGAGGATGTCCGAGGGACACGGATGCCAGCGGATCTCCTGTTCGGCATACCCGGGAGGGACGCCCGGCTCCGGGGTCGGTGCCGCGATGGCGGTGACACTCCCGGCGAACCCGATGAACAACGCCGATCCGGCCGCGATGACGACACGCGATCGCCGGGCCCGCCCCCGAAGAACCATCCGCACTGCAACTCCTCCCCCCCGTGGCGCAGTCGGCCGAGTCGGCACACTGCGCCCCCGCCTCGGTCCGTTTCCCCCAACCGAACCTCCACGACCATTGGAACATGCCACCGTCGCCTCGTTGGCTTGGGGACGTGGAGCAGGGAGCCTCCGACCGGACCGCCGGGAGCTGCGACCGCCACCCGGTCGCACCCGGTCTGTCACGGGGCGGTCAGCTGGGCCGACAACTCCCACAGCGCCGCTGCGGTGGCGGGGTCGGTGGCGTGGCCGCTGGCCGCGCCGATCCCACAGTCCGCGAGATAGGCGCCGCCGGCCGAGTCGAGCTCGGGTGCGCTCGCTCCCCACACCGACGTCGCCGCGGCGGCCGGGACGGACTTGAGGTTTGTCAGCGCGTTCGGTGAGCCAGCCGACATGCGCTTCATCTCCGCCATGTCGTCCCGTGACATGTGGCGCGCGAGGCCGGTGGCGCACACTCCCGGGTGAACCGCGTAGGCGTGCACACCCTGTCCGCCGAACCGTCGCTCGAGCTCGACGGTCGTCAGCACGTTCGCGGCCTTGGACTGGGCGTAGGCGACGAACTTGTCGTAGGTACGGCGCTCGAAGTTCGGATCGACGAGATCGACGGGGTGCGCCCGGTGCGCGTCCGAGGACACCGTGATCACCCGTGCCGGGACACCCGATCGATCGGCGGCGGCCGTCAACGACGGCAGCAGAAGAGACGTGAGCGCGAAGTGGCCGAGATGGTTGGTACCGAACTGGAGCTCGAACCCGTCGCGGGTGCGTTCGAACGGCGGGTACATCACCCCGGCATTGTTGATCAGGACGTCCACCGGCAGCCGCCGCTCGGATATCCGATCGACCAGGGCGCGAACGCTTTCCAGGTCCGCGAGGTCCACACCGAGAACCTCCGGTTCCGACGAGGGATGCGCCTCACGGATCCGCGTCGCCACCGCGCCTGCCGCGGCGGTGTCGCGGGCGCTGAGGACGACGTGAGCGCCCGCTCCTGCCAGTGCTCGAGCGGTCTCGGCGCCCAGACCGCTCGTCACCCCGGTGACGAGCACCGTGCGCCCGCTCAGCTCGACGCCGTCGAGGACCTCGTCCGCGGTGCGCGCGCGGTCGACGGCGCCCTGCGACGGAGGGATGGGTTGTTGTGTCATTCCGGCGAATCCTCCTGCCAGTCCGTGGACAGCCGCGACGTCCACCGGGGTTCGCGCCTGTCCAGATACGCGCGAACTCCCTCGGCCGCATCGGGTGTGCCCATCACCCGCAGGTGCAGGTCCGTCTCGAGGGTCGCCACTCGATCCGGGCCGTACCCATGTCGCGCGGTCTGCCACAGCAGTCGTTTGGACAACGCGACCGACATCGGCGCGGTGTTCACCGCGATGTCACGGGCGACCTCCAGCGCGGCAGGCAGCACCTCGCCGGATGGCAGGCAGCGACTCGCCAGCCCCAGCCGGACCGCCTCGGCGCCGTCGAAGGTGCGGCCCGTCAACAGCACATCCGCCGCGGCCGCCATGCCCGCGAAATGCGGAACGGTCCAGTGGGACATCGCGTCGGGGAGCACCCCGCGGCGAACCTGCGGGATCGCGTACTCGGCGTCCTCGGCGACGATCCGGATGTCGGCCTGCATCGCGAGGGTGAACCCGATTCCGATGGCGTGCCCGTTCACCGCGGCGATCACCGGTATACGCAGACCGAAGGCAGGCGGATCGACCGGCGAGGCGGTGAACTCGGCGTCGGGAGCGTCGAAGGTGGCGCCACCACCGCCGAGATCGGCGCCAGCACAGAACGCGGGGGGCGCGCCGGTGAGCACGATGGCCCGGATCGCATCGTCCTGGTCGAGAGTCCGATAGGCCTCGCTCAGCGCCCGGCCCATCGCACCGGTGAACGCATTGCGCCGCTCGGGCCGGTCGAGGGTCACCACCGCGACCCCCTGCTCGACCGAGACGGACACCCCGACCGTCATCGCGGCGCCTTCAGCGCCGAGATCAACTCGGCGACATGGTCGTTCAAGACGGGATAGCCGGGGAAGTAGCAGCACACCCGATCCGCGTGGTCGCCGAACCGGGCGACGATCTCCGCCGCGCACTGCTCAGGAGTCCCGTGTACCGCGAGCGTGGTCATCATGGTGGCGTCGATCAACTCCGTCATCGCGGCGACGTCACCGCGCTTGGAGAGCACGTTGAGTTCCGGCTGCACGTCCGCCCACCCCTCCACCTCCAGCACCGGCCGATACGCCGGGGTGGAGCCGTAGAAGGCGAGCAGGCGCCGCACACCGCGCGCCGCCGCGTCCAGCTCCTCGGGGGTGCGGCCGGTTCCCACGATGACCTGGGGGTAGATCGCGAGGTCCGACCGTGACCGCCCGCCGATCTCGAGGCCCTCCTCGATCGCGGGCAGGGTCCGTTCCCGGAAGTGCCTGGCGCTGTTGAACGGCATGACGAGCAGTCCGTCTGCGACCTCCGCGGCCGCCCGGGTCATCAACGGGCCCAGCGCCCCGAGGCAGATCTCGGGGGGCCCGTACGGGTTGGGGCCGGGATCGAAGGTGGGAGGCATGAGGGTGTGCGTGGTGAACTCGCCCTGGAACCTGAGCGGCGCCCGGCCTTCCCACGCCGCGAAGATCGCCTTGATCGCGAGCACCGTCTCGCGCATGCGAGCGGCAGGCTTCGACCACTGGGCGCCGTAGCGGCGCTCGATGTGCGGACGGATCTGTGAACCGAGGCCGAGACGAAACCGCCCCCGGCTCAGGGTCTGCAGGTCGTTGGCGGTGTGGGCCAGATGCATTGGGCTTCGGGGCAGCGCGATGGCCACGTTCGTCATCAGGTCCGCCTCGACCGCACCCGACGCGGCGACGAGAGGGACGAACACGTCGTGGGCACCCTCGAAGGTGAACAGCCCGTCGGCACCGAGCGCGACGAGCTCACGCGCCCGCGAGGCCGCGTCCTCGGGTCGTCCGTCCAGCTGCACGTCGACCTTCATCGGCGCACCGACTTGATGTCCGTCGCCTCGGTCGCGTGCGCGGCGAGGACATACAGGGAGCCGGCGAGCGCGTCGACGAATTCCTCCTCGTCCTCCACTCCCCTGGTGAGCCCACGCATGGTCGTGGCGCCCGAGAGCAGGTCGAACAGGAACGTCGCATTCACCCCGCCGGCGATCTCTCCCCTGGCGACAGCGCCGTCCAGAAGATCCTGGAAGGCCTTGCGCACCGGCATCCCGATGGCGAGCAGGCGCTGGCGCGCCTCCGCGGACTGCGAATCGGCGAGCAAGCCCGGCACACCGGCGCGCGCGGCGGGACGTGCGGCACGAACCAGGAAGACCCGCACCCAGGTCGCGAGATCCGTGCGCAGGTCACCCGACTCCTCGGGCAGCGGGTGACCCCCGGTCCCGTGCACTGCTTCCTCGATCAACGCCTCGCGAGTGGGCCACCGCCGATAGATGGCAGGCGTGTTCACCTCCGCCCTCCTGGCGATCGCGGCGACCGTCGTCTGCTGGTAACCGACCTCCGCCAGCAGTCGTCGCGTGGCGACGAGCACCGCCTGGTCCTTGCTCAGGTCACGGGGACGCCCTGCGCGGGCCGGGATCTCAGAATTCACCATTACATAGTAACTCGTTACATTAATAGGCGCGCACGCCCTGCGCGCCCAGAGCACGCTCCCGTCGTTAGGCTCACCTCGTGACGGAGCGACAGCAGGGCGGGCGGGCAGCCAGGGCGGAAGCCAGGCGCGAGGCCATCGTCGAAGCCGCGATGGCCGAGATCGCGGAGCGCGGCTACCGCGCCACCACCCTCGCCGCGGTGGCCGAGCGCGTCGGACTGACGCAGCCGGGCGTTCTGCACTACTTCCCCAGCAAGAAGCACCTGCTGATCGGCGTGCTCGAGGCCCGCGACCAATGGGATACCGCGGCGCTCCTCACGAGGTCGACGGATGTGCGACTTTCCCACCTGGAACAGATCGTGGAGTTCAACGCCGAACGCCCCGGCATCGTCCAGACTTTCACCGCACTTGCCGCGGAGAGCACCACCGGCCAGCACCCGGCGCGCGAGTACTTCACCGAGCGCTACGCCGCCGCCCGCGTCGTGTTCGCGGAATTGCTGCGCAAGGAGTTCGGCGACCGACTGCCGGGCGGACTCACGCCCGAGCAGGCGGCGCCGCTGCTCATCGCCATGCTCGACGGCATGCAGATCCAGTGGCTGCTGGCCCCGGACGAGGTGGACATGCCCGCCGCATTCCGCAACTTCGTCGCCCTGCTCGGCGCGGGCGACCACGTCGAGAACCGAGCCGATCGAGACTAGGCCATATATAACGCTTAGATAACAACACCTAGCGATCGCAAGGTAGGCTGTCAGGATCACCTTCCGGCGGACCAGTGAGCCGACGACGCCTGCTCGATGACGAAGGAGTTCACGATGGAAGACGACGCAACGCGCGAGGCCGTGGAAGCGGCGCTCGCCAAGCTCGATCTGGATGCGAAGGCGCGACTGCTGCAGGGACAGGACATGTGGACGCTGCCCGCCCTCCCCGAGATCGGGCTCGGCTCCCTGGTGATGTCCGACGGGCCGGTCGGCGTGCGCGGAGTCTTCTGGGGACCCGACGACCCGTCCATCCTGCTGCCGTCGCCCACTGCCATGGCCGCGACCTGGGATCCGGAACTGATCGCCCGGGCGGGGGTGCTGCTCGCGCAGGAGGCACGCCGCAAGGGCGTGCACCTCTTGCTCGCCCCGACCGTGAACATGCACCGCACGCCTGTCGGCGGCCGGCATTTCGAGGCCTACTCCGAGGACCCGTTCCTCACGGGCGCAATCGGTTCCGGCTACGTCCGCGGGGTGCAGTCCGGCGGCGTCGGCACCACCGTCAAGCACTTCGTCGCCAACGATGCCGAGACCGACCGCATGTCCGTCGACAACATCGTCTCCCAGCGCGCGCTGCGCGAGCTCTACCTCGCTCCCTTCGAGACGATCGTCAAGAGTGCGCGGCCGTGGGCGATCATGTCCGCATACAACAGCGTCAACGGCACCACGATGAGCGAGCACAGCGAGCTGCTGAACGGCGTGCTCCGCGGCGAGTGGGGCTTCGACGGTTGCGTGGTCTCCGACTGGATGGGAACGCACTCGACCGTTGGCGCGATCCTGGGCGGCCTCGACATCGCGATGCCAGGCCCGCGCTCCGTCTACGGCGAGCTCCTGGCCGAGGCGGTCCGGGGCGGCGAGGTCGACGAGTCGGTGGTCGACGACGCGGTGCGCCGAGTCCTGCTGCTCGCAGCGAGGGCGGGCCTGCTCGAGGGCGCCCGCCCGGCCGTGACCGACTTCCCCGAGACCGTGGACGGCCGTGCGCTCACCCACGAGATCGCGAGCCGTTCCTTTGTCCTCGTGCGCAACGCGACCCGCGGCGATGCACCGGTCCTGCCGATCGATCCGGCCGACACCACCGTCGCGCTGATCGGACTGGCCGCCCGCGACGCCCGCGTCCTCGGCGGCGGCTCCGCCATGGTCTTCCCCGAGGCCGTGGTCTCCCCGCTCGACGGGCTGACGGCCGCGCTGCCCGACGGCTCGCTCAGCTACAGCATCGGCGCGATGGTGAGCGACCAGATGGGTACTGCCGAAAGGGGATTCGAGCTGCGTGCCCGGTGCTACGACGCCGAGGGAACCCTGCTCCGCGAGCTCGACCTGCCGGGCGGCGCGATCACCTGGATGGGCACCCTCCCGGAGGGCATCGAATACGCGACGCTGCACACGATCGAGGTGCTCGGTACGTTCACGCCGCAAGAGAGCGGTTCGCACAGCTTCGGCACCAAGGGTCTCGGGCAGTTCACCCTGACGGTCGGCGGCGAGACCCTGTTCGACGGCGACCAGGCGCTCGAGAGCTTCGACCCCTTCGAGCTGTTCTTCGGCGCCCCGAAGGACCGCGGCGCCGTCGAGCTGGTCGCCGGGGAGCCCGTCGAGGTGGCCCTGAGGCACACGCCGGTGAAGATGGAGGGCTCGCCGATCGACATCGTCAGCTTCAGCCTCGGACACCGCGATCCGCAGCGGGACCCGGAGGAGCTGATGGCCGAGGCCGTGGAGGCCGCGCGGCAGGCGGACGTGGCCGTCGTCGTCGTCGCGACCACGGAGCAGGTGGAATCCGAGGGGTTCGACCGCACCACCCTGAACCTGCCCGGGCGCCAGGACGAGTTGGTGACCCGCGTGGCCGCGGCGAACCCGCGAACCGTCGTCGTCGTCAACGCGGGCTCGCCGGTGGAGATGCCGTGGCGCGACGAGGTCGCGGCGGTGTTGTTGAGCTGGTTCCCCGGACAGGAGGCGGGCGCGGCACTGGCCGACGTCCTGGTCGGGTCGACCGAGCCCGGCGGCCGGCTGCCGACCACCTGGCCCGCCACACTCGCGGACTGCCCGGTCACCGACGTCACCCCCGTCGACGGCAAGCTCGCCTACACCGAGGACCTGTTCATCGGCTACCGCGCCTGGGACCGCTCAGATGTCGCGCCCGCATACCCGTTCGGGCACGGCCTCGGATACACCACCTGGGAGTACGAGGGCGTCGAGTGGGACGGAGAGACCGTCACGGTCCGCGTCCGCAACACCGGATCCCGGCGCGGACGCGAGGTCGTGCAGGCGTACCTGGCCGCCAAGGGCGACCCGGGAGATCGGCCCGCTCGCGCGCTGGCCGGATTCGCGAGCGTGGAAGCGAATCCGGGCGAAACAGCGACGGCCGCAATCACCCTGCCGCGTCGAGCCTTCGAGCTCTGGGACGAGGAGAGCAGGTGCTGGTCCTACCGGCCCGGTGCGTACGACCTCCTGCTCGGACCCTCCTCCGCCGACTGCCCCCTCGGGGTCGCCGTAGTATCCGCCGAAAATCGGGCGGATATTTGATGGGTCGAAAACGTTCGTTTTGACCCATCACATCGCGCGATAGGCGGAATTCCCGGATGTCATCGGCTAGAGGCGTATCGCGGTACGGACGAGGTCGGCGATGGATTTGGATCTGCTGTGTGGTGGCCAGGCGATGACGGTCGTGACGGCCGGTGCGTCCGGCACCGGCACGATGGCGTGATCGTCGCGTAGTTGGGCTCGGAGCGACTCGGGCATGACCGCGCAGGCCCGTCCGAGCGTGATCAGCTGGGTCAACTGGGTATGGTCGCGAACCTGCGGGCCGGGACCGTCCGGATAACTACCATCCGGTCGCGGCCAGCGCGGCAGGGGCAGGCCGGTCAGGGCGTTGACCTCGGCCATCGACATGTGGTGCCGGTTGGCGAGGGGGTGCCCCGCGGGCAGGACCACGACCTGCTGTTCGGTGTGCAGGTCCTCGGTGTCGAATCCGGCCGTCGTGTCGTAGGGCCGGTGGAGCAGGGCAACGTCGGCACTCCCGTTGCGTAGCAGGCGTTCCGGTTCGCCGGGCCCGCCCAGCACCACCTCGACCGCGACGGCGCAGGGTTCGGCGGCATAGGCGTCCAGCAGCTTCGACAACAGTTCGCTGGACGCTCCTGCCTTGGCGGCCAACACCACACCGGGTCGGTCGGCAGCGGCGCGGCGAGTGCGGCGCTCGGCGGCTTCGACCGCTTCGAGGGCGAGCCGGGCCTCCCGCAGCAGCACCGACCCGGCCGCGGTCAACGTGATCGCGCGCGAACTGCGTTGCAGCAGAACGACTCCGAGCCGCCGTTCCAGCTGCTGGATCGCCCGCGACAGCGGTGGTTGGGCCATCGAGAGCCGTTGTGCCGCCCGCCCGAAGTGCAACTCCTCGGCGACGGCGACGAAGTATCGCAACTCCCGCGTCTCCACCATGTCATCGTATCCGGCGCGTTACCACGACCAATACCCGTGCGGTATCGCCGCCAACCCGACCGGTCTTGGACACCCCACCCGAGTCCGCAACATGATCGACGGTATGAGTGAACCGACGATCGCGCTGGTGACCGGCGCGAACAAAGGAATCGGATACGAGATCGCGGCGGGCCTGGGCGCCCTCGGCTGGCGAATCGGTGTGGGCGCGAGGGATCAACAACGCCGCGACACCGCGGTGGAGAAGCTGCGCGCGGCCGGGACCGATGCGTTCGGCGTGCCGCTCGACGTGGACGACGACGCGAGTGTCGCCGCCGCGGCCGAGCTGATCGCCGACTATGCCGGTGGGCTCGACGTCCTGGTCAACAACGCCGCGATCACCGGCGGTATGCCACAGACACCCACCACGGTCGATCTCGCGACCGTGCGAGCTGTCGTGGAAACCAACGTGATCGGCGTCATCCGGGTCACCAACGCGATGCTCCCCATGCTGCGCGGCTCGGCATCACCGCGAATCGTCAACATGTCCAGCAGCGTGGGCTCGGTCGCCCTGCAAACCACGCCCGACATCGACATGGGCCCGATTCCCATTGCGTACTTGGCGTCGAAGACCTTCCTCAACGCCGTCACCATCCAATACGTGAAGGAACTGAGCGACACCAACATCCTGATCAACTCCGGCTGCCCCGGTTTCACCGCCACCGACCTCACCGGCTTCCAAGGCGTCCGCACCCCACAACAGGGAGCGGCGATCGCGATCAACCTCGCGACCCTGCCCGACGACGGACCGACCGGCGGATTCTTCGACGACGCAGGAACAGTGCCCTGGTGACGGGCACACCCGTTCCTCACCCTGCGCATCGAGGCGGCCGTCTGACGGCACGGTTGGCTTGCCCGAGTTCGACGATTCGAGCTTGCGGTTCGGGGCCCTCAGTGGCGACGGGCCCCGAACCGTTCAGCGCATCGAACCGGCCTAGGCCGACTGCGGCACCGCGCTCTCACCGGGCACGGATTCGCCGCCGTCCGTCGGCCGGCCGCGCGGCACGGTGAAGGTGGCGGCCACGCACGCGATCGCGACCGCGAAGCAGGCGATCGTGTACCAGAGATTGCCGATCGGATCCCCGTTGCCGGTCACACCGTCGACGGCGCCGAAGAAGTCGGGCAACGCGGTCGCCCACAGCACCGCCATCACCCCGAGGTACACGAGTGCGTAGACCTGGACGAAGCGGTCGGTGTAGCCGGGATCCTCCGACGGGTGCCGGCGGAGCTGACTCCACTGCCGGACCAGGACCACGACGGCGACGACCGAGAGCACGGCCAACTCCGCGGCGTAGAGGAACCCACGGACCGTGTCGCTCCCCATGCCGAAGACGGTCGCCGGGAGCGGGAGCACGAACACCCCGACCGAGGCTGCGAGACCGATCACCACGGTGCGCCACACCAGCTGCAGGCCGGAGAAGCGCCGGCCCGCATCGACGTGCCTGCCGACGAAGAACTGGACGCACAGCGCCAACGACATCGGCCACAGCGCCGCGAACACCACAACGCTCGGCAGCGGAACCGAGTCGAAGAACGGCAGGTTGACCTTGTTGTCCAGCATCCACTCCCACCAGCGCAGCTGCGGCCCGAGCTGGTCGAAGATCTCGTAGAACGCATGGTGGACGAAGCCGACGCACACTGCGCCGAGGAGCACGCCGTACCGCCGGAACACGCCGAGCATCCGGACGATCTCGAACGCCAGCGTTGCCATCAGCGGATAGATGGCGACGATGTACAGCGGCAGCCGACCCCACAGGAAGTCCACGGTGAACACGTTGTGCGCGAACATCGTTCCCAGGTACTCCTCGGTACCGAAGGTGGCCGGGAAGTAGATCGGCGGCTCGATCACGAACAGGAACGCGGTGGCACCGAACCACAGCACCAGGTTGGTGGGATCACCGTGCCTGCGCAGCCGCAGGATCGCGTAGACGAGCGCTAGCACCGCCCCGAGGACGATGGTGAACTCGAGGACCGGCAGGGTCCAGTTCTCCAGCGCGAACGGGTTACGGACCTCAACGAGCCCACCGGCCTCCTCACACGAGAAGCCAAGGCGGGTAGCGAGATCCGAGAAGGTGGGCGAGCAGTGGTCCGACATCAGTTCGCCCCCGCGGAGACCGGCTCGGCCTCGGGCTTCTGCGAGTCCCCGGTGTACCAGCGCGTGCAGTCGTAGCCGGCGTCGTAGCGGGTGAACCACTCGTCGGCGAGTACGGGCAGTTTCTCGTGTTCGGGCTTGTGGCCGGGCATCTGGCTGCGGATGGCGCCGGACAGGGCGGTGAGCTGCTCACCGATCGGCAGGCCATCGAAGGCGCGCGGCATCGGCCCCTTGGTCAGGTACGGCGCGAAGGCGGTGAGCACCTTCTGCTTGGCCCGGTGCCTGGCGAACATCGACATCGAGTCGACCTTCCGCTCGGACAGCGGAACGTGCTGGTTGAAGCCGGCACACGCGATCCGGATCGACTTCATCACGTGCGCGAAGATCGACGCGGCCATCCGCATCCGGTAGAGCTCGTTGCCGACGACGGAGTTGTAGATGATCAGCGCCGAACTGCGGTGCTCGACCTCCTCGACGAAGTGCCAGAGGAACAGGGACGCGACCCGGTCGTCGCCGGGCCGGAACAGGGTGGCCTCGTTGTCGAGCATCAGCTTGAACACCGGAGTGAACGTCGCCTCCAGGTCGGCGGTGTACGCGAGCCGGTAATTGATCGAGGTCCGCTCGGTGAGGAGATCGAACTCTCCGGTCACGGCGTCGAGGGTGTTCTGCAGGCCGGGGTACCGCCGGATCAGCGCGTTCACGTGCTGGCGGTGCGCGGTGGAGTGGTGGCCCTCCTGACGCATGAACGCGACCGCCTCCGCAGCGACCTCGGGATCGGTGATCAGCGGCTTCGCCTGCAGGATCAGCTTGACGATCATCTTCTCGAAGCCGATAGCGAGGAACGAGACCGCGTTGGACATGCTCGACCACGCCGGGTTCTCCGGGTTCCACAGGAAGGGGACGTCCTCGCCCTCGAACCCGAAGTCCATCTTCCGGGGTTTCAGATCTGTCATGCGCGATTCCTCGTTTCCGTTGGCGCCGGCGAACCCCTGTCAGGGCAGGTGGGGCCGCATTCCGAGTGATCATACAAATAATCAGAACTGTGTATGATCACTTTGGTTGAATCCACCGCTGTTCGCGCCGCGGCCGGATGCGGTGCTGGTACCGTCCGCTCGGTGGCACGCAGACGTGGATGGGGCGGGAGTCCGCCGGCAGACGATGACGAGGCGGCTCGTCGAATCGTGTCCGCCGCGGTCGAATTGATCGGGCGGACCGGCGCGGAGGTCAGCATCGCCGACGTCGCGGAATCGCTCGGCGTCATCCGGCAGACGGTGTATCGGTACTTCCCCAACACGGATGCCCTCTTGCGCGCCGCGGCCATCGCCTCCGTCGGCGGGTTCCTCGACCGCCTGGCGCACCATCTGCAAGGGATCGAGGAGCCACGGGAAGCGGTCGTGGAGGCCGTGATCTACACGCTGAACGAGGCGCCCCGCATCCCCCACCTGGGGATCATGTTGTCCGGTTCGCATTCGCACACCGAGGGCATCACGTCCGACGAAGCCCTCGTCTTCGGCATGACGATGATCAGGCGATTCGACGTCGACTGGGACCGGCACGGATACGACGAGCCGGCGCTGCGTGAACTCGTCGAATACCAACTGCGGACGATGCAGTCGTTCTTCATCTCGCCCGGCAACCCGCCGCGGAGCGACGACGAGCTCCGGCGTTATCTGCATCGCTGGATGGGGACCGCCATCTCCGCTCAGACACGCTCGCCCACAGGCGATTAGCCGACCGCCCGCGCCAGTTCCCGGGCGCCGCATCTAGACTCATCGCGTATCCGGAGGGGGTTCGGTGACGATGGTCAGTTTCTTCACCAGACGTGGAGATCTACTCGTGGCGGAAGAGTTGGCGGTGAGCCACTGGACACCGACCCAGGTGGGTGGTCACGCCGTGTGCGGTCTGCTCGCCAGGAGCCTCGAAACGCACTGTCCCGCCGGGTTCGTCCCGGCCCGGATGACCGTTGACCTGTTCAGACCGGTCCTCAACGCCCCGATCGAGGTGCGCAGCGAGGTCGTCCGCCAGGGCACCCGGATCACCGTCGCGGACGCCTCCATCGTGCAGGACGACCAGGTGCGGGCACGTGCCTCGGCGGCGTTCCTGACCACCGGCCCGGAGCCCGCGGGCCGGATGTGGAGCCCGGAGGCCGACCTGCCGGTGCCGTCGGAGGGCAGCGTGTCCCCCTATGGTGCGCCACCGCTGTTCAAGAGCGGCGATCGCGAGTGGACGCACGACTTCGCGGCGAACCAGAATGCCGACCGCAAGACCTCGTGGCACAGCCTCCCTCCCCTCGTCGACGGCGAACCGATCTCGCCGTTCCAGCGGGCCGCGGTCCTCGGCGACACCACAAATCACGTCTGCCACTGGGGTTCCCACGGCGCCGGCTACATCAACACCGACATGACACTCACGCTGTCGAGACTCCCGGTCGGGTATGAACTGGGCCTCCGCGCCGACAACACCGTCACCTCTGAGGGCATCTCGATCGGGACCGCCACCCTCTACGACCGCACCGGACCGCTCGGCACGTGCGTCGTCACCGCGCTGTCCAACGGCCGTCGGCAGATCGACTTCGCCCGGTAGATCACGCGGCGACCTCACCGCTGGGCGAGGAACTCCAGGATGCGGGCGTTGACGGCCGCGGGCTGCTCGAGCTGGAGGAAGTGGCCTGCGCCTGCGATCAGGTGGGCCTCGCTGCCCGGCGGGAGACCGGCCCCCACCAGGGCAGCGAGCCGCGGATCCAGGCAGCCGTCGGTATCACCGTGGAGGTAGAGCATCGGGACCACCGGCAGCCGCATCTCGGCTCCGGCCCAGCGCCGGTAGCGCGCGGGGGGACGCGGGAACGGCCGGATGTTGTTCCGGTAGTAGCCGATCACGGCTTTACGGTGCGCCGGATCGGCGATCGCCTCCAGCACGGCCGGCAAGTCCTCGCTGGCGTCGTACCCGGGTGACCAGTCGGCCCACAACCGACGGACCAGCGGTTCCGCGGCGCGCTCGGGCAGGACCGGGAGCTGGTTGAACAGGATGTACCAACTGTTGCGCAGCTGCCGCGGGAGCACGCGCAGCGCGGCGGGCGTCCGCAGGGAAGCGAACGGCGGGACGGCGAGCGCCGCCACGGCGACGAAGGGGTTGTCGGGGTGGGCGGCAAGCGCGTTCGCGGTGATCGCCCCCCAGTCGTGTCCGACCAGCACCGCGTCGGACACGCCCCCGAGCCGGGCGTGGATGGCGACAGCGTCGTCCATCAGGGCGGCGATGTGGCCGCTACCGTCCTCCGACACCCCCGAGGGGGCGTAGCCGCGGGTGAACGGGGCGATCACCCGCCAACCCGCGTCGGCCAGCGCGGGCCCCAGGTACCGCCAGGTGTGCGCCGTGTCCGGGAAGCCGTGCAGCAGTAGCGCCAGCCGGCCGGTCGCGGGCCCCCAGGTCAGGGCCCGCAACCGGACCTCGTCCAGGTCAAGGGTGATCTCACGCATACCGACCATCCTGACCCATCCGCTACCCCGTCAGCGGGTCAAATGCATCCAAGTCCAGGCCCGCCATGGCCGCGTAACGAAGTCACAGAGCTCACACCACCGACGACACCTCTCTCCTGCCTCCTCCGAATCCGGCGCGGCGCAGTGCATACCGCAGCGGATGCACCGACCCGCCGGGAATGTCCCTGTGGCCCAGACCCGTCGCCGCCAGAACGGCGAACCCGAGCGCGAGCACAGACGTGATGAGCACCGCCCACATGTGCACCGGCTCCCCGGGGACCCGTCCCACCCAGGTCAGCGGTGAGAGATCGCGCATCCAGTCCGGCATCTGGAGGGCATCCGCGAGAGTCGCGACGACGGCGATGACGACGAATACCAGCCAGCCGGTTCCGAGTAGGCGCGGGCTGATGCAGTAGGCCGCCAGCGCGAGCGCGGGCACAGCGCACATCGCAGGCAGGTACGCGAGCGTCGCCGCGGCGAAGCGAGGCACCGCGGCTGGCTCGCCGACGGCGAGCGCGTCGCTGATGCCGAGCGCAAGGCCACCGGACAGCGCGACGGCGGTCATGCCGCCCGCCACGGCAAGGCAGTGCGCGGCGAGCCATCGGTTCCGTGCCGTCCCGGCCCCCATCACCATCTCGAGTCTGCCGTCCCGTTCCTCCTCCGCGATCCGGCCGACACTCTGCAGCCCGAAGCCGAGACCGATCAGAGCCAACAAGGTCACCACGTATGCGAGGTACCCGTCCAGGTCGGTGCCGCCACCACCGAACGCCTCCCGAAACGTCTCACTGTCCGCCATCATCGTTCGGAGCGCGTCTGCCAGCGAGCCGAACGAGGCGCCCACCAGCGCGCTGATGACGCACCATGAAACAGTGGCCGCTCTGTGCTGGCGGGCGGCGAACCCATAGGGGCCGAGCAGTCTCGGTGCGGCCCCGGTGCGGCCGGGCCGGGAGGCGAACAGGCCCTGCCCGAGGTCGCGTCGGTCCGCAGCCCAGAGTGCGGCGGTCACGGCTAGCGCCACGAAGCCGATCGATACCAGAGTCGGCCACCACCTCGCGTCGGCGAACGGCCGGCTCTGCTCTGCCCACCCGATCGGCGAGAGCCACACCACCAGGTTGTCCCTGACGTCCCCGACCCCTCGGGCAAGGAACCCGAATACCAGCGCGCCGAGTCCGATCGCCGTGACCGCGCGCGGGGTGGCGACCACCTGCGCCCCCAATAGCGCGAGCGCGGCAAAGCACCCTCCGAGCAACGCCGACGACACCGGGTACAGCACGACGCCCGGCCACCCGATGCCGAGGAGCGCCAGTGTCCCTGCCATCGAGGCGGCGACCAGCGCGAGACCGCCGGACACCAGCGTCATTGCCGAACCGCTCGTCGCCAGCCGCCCGATCCTCGCGGCACGCAGCAGCTCCATGCGTCCCGACTGCTCCTCTGCGCGAGTCATGGAAACCACGAGGTGAATCCCCATCAGCGGGAATGCAATTGCACTGACGAAACCGAACTCGTATGCGATCACGCCGCCGATGTTGGTCACCCCGTACGGTGTGCCATTGATCATCTCCATGGCACTACCTGCCTCAGTCGCCGCAGCGTAGGCCGCCAGCTCTTCCGGTGTGCTGTAAAGGCTGTCGATCGACCACGCGGTGGCGGCGAAGGCGGCCGCGAGCCCGAGGGCCCAGGCGAGGATCACGCGGCGATTGCTGCGCCAGTGGATCGCAAGCAGCCTGCGGTAGCCGTTCATCCACGCACCACCGCAGGCTCGGCGGATTCGTCGTAGCTGCGCAGGAACATCTCGTCGAGGCTGGGCGGGGTCGCCGTGATCGAGCGCAGGCCGACAGTGGTCAATACGCCCATCGCCTCCCGGACATCGTCCGCATCGACATGGAACGACACCGCGAACCGCTCGCCTGCCCGCTCGACGTGTACCGCCGTCACCCCCGCGGCATCGGAGAGCCCCGCCGGTGCCGCATCGGTCACCGCACGCACACGGGTGGCGGCGCGACGGCGCATGTCCTCGAGGGTGCCGCAAGAGACCGTTCGCCCACGGCGGATGATGCTCACCCGGTCGGCCAGCGCCTCCACCTCCGCCAGGATGTGACTCGACAACAGCACGGTGGCGCCATCGTGTGCCCGTTCCCGCACCACGTCCTGGAACACCTGCTCCATCAAGGGATCCAACCCGGAGGTCGGCTCATCGAGGATCAGCAGTTCGCTGCGGGTGGCAAGGGCCGCCACCAACGCGACCTTCTGACGGTTCCCCTTCGAATAGTCCCGGCTCCGCTTCCCTGGGTCGAGCTCGAAACGCTCGATCAACTCCACCCGACGTCGCGGGTCAAAGCCCCCGTGTACCGAAGCCAGCACGTCCAGGCACTCACCGCCGGTAAGCGCCGGCCACAGCGACACGTCACCTGGGACATAGGCGAGCCGATCGTGCAGCGCGACCGCATCGGTCCACGGGTCGCGCCCGAACAGGCGCGCAGTGCCACCGCTTGAGCGCACCAGCCCCAGCAGGATCCGAATGGTGGTCGACTTCCCGGCGCCATTGGGACCGAGGAACCCGTGTACCTCACCCCGCGCGACCGACAGGTCCAGACCCGACAGCGCCACGAACTCCCCGAACCGCTTCGACAACGCCGCCGCCTCGATGACCATTTCCCGTTCCGATTCCATCACCCCTCCTCCAACCATCGGTGTGTACTACTAGTACACACCGATGATATGCACCCCCGCGCGTGAATCGCTACTATTCGACTGTGCCCCTACCGCGATTCACCCGCCTGCCGGCCGAGGAACGACGACAGATCCTCGAAGTCGCGCAGCACGCCTTTGCCACCGATGGCACCGAACACGCTTCGTACAACCAGATCATCGCGGCGGCGGGCATCTCGAAATCGTCCGCGTACAACTACTTCGACGGCCGCGACGACCTTCTCCACACGGTGCTCGACGACATCGCGGTGCGCCTCGCGGCAGCCCTGGGGCCGTGGCGGCGGATCGACGACCACGACGAATTCTGGGCTGCGATACATGCCGCCGGGACGGCTCTCGGTGCGCATCTGGCCGAGCACCCCGACGATCTCGCCCTGATCGACCCCGCCTTCCTGCTCCGCGAGCAGGGCACGTTCGCGGGCTGGGTCGCCGACGTCGTCGACAACGGAGTCGCGAACGGAATCGTCACAGCCGACTGCGATCGCGACCTGCTCGTCGCCGCGACCGCCGCCGTCATCCGTGCGGGTGACGCCTGGGCCGCGGACCAATTGCGCGCTGGCCGCTCCCCTGACCAGGAACAGCCGTGGTCGCTGGTCCGAAACCTGTGGGGTGCGCGGGCCTGAGAGCGCTTGCGCAACAGAGAGCCACGCGATCATCACGTGGGATGCGCACTACCCACCCGCGCACTTCCAGCGGGCGGTTGCGGCGTCAGGAACCGGGTGACCCCCACACCAATGTCTCGCCGTTCACGCGAACACTTCCGAAGAACCGGTGCCCGACGTCCGCATCACCGCGGTTGTAGCCGTCCATGATGTCGGCGAGCTCGTCGGCGAGCGCCCGCAGGGCCGGGCTGACGGTCTCGATGCCGTCCTCGGACACCCACCCCCAGTCCCGGGGGACGTCGTCGATCGTGATGACAACGCCGGCATCGTGCGGAGTCTCGACGAGGTAGGTGATCCCGGGAGGGGCATCGCGTATCGGATCATGCACGGCCGGCTGCCCCGGCACTGTGGCGGCCGTGAAGTCCACCCGCGCGAACGCGATGTCGTCGCGGATCGCGTCCGCGATGTGCGAGAGACCCGCGTGCCGGCCGACTCGATCGTGCCGCGCACCGTGGGCAGGGTCACCGGAGCCGTCCCTGGCTGACCTCTTCAGGATCCGATCGAGCATCCGCTGCGCCGTTGCCCGCTCACCGGCGCCGGTTCGTGGATGCTCGATCAACGTTCGCAGGCGCGTGATTCGAACGCTTGAGTTTCCGGCCACCCACCCAGGCTAGCCAGCGGTGTGCTCAGCATTCTCGCCGCGGGGCACCGCCCGTTCACCAGGTCCGACATAGGCGGCGAGCAACGGCGGCGGCATCGGCCCCTTGATGCGGTGGCCTCCCACGCGTTCTTCCCATGAGTGCGCGAGTATCCCGACCGATCGGGACAGGATGAACAGGCCGCGGGCCAACTCGGGCGCGAAACCGAGCTCCGCGTAGATGACCGCGGTGGCCCCGTCGATGTTCATCGGCACCGGGCGCGTATGCCCCTCCGCGAGTTGACGTTCGATCTCCTCGGCGACGGCCAGATGCGCCCCTGACACCGTGCCGAGGTCGACGTGATTCCGCACCGCGGCGAGCAGGGGGTCGCGCCGGGGGTCGCGTGGATGGAAGCGGTGTCCGAAGCCGGGCACGTACCGGCGATCGCCGGCGAACTCGTCGAGGGTACGCCGCACGACCCACGTCAGGTCGTCACCCGCGAGGGTGGCCCGGCGGATCCCGTCGAGGACCTCCACGCATTGCTGGCCTGCGCCGCCGTGGTCGTCGCCGAGCAGGCCCACACCCGCGGAGATGGCGCCGTGCAAGCCGACACCACAGGTCGCGGCCATGCGGGCCGCCGCGATCGACGGCGCCTGCGGCCCATGGTCGACCGCGGACACCAGTGCCTTCTCGAGCAGCGACGCCTGCGCACGCGTCGGCAGGTCGCCCCGCACCATGAGCCAGATCATGTCGACGAATCCGACCCCGTCGATGAGCTGCTCGATGGGATACCCGCGCATCCGGATGACGCCCGGTTCGATGTCGCTGACCGCGGTGGACCACCAGTCGACGACATCGCGGCTGCTGGTGCGGGACAGCGCGTCCTCCCGCGCGTTACTCATATCGCGTGATCCCCACGGAGACTGTCGATCTCGGACCGAGAATAGCCGACCTCGGCAAGGATCTCGTCGGTGTGCTCACCCAGTCTCGGTGCGGGCGACGAGGGCGACACCGCGTGTCCGTCGACATGGGTGGGAAGCCCGAGGACCTGCACGGTGCCGCCACACGCGGCCGGGGACTCGACGGTGGCCACCAGGCCGCGACCGGCGACCTGATCGGAGCGCAGGGCCCGAGGTACCGACACCACCGGGGCCGCCGGGACACCGCCGCCAAGGAAGATCTCGTCCCATTCCGTTGCGGTCTTGGCCTTGAGGGAGGTTTCGAGCTCCTCGCGCAGAACGTCCCTGTTGAGTTTGCGGTCTTCGCGGGTGGCGAAGCGCGGATCCTCGACGAGTTCGGGGCGCTCGAGGATCTGGCACAGGGTCTCGAACTGTTCCTGCTTGTTGGCGGCGATGTTGAGGGCGCCGTCGGCGGTGCGGAAGGTACCGGACGGCGCCGAGGTGATGTTCTCGTTCCCCATGGGAGTCGGTTCTCGGCCGGCGATGAGATGGTCGGAGACCACCCATCCCATCGAGGTGAGGGCGGCGTCGAGCATCGAGGTGTCGAGGTAGGCGCCCTGCCCGGTGCGCTGCTGACGTACCAGCGCCGAGGACACGGCGAAGGCCGCCGCGAGCCCACCGAAGCTGTCGCACACCGGATAGCCGACCCGCAGCGGCGCGGTGTCGCGGGTGCCGGTGACCGACATGATCCCGGACAGCCCCTGGACGACCTGGTCATAGGCGGGCCTGGTCCGCATGGGCCCGTCGGCGCCGAATCCGGAAACGGCGCAGTACACGAGGCGCGGATTGATGGAATGCAGTCGTTCCCAACCGAATCCGAGTCGTTCGAGTACACCGGGGCGGAAGTTCTCGAGCAGGACGTCCGCGCCGGTCACCAGTTGCTCGAACACCTCCTTGCCGCCTGCGGTCTTGAGGTTGACCGTGACAGAACGCTTTCCGGAGTTCTGTGCCAGGAAGGACGTCCCGAGAAGCTCGCCGCTCAGCTCGGCGCTGTCGCCTAGCTGGCGGGCGAGATCACCGGTTCCTGGTGTCTCGATCTTGATGACGTCGGCGCCCATGAGCGCGAGTTGATACCCGGCGAAGGGGCCCGCGAGGACGTTCGTCATGTCCAGGACGCGGGTGCCGGCGAGCAGTCCGGCGCTCGCGTCCGAGCCCCCGCCCCCGATGTCGTGTTCGTGCACTTCGTTCATAGGAACGCCTCCACACTTCCCAGACCGATGCTGCTGATCTCTGCCGCGGATTCGGTGACCGCATCGACGTAGCGGTCCACCCGGTCGGCGGTGAATCGAGAGGTGGGACCGCCGATGGACAGCGCCGCCAGCACGCGTCCGTCGGCGGACAGGATGGGTGCCGCGACGGCCGACGCGCCGAGTTCGCGTTCGCCGTGGGTCACCGCGTATCCCGCCCGGCTGATGCCGAGCACCTCGCGGCGAAGCGAGTCGACGTCGAGGTCCGTGCGGCACTCGACGAGTTGGCGCAGGACCGACTCGGGCGCCCCGCCGAGGAGGATCTTCGCCGCGGCGCCGGTTTCGAGGGGGTACGGGACGCCGGTCTTCACCACGCTGCGCACGGTGGCGGTTCCTTCGACCTGCGCGATCGAGATCCGGCTGAGGTCCTGACGGATGTACACGTTGACCGTTTCGCCGCAGGTGTCGACCAGGCGGGTCATGACGCGTCGCGCGTCCGCTCCGACCTCCCACAACGACCGTGCGAGATCGACCCAGCGAAGGAACCCCGCGCCCAGGCTGTAGGTGGAGTCGCGTTGATCGACGATCAGTCCGAGCGCGTCCAGGGTGGCCAGTACCCGCACCACGGTGGTCTTCGGCAGGTCGGTCAGCGCGACGATCTCGCGCAGCGTGCGACGGGGGTGGTCGACGTCGAACAACTGGAGCACGTCGACTGCCCGGGCGATGCTGCGCACCCCGCCGTCCACCTTGCCCGCCGCCAGTCCCGCTTCGGCCATCACCTCACACTAGACCGCTAGCCGGTTTTGCAGAACCATTCTGCGGTTCAAAGGCTGTCACCGCATGCGCGACGCGGTCACTCCGCGACGGGCGCGCTCGCGTACTCCGGGAGGCTGTAAATCTCGGTCTTGGTCATCGCCTTGGCCATGACGGGCTGCAGCAGGCGGGACATCATCAGCTTGCTGACCACCCGTCCGGCGCGAATCCCCAAACGGGACTTGGGCGTCATCGACCGCAGGCCTCCCGGCGGCAGTTTCTGGGCCTCGGCCACGAACGGCCGCAGGATCTCCTCGTAGCGAGCCAGCGCCCCGGCGGGGTCATCCGGGGTGGCTGCGAGTTCCCCGGCCAGCACGTAGGCACCGACCAGCGCCATCGCGGTGCCCTGACCCGACAGCGGTGAACCGCAGTAGCCGGCGTCGCCGAGCAGCGTCACGCGCCCCTTCGACCAGGAGGGCATGTCGATCCGGGCCAGCTCGTCGAAGTAGAAGTCCGGCGTGACGGCCATGGCATCGAGAATGGCCGGTGCTTCCCAGCCGGCACCGGCGAGACGCTCGCGGATCAGCCGTTGCTGGGCATCCGTGTCGCGGCGCAGCGCTGGATCCGCCGGCATCCGAATCATGACAACGGCTTTCGACGTCGCGGGGTCGAAATCGGCACGAAGACCGACATTGCTGGCACCGGGCACCGAGTGCATGGCGAACCAGTGCGGATCGATACCGGCCGGGGTCGGCACCGTGAAGAACGACATGTAGCCGTCGAGGTAGGTCGCGAACTGATCCTCGTCCCCGAACACCATCCGACGGGTCGCCGAGTGCACGCCATCGGCACCGACAACCAGGTCGAACCGCGCGTCGCCGCCGGAGGCGAACGTGACCTCCACTCCGCTCGCGTCCTGCCGCAGCCCCTCCACCCACTCGCCATAGCGGTAGTCCAACCCGCCGCCCGCGGCGTCGATCGCGTCCAACAGCACCTGGTTCAGGTCGCCGCGGGTGATCTCGATGTCCGCGACAACGCCATTGCCGCCGAACATCTCCGCGGGCATCCGCAGCAACTCACGGCCGTCGTCGCCGACGAAGACCATGCCTCGCTCGTCGAGCTGATGGTCACGGATGCCCGGCACCAGGCCCATCCGTTCGGCGACCTCCCGGCTCGGGCCGCGAAGGTCGACGGCCTGGCCCCCCGGCCGAGGGACGGGCGCGCGTTCGACGACGGTCACGCGGAAGCCGGCGCGCGTCAACTGCAGCGCCACGGCATTTCCGGCGATGCCTCCACCACAGATCAGTACGGACAGAGGTACTCGACTGGTGCTCGTCACATCGTGCGAACCTACCGGACCGCAGGCGCGACTGCAGCCGATGGACGGAAGCAGCCGACGAGCGATTCATGTTGTCGGCGTGGAGGTTCCGGGCACAATCACGACAATCCGGACCAACCCGGACATGTCCGGCACCACTCTCGTCCATGTCGTCAGCCGAGCTCGGCGAGCTTACGTTCCAACACCGCGCGCTCGCGCTCGTTGCCGCACAGCCGAATGGCGAGCTCCAGCTCGGCGCGCGCCTTGTCGGTCCGTCCCAGGCGGGTGAGCAACTCCCCGCGCACGGTCGGCAGCAGGTGCGAGTTCGACAGCGCCCCGGCCGCCACCAGCTCGTCCACGATCGGCAGCGCCGCGGCAGGCCCCTGGGCCATGGAAACCGCCACCGCGCGGTTGAGCTCGACCACCGGCGACGGCGCGAGCCGGCCCAGCGCCTCGTAGATGAGTACGATCCGCCCCCAGTCCGTCGCGTCGACAGACGTTGCGACGGCGTGACATTCGGCGATCGCCGCCTGCAGGCCATAGGCACCGAGGCCCCGTCCGGCCCGCTCGGCGCGGGCCAGGGCGGCGCGTCCCCTACGGATCGCGGCGCGGTCCCAGCGGCGGCGGTCCTGGTGTTCGAGCAGCACCGGTTCGCCGTCCGACCCGGTGCGGGCGGGGAAGCGCGCCGCGGTCAGCTCGAGCAGCGCCAACAGGCCGTGGGCCTCCGGCTCGTTCGGCACCAACCGGGCCAGCACCCGGGCGAGCCGCTGCGCCTCGCTCGCGAGGTCGAACCTGATCAGTTCGCCACCGGAGCTGGCCGAGGAACCCTCCGTGAAAATCAGATAGACCACGCTGAGCACCGAGCCGAGCCGCTCGGCACGCTCCTGCGCCGTCGGCACCTCGAACGGCACCCTGGCCGCAGCCAGTGTCTTCTTCGCCCTGGTGATCCGGGCCTGCACGGTCGCGGTCGGGACAAGAAACGCCCTGGCTATCTCGTCGCTGGTCAGACCGCCGACCACCCGCAGGGTGAGCGCCACCCTCGCCTCTCGGGACAGCACGGGGTGGCAGGAGATGAACATCAACGCGAGCACGTCGTCGTCGATCTGGTCCGGATCCCACAGCACGTCCTCGGTGTCCCGGGCCGGATCGACCGGCGCGCTCCCCGAGACGGCGCCACCCTCGCCCAGGTCGTGGGCGAGGGCGGCATACCGCTCGTCGAGGGCGGAGCGCCGACGGAACGCGTCGATCGCGCGGCGACGGCCGACTGTGAGCAGCCACCCCGCGGGGTTGCGGGGTTCGCCGTCGCGCGGCCAGGTCACGAGCGCCTCGGCCAGCGCCTCCTGGGCGAGATCCTCGGCCAGCGCGAAGTCGCCGGTGTACCGCGCGAGCGCGCCGACGATCCGCGCGGATTCGATCCGCCAGACGGCGGCGACGGCCTCACGGCCGGTGGGATCTGCCATCGCCCGTCGATCCGCTCAGAGCTGGCCGGTGGCCTCACGCCACGCCCGCTCCTTCTGGATCCACTCGTTTTCCTGTGGGAACTCGTCGATCGTGGGGACCCGGCGAATCTCGGTCTTGAAGCCGGGGCCGGTGATCGGCGACCGCTTCGCCCACTCGATGGCCTCCTCCTTCGACGCCACGTTGAGGATGTAGAAGCCGCCGAACAGCTCCTTGGTCTCGCCGTACGGACCATCGGTGACGACGGGCTGCTCGGACGAGTGGTCGACGACCACGCCCTCGGCAGCGTCGTCGAGTCCTTCCGCGGCGAGCAGCACCCCGGCCCTGATCATCTCGTCGTTGTACCGGCCGACGGTCTCGAGCATCTCGTTGAAGTCGGTGTTCATCATTCCCGCGAAGGCCTCGTCGGTGGCTCGCATGACCAGCATGTACTTCATCGTTGTCTCCCTCGGTGTCCAGGTCCTTCTCGGACCCTCTCATCCATAGGTCGAACGGGGAAGGTCGTGGATCGACACCGTCATGAATTTTCTTCGCAGCGATCCCGCTCGGGCGCCGCGAAGGCGATCAACTCGACTTCCCCGCGGTCGGCGACACGCGGGCGACGAGGAGTACCAGCAGTCCGCAGCAGGCGACGAGCATCCAGCCGGGGCGGGAGGCGTGCGCGAGGTCGGCGGGGGCGGTGGTGGCGACGATGCCGCCCGCGAGAGCAACGCCGAGGGCGGCCCCGAATTGGCGCGCGGTGGAGGTCAATCCGCCCGCAACTCCCGAACGGTCGGCAGGCAATCCGTTGACCGCGGTGTTGGTGATCGGTGCGTTCGAGAAGCCGAAGCCGATGCCGAGCAGCAGGTAGGCCAGCAGCAACACCAGGAGGCTGGTGTCGTCGTCCAATGCCACCAGGCACAGGCCGCCGAGGGTGGTGAAGGTACCGGCGATCAGCAGGGGCCGCCGCGGACCGACCCGTCCTACAAGGATCCCCGAGAGCGGCGCGCAGACCGTGGCACCGAGGGCCATCGGAAGGGTGACGGCACCGGCGGCGAGGGCGCTCATCCCTCGCCCATCCTGCAGGTAGAGCGTGCCGAGCAGCAGGGTCGCGTTCAGCGCCACGAACACCACCACGGCGCCGATGACGGCCCCGGTGAACGGCTTTCGTCGGAACAGTTGCGGATCCATGAGGGGTTCGGGTCGCCGGGACTCGGTCCACACGAATCCTGCCGTGGCGGCGGCGACCACCGCGTATCCGATCAGCGCGAGCGGGGAAACCCATCCGATTCGCGGACCTTCGATCAGCATCGCCACCGCACCGCCGACCATGAGGACCAACAGCAGCTGACCGGGCACGTCGAGCCTTCTCGGCCGTTGGCCTCTCGATTCCGGAACGAACAATGCGGTCAAGAGCAGGACGGCAACGACCACCGGCACGTTGATCCAGAACACCGATCGCCAGCCGAGGCTCTCGACGAGCGCGCCACCGGTCACGGGACCAGCGGCCATGCTGACGCCGAAGACCGCCGCCCACACACCGATCGCCCTGGCCCGCTCCCTGGGGTCGGTGATCACGTTGACCACGATCGCCAGCGCCACCGGGCTGAGCATCGACCCGCCGATGCCCTGCACGACCCGGGCGCCGATCAGGACACCAACGGAGGGCGCCAGCGCGCATGCGGCGGACGCGGCACCGAACACGAGCAGCCCGAGCTGGAAGACCCGTCGCCGCCCGACCCGATCGGCCACCGCACCGGAGGAGATCAGCAGGCTCGCCAGGACCAGCGTGTAGGCGTTGACCGTCCACTCGAGGCCGCGAGTGCCGACGTCCAGATCCTGTCCGATCGCAGGCAGGGCCACGTTGACCATGGTCGTGTCCAAGCCGACCACGAACAGGCTCAGGCAGCAGATCGCCAGCACGATCCAGCCCCGTCTGGAACTGGGCGCAGGGCCGACCGGGCTGGGCGGGGCGGTGGTGCTGATTCCAGGCTGAGATTGCACGCGCATTCCTCCGGTCGGTCAACCGGACCGGGCGCGGGACTCCGTCGCTCCGATCCCCATTCGTCGAGGGGATCGTCGCAGTCGATCACACGAACCGGGTAGAAGATTTGCGAAGACTGCAAAATGGCCGGCATGGACACCGAACTCGAGCAAATGCTCGCCGACATCGGGCCACGCCTGCGCTCGCTTCGCCGCGATCGCGGTATGACCCTCGAGGAACTCGCCGCCGCATCCGGCATCTCCATCAGCGCGCTGTCACGGCTCGAATCCGGCAAGCGGCGCCCCACCCTGGATCTCCTCGTGCCCCTGTGCCGGGTTCATCGGGTGGCCCTCGACCAGCTCGTCGGCGCTCCCGCGACCGGCGATCCGCGCGTCCACCTCACACCGCAACGACGCCGCAACGGCAGCGTCGTCATCGCACTGACCCACTACCCGGGCCGGGTGCAGGTCTTCAAACAGGTGATCGGGCCGCGCACACCGAAACTCGTCACCCACGCCGGATACGAGTGGCTCTATGTCCTGGCGGGAGACCTGCGCCTGATCCTCGGCGAACGTGAGGTGGTCCTGCGCCCCGGGGAGGTGGCCGAGTTCGACACCGGCGAGCCGCACTGGTTCGGCCCGGCAGGCGATCACCCGGTCGAGATCCTCCACCTGTTCGGACCGCAAGGCGAGCGGGCCGACGTACGCGCACACCTGAAATAGCGAACAGCGCATGAAGACCGGGCTGATCACGTCGATGCTCGAACAGCGAGGCGGCCGGGCGGCCGGAAATTCGGTTGCGGCAGGCCGGTCGCCTCCTGCAACATCGGTGGTGTCCCGATCCGACAGTCGATTCCAGGGAGGCGAACCTCATGGCCGTCTGGCCGTTCGGCGCTGCGCGCGCCGTCTCGCTCCCCTGCCCTCCCGCCTGACCGAGGCCCCCACGTGACGTGACCCGGTCGGCGCCCCGTCGAAGGATCACCCCACCATGTCCAATCCCCATGACCTCGTCCGCTTCGGCTGGAACGAGTCGGTCTCCCATGCCTTCAGCACCCTCGATCTCGAGCATTGCGAACCGGGCCGCATCGTCCGTGTCGACCGCGGCGAATGCGACGTCGTCACCGCATCCGGGCAGATTCGTGCACACACCGGCGCCCACTCGGTCTGCACCGGCGACTGGGTCACCGTCCGAGACTCGGCCGTCACAGACGTTCTGCCCCGACGCAGCGCGATCGTGCGCGCCTCGGCGTCGATCCGCTCCGAGAGTCAGGTGCTCGCCGCCAACGTGGACACCGTCGTCATCGCGGCGGCGCTCGACACCGACGTCGACCTCGGCCGCATCGAACGCTTCCTCGCCCTCGCCTGGGAGAGCGGGGCGATGCCGGTGGTCGTGCTGACGAAAGCCGATGCGACCCTGGATGTCTCCCACACCCTCGCCGACGTCGCGGCGATCGCGCCGGGCGCAACGGTGCTCGCGGTCAGCGCCAGGACCGGGGACGGCCTCGACGTTCTGGTCGCGGCGGTCGACGGCACCGTCGCGCTCGTCGGGCAGTCCGGCGCGGGCAAGTCGACGCTGGCGAACGCGCTTCTCGGCGAGGACCTGTTCGCGACCGGCCAGGTCAGGGGAGGCGACCACAAGGGCCGTCACGTCACCGCGCACCGCGAGCTGGTGCCGCTGCCCGGCGGCGGCACCCTCATCGACACGCCTGGGCTTCGCGGTGTCGGGTTGTGGGACGCGGCCGACGGAATCGGCCGGGCCTTCAGCGAGATCGACGTCCTCGCCGAGCAATGCCGGTTCGGTGACTGCAACCACGCCGCCGAACCGGGCTGCGCTGTACGCGAGGCCGTGGAGCGCGATGAGCTGCCGCAGCGCCGACTCGACAGCTACCGCAAGCTGCAACGCGAGAACGAGTGGATGGCCGCGCGCACCGATGCGCGCCTGCAGGCCGAACGGACACGCCAGGTCAAGGTGTTGTCGCGCTCGCTCAAGGAGCATTACCGCAACCGGTAGGTCGGCGCGGCACTCGGCCGTCGAGCAGGTGCGGGCACCTGCTCGACGGCCCGTGCCTGCCTAGGTGGCGTCGGCGGCGGCGACGATCGCGTCGGCCACGACCCGCGGTTGGGAGACCAACGCGACGTGCGAGGCCTGGACCTCGCTGGTGTGGGCACCGATCCGGTTGGCCATGAATCGCTGCGCGGCGGGCGGGATGACCGTGTCTCCCGCGGAGACCAGGTACCAGCTCGGCGTGGCCGACCAGGAGGTGGGGCCGGACGGTTCGATGTTGGCCCACAACGCGATCGAGCGCTGGTGCGCCAGCATGGTCGCGGCCGTCGCGTCACTGACGTCGGGCGCGAAGACGCGATGGAAGGCATCGTCGGCGATATAGCCGTCGAGGTTCTTCCCACCGATGGCCTGGGCGTCGTCGACCACCTTCACCTGTAGCGCAGGCGGGAGCAGCTGGCTGCCCGGGAACCGGATCGGATCGAGGGCCAGCATCACCGGCTCGCCCTGGGCCGGCGCAAAGGCCGCGACATAGACGAGGGCCTTCACGTTCGGGTTGTTGGCGTTGGTGATGACGGCGCCGCCGTAGGAGTGTCCGACGAGGACGATCGGGCCGGAGATCCCGGCGAGCGTCTTCTCGATCGCGGCGGAGTCGTAGCCGGGTCCGCGCAACGGATTGTCGGGCACGACGACGGTGTAGCCACGCCCACGGAGGTCGGCCGCGACGCCGTCCCAGCTGGTGGTGTCGGCGAACGCGCCGTGCACCAGCACGATCGTCGGTCGTGGCGCGGCGGAGGCCGGCACCACGGACGCCGCGAATGCGGTCGCGAGCATGGTCAGCACCAGCAGAACGGCTCGGGCGAATCGGGTGAATCTCATCGTGCCTCCTTCGGCGAAGGTTCCGGCGCTCGCGCACCTCAGGGCATCACGAGAGTCGATGTTTCACAACACTGTTGGCTTTCGGACCCACCTCGGCGCCGAGGTTCTCCGACAGATCCATTCGTCACCCTCCCGACGGGTGTATCCGAATTTCCGTCCAGCGGGCCGCCCCGGACGCTGACTGCGTTCGCAGGTCCCGGCGATCACTCGACCGCATACGGACTCGTCTCGAGGATATCGATCGGCCGGTGCGCGCACGCAGGAAAACCGGAATTCCGGACAGGGCCCGACCCTGTCGCGCCTACTGCCCGGGGGGAATGATGCCGTGCAGGACGATGTCCGCCAACGAGTCGGCGAACGGCCCCGGGTCCTCGACATCGCGGACGGACATCGCGAAGATGGCCGCACCGGCCATGATGTCGAGGAGGGTGTCGGCATCGACCCCCGCGCGGATCTCGCCCCGTTCCTTCGCCGCCTCGAGGCGACGCTTGAGCTCGACCCGGACTCCGGCGAGCATCCGCACCACCAGGACCTCGCGTAGCTCCGCGTTTGTCCGGACCTCGCTCATCAGCCCGGGGGCGGCCGCCCGGGTGGCAGGTGCGGCGAAGAGGGCGACCGCACCATGGACCAGCGCGCGAACCTGGTCCGCGATCGGGCCCTCGGCGCCGAGACCGGCGCCGAGATCGGCGGCCTGCTCCGCGTCGAGCACCGGATAGATCGCCTCGTTGACGATGTGGGCCTTCGACGGCCAGCGCCGGTAGATCGCCGGGCGCCCGACGCCCGCGCGGGTGGCGATGGCGTCGATGGAGGTCCCTGCGTACCCCTTGTCCGCCAGCAGCTGTCGGGTGGCCTCCAGCACCGCCGCGTCGATCGCCGGGTTTCGTTGCGGTCCGAGACGGTGCTTGGCCTCGGTTTCCTTCGGCATTTCTGACAAACCCCTTGCGTCCTCGTGTGATGGCCGTTACATTCTGTCACGACTTTAGTCGATACAACGTGTATCGACTATCGCCACGTGCGCATCGGCGCCACCCGAACCACGAGGAGTGGTGATGACCTCTGAAACTGCCGACGTAGATCCCGACTACGCCGAACTCGCCCGGCCCGGCGAATCCCGCAACGACCCCGCCGTGATGCGGGCGAGCCTCGAGCGCTGGCTCGGGACCGTGCTCGGCCTCGGCGCGAACCCCGAGGTGACCTCAATCGAGGTCCCGTCGGCGAACGGAATGTCCAACGAGACCGTGCTGTTCGATGCGACCTGGACCGAGGACGGCGCCCGATCCGAGTACCGCCTGGTCGCCAGGATCGCGCCGCCCGCCAGCGCGGCGCCGCTCTTCCCGTCCTACGACCTGAACCAGCAGTACGAGGTGATGCAGGCGGTCGCCGCCCACACCTCCGTGCCGATCCCCCGGGTCTACTGGTCGGAGTCCCGCCCGGAGGCACTCGGCGGCGAGTTCTTCGTCATGGAACGGCTCGACGGGGACGTCCCGCCGGACGTCATGCCCTACACGTTCGGGTCCTGGCTCTCCGAGGCCTCCGCCGAGGATCGGTCCCGGCTCCAACGGGCCTCCGTCGGGGTTCTGGCCGAGCTGCACGCCATGGCTCATCCGCAGCAGGCCTGCCCGAACCTGGTCGCCGAGGGCACCGAACTGACCGGTGCGGCAACACTGCGCGCGCACGTGGCGGCGCAGCGACGGTACTACGAGTGGGCCACCGCCGACGGTCCCCGGTCCCCGCTGATCGAGCGGGGACTCGACTGGGTCGAGTCGAACCTGCCCACCGAGGCAGGGCCCGCGGTGCTCTGCTGGGGCGATGCTCGGATCGGCAACATGATGTTCCGAGACTTCGAGCCGACGGCGGTGCTCGACTGGGAGATGGCCACGATCGGGCCGCGCGAACTCGACCTCAGCTGGATGATCTTCCTGCACAGGTTCTTCGAGGACCTCGCAGGTATGGCCGGCCTGCCCGGCATGCCCGACTTCCTGCGTCGCGAGGACGTGACCGCGACCTACATGGAGCTGACCGGACACCGAGCGGCGGACCTGGACTTCTACACCCTCTACGCCGCGCTGCGGCACGCCGTGATCATGTTCCGCGTGCAGTGCCGCGCCGTCGCGTTCGGCCAGGCCGAGCTGCCTGCGAACCCGGACGAGATGATCCTGCACCGCGCGACGCTCGAGGCCATGCTCGACGGCACCTACTGGTCGTCGGTGGCGACGGGATCCGCCCGATGACGCTGTCCCCGCTCGACGACTACCCGGTGCACCAGATCGCCGAGACCATCCGGCACGTCGGCACCTCCGACCGCAACTTCTACGACCGCTACTACTTCAACTGCCATCCCGGCCTCGACGGCGACACCGACCCGCTGTTCCTCATCATCGGACTCGGTCAGTACCCCAATCTCGGTGTGTGCGACGGCTTTGCGGTGCTGCGACGCGGGGACGACCACATCGTCTTCCGGGCGTCCCGCGCACTGGGCGAGGACCGGATGGACCTGTCCGTCGGACCGCTGCGGATCGAGATCCTCGAGGGCCTGCACCGCCTGCGGGTGGTGCTGGACCCGAGCACCGAGGCACCCGACCTCGGCTTCGATCTCGTCTTCGAGTCCGACGGGCCCGCCAACCTCGAGGCCAGGCACTTCCACCGCCAGCTCGAGCGGGTCACGTTCGACACCCAGCGGTTCGTGCAGACAGGCTCGTGGTCCGGATCCCTCACCGTCGACGGCGAGGTACTGCCCGTCACCGCGGACACCTGGCGAGGCAACCGCGACCGCTCGTGGGGTGTCCGCCCGGTCGGTGAGGCGGAACCGCCTGGGCGCAAGGCGGATCCGGCGCTCGCCGCGAGCCAGAACTTCTTCTGGATCTACTCGATCATGCAGTTCGGCGACTTCACCATCGTCACGGTCATCCAGGAGGACCAGCAGGGTCGTCGCATCGTCGAGGACGCGACCCGGGTCTGGTCGGACCGCACCAGGGAGCCGGAGTGGCTGGGCCGGCCCGACCACGAGCTGACCTTCGTTCCCGGCACCAGGGAGGTCGCCACCGGAACCCTGCACTTCCGACGCCCCGGCGCACCGGGCGAGCCCGACCGGATCCTCTCGGTCACCTGCGAACCGGTGCTGCCGCACTATCTCGGCGTCGGCACCGGCTACGGCCTCGAGCAGGACTGGCGCCACGGGATGTGGCAGGGCGAGCTGGTGGTCCAGGGACTGCGGGAGAAGGTCTCGGCGATCGAGCCGTGGAAGAAGATGCTGTGCCCGGTCGACAACCTCGCCCGGTTCACCGTCAACGAGGACGGCGACTCCCACACCGGCGCAGGCCTCTTCGAGGTGGCGGTCATCGGCCCCCACCAGCGCTACGGCTTCACCGGGGTCGGTGACGTCGCCCCCTGACCGGCCCCGGCCCTCGCCGGGCTCGACCACCGTCCGTCAATCCCTTCGGTCGGTCCGTTCCACGCAGACAGAGAGAGGCTCCATCACATGTCCACACGCTCCCGAACGCTGTCCACCCGTACCGCGAGGGCCGCCGCCTTTCTGCTCGCAGGCGGCCTGTTGTTAACCGCGCCCGCCACCGCGGGCGCCTTCGACCTCAGCTCGATCGACACCGGCTCGCTCGGCGGATTGCTCGACCCGGGCTCGAGCAATCCGGTCCTCGCACCGACGCCGAAGCTGTCGTCCGTGGCCAACTTCCGCGATGTGGCGGGCAACGACGGCGCCGGTTACGCCACCTCCGACGGAAAGCACCTCAAGCGCGGCGTCATCTACCGCTCCAACGCGCTCACCAAGACCAGCGACGCCGACAAGGCGACCCTCACCACCCTCGGACTGGCCGACGTCTACGACCTGCGTGGCGCGGCCGAGATCGCCAATCCGCTGGTCGGCGGCCAGGACAAGCTGCCGGACGGCGTCGCATACAAGAGCATCCCGATCGAGTTCGCGGACCTGGTCCAGCTCGCCCAGACCATCCAGTCGCCCGAACAGGGCCGCCAGTTCATGATCGACACCAACCGCAGCTTCGTCACCGACCCCGCCCGTCGGGCCGGCTTCGCACAGGTGCTGACGGACATCGCCACCGGTGACGGCGCGCAGCTCTTCCACTGCACCTCGGGCAAGGACCGCACCGGCTGGACCTCCATGCTGCTGCAGTCGATCGCCGGCGTCCCCGCCGCCACCGTCATGGACGACTACCTGCTGAGCAACACCTATCTCGCGGAGACCAACCAGAAGACCCTGGCGCAGATCACCGCGGCCATGGGCGCGCAGGCCGCCGCCAACCTGACGCCGGTCCTCGGTGTCGACCAGAGCTTCCTCGAGGCCGGCCTCGCGCAGATCACCGCCGACTACGGCAGTGTCAGCAACTACCTCACCGAAGGCCTCGGGCTGAGCCCGGCGACCATCGCGGCCCTCAAGGCCAAGCTGGTCGGCTAGCCCATCAGGGCGACCCCGGGTGCCGTACAGCACCCGGGGTCGCCGACCGCTGGTGACGGAGCGGCACCTCGATCCTCCGCAGACCGGAAGTAATTCTGTAATCATGTAATCATTCCCAACCGAGGAGTGCCATGACAGCGGACAGGAACACCACCGAATCACTTTTCGAGCATGTCGGCGGCCGGGAAGGACTGCACCGCCTCGTCGCGACCTGGTACCCGCGGGTCCTCGCCGATCCGCTCCTGCACCCGCTGTTCGGTGCGGGCAGCCCCAGCCACATCGATCACCTGACGGATTTCCTCGCCGAGGTGTTCGGCGGGCCCACCACCTACACCGACGAGTTGGGCGGATTCCCCGCGCTCCTCGAGGTCCATCGCGGCAAGCAGATCAGCGAGGAGCAGCGTCAACGGTTCGTCGACCTGTTCCTCACCGCCGCCGACGACGCCGGACTACCCTCCGACACGCGATTCCGCACCTCATTGCGCGACTACCTCCGCTTCGGGACCGAAGTGGCGGTGCAGAACTCGCACGCGACCGACGACGTCGACCTTCATCCCTGCCAGGAAGTGCCCCGCTGGGACTGGTGAGCAGGCCTCGAGTCGCCGCCGAACCACGCACGTTCCGCCCAGCGGATGGACCGATTGACGCCCCACCCTCGGATTGACACGGTTGCGCGGATGGGCGTCGATGCGCCGCGCGACCGGACCCTGGACTGCGCGCGCCCACGCCAGGAACGAAGGGACGCGCGTTGACCGCTGTCGAGACCGGATGGCACTGCCTCGGACCGGCCGAGAACTACCGTGACGGCAAGCCGCATGCCATCGAGGCCTTCGGCACCAAGCTGGTCGCGTTCGCCGACCGCAGCGGCGAGATCCGGGTCCTCGACGCCCGCTGCCCGCACATGGGCGGCGACCTGAGTCACGGCTCCGTCGTGGGCGACACGATCGACTGCCCGATCCACCGCTGGCGCTGGAACGGCGACGGCGAGGCCGCAGGCGGGTCCCCGCACCCGACGCCCACCCGCGCCTGGGCGACCCTCGAGCGGGATCGGTTGCTGTTCGTGTGGCACGACCAGGAGAGCAGCCCTCCACCCGTCGAGGCCCGCTGAGCCGCCGGGCCCACTGAACGACCGGTAGCCGAGACCGCTTCCCATCAACAAAGGTTGACAGCCTCACCGTATCAACTTAAGTTGATGGACATGAGCGAGAGTCCCGACCAGTCGTTCGCGTCCGTGGTCGCCCTTCGGCGCCGGGCGGATCAGCTCGAGATCGAGGCCGTCGAACAAGCCCTCGACGCCGGCTGGACCTGGGCCCAGATCGGGCTGGCGCTCGGCATTTCCGGCCAGGCGGCGCACAAGCGACTGGGCCCACCACGGGCGCGGCGACGGGGCCGCCAAGCAGACAAGGAGTAGTCGATGAGGATCACTCGCGCGCTACGCGACATGCGCACCATGAAGCAGCTGTTCGCGGAAACCGAGGCCGAGGCCGATCGTCTCGGCGATCAGAACCCGGGAGCCGAGCATCTGCTCCTCGCGGCCCTGTCCCTGCCCGACGGATCCGCGCAGCGCGTCTTCGACCGGGAAGGGGTGTCGAGGGATGCTCTCCGCGACGCGATCGCTCGCGTGCACGAAGATGCCCTCACCGCTGCGGGTTTGAGCGAAACCGGTCGCTCCGGCGCACTGCCCGGCGCACTGGAACGGCCGAGGACCGGGCCGCTGCGGCTGACGGAACCAGCACAGGCCGCCTTCAGGCGTGCGACCGCGCTCGCCAAGTCCGAGCGCAGGCCGATCGCCGGCGCGGACGTGGTCGTCGGCGTCGCGGAGCTCGAGCACGGCACCGCCGCAAGAACATTGGAACTCCTTGGCATCAGCCGGCCGCGCTTGATCGAGTCGGCCCTGGCGCGGTGAGCCCGGCCCGCGACCCCTACCCGTCCCGGCGGCGCGGCGGCGACAGGAGCTGCTCGTCCGCGACCCCGAGCCCCGACAGGTAGGCAGCGGCCGCGGGCGTGGGCCGCAACCGGCCCCACACCAGGTGCTCCACCCTCGTCGGGGGGTCGACCAGCTCGACGACCCGCAGGTCGGGGAACTCCGACACGATGGATGCAGGCAACAGCCCGATGCACAGGCCCTGCCTGATCAGCCTCGCAATGAAGTCAACCGCCATCACCTCGAAGGCGACCCGACGCCGGACGCCTGCTGCGGCGAAGGCCTCGTCCGTCTGGGCTCGCCCTCCTGACCCAGCCGGGAAGTCGACGAAGACCTCGTCGGCGAGCCGGTTCAGGTCAACGGCGCGTTCGTCTGCCAGCGGGTGCGAGGCCGGGACCAATGCGACCAACTCGCCGCGCGCGAGCTCGACGCCGCAGACGCCCGTCGGCGGGGTCTCGGGGCGCAGTCCGAGGAACGCGACGTCCAGCGATCCCAGCCGGACCTGATCGACCAGATCGCCGCTCGCCCCCATGCGCAGGCTGATCTGTACCTGCGGATGGCGCGCCCGGAAGTCCTTCAGGGACGCGGCGAGATCGATCGCCCCCACCGTGGGGATGGCACCGATCGCGAGCCGGCCCCGGATCTCGCCCGCGGCGGCGGTGACCTCGGCCCTGGCCCGTTCCGCGGCCTCCACGCTCTGCCTGGCCTCGGGGAGAAACGCCTCACCCGCGGGCGTGAGCTCGACCCGGCGACTGGTCCGGTCGAACAGTTTCGCACCGAGTTCTCGCTCCAGGCGCGCGATCTGGTGACTCAGCGCGGACTGGACCACCAGGCAGCGTTCGGCCGCGCGGGTGAAGTTCTTCTCCTCCGCGACGGCGATGACGTACCGCATCTGCTGTAGCTCCACCCATCTATCTTGAATCACGATCGCTGCGGTGACAAACATGTGTTGGACTCATTGATCTTTTCTGGCCAGGCTTCCTTCATGACAAACGTGATGACGCGAACCACGCAGCGCGACAACGCTGCCGAGGCCGGGATCGGCCGAGGGCTGTTGCTGCTCATGTCGGTCTCGACCGGACTCGTGGCTGCGGGCAACTACTTCGCGCAGCCGCTGCTGGACGTGATCCGTCAGGATCTCGAACTCAGCACGTCGACGGCGGCGATGGTCGTCACCGCCGCTCAGGCCGGCTACGCACTTGGCCTGATCATGCTGCTCCCATTGGGAGACCTGCTGGAGCGGCGCGGCCTCGCGGTGGCGCTGTTCGGGGCCACCGCGGCGTTCCTGCTGATGTCGGCCACCGCACCCAACGGAACCGTCCTGCTGGCCGGCACCGCGCTTGCCGCCATCACCTCGGTGGCGGCGCAGGTGCTGGTGACCTTCGCGGTGGCGCTGGCCGATCCTGAGCATCGTGGCCGGGTGGTGGGCACCGTGATGAGCGGCCTCCTGCTGGGCGGCCTGCTGGCGCGGACGGTCTCGGGGATGTTGTCGGAGTTCGGTGGCTGGCGCACGGTCTATTTCGTCAACGCGGTGCTGCTGATCGTGGTGGCGGTGCTGCTGTGGCGCGTTCTGCCCCGCCTGCACACCCCCGCCGGGATGTCCTACCCGGCACTGCTGCGCTCCACCGTCGTCCTGTTCCGAACCGAACCCGTGTTGCGCTGGCGGGCGGTCATCGCCGCGCTCTCGCTCGCCTCGTTCAACGTGTTCTGGACGTCCGTCACCTTCCTGCTGGTCGCGGACCACTACCGGTGGTCGGAAGCGGTGATCGGTCTCTTCGGCCTGGTCGGCGTCGCGGGGACGATCGCCACCCCGGTGGCGGGCAGGCTCGCCGACCGCGGCTACGTGCAGTGGGTGGCCGGCATCGGCACCGCTCTGCTGGCGGTGTCCTGGGTGGCGATCGCCGCGGGTGCGACGTCGCTGGTGTGGCTGCTGGCCGGAGCGATCGCCCTGACCGTCGCGCAGCAGTCCGTGCTCAACAGCAACCAGAACGTCATCTACGCCCTCGCCCCCGAGATCCGCAATCGGCTGAACTCGGCGTTCATGACCGCCTTCTTCGTCGGTGGCGCGGCGGGCTCGGCACTGACCGCCGTCGCCTGGGTGCGCGGCGGGTGGGCAGGGGTGAGCGCCCTCGGCGGCGCACTGGCCCTCGCCACCTTCCTGGTCTGGGTCGCCGAACGCGTGAGCGCCAGGCGCGGCCCCGTCCTTCCGGCGTGATCGCACCGCCCCGGGCAATCCGACATTCCACTGACAAACAAATCGAACAGGAGCGAACAACGATGCGCATCACAGTTTTCGGCGCGGCAGGACAGGTGGGCAGCCGGGCGGTGACAGAGGCCCTGGATCGAGGCCACGAGGTGACGGCCGTGCTGCGGACCCCCGCCAGGGCACACGAGGTGCCTGCGGGAGCGGAGGTCCGCATCGGCGACGCGGCGAACCTCGAGGACGTCATCGACCTGAGCATCGGCCAGGACCTGGTGATCAGCGCGACCCGACCGACACCGGGCCGGGAGAGCGACCTGGTCGCCACCACGAAGGTACTGCTCGCGGGCCTGGCCCGGACCCGGGTGCGGCTGCTGGTCGTCGGCGGCGCCGCGACCCTGACCGTGCCCGGCAGGGCCGGGGTGACCGTGATGGACGAGCCCGACTTCCCGGCCTCGTTGCGGGGCATCGCGCGGGCGTGCGCCGACCAGCTCGAGGTATGCCGTGCCGATGCGTCCGCGCAGTGGACGTACCTCAGCCCGCCCGCACTGCTCGAGCCCGGCACACGGACCGGACTGTTCCGGCTGGGCGCGGACGACCTGCTGGTCGACGCCGACGGTGCCTCCGTGCTCTCCGTGGAGGACCTGGCGGTGGCGCTGCTCGACGAGGCGGAACGGCCACGGCATCACCGCGTCCGGTTCACCGCCGCCTACTGACCTGTGCCCCACCACTGACAGGACAACGACATGGCCATGATCGACTACCCCGACGACGTGATCGCCGCCCAGGCCATGGGCTACTGGACCGACCTGGCCGCCCGCGCGATCATGGGGGCGCTCCGCGGTCAGCTCGCGGTCGAACGACTCACACAGCCACACTGGTGGACCCTCAACCACGTGAGCGGGTCCCCCGACTCCTGGACCCGCACGACGCTGGCGCAGCGTCTCGGCGAATTCGCCGAGGAAGGAACAGATTTCGGCGCCGTCTTCGACGATCTGGCAGACAGGGGCTGGCTGCGCGTCGGCGGCAGCGACGGCACCCTGGCCCTGACCGACGAGGGTGAGGCCGGGAGGCTCCGCGCCCACGAGCGGAACGCCAAGGCGCACCGCCAGATGCGTGAGGGCGTACCGACCACCGACTACGTCGCGACCGTCAATGTCCTGCGGCGCATGGTCGCCAACCTGGACGGCCGCACGGACCTGCCCTGACCACCACGACCCCACCGGGAGCACTGACATGAGCACCGATTCATCCGCACTCGCCGCCATCCGCCGCCTCGTCGCCGACGCCGTGGAGTTCCAGAACGACGTGGACCGATTCATCCCGCTGCACACCGCCGAGGTGACCATCGTCAACTTCGGTGGCCACCGCGTCTCGGGCCGGGACGCGCTGGCCGAGGCCATGCGCCAGGCCCTGGCGACACCACTCGCGGACGTGACCACCACGGTCGAGGTCGAGGACATCCGATTCCACCGCGACGACGTGGCGATCGTGACCTGCGTCAAACGGGTCTTCGACGGAAGGGATTCCGCCACAACGGCCCTGCCTGCGACCTCGGGGCAGCTCACCTACGTGATGGTCGAGGACGGCGACCGCTGGCGAATCGCCTCCGCGCAGACCACGCCGACCAGTGCCTGAGCCCGCTGCACCCCCCTTGACAAGAGGGCACGCCCGCCCGGTTGGTCGCCCGGTGCGGACGACCTAGCGGTCGTCGGTCAGGTGGTCCAAGAGGTCGTCGAGCGACTCGAACTCGACGACCTCGGTGTCGTCGTCCTTCTCGTCCACGGCGACGCCATCGACGTCGAGATCCTCGTCGAGCTGGGCCCGGATCCAGCTGTCGGGAAACTGCTTCGGCGCGGCGAAGGAAAGCAGTACCGCGTCGTGGAAGACTGCCATCGAGGTGAGAGTCAGATCATCACGCAGGTCGGTCGCCTCGACCACGGGCTGATCGCCGACCGCCTCCTCGAGCTCCTCGGCGACCGAGTGGACGATCTGACCCCATCGTGCGTCGGTCACCGTGAGCACCCGTTCGACGGCAGCGAGAAGCGTCCCGGTGTCCATGTCGGAACGGTCGTCGAATTCGGGGTCGACGTTCACGTTGACATCGGTTCCCACAGCACGCATCCGAGCGGTCCCGAAGACGAATCCGTCGTCCGCCTGGGGCGCCGTCAGCAACCCGGTCCGCACGATTTCTTCCCTGAGTCGGTCGATCGGGTCCATCGGGCCATACCTTTCCGAGAATGAAGCGGGTCAGTCGAGCAGACCAGCCCGCATGGTAGTCCTCGTACACCATGGGTCACCTACCGCGGCTCCCGCGTGCACTGGGCCGGCGAGGCGGGCAACCGCAACTTCAATGCAGCGTGATCCACGGCAATCGCCCCGCGCCTGTTCGACTCAGCTCCAATCCCCCGGGCGCAGACCCGGTGGTATCGCCTCAGGCGGCGAAGGGGAGTTGGTTGCGCCGGTTGTGTGCCGGCACGGGTTGTCGGTGGGGGTCGACCCATGGAGGTGGGGTGAACCAGGGGTGCCCGTCGTCTTTGCTGATGGCCACGGTCCAGTCGCCGCGGTGGATGGTGGTGTGGTGGAAGCGGCAGAGCAGCACCAGGTTTGACAGGTTGGTGGGGCCGCCGTTGGACCAGTGTTGAATATGGTGGCCTTCGGTCCAGGCGGCGGGTCGGCCGCAGCCGGGGAAGGCGCAGCCGCAGTCGCGGGCGTTCAGGGCGCGGCGGAGTTTGCGTGGGATGAGCCGGGTGGTGCGTCCGACGTCGATGGGGTTGCCGTCGGGGTCCATGGTGATGGGGGTGATGTCGGCGTCGCAGGAGATCCGGGCGGCGAGGTCGAGGGTGATCGGTCCGAGCCATGGCATCCAAGCGGGGCCGCGCCGTCGCCCCTGTTGGCGTTCGCCTTGGTGGTGGTTGTCGGTGGTGGCGGCGAGGTCGTCGGCGTCGACGAAGACGTTGATGTGGGGTTTTTCGCCGCCTTCGGTGGGTGTGTGTGCGATGTCGAGGTGGGTGCGGATGATGTGGGTGAGGGCGTCGGCGCGGCGTTGGGCGGGGGTGCGTTGGTCTTTGCCGGTTGTTCCGTCGCGGTTGTCGGCGCCGGGGCGTGGTTTGGAGAGGGCGGACAGGGCGGTGAGGAGGGCTTCGCCGGAGGCGGCGTCGAGGTGTCCTTTGAGGTGGACGCGGCCACCGAGTCCGGGTGAGGCATGGAACTCGTTGAGTTCGGCGTTTTCGGAGTCGGGGTTCTTCTTGTCTCCGTTGAGGATCAGCTCGAGCGCCTTCGCACGGCGGGCGAGGGTGGTGGAGTCTTCGGTGCGGGCTGCGTAGAGGAGATAGCGGGCGCAGGCCTGTGTTCGGGTGGCGTCGGCTCCGACGATGTCGAACACCTTTTGGGTGTCGCCGTCGGCCTCGGTCGCGGTGGTGCCGGTGGCGTTGTTGTCAGGGCGGGCGGGGGCGTCGCCGTCGGGGACCTTCGCGAGGAGTTCGACGATCACGCGCACCTGGTCGTAATCGGTTCTTCCGGAGTCGAACTCGGCCGCCACCTCCGGGTGCTTGGCCAGCTCCCGCCCGAGTCGGACGATCCGGTTCGCCTGGCCGGGGGCCATGGTGGTCGCGCCCGCGAGCCAGTTGCCGGGCGAGGACGCCCCGACCTGCTCGGCCACGCAACGCTGATCGACCTGGTGCATGAGGCGGACCCGCAGCGCCTCGAGCTGCCGCATCCGCAGGGACAACTCGGGAATCAGCCGCAGAAGATCGGCGTCGACGAGCTGCCATGCGGCCACTTTCTTTGGCGCGGTGAGCATCTCGTCGAGATCCATGTTCGAATTATACTCGAACATGTGTTCGTGATCAATAGATTGAGCTACGGTTGCCAGACGTAGACCTTGCCGCCTCCGTACCCGGCCCCGGATCCCGAGCCGAAGAGCCCGATGGCGGCGAGCGGGTTCTGCAGGGCGTGCACCTTGCCCTGGGGATCGGTCTGGCTCGCATAGAAGAACCCGTGCCACGAGCCGCAGGAGATGCGATCCGTGCCGTACGGGCTGATGACGACCATCTTGTCGGTGGTCCAAGCCTGCGGGTCGAGAGGCACAACGAAGTGATCGCTGCACGGATGCGACTCCGGCCCACCCTGCCCCCTGTCCGGCTCGGCCGAAGCGGACGGGGCCAGCAGGGTTGCGAGACCGATGGCCAGGGCGCCGGACCCGGCGAGGAGGGTGCGGTTCATCGTCGACTGCCTCTCGGAGAGGTGGAACAGCACGGACAGTATGTTTGTCGGCCGGGAACCGGGTCCCGTTACCGCACCGTCGCGCGTCCGGCGGCGAGCTCGGGATCGCCCAGGACATCGCCGATCCCGCGGGCGGCGCCGCGCTCGAACTCCTCGGCGAACACGTCCTCGGACACGGTGTCCCGGATCAGGGCCTCGATCCTGTTCACGTCGCCGCGCTCGGCCTCGGGCAGCGGCTGCCCCACCGAACTCCTGGCCGCGGCGGCGGCTCCGAGCAGCCTCGCCGCGAGCTCGGGGCGGCCGCCAACCGCGTGCGCGCCTGCGATCCCTTCCAGCGCCAGGGCGATCGCGCGGGGATCGCCGGTCTCCCGGACGGCCGCGAGCCCCTCATGATGCAGCGCCAGGGCCTCCTCGGCCTCGCCGCGCTGCTCGGCGTTGAAGCCCAGTTCGGCGAGGATCAGCACCACCCCGTAGAACGGGACCCCCTGGGCGGCCTCGAGCCGTCGATTCCACTCGAGCCAGCGCTGCAGATGCGCCCTGGCCACGTCCAGATCGCCCCGCCTGCGGGCCACCAGCGCGAGCCCGACCTCGGCGAACTGCTCGGCGAACCGGTGCGACTGCTCCGCAGCGACGCGCATCGCCCGGTCGTGCAGCTCCCTGGATTCATCGAAATCACCAGTGAGCAGGGCGATTCGACCGAGTCCGGACAGGCGGTACGAGACATCTGTCCACAGGTGCAGGTCCTCGGCGAGGCCGATCCCCGCGCGGTGCAGGCGGGCGGCCTCCGGATAGTCCCCGGCGATCTCCGCGAGTGCGGCCAGCACGTCGGTGGTCTGTATCCGTCCCCATCCGTCCCCCAGTTCCGCGAACAGGGCCGCGGCTGCTGAGCCGTGACGCCCGACCGAATCGAGTTCGCCACGGAACAGCGCGGTTATCGCGAGGGCGTGCTCCGCCGCCCCGATGCCCCAGCGATCGCCGAGTTCACGGAACGTCGCGATCGCCGCGTCGACCAGCTCGGACCCCGCCTCCAGCGCGCCGAGCCTCAGGTGGACATACGCCAGGAACCACTGCGCCCGCGCCCGCCCACGTCGATCGTCGACACCGTCGAACGCCCGCAACGCAGCCCGGCTCCGCTCCGCAAGGTAGGCGCCCTCGCCGACCCACATCGAGAATCCGGCACACCAGGCGCCGACCCTGGCGGCACGGGCGGCCGTGGCTTCGCCCTGGAGCGCCAGCGCCCCGTCGAGCGCCCGGCGTCCCTCTGACAACCGACCGCGCAGAAACCAATACCACGCCATCGCGTCGGCGATCCGCAGCGCGAGGTCCACGTCCCCGCGCTCCGCGGCGCCGTCGAGCGCGGCACGGACGTTGGCTGCCTCGGCGTCGAGTCGGCGCAGGCTCGCGTGTTGGCCTCCGCCCCGCAGTCGCGATTCCGACCTTTCGGCAAGATCTGCGTAGAAGGTGTTGTGCTGCAGTCGAACCTGTTCGAACTCTCCGGACTCGTGCAGTTGCTCGAGCCCGTAGATCGCAACCGACTCGAGCAGCCGGTACCTCGGCTCCACGCCGTCGTCCGCGACCACCACGAGCGATCGGTCGACCAGACGGCTCAGCAGATCGAGCACCTCGACGGTGTCGACGCCGACACCGGCACACACGGCCTCCGCGGCATCGAGGGCGCACCCGCCCGCGTGCACAGCAAGGCGGCGCAATACGATTCGCTCCCGCTCGTCGAGGAGACCCCAGCTCCAGTCGATCACCGCGCGGAGGGTCTGCTGGCGGGCCGGGGCGTCCCTCCTGCCCGTGGACAACAACCGGAAACGGTCGTCGAGCCGGTCGGCTAGCTGGTGGATCCCCAACGCGCGCACCCGGCTCGCCGCCAACTCCAACGCCAACGGGATGCCGTCGAGACGGCGACAGATCGCGGCGACGCTGCGCGCGTTCCCGGCGTCGAGCGCGAACCCGGGGGCAGCGGCCGCGGCGCGCGCCGCAAAGAGCTGCACGGCGGAGGAGCGTGCCACGGCCGAAGGTTCCGCGTCCGAATCGACGTCGGGCAGGCGCAGCGGGGGCACGGCCAGCAGGACCTCCCCCTCAACGGCCAGTGGTTCCTGACTGGTTGCCAGGACCCGAAGCCCGGGTGCGCGACGCAGCAGCAGATCCACAAGGGCCGCAACGGAGTCCGCCACATGCTCGCAGTTGTCCAACACCAACAGCGACCGCCTCGATCGCAGCGCACCGGCGAGGAGGTCCGCCGGATCGGCGGACTCGATCGCAGGGCGTGGACCCGCGGCCGCATCATCGCGGAGCCCGAGCGCCACAGCCACCGCCGCGGCCACCTCGCGGGTGGACGACGACTCCGGCGCCGGCGGCCTGCGCAGCTCGGCGAGCTCGACGAGCCACACCCCGTCGGGGAAGCCCTCGGCCGCCGCCTCGGCCGCGGCCAGCGCCAGGCGCGTCTTCCCCACCCCGCCGGGTCCGGTCAGCGTGACCAGGCGGGCGCCGGCGAGCCGATCCAAGGTCTCGGCCAGCTCCCC
>NZ_BCXA01000037.1 GCF_001894865.1 Rhodococcus maanshanensis NBRC 100610 | reverse complement strand
GCATCGTGACCGGCATGACCGGCGGGGCAGGCACGGTGCGCGTGTGGTCGAGCGGCTCACGGCTCGACGGCGAGCCCGGGATGTACCTCGAGAGCCCGGACCACCACTCGGGCCCAGTGGATTTCCGGCAGATCGCCTCCTTCGAGCCGTTCGCGGGCGGCGGGGTGCAGGTGGCCACCACCAGCACCACCGCGGGCGCGGATCTGCTCGTCAGCAGCGCGGGTGCGGCGGGATCCGAGGTCCGCAAGATCGGGCTGGGCCGGGCGGACCCGCAGTCGACGACGCTGACACCAGCGCCGCTCGGGGACCTTCCCCCGCTGCCTGCGGCAGGCGCGGTTCCGCTGGGCGGGCGGTAGGTCCGCGATCGAGACCGAAAACTCTTGACCGAGTCCAGAACGATGCGCCATTGTATTGAGGTGCCCTCCGCGAGGGAATACGCAGCGCATTTGCGCACGGCAGAGCTTCGCGTGACCCGGCCCCGGGCCACGGTGCTGGAGGCCGTGCACACGCACCCGCACGCCGACACGAAGACGATCTACCGAGCCGTGCGCGCTGTCCTGCCCGAGGTCTCCCGCCAAACCGTGTACGACGTGCTGCAGGCCCTCAGCGACGCCGGCCTGGTGCGGCGGATCCAGCCGGCGGGCACCGCCGTGCGGTACGAGGCCCGCGTCGGTGACAACCACCACCACTTCGTCTGCCGTACCTGCGGGGTCATCGCCGACGTCGACTGTGCGGTCGGCGCGGCCCCCTGCCTTACCGCGCCAGGCGACCGCGGCTTCGTCGTCGAGGAGGCCGAGGTCACGTACTGGGGATCGTGCCGCGACTGCTCGGCAACACAGGTTTCGCGATCAGGTTTGCGATCGAAGTCCGATTCACCCACTCCCGGAAGGAAGGACCGTCGTGTCCAAGAGTGAAAGCGAAAGCCCGGCAATCGACTCCCCGACCCCGCAGGAGCACCGGCCCAGGACCAACAGGGACTGGTGGCCGAATCAGCTGGACCTGCAGGTCCTCCATCAGCACTCGCCGCTGTCCGACCCCATGGGCGAGGACTTCGACTACGCGGCAGAGTTCGCGACGCTCGACGTGGACGCGCTGAAACGGGATGTCATCGAGTTGATGACGGCGTCGCAGGACTGGTGGCCAGCCGATTTCGGACACTACGGGCCGCTGTTCATCCGGATGAGCTGGCATGCGGCGGGCACCTACCGGATCGCGGACGGCCGTGGCGGTGGCGGCGAGGGCGCCCAACGTTTCGCCCCACTCAACAGTTGGCCCGACAACGCGAGCCTCGACAAGGCGCGCCGGTTGCTCTGGCCGGTCAAGCAGAAGTACGGCAGGAAACTCTCCTGGGCGGATCTGCTGGTCTTCGCGGGCAACTGTGCCTACGAATCGATGGGCTTCAAGACGTTCGGCTTCGGTTTCGGCCGCGAGGACATCTGGGAGCCCGATGAGGTGTTCTGGGGGCCGGAGGACACCTGGCTCGGCGACGAGCGCTACACCGGCGACCGGGAGCTCACAGGTCCCTTCGGCGCCGTGCAGATGGGCCTGATCTACGTGAATCCGGAAGGGCCCAACGGAGACCCCGATGCGCTCGCCGCGGCCGTGGACATCCGTGAGACCTTCCGCCGGATGGCGATGAACGACGTCGAGACCGCGGCACTGATCGTCGGTGGCCACACCGTCGGCAAGACCCACGGCGCGGGACCGGCCGACCTCGTCGGGCCCGAGCCGGAGGCGGCGCCGATCGAGCAGCAGGGCCTCGGCTGGAAGAGCTCGTTCGGCACCGGCGTCGGTGGGGACGCGATCACCAGCGGCCTCGAGGGCACCTGGACACCCACCCCGACCAAGTGGGACAACAGCTTCCTCGAGACCCTGTACGGCTACGAGTGGGAGAAGTCCAAGAGCCCCGCGGGGGCGTGGCAATACACTCCGAAGGACGGCGCAGGGGCGGGCACCGTCCGCGACGCGCACGATCCGTCGAAGTCCCACAGCCCGGTGATGCTGACGACGGACCTCTCGCTGCGGCTCGACCCGGTCTACGGGCCCATCACCCGGCGCTGGCTGGACCACCCCGAGGAACTCGCCGAGGAGTTCGCCAAGGCCTGGTACAAGCTGCTGCATCGCGACATGGGGCCCGTCTCGCGCTATCTCGGACCGTGGGTTCCGGAACCGCAGCTGTGGCAGGACCCCGTCCCCGAGGTCGATCACGACCTGGTCGGGCCGGACGAGATCGCCGCGCTCAAGGCCTCGGTCCTGGGTTCGGGGCTGTCCATTCCCCGGCTGGTCGGAGCGGCATGGGCGTCGGCTGCCTCCTTCCGCGGCACCGACAACCGCGGCGGGGCCAACGGGGCGCGGATTCGGCTTGCGCCGCAGAAGGACTGGGAGTCCAACAATCCGGCAGGCCTGGCCGAGGTGCTGCAGACGCTCGAGCGGATCCGGGACGACTTCAACGGTGGGCGGTCCGACGGCAAGAGGATCTCGCTGGCCGACCTGATCGTCCTGGCGGGTTGCGCGGCGGTGGAGCAGGCGGCGAAGAACGCCGGGCACGACGTCACGGTCCCGTTCGCGCCGGGCCGCACCGACGCCGCCCAGGAACAGACCGACGTGGAGTCGTTCGCGGTGCTCGAGCCGAGGGCCGACGGGTTCCGCAACTACCTGCGCGCCGGGGAGAAGCTGCCCGCCGAGCGTCTGCTGCTGGACAAGGCGAACCTGCTGAGGCTGACCGCCCCGGAGATGACGGTTCTCATCGGTGGGATGCGGGCACTGAACGCAAACGTCGGGGAGTCCGCGCACGGTGTCCTCACCGACCGGCCGGAGGCCCTGACCACCGACTTCTTCGTGAACCTGCTCGACATGGGCACGGAGTGGAAGGCCTCGGCCGAGTCCGAGAACGTCTACGAGGGCCGCGCTCGCGGCACGGACGAGGTCAAGTGGACGGCCACCGTCGTCGACCTCGTATTCGGTTCGAACTCGCAGTTGCGTGCGCTCGTCGAGGTCTACGCGAGCGACGACGCGCAGCCGAAGTTCTTGGCGGACTTCGTCTCCGCGTGGGACAAGGTGATGAACCTGGACCGGTTCGATCTCGCCTGAGACCGGCACGGCGCCCCGCGAGCCCACACGGCTCACGGGGCGCCCGCGTTTCTCCCGATCCCGTCAGATCATCGCGCGGTGGGCGCCCTGCGGCTCGCCGCCGAGCTGGGTCAGCGCCGACGAGTGGAAGATCGAGCCGGGCACGTGGATGGCGTGCGAGAGGCCGGCGTGCGCGTCCCGCCAGAATCGCTGCATCGGCGTCTTCATCTGCAGCGCACCGCCACCCGACCGGGCGAAGATCTCGTCGACCGCACGTACCGCCCGCCACGCTGCGGCGGTCTGGGTCCGGCGACCGATCGCGCGCTGCTCGAAGGTGACCTCCTTGCCGCTGTCGGTGAGATCCCAGAACCGGTCCACCGTCTCGAGGATCGCCGCCCGCGACGCGGCGATCTCCGCGGCGGCCTCGCCGATCGCGTACAGCACGTACGGATCGTCCTTGATCGCAGTGCCGGACACCGTGATCCGCTCGCGCTGTGCGTTCAGATGGCAGGCCAGCGCGCCCTCGGCGATGCCGATCAGCGACGAGGTGATGCCAAGCGGGAAGATGCACGAGAACGGGAAGTTGTACAGCGTCTGCGTGCGCCCCGCCTCCTTCGGCGCGGTGCCGTCGAAGACCTTCGCCGCGTCCAGGGTTCGGTGCGCCGGGATGAAGGCGCCCTTGACGATCAGGTCCTTGCTGCCGGTGCCGCGCAGTCCGACGACGTCCCAGCTGTCCTGGTCGATGTCGTAGTCGCTGCGCGGCAGCAGCACGTGCAGGATCTTCGGCGGCATCAGCCGGTTGCCGTCCTGGTCGCCCACGGCCGCGCCGATCATCACCCACTGGCAGTGATCGGTACCCGAGGAGAATGACCAGCGGCCGCTGAGGATGTAACCGCCGTCGGTCGGGACCGCGACACCCATCGGCGCGTAGGGCGAGGCCATCCAGGTGTCGGGGTCCTCACCCCACACCTCCTGCTGGGCCTTCGGGTCGAAGAACGCCAGCTCCCATGGGTGCACGCCGACGATGCCGCTGACCCAGCCGGTGGCGCCGTCCATCGCACCGATCGCCATCGCGGTCTCGGCGAACTCCCTCGGGTGCGCCTCGAGGCCGCCGTGATCCTTGGGCTGCAGCATCCGGATCACCCCGGAATCCCGCAACCGCTTGGCCGAGGCATCGGTCAGGCGCATCAGCTTGTCGCCCTCGACACCGTCCGCGCGGATCTCGTCCGCGTACTGCTCGATCCGCTCGTGAACCTGACCCATGACTGCCTCGTCTCGGTAGAAGTTGCCGGCTGACTGAATGCAAAACTAGAACATGTTCCATGAATGCGAAAGGGATCGGACTGATTGGGTTTCTTTCCCTGTGGAGACCGGTCGTCAGCGTGTGTCGACGGCATCGTTCCAGATATAAGCAGGTAAATGCTGCTATCTGAGGCTCTCTAGGGTTCCTGGTGTGGCGGCCGGTCATTCGGAACTGGTGTCGCGAATCACTGATTCGGCGAGACCTGGCGGATTTCACGACATCAAACTAGAACACATTCTAATCTTTTGGGATGGACGTGACCTACGAGGGGACCAAGAGGGAAGTCGTCACAGACAAGGGGGTGTTGCGCTACCACGAGGCGGGGGAGGGGCCGCCGCTGATCTTGTTGCACGGCTCCGGTATCGGAGTCAGCGGCTGGCGAAACTATCGGGGAAACCTGGACGTCTTCGCCGAGCACTTCCACTGCTACATCCTGGAGTTCCCGGGATTTGGCGTGAGTGATCCAGTGGAAGGGCATCCCGTGCTCACCGCGGGTTCGTCGGTGATCCGCTTCATGGACGAACTCGGTATCCCATCGGCCGCGATGATCGGGAATTCGATGGGCGGCGTCGTCGGCGTCAACCTGGCGATGAGACACCCCGAGCGGGTCAGCAAGCTCGTCACTATCGGCGGGGTGGGTCCGAACATCTTCAGTCAGAACCCGAGTGAGGGCACAAGGCTACTGCAGGAGTTCGCCGACAGCCCGAGCCGCGAAAGGCTGGTCCGCTGGCTCGAATGCATGGTCTACGACCCCGCCGTGATCACGGAGGAGCGGGTCGAGGAACGCTGGGAGACCGCCAACGACCCGGCGTCGCACGAGACGCTTGCGGCGATGTACGGCTCCAAAGCGTTTGCGGCGCAACAACAGGCGATGGTCGCATCGGATGCGCCACCGTACTGGTCGATGATGCACAAGGTGCGGTGTCCGACCCTGCTCACCTGGGGCCGAGACGACCGACAGTGCCCACCGGACATGCCCATGGTGCCGATGAGGCTGATCCCCGATGCCGAGTTGCACGTGTTCCCGAACTGCGGTCACTGGGTGATGGTCGAGGCGAAGGAGGCGTTCGAGCGAGTCGCCATCGAGTTCCTGCTCCGGTGAGATGACGGCCGGGCGGGTACGCGAGATCAGGGGAGTTCCCGCCGAAGCGGTACCCAGAGCTGGCAGGTGTGGCGTGCGAGCAATTCGGATGTGTACATCTCGAAGATCGGGGCGTCGTCCATTGCGAGCCCGCGAGTTTCGATTTCCGCGAACAGTCTCGACCACGCCGCATTCAGGCCCTCCGTGGTGTGCGGCACATCGAACACCGCGTACCTCCCGCCGCGGAGGTTGCCGACGCCGACCGTGTCATCGAGTTCGAGATCGTCACTCACGACGATCGCCGCGTCGTAGCGGCACTCCTCGGGCGGTGTCGCCGAGGGATCGTCCCTCGGAATCCCGCACAGGATCGCTCCGTCACGGAGTAGTCCCCGGCGAGACGCCCACTGCTTGATATCGGCGATCGCCTGGGCGTTGCCCTGTCCAAACGGTCCGGTCACGCGCACAAAGGCAAGGCGACGAGTCGGAACGTGTTGAAGCGTCATACGCATGATTTCTCCCACTGTGATTCGGCGGCAGCGAAGCTATCACGATTCAAATAGGTCCTGACCTGCGTTTTTAATACATGCGATAGGCTGACCTTGATTGCTGGTCGCACGAATTGCACAGTCCGGAGGAAGTCCGGATGGCACGTCCCGATGGGTCCTCGGGCCCCCAGCTCGGGCGTGCTCGTCACTTCGCCGTCGAAGACTCCTGATGCTGCCAGGTTGCCTACGCATACCTGGAGGTTGGAAGTGAGTTCCACGACGTTCACCGTCTTCTACGACGGACAATTTTGGGTCGGCCTGCTCGAGGTCATCGACAACGGCGAATTGCGCGTCGCTCGCCACGTGTTCGGGTCCGAACCGAGCGGCCCCGAACTCTACGAGTTCTCGCTACGCGACTATGGGGCGCTGTCCGCCCTCGCGCACCGCTCACCTGCGGTGCCGGTCGATCAGCGGCAGGCGGCAGCACGGCCGGTCAATCCGAAACGGCTGGCGCGGCAGGTCGCGAGGGAACGAGCCCAGCCGGCCGTCAGCACCGCCGCCCAGGAGGCTGTCAAGCAGACCATCTCCGAGAACGCGAGCGCCCGGAAGTCGAGGCGAAAGCACCTTCGCGACACCGCCGAGCACACCCGCAGGCAGATCGCTCGTACGAAGGCGAAGGCACGGCACCGGGGAAGGGCATGAACGCGCTCGAAGCCTGTGGGTGACGCGAGAATCTGTGTGTGCTTGCCTACCCCTCGTCGCCGTGTACAGATCTCGCACCTCCGGCATAGCGACCGGCGAGCTCGATTCCGATGCGCGCCAACTCGTCCCGGACAGATCGCGGCTCCAGCACCTCGACGTCCGCGCCCCAGCCGGCGAGGTTGCGGGCGATGTCGAGCGGGGTCGGCGCGGCGAGGCGGACCCGGGTGCGGCCGTCGTCGGTCTCGCCATCGGTGTGGCAGTGCCTGCCGAAGTGGTCGCGCAGGATCCGCACGAACCGGGCCTCGATGAGCACCGTCGCCCAGGTAGCCCCGCGCCGCTCCTCCATCTTCCCGACCACCTGCTCCCATGCGGCGGCGAGTTCGAAGTCGTCGGGCCGGTCGGCGGGCCGATCGGTCGGCTCGGCCTCGGCGATCCGGTCCACCCGAAAGGTGCGCCGGCCGTGCTCGGTCCCGGCGATCAGGTACCAGGTGTCGTCCTTGTCGACCAGGCCCCACGGATCGACAAGGCGTTCGCTCCGCTCGCGGGCGCCGTTGACATAGGTCAGCCGGACCTTGCGCCTGCGGACCACGGCGGACTGCAGTTGGTCCACCATCGCCGGTCGGCGGCGGTCGCGCTCGCCCCAGCGGGTCGGGTCGATCATGGTGGCTCCCGCGGCGGCCTCGGCCTCGGCCCGAAACGTCTGGGGCAGAGCGCGTACGAGCTTGCGGAGCGCGGCCTTGGCCTCGCTCGAGACCGCCGCGGCGGGGCCGACGAGCAGGAACAGGGCCTGCGCCTCGTTGGACGACAGGCCGGACAGGTCCGTGCGGGCGCCGCCGACGAGCGCCCAGCCGCCACCGCGTCCGGGCTGCGGGTACACCGGGATCCCTGCCGCGGAGAGCGCCTCCAGGTCGCGGCGGGCGGTGGCGACGGACACCTCGAGCTCGTCGGCCAGTTCGGCGGCCGTCACCCGGCCGCGGGACTGCATGAGCAGGAGGGTGGCGACGAGTCGGTCTGCGCGCATGTTTTCAGTTTCCCCGTAAAAGTGCTCAGTTGGTGAGCACTTTGATCGGAATGATGGTTCTTGTCACCAACCGAATGAGGGAAGGAACCACCGATGTTGCGAGGACTCACCACCGTCAGCTTCTTCGCCGACGATGTCGCGGCCGCCAAGGACTGGTACACCGAAGTGCTCGGCATCCCGCCGTACTTCGCGCGTGAGATCGACGGGGCGACCGCATACGTCGAGTTCCGCGTCGGCGACTTCCAGCACGAGCTCGGCATCATCGACAGCCGGTTCGCGCCGCACGCCCGCACGGACGAGCCCGCGGGCCAGGTGACCTACTGGCACGTCGACGACGTCCAGGCGAGCTTCGATCGACTGCTCGCGCTGGGCGCCACCGTGCACGACAAGCCGACCGAGCGCGGGCCCGGGTTCGTCACCGCCTCCGTCGTCGACCCGTTCGGGAACATCCTCGGTGTCATGTACAACCAGCACTACCTCGACATCCTCGGCTCGAAGGAGGCGTGAGATGGCCGCCGTGAGCACCCCCGACGTGGCAACCTTCGCCCCGCGGACGATCGCCGACTGGCGCGACTGGCTGACGCGAAACGGCCAGTCCGAGAAGGAGATCTGGCTGATCATCCACCACAAGGACAGCGGCACGCCGAGCCCGCGCTACCACGAGGCCATCGAGCAGGCCCTCTGCTTCGGCTGGATCGACGGACTGCACCGCAAGCACGACGCGGACAGTTCCCGGCTCCGGTTCACCCCGCGCAATCGCCGCAGCACGTGGAGCCGGGTGAACCGGGAACGCGCGGCAAACATGATCGAGCTGGGCCACATGACCCCGCACGGCCAGGCCCTGATCGATGTCGCCAAGGCCACCGGGACCTGGCAGGTGGTGCCCGACGACGGCGCCGCGCTGCCCGACGACCTGCGGGAGCCGCTGCATCGTAACGGGGCCGCCCGCGCGAACTTCGAGGCCTTTCCGCCGTCCTCGAAGCGGCTGATCCTGGAGTGGATCGCGACGGCGAAGCGGCCGGAGACGCGGCAGCGCCGGATCGAGCGGGCGGTCGCGCTCGCGGCGGTGAACATCAGGGCCAATCACCCGGGGGTGCGGGTCGGCGACGGTGCCCTCCCGCAAAGCGTCGCGGTGTGACACGCTGATGTGATGCGCGCCAGTCCGGGCGGGCGACTCGCCGCCCTGCGGTTCGCGGCGGCCGTCCTCGGCGTCACGGCGTCGCTGATCGCGTGTGGCGGCGAGGAGGAGAACCCCGCGGGCAATACGGTGCCAACGGCGGACACGCCGCAGGCCGACATCGCCCGGACCTTCGACATCGGCGGTGGGCGGCAGATGTACCTGGAGTGCCGCGGCACCGGGTCCCCGACGGTGGTGCTGGTGCCCGGCGCCGTCGCCGCTGCGGACACCTGGAGCGAGGTCACCGATCGTTCCGGTGACATGGTGCCGAGCGGGTCAGCGGTGTATCCGGAGGTCGGCGCGTTCACCCGGGTCTGCTCTTACGACCGGCCAGGGACCGCCCGCACGGGCGACGAGTTCACCCCGTCCACACCGGTGTCCCAGCCGACCACCCCGGAGCGGGACGCCGCCGACCTGGGCGCGTTGTTGACCGCGGCCGAGGTGCCCGGTCCCTACGTGCTCGTCGGGTGGTCGTACGGGGGGCCGGTCGCGAGGGTGTACGCGGGCACCCACCCGGACGATACGGCCGGTCTGGTCCTGGTCGATGGCATGTCGGAGTATCTCGAGAGCGAGCTGACCCCCGCCGAGTTCTCGGTGTTCCTCCGAATGAACGAGCTGGACAACCAACGCCGCACCGCCCAGTGGGCGGATGTCGAACAGCTCGATCCCGCCGCGACCTTCGCACAGCTGCACGCCGCCCCGCCGGTTCCCGACGTGCCGGTCGTGGTGCTCAGCGGGGACACCTTCGACCCGGATGCCTTCCGCGCCCGCCTGCCCGCCGACGCACCCGCCGACTACCCGGAGGTGTTCTGGCGGGCGCAGCTGGCGTCGCAGGACAGCCTCGCTCTGCTGTTTGCCGGCGCGCAGCACATCACGAAGACGAACAGCGGCCACAACATCCACAACGAGTCGCCGCAACTGGTTGTCGACGCGATTCGCGACGTCGTGGCGGCGGCCGGCGGCTAGGTCGAAGCCGCATAGGACCGCATCATTGTTCGTCCTCGGCCGGCTCGAGAGCTGTCGTCCCCAGTCAGGCGGTGCCGTACCGCGAGTAGGTGATGCCACAGCGGAAGGCCTTCGCGTCGAGCAGTGCCAACTCCGGCAACTCGAACCCGTCGGGGAACAACCGGCGGCCCCGGCCCTGCACGACCGGGTACACGAACAACCGATACTCGTCGACGAGTCCTGCCTCGATCAGGGTGTGGCACAGCATGATGCTGCCGGTGACCACGATGTCCTTGCCCGGCTGCATCTTCAATGCGCGGACCTCCTCGGCGGGTTCGCCGGAGAGGACCGTCGAGTTCTGCCACTGCGGGTCGGTCATCGTCGAGGAGACGACGTACTTCTGAACTCGGTTGAGGTAGTCGGTGATCCCCGTGGGATCGTCGGGCTGCTTGGGCCAGTATCCGCGTAGGTCCTCGAAAGTGCGCCGACCCACCAGAAATCCGTCGGCCGCACGGTCTTGGCGGTGCAACTCCTCGAGCAGATCGGAATTGTCCACCCCGCCCTGACCTTGGGGATCGAACCAATCTCCCAACATCTCGATCGAGCCGTCGACGGTGATGTTCTGCGTGATTGCCAGCGTGCGCATCTCGGGTCCGCACCGATCAGTTGTCGGGTACGACCGCGCCACTGGCGGCGTCGACGTTCACGTCGTAGTCCCAGCCCTGGGTGTTGCGGATGTGGACGTGCCACACCGTCTTGCCGTCGTGCTGATTGGTTTCGGAGGAGACGATCGTGCCGCCGGGGACGGTCGCGAGGGCGGTCTGTTCGGCCTGTTCCTTGGTGACCGTCACCGCCGCGTTCGGTGCGCCGGTCATCGACGTGCGGTCGTCCGCGTCGTGATCCTCCTGGTCGCGATCCACCACCGCGCCGGTAGCTGCGTCGACGTCCACGTCGTAGTCCCAGCCCTGGGTGTTGCGAATGTGGACGTGCCACACCTGCGTGCCGTCGTGCTTGACGAGTTCGGAGGAGACGACCACCCCGCCGGGCACGGTCGCGAGGGCGGACTGTTCCGCCTTTTCCTTGCTGACCTGCGCCATCGCTGTGGTGCCCGTGGGCATCGACATGGACATGGGCATGGAGGTCGCCGCTGCGCTCGTCGTCGGGGTGGTGTCATCGTCGTTCGAGCCGCATCCCGCCACGAGCAGCGCCGAGGCGATGGCAAAGGGGATCAGGCTCGCGCGCCGTGCAGTCTTCGTGGTCATCGGTTGGTCCTCGATCCTGTTGAAGGGTGAACTCTCTCTGTTTCAGGGCAGCGTCCAGAACTGCCGCGTCACGAGATAGAAGACGACGACCCAGAAGGCCATCGCCCCGGCGACGACGGCGATCCCGCGCAGGTTCGACCTCAGCTCCAGCGCGTCAGGAGGTGGCCGCAACCAGCGCCCCAGCAGCCGGTTCACGTAGCGCGGCATGGTCACGAAGGTCATGGCGAAGCTGGACAACAGGTTCCCGACGAGCAGGCCAAGCCACAGCGGCATTTTCAGCGGGGCGAGCGCGAGGGCGATCAGGACGACGGTGGGATAGAGGCCGACCCAGACGGCTATGGAGGTCTTGACGTCCGAGGGTGGCGGCGCCTCGTTTCCCTTCTCGTCGAAGGCGAACCAGCTCCCGAACGAGTTGTCGACGGTGTGGGAGGAGAACTCGTGGAACTTCTCACCCTCCGCGAGCAGCTGCTGTCGCTTGGTCGAGGTGAGCCACGTGAAGAGGTTCGCTGCGTTGTCGTAGCGGTAGAGGGCGGTCCACTCGTCCTGCACGCCCTCGATGGGCCGGAAGAGTTCGGAGCCGCGAAAACCCTCGAACTTGCGCTCCGCCAACCGCATCCGGTCCTGCCACTCGATGAAGGCGTCGATGCTGTCGGGTCTCACGCGGTGCGTCACGACGACCGTCACGAGCTGATCGGTCGGGCGCGATCCACCGGTGATCACCTGTTGGGTTGCCGGGCCGTCGAGGTACTGCTGCCCCCGGTCGAGCCACCCCTGGCGGGTGGCGCTGTTGAGCCAGGCCTGCACGTTCGCGACGGAGTCGAACCGGTAGACCACCACCCAATCGGGCTGCACCGCGGTGGGCGCGGCGATCTGGGCACCGAGGAAGCCGGCGTACTGCGAGGCCGCGACGTTGATCTCCTCCTGCCAGGTCTTGAACGCCGCCTCGGATCCGGCACGCACCCGTTGGCCGATGATGACGGTCGCGGTGTCGCGGACGTGCTCCTCGGCCTCCACCGTCGCCTCCCTATGCGTGTACCGATGTGGCGCCGGTGCGCGACTCCACGATCCGGCGGTAGATGCGTTCGGGGGTGAGCGGCAGCTCCCGGAAGCGCACGCCCGTCGCGTCCTCGACGGCATTGGCCAGCGCAGGCGCCACCGGGTTGATGCAGCACTCCGCCATGCCCTTCGCGTGCATCGGCCCCACCGAGTCCGTCGACTCGACCAGCAGCACCTCGGTGCGGGGCACGTCGGCGTAGGTGGGGATGCGGTAGTTGCGCAGGTTCGGGTTGGTCATCACGCCGTCGCTGTCGACGTGGAAGTTCTCGGTCAACGCGAAGCCGATGCCCTGCGCGACACCGCCCTCGATCTGCCCGCGCACCTGCGCCGGGTTGATGATCACCCCGGCATCGGTTGCCTGCACGCTCCGCAGGATGCGGACCTCGCCGGTGACCCGGTGCACGGCGACCCGGAAGCCGTGGGTGTTGGACACGACGCTGCGCGGGGACCCGTACGCCTTGCGGGCGGCGGTGAACCGGATGCCGCGGGCACGCGCGGCCTCGACGAGCTCGGAGAGCGGCACCCGGACGCCGTCGCAGGCCACGGCGTCATCGTCCATCGCACAGGCCGCGACCTCGACCCCCGCGTGCGCGGCGGCGAAGGCGAGGATCCGGTCGCGCAGGGCGTTCGTCGCCCGCGCCACGGCGTTGCCGGCGACGGACAGGCCGGCGCTGGCGAACGCGCCGGTGTCGAAGCCCGTTCGGTCGGTGTCGGACTGGACCAGGCGTACCCGGGAGGGGGTGGTCCCGAGCTGGCTCGCCGCGATCTGCACGTGCGCTGTCGGGGTTCCCTCTCCGAATTCCACTGTGCCGACGGCGAGCTCGTAGATGCAGTCGCCGCCGAGCGTCGCCCACGCCTCCGAAATGTGATCGGTCGGCGGCGCGGTCTCGTGCAACGAGCTCGCGGTCCCGGTCCCGACGAGCCAGTCCCCGCCGGGTGGCGGCTCGGAGCCACCGCGGCGCAGAGCCTCGTCGACGAGGTCGATGCACCGCCCGACGCCGTCCTCGGCGAACACCACGTCGTCGGGTCCGTCCTCGAACGCGACGAGGGAGTCGCCGGGCCGCACGATGTTGCGGCGGCGCAGCTCGAGCGGATCCATGTCGAGCGCGATCGCCAACTCGCCCATGGCGGATTCGACCGCGAATGCGGGCTGGGTCATGCCGTAGCCGCGCAGCGCCCCGCTCGGCACGGTGTTGGTGTACACCGAGTAGCCGTCGAACTTCTTGTTCGGGCAGCGATAGAGCATGACCGCCGCTCCGCCGGCGAAAAGTGTTTCACCACCGTGGTTTCCGTAGGCGCCGGTATTCGAGACGTTGCGGACCTGCATTGCGGTGAGGGTGCCGTCGGACCGGGCGCCGAGCCGGACCGTGAGCCTCATCGGGTGCCGGGGCGAGGCGGTGGTGAATTCCTCCTCGCGGGTGTACTCGAAACAGACCGGCCGACCCGTGTCGAGGGTGGCGAGGGCGGCGAGGTCCTCGGAGATCACCTCCTGCTTGCCGCCGAACGCGCCGCCCACCCGCATGCAGAACACCCGCAGCTGGTCCGGGCGCAGGTCGAACAGGTGCGAGAGCTTGACCTTCGCGATGGACGGCGACTGCGAGCTGGTGCGCACGTGCAGGCGGCCGTCCGCCATCCACGCGATGGAGCCGTGCGTCTCCAGGTGCGCGTGCTGCACCCGCGGCGAGAAATAGGTGCCCTCGTGGATCACGTCGGCCTCGGCGAAGCCGGCCTCGACGTCGCCGACGTGCCCGTGCAGCTCGAGCAGGACGTTGTGCACCGGGTCCCGCACGAACGGATCGTCGGAGCCGTGCAGCTGCGGGGCGCCGTCGGCCATCGCCTCCTCCGGGTCGAACACGGCCGGCAGCGGCTCGTACTCCACCACCACCCGGCGGCAGCCCTCCTCGGCGGCGCCGACGGTGTCGGCCAGCACCGCGACCACCCGCTGGCCGACGAAGCGCACCGTGTCGTCGAGGATGTAGGTGTCGTCCGGGTCGACGAGGTGGTCGGTGTGGATGGCGGTGGTGAAGCGCTTGCGGGGGACGTCCTGCCAGGTGTAGACGCGGTGCACGCCGGGCACCGCGAGCGCCGCGGTCTTGTCGATGGAGACTATGCGGGCGTGCGCGTGCGGTGAGTGCAGCACCTTCAGGTGCAGCATGCCGTCGATGTCGGTGTCCATGGTGAACTCGGCGCGGCCGGTGACCACGTCGGTCGCGGCGGGGGTGCCGACGCTGGTTCCGACGGCCCGGCCGGGGGGCGCGACCTCGATGCCTGCGACCCCGTGCACGGCGTCCTCGATGGCCCGGTAGCCGGTGCATCGGCACAGGTTGCCCTTGAGCGCTCGGGGCAGGTCCTGCTTCTGGGCGTCGGTGAACGTCGCCGCCGTCATGATCATGCCCGCGGTGCAGAAGCCGCACTGGAAGCCGGGAGCGTCGCGGAAACCCCGCTGCACGGGGTGCAGGTCGTCGGGGGAGCCGAGGCCCTCGATCGTGGTCACCTCGCGGCCCTCCGCCCGGAACGCGGGGGTGATGCAACTGTGCACCGGATCGCCGTCGAGCCACACCGTGCAGGCGCCGCAATCACCTGCGTCGCAACCCTTCTTCACGCCGTGGTGGCCGAGGTCCCGCAGATGGGTCCGCAGACACTGGCCGGGGCGGGGCTCCCCGTCGAAGGTCTTGCCGTTGACGGTGTAGGTCATCACAGGTCTCCCGACTCGAACTCGACGCGGATCTCCTCGGCGAAGTGCCGCGCGAGGTGGTGCCGGTGCTCGGGGGTGCCGTTCGGGTCGTCGAACCAGATGTCGTCCGGGAGGGTGTCGATGTGTCCGCGCAGGGTCTCGGCGTCGGGGAGGGCGGCGAACGTCAGGCGCACCGGACGTGTGGTGCCCGCGGTGATGGTGAGAGCCAGGTCGGCGGTGCCGGGCGTCTGGGTGGCGATCATGAACACGGTCGAGCGCCCCAGTCGGGTGAGGGTGAAGCGGCGGTGGGTGTGGCGTTTGCGCAGCGCGGAGGCCGGGATGTCGATGCGGCGCAGGACCTCGCCTGGCACCAGCACGTTGCGGTGGTCGCCGGTGACGAACTCGGCCGCGTCGATCGTGCGCTGCGATCCGTCGGGTGCCCACAGCGTGTAGGTCGCCTCGAGCGCGACGGTCATGGTGATCATCGGTCCCGCGGGCAGCGACATGCAGATGTTGCCGCCCACCGTCGCCGAGTTCCACACCTTGAACGAGGCCAGGAACGCCTCGCAGCTCGTTCTCAGCAGCGGGGCCGCACGCCAATCAATCTGCGGCGCAAGATCATACAGATCGCGAACGGTGCAGGTCGCGCCGATCTCGAGGCCGGACTCGCTCGGGACGAGGGCATCCCATCCGAGTGTTGTGAGATCCACCAGACGGCGCAGTTCGGGCTGTGGGACGGAGAACAGCCACGTCCCCCCGGCCAGCCAGGCATCGCCCTCGCGCCACTCTGCGCCGGGGCGGTCGGGTGGTCGCCGCACGACATCGCTGATGGTGTTGAGATCCATGGGACCGCTCCCGTCAGGGAATGTGTCGTGCCAAACATACGCCGACCGGGTCGGCGCGGGTCGGCGTTTGAGGCACCGGGAACCCGTCTCCCGCGAGCGGCCGATATGATGGGCGCGCTTTGTCCGCCTCCTTAGCTCAGTGGTAGAGCACTCGCCTTGTAAGCGAAAGGTCGTCAGTTCAATCCTGACAGGGGGCTCCACGGGATCCGGCGTCTACCAGCAGATACAGCTGTTAGGCGCCGGATTGCTCGTTTTCTGGACCCGGGGTCGGTGTCGCGTCCGATACTGGACGAGACCTGGCAGCCCGGCGACGTGGAGTAGGGCGGTGGCGGCATGACATGGGCGCTACCCGCGATCGCCGGGGTCCTGCTCGTCTTCGCGGCGCTGTCCCGGCGGGTCGAGGGCACCCCGATCACGGCTCCGATCGTCTTCACCGCCGCCGGACTCCTGTTCGGGGGAGAGGCCGCGGGACTGATCGATGTGGACGCCACCGCCGAGACGGTGAAGTTGCTCGCCGAGGTGACGCTCGCGCTGGTGTTGTTCTCCGACGCCGCCCGGGTGGACCTGTCCGCGCTCCGCACCGAGATCTCCCTGCCTGCCCGGCTCCTCGGTATCGGCCTGCCGCTGACCATCGCGGCGGGTTTCGGCGCCGCGGTGGTCGTGCTCGGCGACCTCGCCTGGCCCGAGGCGCTGCTGCTCGCGGTGATTCTCGCCCCCACCGACGCCGCGCTCGGGCAGGCCGTGGTGACCCTCCGGACCCTGCCGCTGCGGGTGCGGCAGGGCCTGAACGTCGAGAGCGGGCTCAACGACGGCATCTGCGTGCCGCTCTTCCTCGTCGTGCTGGCCATCGCGCAGGCGGAAGCGGGTGCGATCGGCGGCGGTGCCGCGGTCCGGCTGGTCACCGAGCAGATCGGGTTCGGCATCGCGGCGGGCGTCGGGGCGGGCGCGATCGCCGCCGCGATGCTGGCCCTCGCACGCCGTCGCGACACGATCGACCCGTTGTGGGCGCAGATCGTCCCCGTGGCGGCGGCCGTGCTCGCCTACACCGTGGCCGTGCCACTGGGCGGCTCGGGCTTCATCGCCGCGTTCGTCGGCGGACTGACCTTCGGCGCGATCCGTCGCCGCGGCGGGGGCGGGGAGGAGGGGGCGCGCCTGCTCGACGAGGCAGGCGACCTGTTCAGCGCCGTCACTTTCGTCGTCTTCGGTGCCGTGCTACTCGGCCCCGCCCTCGGGCACCTGTCCTTGGCCGTGCTCGGCTACGCGGCGCTGAGCCTGACCGTCGTCCGGATGGTCCCCGTCGCGCTGTCGCTGGTCGGCACGCACCCGCGCGCGCCGACCGTCGCGTTCCTCGGCTGGTTCGGTCCGCGCGGACTCGCCACGATCGTCTTCGTCATCCTCATCCTCGAGGAGCCGGGGCAACTGCCGCACGAGGATCTGCTCCTGACGGCGGCGGTGATCACGATCGGGGCGTCGGTGCTGGCCCACGGGCTCAGCGCGGCGCCGCTGGCCGACCGTTATGCCGTCTGGTCCCGCCGCCACCCGCTCGGCGAGGACGACCTCGTGCGGCCCGGGGAGCCGTGAGAACTTCCGAATCGCTCCAGTGCGGTGGCGTCGCCAGCGCGCCGGGCAGGCGGGTGGTCGCGTCGCCCTTCGCGGCATTGATCTGGAACTGGGTCAGGAAGATGCTGTCGGTCAGGTCCGCGCCCCGGAGATCCGCTCCCCGGAAGTCGGCGCCGATGAGATCGGACGACCGCAGGTCGGCCTTTCGCAGGTCCGCGCCGATCAGGTACGCCCCCCGCAGGTTCGCCCCCCGCAGGTTCGCGCCGCACAGCTTGGCGCCGATGAGGTCGGCGCCCCGGTGTTCACGCTTGCGGCCCGGCACCGCCCCGCGAACCAGCTCGCTGACCCGGAGCAGCAGCACATTCACCTCCTGGCGGTGGCGATCGACGTCGATCCCGGCCACCGACGCGGCGTCGCCGTCGGTCAGCTCCACCGTCCGGTCCCAGGCGTCGCGGAGTTCCGCGTGCACCGGTGCCGCGGCCGCGGTCGTCAGCGACTCGTTCAGGTACCAGAGCAGCTCGTGGAGTTGCCGCATGATCGGGAAGACCTCGAACATCGCGTCGGCCCCGGCCGGGTCCCGCCGCCAGTCGCGCCCACCGAAGGTCTGCTGGGACACCTTCTGCCCGGCGCCGAAGCAGTCGTAGACGGTGCAGCCCGTGAACCCCCGGTGTCGGAGGTCGGTGTGGATCCCGCACCGGAAGTCGTCCAGGAGGTTCGTGCACGGCCGGCCTGCGGACTTGTCGACCGCGAAGTCCGCGGACTTGGCGAAGGGCAGCGCCACGCAGCACAGCGCGAAGCAATTGCCGCAGTCGGCGTTCAGGCTCGGGGCGGTCGGGGTGGGGAGCTGGGCGGCAGGCACGGCAGGCGATCTCTCGGTCGGGTGATGGCCCGGGAAGTCTAGTTCCCGCGCGGGGGCGCCCATCCGCCGAACGCGCGTTCCAGCTCGAGCGCGGCGGCGATCGTGAGGTGGTCGTTGCCCATCCCACCGACGATCTGGACGCCGAGCGGCAGCCCGGCCGAGCCCAGCCCGAGCGGCGCCTGCGTGACCGGCAACCCGGCGAGGCTGAACGGGGCGACGGCGTTGGTCCGCCACGGCTGGCCGGTGGACGCGCCGTGTCGCGGCGCGACCGCGGGCATCGTCGGATGCAGCAGCAGCCCGTCCCCGACGAGCGCCGTCACCTCGTCCGCCACCGTGTGGGCGGCGGCGGCCAGCCTCCGCACCAGCCGCTGGGGCAGCAGCTTCTCGAGCACCTCGCCGATCACCAGCGAACGCATCGGCGCGGTGTGCCGGCCCCGCAACGCGACCAGTTCGGGCAGCGACAGGGGATGGGCGCCCTGGCCGCGCATGATCTCCGCGAAGCTGATGCCCGTCTCCTCGGCCAGGACGATGGTGGTGAACAGGCCGATCTGGCGCAGCGAGGTCATCGTGACGTGCTCGACCTTCGCGCCCGCCTCCTCCAGTGCGGCGGCGGCGCGGTCCCGCGCGCGCAGCATCTCGCGACCGGCGCCCGGCAGGAACGCGTCGTCGACGAGGGTCACCCGGACACCGGCCAGCGAGGTCGCCGCGGGGTCGCGCAGCGGTACCTCCCGCACGAGGGGGTCGACGCCGTCGGGTCCAGCCATGATCTCCAGCAGGGGCATCAGGTCCTGGGCGCGGCGCGCCAGCGGGCCGTTCGCGCACATCCGCGCGACCCCGTAGGGCGGGGGCCAGGATCCGGTGACGGGTAGGAGGCCGGTCGAGGGCCGGTGCCCGAAGACCCCGTTGCAGAACGCCGGGATCCGAATCGACCCAAGCGTGTCGGTGGCGATCCCGATCGGGGACCCGCCGCTGCCGATGGCGGCACCCTCACCGCCGGAGGAGCCGCCCGCGCTGCGCCGACGGTCGTAGGCGTTGTTGGTGCGCCCGTAGACCCGGTTGTTGCTCTCGATCCACATGCAGCCCTCTGACGTGTTCGTCAGGCCGAGCACGATCGCGCCCGCGTCGAGGACGCGCTGCACCACGGGCGCGTGCGCGGCCGGGCGGATGTGTTTGCGCGCAACGACTCCCGCGGTGTTGGGCATGCCGGCGACGGCGAGCGACTCCTTGACGGTCACGGGGACACCCGCGAGCGGCGGGAGCGCGTCCGGTCCTTCCGCGGACAGCCGCGCATCGACGTCGTCCGCCTCCCGTCGGGCCGCCTCGTACCGCTCGACCACCACCGCGTTCAGCGACGGGTTGACCCGCTCGAGCACCGCGATGTGCGCCTCGACCACCTCGCGCGAACTGAGCGAACCCGCCCGGATCGAGCCCGCCAGCGCGACGGCCGATTCCTCGGTGATCTCCACGTACCCCCCTGATACTGCACTTTCGACGAGCCCGGCCGGCTCGTGCGTGACAGTTTGACATGACATGTCAATGTGCATCGAGGCGGTGGGACCGGATACGCGAAAGACGATTGGAGTTCCGGCACGGAAATGGTCCAGTGGCAGTCGCGACGCGCGAGCGATACCGTGATTCTTAGTTTCGCCTCGGAGATTCTGGAAACGGAACCCGCTTGGAGCCATATTCCTTGGAGTGATCCCATGGAGCGCGCAACGGCCTACTCATTCACCTACAGACTCCTTCAGATCGCGCTCGTGGTCTTCGGCGCGGTGATGGTTCTTCTCTATCCGTTGGCGGTGGTGTGGCCATCGGGGTGGGCGTGGCATTCCGGTGCGCCCTACCAATCCGACTACTTCATGATGATCGTCGGCCTGTACGTGACGTTGGGCGTATTCCTGTGGAACGCGGCTCGACGGCCCGAGGACAATCTCAGCCTGATCTGGTTCACCGTGTGTTCCAGCGTCGTCCACGCCGCAATAATGGCGGTGCAGTCCTTCGGCAGCGGCGACCACATGGGACATCTGTGGGGAGATGTCCTGGCGCTGCTCCTCGCGGCCATCGTGCTGGCGGTCCTCGTACTGTCATCCGGGCTCAAGCAACGTCCTCCGGACCGACTCGCAAACCACGTGGTCGATGATCAGATCTGAGTTGCCACGCGGCGGCACTCTCCCCGAACTTGGAGGTCGCTGGAGAATCTGGGGCACAACTGATTTCAGTCAGTGGTTGTGGAAGCGCCGGTAGGTGATCGTCGGCCGCCGTTGAGTTGGCAAAACGCTCGGCCGGGGTGTCCCAGCCGAGCGTTCAGCGTTCTCGTCACCGTGGGGAGCGGTCAGCACTCGCCCTTGATGCCGGCGTCCACGCCGCGCTGGAAGTCCTTCTGGTCCTGCTCGGACTTGGTGGCCCAGTCCGGCGCGGCCTTCGCGAGGTTGGCGAACTCGGTGCCGATGGCCTCCGGCGTGCTGCCCTCGCCGGTGATGCCGGCGTCCTTCAGGGTCTTGATGTACTCGCGGATCCCGTTGCAGGTGTCGTGGTAGATGTCGCCGGTCGGCTGCGGCGACTCGCCGATCGCCAGCTCCTCGACCGTGCTGGCGGCGGCGGAGTCGCTCGTCTTCTCCTCGGTGTCAGAGCTGCAGCCGACGAGGAAGAAGGGCACGGCGGCGGCCGCGACGGCGGCGATCAGGGTTCGTTTCATGCCCGTATCAGTACCAGACGATCGGGCCGGCTCCGACAGCGCACTCCCGTTCCGGCCGATCCCGGATCCGTTGTCCCACAAGAGCTCGGCGCCATCACTCCCGTGCGGGATCCGTACCCCGATCGGGGTACGGATCCCGCACGGTGCGGCTACGCCGCCTGGACCGACTGCTCCTCGGCGGACGTGATGGCCGACCGCAGTAGGTCCGCGACGTCGGACACCAAGCGCACCTCGACGGACTCGAGGACGTCCGCGGGGACGTCGTCCAGGTCCGGCTCGTTGCGGGCGGGCAGGAACACCGTGCTCAGTCCCGCCCGCTGCGCCGCCAGCAGCTTCTGCTTTGCGCCGCCGATCGGCAGCACCCGCCCGTTCAGCGTGACCTCGCCGGTCATGCCGACGTCCGACCGCACCGGGCGGCCGAGGGCGAGGGACACCAGCGCCGTCACCATCGTCACCCCGGCGGACGGCCCGTCCTTGGGCACCGCCCCCGCGGGCACGTGGATGTGGATGCTCCGGTCCAGGGTGGCCGGGTCGACACCCAGCTCCGCCGCGTGCGCGCGGACATAGGACAGCGCGATCTGCGCCGACTCCTTCATCACGTCGCCGAGCTGCCCGGTCAGGGTCAGCCCCGCCTTGCCGTCGGTGGCGTTCGCCTCGATGAACAGCACGTCGCCGCCGAGCCCGGTGACGGCCAGCCCGGTCGATACGCCGGGAACCGAGGTCCGCTCGTGCGCCTCGGGGGTGAAGCGCGGCCGGCCGAGCAGGTCCTTGAGCTCGTCGACCCCGATCACCACCCGCTCGGGGGCGGCGACGCCCGCGAGCCGGGTCGCGGCCTTGCGGAGCGCCTTCGCCAGCAGCCGTTCGAGCTGACGGACCCCGGCCTCCCTCGTGTAGTCGGCCGCGAGCTCGCGCAGCGCGTCCTCGGTCACCTCGACCTCGTCCGCGGTGAGTGCCGCGCGTTCGAGCTGACGCGGCACCAGGAAGTCCCGCGCGATCGCCACCTTGTCGTCGGCGGTGTAGCCGTCGACGGTGACGAGCTCCATGCGGTCCAGCAGGGCGGCCGGGATCGACTCCACCACGTTGGCCGTCCCGATGAACACCACGTCGGACAGGTCGAGGTCGAGATCGAGGTAGTGGTCGCGGAACGTGTGGTTCTGCGCCGGGTCCAGCACCTCGAGCAGGGCCGCCGCGGGGTCGCCGCGGTAGTCCGAGCCGACCTTGTCGATCTCGTCGAGCAGCACGACCGGGTTCATCGAGCCGGCCTCGTTGATCGCGCGGACGATCCGTCCCGGCAGCGCGCCCACGTAGGTGCGCCGGTGCCCGCGGATCTCCGCCTCGTCGCGGACGCCGCCGAGCGCGACGCGAACGAACTTGCGCCCCAACGCCCGTGCGACGCTCTCGCCCAGCGAGGTCTTGCCGACGCCGGGCGGACCGGCGAGCACCATGACCGCGCCCGAGCCGCGGCCGCCGACGACCTCGAGGCCCCGCTCCGCGCGGCGCGCGCGGACCGCCAGGTACTCCACGATCCGGTCCTTGACCTCCTCCAGGCCGTGGTGGTCGGCGTCGAGCACCGCACGGGCGGCCACGACGTCGGTGCTGTCCGTGGTGCGGACCGTCCAGGGGAGTTCGAGCACCGTGTCGAGCCAGGTACGGATCCAGCCGGACTCGGGGCTCTGGTCGCCCGCCCGCTCCAGTCGACCGACCTCGCGTAATGCGGCCTCCCGCACGGAATCCGGCAGGTCGGCACCCTCGACGCGGGAGCGGTAGTCGTCGGCCCCGTCCGCCTCGCCCTCGCCGAGCTCTTTGCGGATCGCGGCGAGTTGCTGCCGCAGCAGGAACTCGCGCTGGCTCTTCTCCAGGCCCTCGCGGACGTCGTCGCCGATCTTGTCGGCCACCTCGACCTCGGCGAGATGCTCCTTCGTCCAGTCGATCAGCACGGTCAGGCGCTCTGTCGCCGAGGGGGTTTCGAGGAGCTGCCGCTTCTGCAGGTCGGTCAGGTAGGGGGCGTAACCGGCGGTGTCGGCGATCGCCGAGGGGTCGGTGAGCCGGTTGACAGAATCGATGACCTGCCAGGCCTCGCGGCGCTGTAGGACCGCGACCACCAGGTTCTTGTACTCGTGGGAGAGTTCGGTGGTCCGGCCGTCGGGGGCGTGGTCCTCGACGAGCTCGGCCTCGACCCACAGCGCGGCGCCGGGCCCGGTGACGCCGGTGCCGATGCGGGCGCGTCTGCCTGCCTTGAGAACCGCGGCAGGCGCCCCGCCGCTGAGCCTGCCGATCTGTTCGATGGAGGCGACCACGCCGAACGCCGCGTATCGGTCCTCGAGGCGTGGGGCGAGCAGCACGCGGCCGTCGCTGCTGCTGCGGGCCGCGTCGATGGCGGCCTGTGCCGGTTCGTCGAGCTCGATGGGGACGACCATTCCTGGCAGCACCACCGGTTCCGCCACGAACAGCACGGGAAGACGTTCGGTTGTTGTCATGACCCTGCCCTTCTGAAGTTGAGCGTGTGATGCTCAACCTCGCCGGTCGGGGGTCTGTTCCCGCCGGTGGGGCGTTTCGCTGTGGGCGGATATCGCGACGGAGCGTGCGCGAAAGGAGGGTTGAGTCGCCCTGTGTTCTCTGATGGACGGGGTCACGAGGCGGTGCCGCGCCGTCTGGCCACGTACACCAGCGCACCCGCGCCGAGCACGGCCAGTCCGCCGAGCACGGAGGCGACGGGCAGCGCGAACCCCAGCGTCACACAGCCGAGCGCACCGAGGATCGGGATCCCCGGCCACGCCCTGCCCTCCTCGCGGGTCAGCGTCAGCGCCGCGCAGTTCGCGATCAGGTAGTAGGCGAGCACGGCGAACGAGGAGAACCCGATCGCGTGCCGCAGGTCCGCGACCGCGGCGAGCACCGCGACGACCGCACCCACCAGCAACTCCGCGCGGTGCGGCACGCCGAAGCGTGGGTGCACGGCGGCCAGCCCACGCGGCAGGTGGCCGTCGCGCGCCATGGCCAGGGTGGTGCGCGAGACCCCGAGGATCAGCGCGAGCAGGGAGCCGAGCGCGGCGAGCACCGCACCGACCCGGACCAGCGGCTCCAGCTCGGGCGCGCCCGCGGCGCGTACCACCTGCGCCAGCGGATCGGCCGCCGTCGCCAGCCCGTGCGGGCCAAGGGTTTTCAGCGCCGCCGCCGCGACAAGGGTGTACACGACCAGCGTGATGCCCAGCGCGACGGGGATGGCCAGCCCGATGGTGCGGCGCGGGTCGCGCACCTCCTCGCCGAGGGTGGCGATCCGGGCGTACCCGGCGAACGCGAAGAACAGCAGCCCCGCGGCCTGCAGTACGCCAAGGGCGCCGCCCGCGCCGCCGTCCGCCCAGCGGCTCGGCTCCGCGGAACCCAGGCCGACGACGACAACGACCGCCAGCACGGTGAGCACCACCGCGACCAGGGCCCGGGTCAGCAGCGCCGACTTCTGCACTCCCACATAGTTGACCGCGGTCAGCGCGAGGACCGAGGCCACCGCGACGGCATGCGCGTGCTCGGGCCAGGCATAGGCCCCGACGGTCAGGGCGATGGCGGCGCAGGACGCCGTCTTGCCGATCACGAATCCCCAGCCGGCCAGGTATCCCCAGAACTCGCCGAGCCGCTCGCGGCCGTACACATAGGTCCCGCCCGAGCTCGGGTACCGGGCCGCGAGGCGGGCAGAGGAGGTGGCGTTGCAGTAGGCGACGACCCCGGCGACGGCCAGCGCGAGGGGCAGCGCCGTCCCGGCGGCCTGCGCGGCCGGGGCGAGGGTGGCGAAGATCCCGGCCCCGATCATCGAGCCGAGGCCGATCAGCACGCTGTCGCGGACCCCGAGCGTGCGGGCGAGTTCGGGCACCGTCACACCGTATGGGCGGATTCGGCGCGGTGCCACCGGAAACCGGTTGCCGCGCGGCGGCTAGCTGTATTCGGTGCCGTTGCCCTTGCCGCCCTTGAGCCAGCGCCCGGGCAGTCGGCCTGCGAGGTCGCCGAGCGGGCCGACCGCTGCGCTGAGGACACCGACCGTCTCGCGGAGCAGTTCGATGCTGTCGCCCATCTTCTCGAGGTTGGGTGCCAGGGACGCCAGCGTCTCGGAGAGGCTGACGATCTGGTCGAGCGGGCCGCCGTCCGCGATGATCCGCTCGAGCGCGCCGTCCTTGGCCAGCAGCGTCTCGAGGATGCCGCCTTCCTCGATCGCGCGGTCGATGAGTCCGCCTTCACGGGTGAGGGTTTCGAGTGGTCCGGCGGTGGCGGTGAGGCGTTCGAGCGGTCCCTCCTCAGCGGTGAGCCGGTCGAGCAGCCCGCCGGGGGCGAGCAGGCGTTCCACCGGTCCGTCCACGTCGAGCAGTCGGTCGACGGGGCCGCCGGTCGCGAGCACCCGCTCGAGGGGCCCGCCCGGTTCGATGATCCGTTCCAGGGTGCCGCCGGGTGCGGTGAGCCGGTCGACCACGCCGCCCGGTTCGAGGAGTCGGTCCAGCGGTCCGCCGGGGCGCATCGCCTGGCCGAGTGGCCTCTGGTCCGAGGCGAGTTCGGCTACCTGTTGCAGCAGTTTCAGCGGTCCGGAGGGGTTGGCCGCGGCGAACCCGCCCAGGCTCGCCGCCGCCCCGGGGGAGGTCGAGGCTGCGAGCATGACGCGGGCGGCCCCGAGCGCGGTTTCGGCAACTCCCAGCGCCGAGTCGGTGATCGCGAGGCTGGCCCGCACCGGAAGTGTGACCATCGCCACCAGGTTCATGGGATTACTGTAACCCTGAGGTGACGGGCAACACGCCCGGTCCGGGCGCGGCGGGCCGTCAGTGCAGGACCTTGAGTCCGATCACGCAGCCGACGATGCCGAGGATCAGCAGGATCTTCACGATCGACGACGACTCGGAGCCGGTGAGCATCGCGTAGGCGACCGTGAGGGACGCGCCGATACCGACCCACACCGCATACGAGGTGCCGATGGGGAGGGTGCGCATCGCGTAGGCGAGTCCGCCCATGCTGATCACGAGGGCGACGCCGAAGATGATCGACGGGTTGAGCTTCGAGAAACCCTCGGACTTGCCGAGGGCGGTGGCCCAGACGGCCTCGAAGATGCCGGAAATGACGAGCACAATCCATGCCATGGTGTGATTCTCCCAAGGCACCGTCTTGTCGCTGGCCGGGTACGGTGCTGCTCGTCCGGGTGTCATGTTGACGTCTTTACCGTAGCAAACGAAGCGCCCCGGTCGCGGGTGTGTTCGGTCACCCTCGGCCCGCAGTTCGCAAGCGCTAGCTCGGCGGCACCCGCGAGATCTGAACGATCGCAAGGCGATTGCCCAGGCCGCCCGGATACGGGGAGATGCGCAGGCTGGACAGCGCCCACTCGTCCTCCCCGGTCCGAAGCCGGGCCACCGCCTCGACGGGCTCGACGGACCCGGCATCGAACCGCCTGCGGGCCAGTTCCAGTACGCCCTGATCGTCCGGGTGGATGATCCTGTCGCCGCCCTCGATGCCGCGCCAGTGCACCCACGGGGCGGCCTCCGCCAACCACATGGTCAGCACCCCCAGTTCGGTCTCGAACAGCGCGGTGTAGATCCCGGCCCCCCGCATCACCTCTTGCATGCCGAGCTCGGCGAGCGTCGGCCTGCGCGGCTCGACCGTGTCGGTGACGTCGTGCCAGAGCAGGCGCAGGCCCGCCTGCCCCGGCTCGGTCCTGGCCCGCGCCCAGCAGTGCCACCGCATGATCCGGCCGTCGACGTGCAGCACGCTCATGTCGGCGTCCCATCTGCCGCCCGGCTGCGGGTTGAAGGCCAGTGCGAACAGCGATTCCGACTCGTCGAACTTGACCGCCTTGGCGTAATACTCGGCAGGCGTCCGCTCGGTCACGTGATCCTCCGGCCGGACCCCGGACATCATCGAGGCCTCGAGCGTCTGCGCGATCATCAGGCGCTCGAGCAACCAGGAGATCCCGGAGGCGATCCGCGGCGGGGACGGCTCGACGTCGGCGTCCCCGATCCACAGCTGGACGCCGTGGGTGTCGCCGGACGGACCGAGGACCGGGAAGGCCTCGAGGTGATACCGCCTGCGTTCGCCCCGCTGGCTCTGTGCCTCGAGGACTTCTCGACGTCGGCCGGACCGCACGGCCTCGACGAGCGGCTCGACCCGGACGTCGGGGCGGGGCGACAGCCGGCCGGTGGAGGTCCACGCGCGCACGGTTCCGCCGGTGCTGACCACGGTCGGCGAGTCCTCGGCCAACGTCTCGATCAGGTGCCATTCGTTCACGGTGTGTCGACGCTCCCGGTCATCTCGATCGGACCAGGAGGGTGAAGCCGCGTGGCTTGAGGGTGACCGCCTCCTGGATGTCGAGCGTGTACGTAGGATCGCCGGTGAATTCGTACCGCCGCAGCAGTTCCGCCAGCGTCAGCACGGCTTCGTGGAGCGCGAACTGGCGTCCGATACAGGAACGGGGGCCGGTCCCGAACGGCCGGTACGCGTCGCGGGGCCGCTTGCGGACCTGGTCCGGTAGGAACCGGTCAGGGTCGAAGCTCTCGGTGTCGTTGCCCCACACCGGGTCCCGATGCAGCTGTGGCAGCAGCACGAACACCCAGGACCCCAGCGGCATCGGGTACCGGCCGCCGAGCATCGTGTCCTTTCGGACCTTGCGGAAGTAGCCCGGCGCGGCGGGCCACAGGCGAAGGGTCTCGTCGACCACCCGGCGCAGGTATCGCAGCTTCCCGATCTGATCGAAGGAGAGCGGGCCGTCGCCGGGGGCAACGGCATCGATCTCCGCACGGGCGGCGGCGGCGATCTCCGGGTGCTGCGCCAGGTAATAGAGGGCGAATCCGAGTGTCCCCGCCGTGGTCTCGTTGCCCGCGACCAGGAAGGTGAGTACCTGGTTGCGGATGTTCACCGGGTCGAGGGATTCCCCGCTGGCCGGGTCGACGGTGCCCAGCATCAGGTCGAGGAGGTCGTCGTGGCCACCCGGCTGACGGCTTCGCTCCGCGATCACGTCGTCGACGACCGAGCGCATCAGGGCGATGTCGGCCTCGTGCTGCGCGGCGGCCTTCCTGCCGAACAGCTTTCGGACGAACGGCAGGTCGTTCGAGGTACGGTTGATGTGGGCCAGTGCCCGTGACATGGCCGTCACGAACGGGTCCTCTGACACTGGTCGCTCCGCGGGCTCCGCTCCTGTGTCTTCTGGTCGCTCCGCGGGCTCCGCTCCTGCCGATTTCGTGAACGAGCCGAAGTCGTATCCGAACCCGGCCAGTCCGATCACGTCGAGGGTGAGCCGGTTCATGTCCCGGGAGACATCGACCGGGTCGCCGGTGGCCGCGGCGCTATCCCAGGCCGACCGGAGGCCGTCGAGGGCTCGGAGCATCGAACCGTGATAGCTCCGCAGAGCGGACTGGCTGAAGCCTGGGGCCAGGATGTTGTGTGCCTTGGCCCAGTTCGGCTCGTTGTTGAATGCGGTGAACAGTCCGTCTTCCGCGATGCCGCGGAGTTTGCGGATCGGCTGGCCGAGAGACTTCGCCCAGGTCGATTCGTCGTTGACCTCCGACACCAGCTCGACCCCCGAGACGACCACGAGGCGCTGGCCGACGATCTTGCGCTCGAAGATCGGGCCCAGTTCGGCGGCCATCCGCATTTCCTTCTGCACGGGCTTGGCCGGGTCGACGCTCAGCAGATCGCCCAGCACCGGTAGCCGGTGGCGGGGCGTCGGGATGACGGCTGCAGGTCCCGCAGGCGTGGTCGGCGCCGGATCGGTCGCAGGCGACGGCCCGGCGATGGCGTGCGGGCACTTGTCTGCGGTCACACCCAGAGTCTGCCGCATCGCCTGGCGCGCCGATCCGCGGTGTCGGCGGGTGCGCGCGGGTGGGTCGTCCGCCGGGCGAATCCCATGTGGGACCGCCCGGCGGGCGCCTCGCGATCCGGACCCCTCGAGAATGCGTGAAGCATCCGATTTCCGGATCGAGTCGGAGGACGGCACGAAGGGGACGCCGGACGGCGTGCGTCCGGTGCTGTGACCGTCGAGGTCGGCATGGCCCCTGAGGATCAGGTGAGCCACACCGTGAGTGCTGCATCCGGTTCCGACGTCGACAGGAACCGGGGAACCCCCGGAGGGGCGCAGGAGAACTCTAGCGCACGGGTACCCGAGCGACTCACAGGAAGTTCACAGCCGATGGTCAGACTCCTGGCAGCGATCACGAACATGATGGGGGAGTGAGCGCCACCAGAACCGAGGCCAGGGTGTTGGTCGTCGACGACGAACCCACCATCGTCGAACTGCTGTCGGTGAGCCTACGGTTCCAGGGCTTCGAGGTGGAGACCGCCGCCACCGGGCCGGAGGCCCTCGACAGAGCGCGCGGTTTCCGCCCGGACGCGGTGATCCTGGACGTGATGATGCCCGGCATGGACGGCTTCGGGCTGCTGCGCAGGCTGCGGGCCGACGGCGTCGACGCGCCGGTGCTGTTCCTCACCGCGCGGGACGCGGTGGAGGACAAGGTCGCCGGGCTCACCCTCGGCGCCGACGACTACGTCACCAAACCGTTCAGCCTGGAGGAGGTGGTGGCCCGGCTGCGGGTGATCCTGCGGCGGGCGGCGGGCGGCGGGCCGTCCGCGGAGTCCGCACGAATCCGGTTCGCGGACCTCGAGCTCGACGACGACACCCATGAGGTGTGGAAGGCGGGCGAGCCGGTCTCGTTGTCGCCGACCGAGTTCACGCTGCTGCGCTACTTCATGGTCAATGCCGGGGTGGTGCTGAGCAAGCCGCGGATCCTCGACCATGTGTGGCACTACGACTTCGGCGGCGAGGTCGGGGTGGTCGAGTCGTACGTGTCGTATCTGCGGCGCAAGGTCGATACCGGGGACCGGCGGCTGATCCACACGCTGCGTGGGGTCGGCTACGTGATGCGCGAGCCCAGATAGCCGTGCCGATGCCCCGGATACACCGGATACCACTGCGGTTCACCCTGGTGGCCGCGGTGCTCGTGCTGTCCGCGGTCGGACTGCTGGCGTCGGGTGTTGCGGTGACCTCGGCGCTGGAGAACACGCTGATGGACCGCACCGATGCCATGCTGCACGACGCGGCGCACGGCTGGGCCCGGCCGCGGGCGGACCGTCCGCTGCCCCCGCCCCCGACCGAGCCGGGTCCGTCCCGCCCGCCGACGCAGTTCTATGTCCGGGCACAGCCCCCAGGAGGGGAGCCCCGGGTGGTGATCAACGACGGGCCCGGCGCACCGGACCTGCCCGCGGACCCGGGACCGGGCCCGATCACCGTCGGCTCGATCGGCGACCCCGACGAGCACTGGCGTGCGCTGACCACCACCGGCCCAGGCGGCACCGTCACCGTGGCCGTCAGCCTCTCCGATGTCGACGCGATCGTCGACCGGCTCGTCATCCTGCAGCTCGGCATCGGCGCCGCGGTGCTGATCGCCCTCGGGGTCGCGGGCTACGTCGTGGTGCGGCGCAGCCTGCGCCCGCTGGTCGAGGTGGAGCACACGGCCGCGGCCATCGCGGCGGGCGACCTGCACAGCCGGGTCCCCGAATACGGTGGCAGGACCGAGGTCGGCCGGCTGTCGGCGGCCCTCAACGGGATGCTCGCCCAGATCCAGACCGCGTTCGCCGCCACCGAGGCCTCCGAGGAATCGGCCCGCCGGTCCGAGCAGAAGATGCGCCGCTTCGTCGCCGACGCCAGCCACGAGCTGCGGACCCCGCTGACCACCATCCGCGGGTTCGCCGAGCTGTACCGGCAGGGCGCGATGACCGACACCGGGCTGCTGATGTCGCGGATCGAGGGCGAGGCCGCCCGGATGGGTCTGCTGGTCGAGGACCTGCTGATGCTGGCCCGGCTCGACGCGCAGCGCCCGCTCGAGCGCGCGCCGGTGGACCTGCTCACGGTCGCATCGGACGCGGTCCACGACGCCAGAGCCGTTGCCCCGCAACGCGAGATCGGGCTCGAGGTGCTCGGCGGGCCCGGGCAGGCCGAGGTGCTCGGGGACGAGGCGCGGTTGCGCCAGGTGCTAGGCAACCTGGTGGGCAACGCGCTCAGCCACACCCCGGCCGACGCCGCGGTCACCGTCCGGGTCGGGACCGAGGGGCCGGATGCCGTGCTGGAGGTCGCCGACACCGGGCCAGGACTGGACGCGGAGGCGAAAGAGCGGGTCTTCGAGCGGTTCTACCGCGCGGACACCTCGCGCACCCGCGAGTCCGGCGGCAGCGGACTCGGCCTGTCCATCGTGTCGGCGCTGGTCGCCGCGCACGGCGGCACGGTCACGGTGGAGTCGCCGGAGGGCGGCGGCGCGGTGTTCCGGGTGCTGCTGCCCCGGGTCGAGCGACCCGACTAGCCCACCCGTCCGACGGCGGCCGGGTGCGGCCCCGCCGAGTGTGCACCTGCCGGCGCAAACGTCGAGTGGGCGCGCGCACAGGTGCACACTCGGCGGAACCCGCGGCGGCGTCAGTCCGGGACGTTCGCCCCGTGGCCGAGCTCGCGCAGCGTCTCCTTGATGGTGGCCTGGGCCTCGTCGAGGGACTCCGGCGACGGGTTCGGGTCGGCGCCCGAGATGTTGAAGTCGCCGAGGCTGAACGCGGGGAAGACGTGCAGGTGCAGATGCGGCACCTCCAGCCCGGCGATCAGCAGTCCGGCGCGCGGGGCGTCGAAGCCCTTGCGGACCGCCTGCCCGATGATCTGCGCGACCTTCGTGCATTTGGCGAGCACCTCGCCGTCGAGGTCCTGCCACTGGTCGATCTCGGCGCGCGGGACCACCAGCGTGTGGCCCTTGGTGATCGGGTTGATGGTGAGGAACGCGACGACCTCGTCGTCCTCCCAGACGAACCGGCCGGGGAGGTCGCCGGCGATGATCATGCTGAAGACGGATGCCATGCCGCGATTATGCCGGGTGAGCCGTTTCGGCGGCGAGATGCACTTTGGCGTCGTCGTAGCTTGCGGAGCCCGTGGCATCGGCGGAGGCGTAGATCAGGTGCAGCACCCCGGTGGTGAACGTCTGGGCCGAAACGAGGCGCAGGGGGATCGGCGTGCCCTCCTCGAACAGCCGCTTGCCGCTGCGCAGCGCGATGGGGTGCACGAGCAGATGCAGTTCGTCGATCAGCCCCGCTGCCAGCAGCTGCTGGACGACAGAGGGGGAGCCGCTCATGGCGATACTCGTCGCGCCCGGTCGCCGCTTGAGCTCGGTGACGGCTTCCACCAGATCGCCCTCGAGCTGTTCGGAATTGCGCCAGGTGAATTCGAGATCCTGCCGGGAGACGACGATCTTGCGGGCGTCGCCGAGGGCCTTGGCCATGCCGGCGTCCTCGCCGCCCGCGGCTTCCCGCTCCGGCCAGGCCCCGGCGAAGCTGTCGTAGGTCTCGCGGCCGAGCAGCAGGGTGTCGGCCGACGCGAGCTGTGCGCCGACGGCCGCGCCCATCTCGTCGTTGAAGTAGGGGAAGTGCCAGTCCTGAGGTTCTCCGACGACGCCGTCGAGCGAGATGAACAGGCCTGCGGTGATCTGGCGCATGGGGTGCTCCCGATAGGTGTTGTGGGGTGGCTTCAGGCGACGTACTGGTCTGTACCGGTGAGGAATTCACCGGCCGGCGGGGTGAGCAGTGCAATGTTCGGGTTGTGGCTCAGCTTGGCCAGTTTCACGTGCTGAGCGTTGGGCAGCACGGCGGTGATCGCGCGTGCGGCGGTGCGCAGCAGATCGCCGCTCTTTCCTCCGGAGATGACCAGGGTCGGCACGGTGATGCCGGACCAGTCCGCCGCGCGCAGCGGTTCGCCGCGCATGTAGTCGCTCATGACGGCCCAGTCGTGGGCTGCCGCAGGAGCTGTTGCCTTCAGGTTCTTCCAGAACGGCGTGAATCGCATGACGGCGACGAAGGGGCGTGGCATGCCCATGGCGTGGGTCATGTAGAACTTCACGACCTCGCCGCGGCGGTCCTCGGCAATCAGCTTGTGCAGCGTCACATCGAGATTCGCGGAGGGAACGAAGTTCTCGTGGTTCACGACGAACGGCGGCTCGAAGGCGATCACCTTGGTGATGCCGGGCGCCCGGCCCGAGGCGGCGGCCAGCAGGGCGAGTCCCGCTCCGGAGGACCAGCCGAACAGTGCGGCGGACCCGCCGGTCGCCTCGACCAGCGCGGCGATGTCGTCGATCTCGTTCTCGACGTCGTACACGCCCGGCGAATCGCTGCTGTCGCCCCGGCCGCGACGGTCGTAGTTGATCACGGTGAGGTGGTATTCATCGGCCAGCTTCTGGGCCAGCTCCACCATCTTGGGGAACTTGCGGTAGCTGAATGCGCCACCGACGAGAATCACGGTTCCGGCATCGCCGCCGACATATCGGTCGAACGCGAGCGTGATACCGGCTGGGGTGGTGATGGATTCCATGATCCGAGACCTTTCGTCAAATTCTGTCGGCACCGTGCGGTGGGTTCAGCAATGGAGACGGCGGTCGGCGCCCGTATTCATCGGTTCGGCGAGTGTGATGTAGCTCACATTTGTCGAGGTCCGGGCGATCCCTCGGCGCTCGCAGAAAGTTGCCAGCTTCGGTCCAGGGACACCACAGGTTCGGCCACGAGGGTTGGCCGCATGACGAACTCACTGGTCCGGGGCGCGACGGCGCCGGAACCGCCGGGCACGAAGACCGTTGCGCTGGACGTGGTGATCCCGGTGTACAACGAGGAACGCGACCTCGAGCGGTGCGTGCGGCGGCTGCGTGCGCACCTCGACGCGTCGGTTCCGTACCCGAGCCGGATCACCGTCGCGGACAACGCGAGCACCGACGCGACCCTCGCCGTCGCGGCGCGGCTCGCCGCCGAGTTCGACGGGGTCCGCGTGGTGCACCTCGACGAGAAGGGCCGTGGCCGGGCGTTGCGCGCGGTGTGGGGCTCCTCCGACGCCGAGGTCGTCGCGTACATGGACGTGGACCTGTCAACCGACCTGAACGCGCTGATGCCTCTGGTGGCGCCGCTGGTCTCCGGGCACTCCGACGTGGCGATCGGTTCCCGCCTTACCCGCTCGGCGCGGGTGGTCCGTGGGCCCAAACGGGAGTTGATCTCCCGCGGCTACAACCTGATCCTGCGCGGGGCGCTGCGCACCAAGTTCTCCGATGCCCAGTGCGGATTCAAGGCGATCCGCACCGACGTGGCCCGCAGGCTGCTGCCGCTGGTGGAGGACACCGGCTGGTTCTTCGACACGGAGTTGCTGGTCCTCGCCGAGCGGGTGGGCCTGCGGATCCACGAGGTGCCGGTGGACTGGGTCGACGACCCGGACAGCAAGGTCGACATCGTCGCCACCGCGATCGCGGACCTCAAGGGGGTGGTCCGGGTCGGTCGTGCACTGGCCACCGGAAAGTTGCCCGTCGCCGCGCTGCGCTCGAGCATCGGTCGCGAACCCCTCGTCCAGGGCGTCCCACACGGAATGGTCGGGCAGCTGATGCGGTTCGCCGTCGTCGGGGTCGCCTCCACCGTCGCCTATGCCCTGCTCTACCTGGCACTGCATCCCGCGATCGGGGCACAGGCGGCGAACCTGACGGCGCTGCTGATCACCGCCGTGCTCAACACCGCCGCCAACCGCGCGTTCACCTTCGGGGTGCGCGGCACGGCGGGTGCCGCCAAGCATCAGGCCCAGGGCCTCGCGGTGTTCGCGTTCGGATTGCTGCTCACCAGCGGATCCCTGTTCGCGCTGCACCGTTGGCTGCCCGACGCCTCCAAACATCTCGAACTGGCGGTGCTCGTCGCCGCGAACCTCGTCGCCACCGTCACCCGGTTCGTCGCGCTGCGCTGGGTGTTCCGCAATCACCACGAAGGAGTCACGCAGTGACCACCACAACCGACGCGCCGACGACCGTGGCGGCGTCCCCCGATCCCGCGCCGCCGCGCCGCGTGCCGGAGCCGTGGCTGCTGGCGGCGCTGCTGATCGGGACCGCCGTCGCCTACCTCTGGGGACTGGGCGCCTCCGGCTGGGCCAACTCGTTCTACTCAGCCGCGGTGCAGGCGGGTTCGGTGTCCTGGAAGGCCTTCTTCTTCGGCTCCTCGGATGCGGCGAACTCGATCACCGTGGACAAGCCGCCCGCCTCGTTGTGGGTGATGGCGCTGTCGGTGCGCGCGTTCGGCCTCAGTTCGTGGAGCATCCTGGTGCCGCAGGCGCTGATGGGGGTGGCCACGGTCGCCCTGCTGTGGGCGACGGTGCGGCGGTACTTCGGCGCCGCGGCCGGGTTGCTCGCCGGCCTCGTACTGGCGCTCACGCCGGTCGCCGCGCTGATGTTCCGGTTCAACAACCCGGACGCGCTGCTGGTGCTGTTCATGGTGGCCGCCGCCTGGGCGCTGCTGCGAGGCGTGTCCGACGGCCGTACTCGGTGGCTGTTCCTCACCGGCACGTTCGTCGGGCTGGGCTTCCTCACCAAGCAACTGCAGGTGATGCTGGTGGTGCCGCCGCTGGCGCTGACCTACCTGCTGTTCGGCCCGCCGAAGCTGGGCAGGCGCGTGCTGCAGCTGTTCGCCGCGCTGGCCGCGATGGTCGTCGCCGCCGGCTGGTGGCTGCTGACCGTCGAGCTGTGGCCCGCCGACTCCCGGCCGTGGATCGGCGGCTCGCAGGACAACTCGATCCTCGAACTCACCCTCGGGTACAACGGGCTCGGCCGACTCAACGGCAACGAGCGGGGCAGTGTCGTGCCGGGTGGCAGGGGCGGAGCCGAGGCGATGGCAGGCGGTCCCCCCGGCGGGGGCGGCGGGATGTGGGGGAGCACCGGCATCACCCGCGTGTTCGACGCGGCCCAGGGCGGTCAGATCGCGTGGCTGATCCCGGCGGCGCTGGCCCTCGGGGTGCTCGGGATCGTGCTGCGCGGTCGGGCATCCCGGCCCGACACCCAGCGGGCCGCCCTGGTCCTCTTCGGTGTCTGGCTGCTCGTCACCGGGCTGGTGTTCAGCTTCATGGCCGGCATCTTCCACGCCTATTACACGGTCGCGCTGGCCCCGCCGATCGCGGCGCTGGTCGGGGCGGGCGCGGTGCTCGGCTGGCGTCGACGCGATGCCCTGTGGGTGCGGATCGTTCTCGCCGTCACGGTCGCGATGACCGCGGCCTGGTCGTGGGAGCTGCTCGGGCGCAGCCCGGAGTTCGCGGCATGGCTGCGCTGGGTGGTGCTGGTTGCCGGGATCGCGTCCGCGGCCGCGCTGCTCGCGCCCCGTCTGACCGGGCGGGTGGCCGCGGTGTCGGCGGGCGCCGCCCTGTTCGCGGGCCTCGCCGGGCCTGCCGCGTACGCGCTTGACACGATCGTCTCCCCGCACGTCGGGTCGATCGTCTCCGCGGGCCCGAACACGGGCGGAGTGGGCGGCCCTGGCGGATTCATGTTCCGGGGGGAGGGGCAGGGTCCAGGGGGGTTCGCGGGCGGACGCGGCGGGATGCCGCCGACCGGCGTCATGCTGCCCGGTGGGGTCGCCGTGCCCGACGGGATGGTCCCACCCGGCCGCATCGGCGAGGGCGGGGCGGCGGGGCCGGGCTCGCCGGGCGGGCTGTTGCGCGGCAGCGAGCCGAGCGCGGAGTCGATCGCGCTGCTCGAGGCCGACGCCGACCGCTACACCTGGGTCGCGGCCGCCGTCGGGTCCAACAGCGCCTCCGGGTACCAGCTGGCCACAGGGGATCCGGTGATGCCGATCGGCGGCTTCAACGGCAGCGACCCCTCGCCGAGCCTGGCGCAGTTCCAGCAGTACGTGGCCGAGGGGAGGATCCACTACTTCATCGGGGGCGGCGGCATGGGCCCCGGTGGCGCGGGCGGCAGCGGTGCGGAGATTTCCGAATGGGTCGCACAGAACTTCGCCGCAACCACGGTCGATGGCGCAACTATGTACGACCTGACCGCGCCGCGGGTGGAGGCCGGGCCGTAGTCTGAGGCCCGTGCGCGTACTCGTTATCGGCTCCGGAGCCCGTGAACATGCCCTTCTTCTCGCCCTCGGGCGCGACCCGGGTGTGACGGCCCTGTTCGCCGCACCCGGCAACGCCGGGATCGCGAAGATCGCCGAGCAGCATCCCGTGGACGTCGCGTCCGGGGAGGCCGTGGTGGCACTGGCACAGAAGGTCGCCGCGGACCTGGTCGTGATCGGTCCCGAGGTGCCGCTGGTGGTCGGTGTCGCCGACGCCGTCCGCGCGGCCGGGATCGCGTGCTTCGGGCCGTCCGCCGACGCCGCCCGGATCGAGGGCTCCAAGGCGTTCGCGAAGGACGTGATGGCGGCGGCGGTTGTGCGGACCGCGCACAGCGAGATCGTCGACAGCCCGGCCAACCTGGACGAGGCCCTCGACCGCTTCGGTCCGCACTGGGTGGTCAAGGACGACGGGCTGGCGGCGGGCAAGGGCGTCGTCGTCACCACCGACCGCGGCGCAGCCCGCGATCATGCCGCCGAGCTGCTCGAGACCGGGCACCCGGTCCTGCTGGAGTCGTACCTCGACGGGCCGGAGGTGTCGCTGTTCTGCCTGGTCGATGGCGAGACGGTGGTCCCGCTGCTGCCCGCGCAGGACCACAAGCGGGTCGGCGACGGCGACACCGGGCCGAACACCGGCGGTATGGGTGCGTACACCCCGCTGCCGTGGCTGCCCGAGGAGACGGTGACCCAGATCGTCGACGAGGTCGTCGTCCCGGTGGCCGCGGAGCTGGTCAAGCGCGGCAGCGGCTTCTCGGGGCTGCTGTATGCCGGGCTCGCGATCGGCAAGGACGGCCCCGCCGTCGTCGAGTTCAACTGCCGCTTCGGCGACCCGGAGACCCAGGCCGTGCTGGCGCTGCTGGAGTCCCCGCTCGGTGAGTTGCTGAACGCCACTGCCACCGGCACCCTCGCCGAGGCGGCCCCGCTGCGCTGGCGCGACGGTGCAGCGGTGACCGTGGTGCTGGCCGCCGAGAACTACCCGGGACGCCCCCGCACGGGCGACGTGATCAGCGGCTCGGATGCGGACGGTGTGCTGCACGCGGGCACCGGCCTGCGTGAGGACGGCGCCGTGGTGTCCTCCGGCGGCCGGGTGCTCAGCGTCGTCGGGGTCGGGGCCGACCTGACGAGCGCCCGCGAGGACGCCTACGCCAAGCTCGCCGAGGTGCGGCTGCCCGGTGGGCACTTCCGCCGCGACATCGGGCTCGCCGCCGTCGAGGGCCGCATCAGCATCTAGGTGGACGCTGGTCCAGGTCGCTGTAGCGTAAAACCGTACCGGTGATCGTGTTCTCGCACAGGCGTTTCCGCGATCCGTTCCGGAGTGTGAGCGACGGCCGGATTACCGAACGGTAACGTGCAACTTCTCTCGTATAACAGGTTCCAGTTTGTTGGCCCCTGACAGAGAGGTTCCGTTGAGCGAGTACCAGGCGTCGCGCGGCAAGGCAGCGACCACTTTCAATCCCCAGCTCTCCCGCAGGAAGTTCATGGCGGCAACGGGTCTCGCGGTGGGGGCCGCGGCGCTCTCCTCCTCGTGGACCGCCGCGGCGGCGGCGCCGCGGCGCGCCCTCAACACCGGTGACCGGGTGCCTGCCCTGATCATCGGCAGCGGGTACGGCGGCGCGGTGGCCGCGCTGCGGCTGACGCAGGCGGGTATCGACACCCACATCATCGAGATGGGACGGGCCTGGACGACGCCCGGCTCCGACGGCAAGATCTTCTCCCCGATGCTCACCCCGGACAAGCGGGCCTACTGGTTGAGGACCCGTACGGCGCAGCCGGTTTCGCACTTCTCGGGTGGCTCGGTGGACAAGGACATCGAGAAGTACACCGGCGTCCTCGACTGCGAGAACATGGGCGGGATCAACGTCTATCAGGGCCGCGGCGTCGGCGGCGGTTCGCTGGCCAACGGCGGCATGGCGGTGACGCCCAAGCGCGGCTACTTCGAGGAGATCCTGCCCTCGGTCGACTCCAACGAGATGTACGGGACCTTCTTCCCAAGGGCGAACGCCGGTCTCGGCGTGAACAACATCGACCAGGCCTGGTTCGAGTCCACCGACTACTACCAGTTCGCCCGGGTCGGCAGGAAGACCGCGCAGCGCTCCGGATTCCAGACGACCTTCGTGCCCAACGTCTACGACTTCGACTACATGAAGAAGGAGGACGCGGGTCAGGTCGCCAAGTCCGCGCTGGCGGGCGAGGTCATCTACGGCAACAACGCAGGCAAGAAGTCGCTGGACAAGACCTATCTGGCGCAGGCATCGGCCACCGGCAAGCTCACCATCACCACGCTGCACGAGGTGACCAAGGTGGCGCCGGCCGCCAGCGGCGGCGGGTACTCGGTCGAGATGAAGCAGATCGACGAGCAGGGCAACACCGTCGCGACCAAGACGGTCACCGCGGACAAGGTCTTCTTCGCGGCGGGCAGTGTCGGCACCAGCAAGCTGCTGGTCGCGATGAAGGCGCAGGGTCACCTGCCGAACCTCCCCGGCGCGGTCGGTCAGGGCTGGGGCAACAACGGCAACATCATGGTCGGCCGGGCCAACCAGGGCTGGGACCCCACCGGCGCCAAGCAGTCGTCGATCCCGACGATGGGCATCGACAACTGGGCCGACCCGGCCGGTCCGGTCTTTGCGGAGATCGCGCCGTTCCCTGCGGGTACCGAGCTGTGGGTCAGCCTCTACCTGGCGATCACCAAGAACCCGGAACGTGCCCAGTTCCAGTACAACTCGTCGACCGGCAAGGTCGGGCTGTCGTGGCAGGCCTCGCAGAACCAGCCCGGCATCAACATGGCGAAGCGGGTGTTCGACAAGATCAATTCCAAGGAGGGCACGATCTACCGCACCGACCTGTTCGGTGTCTACAAGACGTGGGGCGACGGGCTGACCTACCACCCCCTCGGCGGCTGCATCCTGAACCAGGCGACCGACAACTTCGGGCGGCTGCCCGAGTACCCGGGCCTGTACGTGATGGACGGGTCGCTGGTGCCGGGCAATGTCGGCGTCAACCCGTTCGTCACCATCACCGCGCTCGCGGAGCGGAACATGGCCACGATCGTCGCGAACGATCTGCACTAGATCCATCCGAATCGGTGAACGCGTTCTCGTGAGAACGGAGGCGTCCCGCTGTGGCCTCGGCCTGCGCGGGGCGCCTCCTGTGCGCGACAAACCGTTGAACAGTACTGGTGAAAACGCTGCAGCACAGGAATTTCGAATAATCGGATATGGGCTGTGGGTTCTCGGTTTATTACCGGCCGGTATTGCGAATCTCGATGCTGTTACGGCTGTATAACGAGTTCTACTTTATTGGCTCGTGATCAGAGAGGTTCCGTTGACCGAACATCAGGCGTCGCGAAGCTTTACGGCGACCACGAAATCGCAGTTCTCCCGAAGAAGGTTCATGGCGGCGACGGGTCTGGCGGCCGGCGCCGTCGCCCTCGCACCGACCCTGAGCGCGACCACCGCCGCGGCCTCGCCGCGGCGCGCGCTCAACACCGGTGACCGGGTGCCCGCCCTGATCATCGGCAGCGGCTACGGCGGCGCGGTGACCGCGCTGCGGCTGGCGCAGGCGGGCATCGACACCCACATCGTCGAGATGGGCCGGGACTGGGGCACGGCCACCTCCGGGGTCTTCACCTCCACCACCTCGCCGGACAAGCGTGGGTTCTGGCTGAGGGATCGCACGGCGCAGCCGGTCTCGCACTTCATGGGCGTCTCGATCGACAAGCCCATCGAGAAGTACGTCGGAATCCTCGACTGCGAGAACATGGGCGGGATCAACGTCTACCAGGGTCGCGGCGTCGGTGGCGGCTCCCTGGTCAACGGCGGCATGGCCGTGACGCCCCGGCGCGGCTACTTCGAGGAACTGCTGCCCTCGGTCGACTCCAACGAGATGTACAACGTCTTCTTCCCGCGGGCCAACACCGGCTTGGGCGTCAACAACATCGACCCGGCCTGGTTCGAGTCGACCGAGTGGTACAAGTTCGCGCGCACGGGTCGCAAGACCGCCGAACGGTCCGGCTTCAAGACGGTGTTCGTCCCGAATGTGTACGACATGAACTACATGAAGCAGGAGGCCGCGGGCCAGGCCCCCAAGTCCGCCCTCGCCGGCGAGGTCATCTTCGGTAACCACTATGGCAAGAAGTCGTTGCCCAAGACGTATCTCGCGCAGGCCGCTTCGACCGGCAAGGTCACCATCACCACGCTGCACCGCGTCACCAAGGTCGTGCCGAGCGGGGCCGGATACTCCGTCGAGATGGAGCAGATCAACGAGCAGGGCGGTGTCGTCGCGACCAAGACGGTCACCGCGGACAAGGTGTTCTTCGCGGCGGGCAGCGTCGGCACCAGCAAGCTGCTGGTGGCGATGAAGGCGCAGGGTCACCTGCCGAACCTCTCCGGCGAGGTCGGCCAGGGCTGGGGCAACAACGGCAACGTCATGGTCGCCCGTGCCAACCACCTGTGGGATGCGACGGGCGGCAAGCAGTCGTCGATCCCGACGATGGGCATCGACAACTGGGACGACGCCGGGGGACCGGCGTTCGCGGAGATCGCGCCGTTCCCGGCCGGAGCCGACCTGTTCATCAGCCTCTACCTGGCGATCACGAAGAACCCGGAACGTGGCCAGTTCCAGTACAACTCGTCGACCGGCAAGGTCGGGCTGTCCTGGCAGGCCTCGCAGAACCAGCCCGGCATCAACATGGCGAAGCGGATCTTCGACAAGATCAACTCGAAGGAGGGCACGATCTACCGCACCGACATGTTCGGTGGGTACAAGGTCTGGGGTGACGGGCTGACCTACCACCCCCTCGGCGGCGCCATCCTGAACAAGGCCACCGACAACTACGGCAGGCTGCACGGGCACCCGGGCCTGTACGTGATGGACGGCTCGCTGGTGCCGGGCAACCTGGGCGTCAATCCGTTCGTCACCATCACCGCGCTCGCGGAGCGGAACATCGCCACGATCGTCGCGAGCGACATGCACTGACATGCGCACGATCGGTACCGAATAGCAGTACCCCCTGCCGGCAGCGGCCCCGAGGATCCGGTCCTCGGGGCCGCTGTCGTTGCGGTATCGCTCGGGCAGATCGCCCGGGCGCGCCAGTGCCCCGCGCCCGAACTCTTCTTGCGATTGCCGGGGCCGACGCGGCGCCTCGCGGCGTTGTCGCCTTGCGATGCATCCACGTGGATCCCCGGCAATCATCAATGGACTTCGAGCGCAAGGCACTAGCCTCGTCCCGGTGCGAGCAGAGTCCGAGCGATCCCAGGTCCCCACCTTCCATGTCATGGACGTCTGGAAGGCCGCCACCGAGCGGGCCCGAACCCACGGCGACGTCCTGACGCTGGCCGCGGGGCAGCCGTCCACCCAGGCGCCCGGTCCGGTGCTGCGTGCGGCGCGCGAGGCCCTCGACACCCAATTACTCGGCTACACCGAGACGTTCGGGATCCTGCCGCTGCGGGAGGCGATCGCCGGCTACCACAGCGAGAAGTCGTCGATCGCGGTCGATCCCGACGACGTCGTGGTGACCACGGGCTCCTCCGGCGCCTTCACGCTGATCTTCCTCGCGGCCTTCGACGCAGGCGACACAGTGGTCGTGGCGCGGCCCGGCTACCCGGCGTACCGCAACACGCTCACCGCGCTCGGCTGTCGCGTGATCGAGCTCGACTGCGGACCGGACACCCGCTTCCAGCCGACCGTCGCGATGCTCGAGGCGCTGGACGAGCCGCCGGCAGGCCTGGTCGTCGCCAGCCCGGCGAACCCGACCGGCACCGTCATCGACCCGGCCGAACTCGCCGCCCTCGCGCGCTGGTGCGAGGACCACGGCACCCTGCTGATCTCCGACGAGATCTACCACGGGATCGAGTTCGGTTCCGGTACCTCGGCGACCGCGTCGGCATGGGAGACCTCGCGCGAGGCGGTCGTGATCGGCTCGGTCTCCAAGTACTTCTCGATGACCGGTTGGCGGCTGGGCTGGATGCTGGTGCCCGCCGGGCTGCGCCGGGCGTTGCAGCGGCTCGCGTCGAACATGACGGTGTGCCCGCCCGCGATCTCGCAGTACGCGGCGGTCGCGGCCTTCACCGACGAGTCCATGACCGAGCTGGACGGGCACGTGCGGCGGTACGCGGCCAACCGCGACCTGGTGCTGGCCGCGCTGCCGCGGCTGGGCATCACGGACCTGGCCCCTGCCGACGGCGCGTTCTACGCCTACGCCGACATCGGACACCTCACAGACGATTCGACGTCGTGGTGCGCGGAACTGCTCCGGGAGACCGGGGTGGCGCTGGCGCCGGGCGTCGACTTCGACACGGTCCGCGGCGACCGGACCGTGCGGATCTCGTTCGCGGGCGCGACGGCCGACGTCGAAGAGGCGCTGGAGAGATTGGGACGCAGTGCTGCACTCGGACACTGACGGGACGGCGGCCTCGCCCGCACCCGCTCCAGCGAAATCGACTCGGCGCAGCGCTTCCGCTGGCACGATGGGCCGGGTGTCTTCCGCGGCGACTCCCAAAGGCGAACGACGCCGGATGGCGCTCGTCGAGGCCGCGGCGGATCTGATGCTCGAGGGCGGGTTCGAGGCGGTCCGCCATCGGGCGGTGGCCCAGCGCGCCGGCCTGCCGCTGGCGTCGACGACCTACTACTTCGAGTCCCTCGACGACCTGATCGCGCGGGCTGTGGAGCTGAGCGGCAGCCGGGAGATGGACGCCATGCGCGCCCGGATCGACGAGATCACGCAGGCCGACCGCGACGCGGCGGCCGTCGTCGAACTGATCATCGAGCTGCTGGTCGGCCCGATCGAGGGCGCGGCGCGGGAACACCTCATCGCCCGGTACGAGTGCTTCATCGCCTCCGCCCGGCACCCCCAGTTGCAGGAGGTGCAGCGGCGGTTACGGATCCAGTTCGACGATGCCCTCGGTGAGGTGCTGCGCCGATCAGGGCGGCAGGTCCGGCAGGAGGGGCTGCGCAGGCTGATCTGCGTGGTGGACGGGGCCGTCGTCGGGGCGCTGAGCGAGTCCGATCCCGACCCCGAGCAGTTGGCAAGGGAGATGCTGTCGGAGGTCATCGACGTGGCCGCGCCGCCGCTCCCGCAGGAGGAACCGGAGCCGTAGCCGCCCGCCCCGGGTGGCGCGGCTGCCGGTCCGGCGGGCGGCGGCCGTAAACTGGGCGCTCGTGAGCCGCATCCCCAACGTCCTTGCCAACCGATACGCCAGCCCCGACCTGAGGGAGCTGTGGTCGCCCGAGCACAAGATCGTGCTGGAGCGTCAGCTGTGGCTGGCGGTGCTGCGGGCGCAGGCCTCGCTCGGCATCGACGTGCCCGAGGACGCGCTCGCCGACTACGAGCGGGTCCTCGAGCAGGTGGACCTCGACTCCATCGCGGACCGGGAGCGGGTGACCCGGCACGACGTCAAGGCGCGGATCGAGGAGTTCAACGCCCTCGCCGGACACGAGCACGTGCACAAGGGCCTGACCAGTCGCGACCTCACCGAGAACGTCGAGCAGCTGCAGGTCTTCCGTTCGCTCGAGCACGTGTACGCGCACGGCGTCGCGGTCGCGGCGCGGCTCGCGGAGAAGGCCGCCGAGTATTCCTCGCTGGTGATGGCGGGCCGCAGCCACAACGTCGCCGCGCAGGCCACCACCCTCGGCAAGCGCTTCGCCTCCGCAGCCGACGAGATGCTGGTCGCGCTGACCCGCCTGCGCGAGCTGATCGACCGGTACCCGCTGCGCGGCATCAAGGGCCCGATGGGCACCGCCCAGGACATGCTCGACCTGCTCGGCGGCGACACCGAGAAGCTGGACTTCCTCGAGGCGAAGGTCGCCGAGCACCTCGGCTTCGCGCACGTGCTGACCAGCGTCGGGCAGGTGTACCCGCGCTCGCTCGACCACGACGTGCTGTCCGCGCTGGTGCAGGTGGGTGCGGGCCCGTCCTCGTTCGCGCACACCATCCGCCTGATGGCGGGCCACGAGCTGGTCACCGAGGGCTTCCAGCCCGGCCAGGTCGGCTCGTCCGCGATGCCGCACAAGATGAACACCCGTTCGTGCGAGCGCGTCAACGGCCTGCAGGTCGTGCTGCGCGGCTACGCGTCGATGGCCGCGGAGCTGGCCGGCGCGCAGTGGAACGAGGGCGACGTGTTCTGCTCGGTGGTCCGCCGGGTGGCGCTGCCGGACGCGTTCTTCGCGATCGACGGACAGATCGAGACCTTCCTGACCGTGCTCGACGAGTTCGGTGCGTACCCGGCGGTGATCGAGAAGGAGCTCACCCGCTACCTGCCGTTCCTGGCCACCACCCGGATGCTGATGGCCGCCGTGCGCGCGGGCACCGGCCGCGAGACCGCGCACGAGGTCATCAAGGAGCACGCCGTCGCCGTCGCGCTGGCGATGCGTGAGGACGGCCGCGAGCCCGACCTGCTCGACCGCCTGGCCGCCGACGACCGCTTCCCGCTGGACCGCGCGCAGCTGGACGCCGCGCTGGAGGACAAGTCCGCCTTCATCGGCGCTGCCGAGTCCCAGGTGGCCACGGTGGTGCGCCGGGTCGGCCTTCTGGTGGAGCAGAACCCCGAGGCGGCGGGCTACAAGCCCTCGCCGATCCTCTAGGCGGCTGCGCCGCCCGTGCGCGGTTGACGAGTCCAGACACTCGTCAACCGCGCACAGGCGCGTCAGCGCAATTTGTCGAGGATGCGGCGCAGCTCGGCGCGATCGTGCTCGTCCAACGGCGCGAAGAAGTCCTCGGCGTCGGCGGCGCGCGCGGTCTCGAGTTCGCCGATGATGCGGCGACCGGCCTCGGTCAGGCGCACGCACGTGGCGCGCCGGTCGGCGGCGTCCGGGACCCGTTCACTGAGCCCGCGTTGCTCGAGCCTGTCGACCACCTCGGTGGCGGACCGCGGCGCGATGCGCAGCGCCTTCGCGACGTCGCCGAGCCGAGGTTGCCGGTCCGTGTCGCGGCCGATCACGTGCAGCGCGCGGTACTCGTGCGGGGACAGCTGCCACGGCTCGAGCGCGACGAACCAGCGTCGGCGCAGGGCGCGGGCGCTGGACATCACGAGGTCCCGGAGGGTGTCGGGGTGGCGCTGGTCCATGGTGACTTAGGCTACCTCACTTGACAGTAACCTCATAGTGAGGGAGCCTCAGTATGTCTGACCCCGACATACGAGAGGGGTGGTTGTATGACAAGCCCCCGAAGCGGCGAGCCCGGACCGGGTCCCCGCTCACGCAAGATCGATCCCGCCGACCGCGCCCAGCTGGCGGAGTCGCCGGTGAGCCTGCGCCGGATCGGCGCCCTGTTCTCGCCCTACCGCCCGCAGATCGCGGTGGTCACCGTGCTGATCATCGCGGCATCCGCCGTCTCGCTGGCCAATCCGTTCCTGGTCCGCGCCGTCATCGACAAGGCCATTCCCGACCAGGACGTCACGCTGCTGGTGTGGGCGGTGATCGGCATGCTCGCGGTGACCGTCGTCGGCTCGGTGCTCGGCGTCGTGCAGACCTGGATCTCCACCACGGTCGGCCAGCGCATCATGCACGGACTCCGGACCCGGGTGTTCGCCCACCTGCAGCGGCAGTCGCTCGGCTTCTTCACCCGCACCAGGGGAGGGGAGATCCAGTCCCGCCTCACCAACGACATCGGCGGCATGCAGACCGTGGTCACCTCGACCGCCACCTCGATCGCCTCCAACGTCACCACCGTCGTCGGCACGTCCATCGCGATGGCCGTGCTGAGCTGGCGGCTCTCGCTGCTCTCCCTGATCGTGCTCCCACCCGCGATCTGGTTGACCCGCAAGGTCGCCCGGATGCGACGGGAGATCACGGCGCAGCGCCAGCGCACCCTCGCCGACATGCAGACCCAGATCGAGGAGTCCCTGTCCATCAGCGGAATCCAGCTCGGCAAGACGCTGGGGGCGGGTCCGGCGATGTCGGAGCGCTTCGCGGACACCTCGCACCGCCTGGCCGATCTCGAGGTCAGGTCGCAGCTCTCCGGCCGCTGGCGGATGGCCACGATGAATATCGTCTTCGCCGCCATCCCGGCGCTGCTCTACCTCGCGGCGGGACTGCCTGCCACCTCCGGCGGCATGACCATCGGCACCCTGGTGGCGTTCACCGGGCTGCAGGCGGCGCTGTTCCGGCCGCTGATGAGCCTGCTCGACGTCGGCGTCTCGGTGACCAGTTCGCTCGCCCTGTTCAGCCGCATCTTCGAGTACCTCGACCTCCCCGTCGAGATCGACGACCCCGAGCACCCCGTGCACCTGTGCCGCGAGGACGTGGCGGGCGCGGTTCGGCTGGCCGACATCGGCTTCCGCTACGAGGGGGCGGACCGGAACGCCCTCGACTCCGTCAGCATCGAGGTGCCCGCCGGTTCCTCGCTCGCGCTCGTCGGCGAAACCGGTTCGGGCAAGACCACTCTCGCGTCCCTGGTGGCCCGGCTCCACGACCCGAGCTCCGGTTCGGTGAGCATCGACGGGGTCGACCTGCGGTCGATCCCGCTCGCGGAACTGTCCGAACTGGTCGGCGTCGTGTCCCAGGAGACGTACCTGCTGCACGCCACCATCCGCGAGAACCTGCGGCACGCCAGGCCCGACGCCACCGACGCCGACATCGAGGCGGCGGCGCGCGACGCCCAGGTGCACGAGCTGATCGCCTCCCTGCCCGACGGCTACGACACCGTCGTCGGCGCGCGAGGTCACCGGTTCTCGGGCGGCGAGAAGCAGCGCATCGCGATCGCCCGCACCCTGCTGCGCGACCCGCGGGTGCTGATCCTCGACGAGGCGACCAGCGCGCTGGACAACGAGACCGAGCGGGCCGTGCAGGCCGCGCTCGACACCGTGAGCCGGGGACGCACCACCATCACCATCGCGCACCGGCTGTCCACGATCCGCGACGCGGACCAGATCGTCGTGCTCGATCGCGGGCGCGTCGCCGAACGCGGCACCCACGCGGAGCTGGTCGAGCTCGGCGGTCGGTACGCGCGGTTGCTGGCGCGGGCGGCCGTGCCGTCCGACGCGCTGGCCCTCGCGCGCTGACCGATCGCCTCAGTCGGCCCCGGCGGCGGCGACCCCGGCCCGGCGGCCGAAGAAGGTGCCGTCGCCGAGCGAGGTCCCGCTGATGTAGCCCCACGAGTGCAGACCGGAGGTGGCCCGCCCGGCCCCGTACAGGCCGGGGATCGGGTCGCCGTCGAGGTCGAGAACGTGGCCGTCGACGGTGGTGCACAGACCGCCGATGGTGAACACCTCCGCGCCGCCGCGGCCCGCCTCGCCGTACTCCGGCGGGGCGATGCCGCGCTGGACGTCGATCGCGGCGAACGGCGACTGCAGCGGACGCAGCCACGTCGCGGACTTGTGGAAGTACGGGTCCTCGCCCTCGGCGGCGTGCCGGTTGTACTCGCCGACGGTGGTGACCAGCGCGCCAGGCGGCATGCCGATCTGCTGTTCCAGGTCCTCGAGCGTCTCGGCCACGAAATGCGGTTGGACGCCCCAGCGTTCGTCGACCGGCACCTCCTCGTAGGCCTGCTCGTCGAGGATCACCCACACCTTCAGCCCGTGCCTGTACAGCGCCGCCTGCCCAACCAGGCCGGGGTAGACGTCCTCGTTGATGAAGCGCTGGCCGACGCTGTTGACGATCATGCCGCGCACCATCATCCCGGGGATCAGCGAGATGCCGACCTGCCCGGCGGACATGTGCTTGACGGCGGCGCCGACGGCCTGGGCCATCACGATGCCGCGGCCGTCGTCGCCGCCGTCGCTGTTGACGCCGAGCCCGACCAGCTGCGGGGCGTGCTGCGCGACCATCTCCGCGTTGTCGGCGAACCCGCCGGTGGTGAGCACCACGCCGCGGCGCGCGCGGTAGGCGTACGTCTTGCCGTACTGGCGGGCGACGACGCCGACCACCCGGCCGCCCTCGACGATCAGCCGGGTCGCGTAGGTATCGGTGTGCACCGCCGCGTCGGTGGCCGCGACGGCCTCGGTCAGCTTCTGCATCAGGACCTTGCCGCCGAACCCGTCCGAGGTGACGCGGTGCCCGCGGGGCGCGGGCTTGGCGAGTTCCGCAAAGGGATAGGAGTTCTCGCCCATCCACATCAGGCCGTCGTCGGTCGGCGGCACCCAGGTGGGGGAGCTCCACAGCGACGGCTTGAACGGCACGCCGTGGTCGACCAGCCATCGGTGGTGATCCACGCTGGCGCGGCTGTAGAGGCCGACCTTCTCCTTGTCGGCGTCGGGCCCGAGGGCGGCCAGCAGGAACGCCTCCATGTCCTGCGCGGTGTCCTCGAATCCGCAGGCCCGTTGGATCTCGGTACCGCCGCCGAGGTACATCTCGCCGCCGGACAGCGCCGACGATCCGCCGCCGCCGCTCGCCTTCTCCAGGATGACGACCTCGGCGCCCGCGGCCGTTGCCTCCAGGGCCGCGGCCGCGCCCGCGCAGCCGTAGCCGACGATCAGGACATCGGTCCCGTGATCGAAATGTTCGACGTCGCCCGCTTCGAGGGGCGCCACCGGATTGCGTGCGCTCATGTCGCAACTCCCATCCACTGTCGGTGGGCACACGCTAGGACCGTCGCGGCGGCGCGAGAAGGGGATTGCCCGTCCACCGGGATGTCGATGGGGCCTATCATCAATCCCCATGAGCCACTGCATATTCTGTGCCATCATCGCGCGCGAGGCGGAGGCGAGCCTCGTGTACGAGGACGAGCACACCGTGGCGTTCATGGACATCCGCCCGTTCACCCCCGGCCACCTGCTGGTGGTCCCGAAGCGGCACGCGTCGGGGCTCGCGCAGCTCGACCAGGAGGACGGCGGCCGGATCTTCGCCGTGGGCCAGCGATTGGCGGCCGCATTGCGTGACAACGGCACCGACGCGGCGGGCCTGCCCGCCGACGGTCCGCGCGCCGACGGGGTGAACCTCTTCCTCGCCGACGGCGCCGTCGCCGGCCAGGAGGTCTTCCACGTGCACCTGCACGTCATCCCGCGCACCCCCGGCGACGGTTTCGGTCTCCGCGGCCGGCCCGTGGCCGCGCGTCGGCCGGATCTCGACTACCTGGCCGGCGCGCTCCGCCGCCGGCTCGACTCGGTCTAGGCGCCCGCATGGACCAGACGACCGGCCCCGCGCTGCATCGGCTCTTCCCGGAGCTCGAGGCGACCCTCCCGTACCGCAGGCTCGGCTCCGGCCCGACCCCGATCGCCCACCTGGAGGGGCTTGGCCGGGCGAACCGGCTGTGGTGCAAGGACGAGGGCGTCTACGGCGCGGGCGGCTGGGGCGGCAACAAGGTGCGCAAGCTGGAGTGGATCATCCCGGACGTCCTCGCCCGTGGTTCCCGGCAGATCTTCACTGTCGGCGGACAGGGCACCAACTGGGGGCTGGCGACGGCCCTGTACGCCCGCGAGTTCGGCATCGACACGGCCCTGGCCCTGATCGATCAGCCGATGGACGAGCACGTGCACGAACAGCTCGAACGCCTGCGGCGCTCCGGTGCCGCACTGCATTTCACCAGGACGAAGGCCCGCACGATCGCGGCGGCGCCGTGGCTGATGGTGCGGCACGCGCGCGGCGGGCACCTGCCCTACTTCCTGCCCGCGGGCGGATCCTCGCGCCTCGGGACGCTCGGCTACGTGGAGGCCGCGCTGGAGCTGGCCGCGCAGGTCGAGGCGGGCGCGATGCCGGAACCGACGCACGTGGTGACGCCGGTGGGTTCGGGCGGGACCGCGGCCGGGCTGCTGCTGGGACTGCACCTGGCCGGCCTGCGTACCCGGGTGGTCGGGGTGGTCGTCAACGACACCTTGCCGCTGGCCGAGCGGGACCTCGTCGGGCTGGCAGGCAAGACCGCGCGGCTCCTCACCCGGCGCGGGGCCGCGCTCGGCCCTGTCGAGTTCGAGCCGGGAGCGATCACCGTGACCCGCGATTGGCTCGGGCCCGGATACGGGTTCGGCACGCCGGAGGGATCGGCCGCGCTGCGGGTCGGCGCCGACCACGGGCTGACCCTCGACCCCGTCTACACCGCGAAGGCGCTCGCGGGCGCGCTGGCGATGGACGCGGACGGCACCCTTGGCGACGGGCCCGTGCTCGTGGTCGACACCTACGGCCCGCGCGGGGACTGAGCGATCAGCGGTCGCGCTTGCGGTCGGTGTGGCCCAGGTCGCGATCCGGCGCCACCACGTCGCGCACCAACTGCTTGAGGGCCGCGATGTCGGGGAAACCGTTGTCCCTGGCGCGGTCCCACAGCAGCTCGTCGGCGATCTCGATCCGGAAGACGCCGCCGGTGCCCGGGATCAGGGCCACCTCGCCGAGATCGGTGCCGAATGTGTTCAGCAGTTCCTGCGCCATCCAGCCGGCCCGGAGCAGCCAGTTGCACTGCGTGCAGTAGGTGACGGTGACGCGGGGTGCGGCTGGGGTCATGCCTCCAGGGTGTCAGATGGCCGCCGCGCCCCGCTCCACTCGGTGACGGGCCTGCCCTCGACGAGGTGTTCGTCGACGAACCGTTGGACCCGGTCGGCTCGCAGTTCGGCGTACCAGGAGTTGTCGGGATACACCGCCACGACCGGGGCCTGCGAGCACGGGAACATGCAGCCGGTCTGGGTGACGAGGACGTCGTCGTCGCCAAGGCCGCGGGCCTCGAGCGCGTTGTCCAGTGTCTGCGCGGTCTCCGGACCGCCGCGGGCCGAACACCGCGGGCCACGGCACACCAGGACGTGCCGGGCGAAGCCTGGGACCTCGTCCCACGCGGGGGAGGTCAGGGGCGCGGTGGTCGTGCGGGCCGCGGCGGTGGGGCCGGAGATCGCGGCGTCGAGCAGATCGGCGTACGTGTCGGTGCCGCTCAGCGGACCGGCGAGGCGGACGTCGGGCCCATCGGATCCGCGCTCGCGCAACCAGTGTCCGATGACGCGGCGGAACCACGCGTCGATCTTGCGGTCGAGCACCGTCTGGGCGCTCACGACCACCACCTCGGTCGCGCCGGACGCGGCCGCCTCGTCGAGCGCGACCGTGACCGATGTCCCCGAGCCGCCGAGCACCGCCGTCACGAAGGCGGTGTCCGGGTGCCGGTCCCGCAGCACCCGCAGCGCCCCGAGCACCTGATCGCGGGGATCGTCCCCGCGGTCGGTTGGTGCGGTCACGATCACCCAGCGGGACTGCTGAACCATGGTCATGGCGCGGCCCTTTCGGCGGTCTCGGTGGCGGTGCCGCACAGCACCACCAGCGGTCGTCCCGTCCGTGGATGAGGCTGCACCAGGGCGTCGAGCCCGTACACCTCCGCGAGCAGATCGGCGGTCAGCACCGACTCCGTCGGGCCCTCGGCGGTCACCCGGCCGTCGCACAGCACCACCAGGTGATCGCAGTACATCGCGGCCAGGTTCAGGTCGTGCATCGCGGCCACCGTGGTCAGCCCCCTCGCCCGGATCAGTTCCAGGAGCTCGAGCGAGGCCGAGACGTCTAGGTGGTTGGTCGGCTCGTCCAGCAGCAGCACGCAGGGCCGCTGCGCGAACGCCCTGGCCAGCTGGGTCTTCTGCTTCTCGCCGCCGGACAGGCTCTGCCACAACCGGTGTCGCAGATCGGTGATCCCCGCCGTCTCGAGGCAGTCGGTGACCAGCTCGCCCGTGCCGAGCGCGGCGGGGCGTGCCCAGCCGCCGCGGTGCGGGATGGCGCCGAGCTCGACGATCTGTTCCACCGTCAGGTCCAGTTCGGTCGCCGAGTGCTGTTCCACCAGCGCGACGGTGCGCGCGAACTCGCGCCGGTGCATCGCGGTCGATGCGATGTCGCCGAGCAGCACGCGTCCGCTGTCGGGACTCTCGAGCCGGGCGATGGTCGACAGCAGCGATGTCTTGCCCGACCCGTTCGGTCCGATCAACCCGGTGACCCGCCCGGCCGGGGCCGTGCACGACACTTGGTCGAGGATCCGCCTGCCCCCCGCGGACCAGGAGACGTCCTCGACCCGGATGTCGGGAGAGTGGTGCGTCATGCGCGAACTCCCCGTCGTCGGAGCAGCCACACGAACACCGGGACCCCGACGATGGCGGTGACGATGCTGATCGGCAGCTCGCGCCCCGGCATGACGGTGCGGGCGGCGATGTCGGCCCACACCAGCAGCAGCGCTCCCATCAGGGCCACCACCGGGAGCAGTCGCGCGTGCAGTGGCCCGACGAGCATGCGGGCCGCGTGCGGCACCACGAGGCCGACGAACCCGATGATGCCCGCCTGCGCGACCAATGCCGCCGTGCAGAGCGACGCCACCGCGTACAGCACCCAGCGGGTGCGCTCGACGTTGGTGCCGAGGCTCGCGGCGGCGCGCTCACCGAACGCGAACGAGTCCAGCACCCGGCTGTAGGCAAGGACGATCGTCATCGTCACCGCGACGACGATCAGGATGCCGACCAGACCCGACCAGCGCACCCCCGCCACCGAGCCGAGGGTCCAGCTCAGCACCCGGTGGGCGGCGTCGCGGTCGCCGAACAGCACCAACGCCGACGTGAGCGCCGCGGCCAGCTGCCCAACCGCTATCCCGGCGAGGACGAGCCGGCCGGGCATCAGTGCCCCGGACCGGGACGTCGCGATGACGAACACCAGCAGCAGGCTCCCGAGGGCGCCGAGGAACGCCGCCGACGAGACGGCACCGAATCCGAAGGCGCCCACCGCACTCGCACCGGTGGTGAGCACCAGGACCGCGCCCAACGACGCGCCCCCCGACATGCCGAGCAGGTAGGGGTCGGCCAGCGGGTTGCCGGTCAGCGACTGCAGCACGGCGCCGCACAGGGCGAGGCCCGCGCCGATCGCGGCGGCCGCCAGCACCCGCGGCATCCGCAGGTCGACGACGATGTGCGTGGTGAGCAGGTCGGTGCCGGGTCCGATACCGAGCCGTCCGGCGATCGACTCGACGACCGTGCCGATCGACAGGTCGGCCGCGCCGATCGCGACCCCGGCCGCGCAGCTCACCGCGAGCAGCGCGATCAGGATCGCCGACCAGGCGGTGCCGGTCGTCGCGGCTGCCCGGATCGGTGCCCGGGTGGACGCGGTCACGCCCCGTCGCCGCCCAGCTGCCCGGCGACCAGGCTCGCGCCCTCGATCGTGCGCGGACCCGGGGTGGTCGTCGAGAACGGGACCACGACGAACGCGTCGTCGCGCACCGCCTTCAGGTCCTTGAGCGCCGGGTCGCCGCGCAGGTAGGCCTTCTTTTCCTCGGCCGTGTCCCACGAGGCGTCGGCGAGGACGATGACGTCCGGGTTCGCGGCCAGCACCGTCTCCCAGCTGCCGTCCGCCCATGACCCGGCGGTGCCGGCGAAGATGTTGGTGCCGCCGACCGCGTCGATGATCAGCTGCGGCCCGCCTGCGTTCGCTCCGACGTACGGCGTCGTGGTGTTGCTGTCGTACCAGAAGATGCTCTTGCCCTTCGCGGGCGCGGCGGACTCGATGCCCGCCAGCGTCTCGCGCATCTGCGCGACCACCGCCGCGGCCTCGTCCTCGCGTCCGAACATGGTCCCGTAGTCGGTGATCTCGGAGCCGATCGAATCCCAGGCGACCGCGGGTCGCGTCGACTTGTCCTTGCAGCCGAAGGGGGAGACGTAGGTGGCGACACCGAGCTCGTCGAACGACTCGTGCGAGCCGACGGCCTTGTCGTCGAACGCGCCCGAGTACGACGCCGTCACGAGGTCGGGCTTGGCCTCGAGGAGGGCCTCGCGGCTGGGGTAGTCCTTCTCGTCGAGCGCAGGGACCTGCGCGTAGGCGGCGGCCCACTGCGGTGCGATGGCGTCGTCCAGATAGGCCGTGCCCGCCATCCGATCCTGCGCGCCGATCGACAGCGCGGTCTCGGTGGCGCCCTGGTTGAGGGTGACACCGCGTTCGGCAGGCCCGTCGAGGGTCACGGTGCGGCCGCAGTTCGCGAGGGAGATGGTCGCGGTTCCCGACTCCGCGGAACCGGTGGTGCAGGCGGCAAGGGCGAGGGCGGCGGCGACGGACGCCGCGGCCGTGGCGAGGACGCGCGGTGACACCCGCGCGTGAACTCGAAGATCAACAGGGGTGCGCAAAGCGACCCGCCTTCCATGACTCGTGGAAAACGTGCAGGTATGTGTCACGGCCGGTCTCCTGGCTCGGCAGGGATGGCCGCCGGCTACGCCTTCCCGGACGCATGCGCATCCAGTGGCTGGGATTGACCCCGAGTAGCCGACGTACCTGCTCACAGTGGCGAGTACCGCGCCGGCTTTGCACCGGACTTCCCGAACACCGCGACAACGGTTGAAGGATAGACCAATGCCCGTGGTCGGCGATCGCCCCCGAATCGCCCCGGGAGTGACCCGATAGGGTGCCGGTGTGCGCCCCTCACTCTCCGACTACGCCCACCTGGCCGGCGGCAAGGTCCGCGACCTCTACACGATCGACGACGAGCACCTGCTGCTGGTCGCGAGCGACCGGATCTCCGCCTACGACCATGTGCTGAGCACCCCGATCCCCGACAAGGGTCGCGTGCTCACCGCGATGAGCGTGTTCTTCTTCGAGGAACTCGGCGGCAGCAACCACCTGGCCGGTGCGCCCGACGACGAGCGGATCCCGGCCGAGGTGCTCGGTCGCGCCCTCGTGGTGCGCAAGCTGAACATGGTGCCTGTCGAGTGCGTGGCCCGTGGCTACCTCACCGGGTCCGGGCTCGCCGACTACCAGCGCACCGGCGCCGTCTGCGGCGTCGAGCTGCCCGAGGGTCTCGTCGAGGCCAGCAAGCTGCCCGAGCCGATCTTCACCCCGGCCACCAAGGCGGTGCTCGGCGAGCACGACGAGAACGTCGACTTCGCGACCGTGGTCGACCAGATCGGTCAGGAGCTGGCGGTCAAGCTTCGCGAGGACACCCTCGACATCTACTTCCGTGCGGCCAGCTTCGCCGCGGACCGGGGCATCATCCTGGCCGACACCAAGTTCGAGTTCGGCCTCGACTCCGACGGCAACCTGGTCCTCGCCGACGAGGTGCTCACCCCCGACTCCTCCCGGTACTGGCCCGCCGACGGCTACGAGCCGGGCCGGGTGCAGCCGAGCTTCGACAAGCAGTTCGTCCGCAACTGGCTCACCGGCCCCGAGTCCGGCTGGGACCGCGCGGGCGACACGCCCCCGCCGCCGCTGCCCCAGGAGATCGTCGACGCGACCCGGGCCCGGTACATCGAGGCCTACGAGCGCATCTCCGGGCTGTCCTTCGACGACTGGGTCCAGACCCCGGTGTAGCCGTCACGGCGCGGCACGCACCGCCTAGGCTGGGCGCATGACTTCGTCCGTCACCCCGGTCAGCAGCCCCATCGCAGCCCCGGTCGCCAAGAAGGTCCCCCTCGAGCGCACCCACCACGGCGACACCTTCGTCGACAACTACGAGTGGCTGCGCGAGAAGGACGACCCCGAGGTGCGCGCGTACCTCGAGGCGGAGAACGCCTACACGGAGCAGCAGACCGAGCACCTCGCGCCGTTGCGGGAAAAGATCTTCCAGGAGATCAAGGCCCGCACCCAGGAGACCGATCTGTCGGTGCCGTCCCGGATGGGCCAGTGGTGGTACTACTCCCGCAGCTTCGAGGGCAAGCAGTACGGCGTGCAGTGCCGGTGCCCGATCTCCGGCCCGGACGACTGGACCCCGCCGGTGCTCTCCACCGACACCGAGATCGAGGGTGAGCAGGTGCTGCTCGACAGCAACCTGCTCGCGGAGGGGCACGACTTCTTCTCGCTCGGTGCGTTCTCGGTCACCCTCGACGGCGATCTGCTGGCGTACTCCGTGGACACCGAGGGCGACGAGCGGTACACCCTGCGGTTCAAGGACCTGCGCACCGGAGAGTTGCTCGCCGACGAGATCCCCGGCACCGCGCCCGGCGCCACCTGGTCCGTGGACAACGAGCACGTCTTCTACATGACGGTGGACGAAGCCTGGCGGCCCGACACCGTCTGGCGGCACAAGCTGGGCACCGCGCAGTCCGAGGACGTCAAGGTCTTCCACGAGCCCGACGAGCGGTTCTGGGTCGGCTTCGGGTCCACCCGGAGCGAGAAGTACCTGATGATCTGGATCGGCTCCAAGATCACCTCGGAGATCCGCTGTCTCGAGTCGGACGACCCCGAGGGCGAGTTCCGGGTGGTGCTGCCCCGCGTCGACGGCGTCGAGTACAGCGTCGAGCACGCGGTCGTCGCGGGCGAGGACCGGTTCCTGATCCTGCACAACGGCGACGTGGACGGGGTGAAGGCGGAGAACTTCACCCTGGTCGACGCCCCGGTGGCCGACCCGACCGACCAGCGCACCCTGCTCGCGCCGCGCGAGGATGTCCGGCTCGAGGATGCCGAGGCGTTCGCCGGTCACCTGGTGCTGAGCTACCGGCGCGAGGCGCTGACCCGGCTCGCGGTGTGGCCGTTGACCGCAGACGGCTACGGCGAGCTGCGCGAGCTCGAGTTCGCCGAGGAGCTGTACTCGGTCGGCGCCGGGTCCAACCCGGAGTGGACGGGCCCGCTGCTGCGGCTCGGCTTCACCTCGTTCATCACGCCCAGCCGGGTGTACGACTACGACGTGGCGACCGGCGAGCTGATGCTGCGCAAGTCGCAGCCGGTGCTCGGCGGTTACGACCCCGACGACTATGAGCAGCACCGGGATTGGGCCACCGCGGCGGACGGGACCAAGATCCCGATCTCGATCGTGCAGCGCAAGGGTGTGACGGCGCCCGCGTCGATGCTGCTCTACGGCTACGGGTCCTACGAGTCCAGCATGGACCCGGGCTTCTCGGTGGCCCGGCTCTCGCTGCTCGACCGCGGCGTGGTGTTCGTGGTCGCGCACGTGCGCGGCGGCGGTGAGATGGGCAGGCACTGGTACGACAACGGCAAGATGCTGACGAAGAAGAACACCTTCACCGACTTCGTCGACTGCGCACGCCACCTCATCGACGCCGGCCGCACCACGCCTGCGCAGCTGGTCGCGGACGGCGGCAGCGCAGGCGGACTGCTGATGGGTGCGGTCGCGAACCTGGCACCGGAGTTGTTCGCGGGCATCCTGGCGAACGTGCCGTTCGTCGACCCGCTCACCTCGATCCTCGACCCCTCGCTGCCGCTGACGGTGATCGAATGGGACGAGTGGGGGAACCCGTTGGCGGACAAGGACGTCTACGAGTACATGAGGTCCTACAGCCCCTACGAGAACGTCGCGGCCAAGGACTACCCGGCGATCCTCGCGATCACCAGCATCAACGACACCCGGGTGCTGTACGTCGAGCCGGCCAAGTGGGTGGCCGCGCTGCGGGCGACGAAGACGGGTGACGCGCCGCTGCTGCTCAAGACCGAGATGAGTGCCGGTCACGGCGGCGTCAGCGGTCGGTACGAGAAGTGGAAAGAGGTCGCGTTCGAGTACGCCTGGGTGCTCGACACGGCTGGTGCTGCGGGGTAGTTCGCCGGTGTAAGGACTACCGTCATCCCATGACCGACGCAGCGACCCGCCACCACCGCGACCCGGTGCCGCGAGAGGAACGGGACGACTGGGTACCGGTCGATCGCCGGATCCTCGGCCTCGATCGCCGAACCCTGTTGCCCGCCATGGGAATTCTCGTGCTGGCGTTCCTGTACGCCACCGTCGTCCCTGCGATCGACCGGTCGATCGCCTACGACGACCCGGTCGCGGCGGGGGAGGTGCTGGTGCTCAAGGAGGGTGTGACCGTGGACCCGCCGGACGGGTGGAATCTCGTGTCCGGCCTGCGCACGACCGACACCACCACGAGTGGCATCAAGGGCGCCGACGCGGTGTTCGGCAGCGGGACGATGGTTCTCTCGATGCACGCCTCCGACTTCAGCGGGTCGGTCGATGCGCTGCTCGACGAGGCCGCCGGACGCAGCGAGGGGATGAATCGCGCGGAGGGGCTGCGGCTCACCGGGGACCGGCGGGAGATCTACTCGACCGCGGGCACGCGCGGCGTGATCGAGAAGTTCACCGAGCCCAACCGGGAGGGGTTCCTGGCGGCCTTCGTGGACGACGGGACCGCCGTCACGATCACCGCGGCGGGACTGCCAGGCGATGTCATCGCCGACAACGCCGACGTCGAGGCGACGCTGGGCAGCATCCGGTTCGAGCGCCAGGAGGCCGGCGAATGACCGCACTGACAGGTGACGCCACCCCGGATGTGGACAAGCAGCGCCAACTGACCGCGATCGCGCGGTCCGGATACGGCCGCCCGTACCGGATCTACCAGCCGCGCAACCTCGCGTTCTGGGTGTACTGGCTGATCATGGCGGCAGGTGTGGTCCGGCTGCTGCAGAACCTGGTCCCCGGAGCGCCCGTGCTGACCACCGCGCTGGTCTCGGGGGTGATCGTGTTCTCCCTCTACACGGTGCCGTTCTGGCTGATCATCAGCCATGTCGACCGGTTCAGGAGCGTGCCCGTCAAGGTGCGCGTGCTGGCCTTCCTCTGGGGCGGCATCGGCGCGACCTTCGGCATGGTGATCGCCGCCAACGACCCGATCCGTGCCATTTACACCAAGGTCTACGGCCAGGCCTTCGCCCTGGACTGGAGCGCCGCGTTGACCGCGCCGTTCACCGAGGAGATCGCGAAGGGGGCCGGGTTCGTCCTGATCCTGCTGCTCGCGCCGCGGGTGGTGCGGACCGCCTTCGAGGGGGCCATCATCGGCGCCTTCATCGGGCTCGGTTTCCAGGTCTTCGAGGATCTGCTCTACGCGGTCTCCGCCGCCGCCGGGGCGTTCGGCGCCGAGCAGGGGCCCGCCGTCGTGCAGGTGATCGTCATGCGCGCCGCCACCGGCATCGCCTCGCACACGGTCTTCAGCGCGATCTTCTGCATGGGCCTGGTGTGGCTGATCGGCCGGCCGGACGAGCCCCGCCGCATCGGCCGTGGCCTGGCGCTCATGGTGGCGGCCATGGTGCTGCACGGCGCCTGGGACTGTGCGGCCGCGCTGTCGCACGGCACGCTCCTCGGCGTGATCGGCGTCTGGATCCTGGTGCCGGTCGTGATGTTCACCCTGCTGGTGATCGGGCTGCGCCGGGCCGCCGTGCCCGAGCGTGCCTGGGTTCGCGCGATCCTGGCCCCCGAGGTCGACCGCGGGGTCCTCACCGAACCCGAACTGGCCGCGGCGAGCGGCACCGGCCGTGAGCGCAAGGCCTTCGTCAAGGCCGCGGGTGACCACGCCGCCCGCAGGCGCGCCCGGCACGTGCTGACCGCGGCGGGCGAACTCGCCGAACAGATCGCGGAAGACGGCGGGCGCGAGACCCCCGCCACCGACTTCGCCCGATCCGAGGTCGCCCGGCTGCGCTGACGATGTCGGGTCGCGCCTACCGCGCAGGTGGGCGACCGGCCACGCCGCCGAGCAGGATGTCCGGCATCCGGTCGGCGATCGACTCGGCCGCGTCGTCGGCCATCAGCAGTCGCAGCACCATGCTGCCGCCGACGATGAACAGCATGGTGGCCTGCGCGTCCAGTGCCGCGGCATCGCGCTCGCCCGGTCCCTTGTCATCCGAGCCGTCCTGGCGCATGGTGTCGGCCAGCATCCCGACGCCGGGCCCGCCGAAGTCGGTCCACAGCGTCGTCAGCAGGTCCTCGCGGTCGCGGAACGCGGCCAACAGGCCGGGCAGCGCGGCCTTCACCTCCGGCCTGCCGAAGAGTTCGAGGGTGTAGGCGCAGGACCGGCGGATCCACTCCGCCGGATCGGCGGCGTCGGCGACGGGCGGGGCGTCGTCCACCCAGCCGAAGATCGCCTCGAACACCAGGTGCGTCTTGGACGGCCAGCGGCGATAGAGAGCGGGCTTGCCCACGCCCGCGCGCTCGGCGATCGCCACCATCGTGGTCTGGTCCCAACCGGTCTCGGCCAGCAGCTCCCTGGCCGCGGCAAGCGCAGCGTCATCGATCGCCGGATTCCGCGGCCGGCCGCGCCTGCGCTCGCCGTCCGTCTCCGCTGTCTCTTCGCCAGAAGTCATTGTCAACAGGGTAACTCGGTGTTACGTTGCAAAAATCGTAACTCGACGTTACGTAATGGCCTGGATCACACCGGAGGAAGCTGACATGGCGGAGCTGTTGGAGGGCAAGACGGTCGTGGTCTCGGGGGTGGGCAACGGCCTCGGGCGGGAGATCGCGCTGGCCGCGTACCGCGACGGCGCGAACGTGGTGCTCGGCGCGCGGACCGAGGCGAACCTCAAGGCGGTCGCCGAGGAGGTCGACCCCACCGGGGAGCGGGTGGCGTACGCGGTCACCGACATCCTCGAGAAGGAGGCCTGCGGGGAGCTGATCCGCACGGCCGCCGACCGTTTCGGGGGAGTAGACGCCCTGGTGAACGTGGCCGCGAAGGAGGACGTCTTCGGCGGGCTGGAGGGCGCCGACCTGGACGCATGGAAGTCCATGCTCGACGCCAACGTGATCGGTACGCTCACCCTGACCCAGGCGGCACTGCCGGAGCTGAAGAAGCGGGGCGGGTCGGTGGTGCTGATCGGTTCGCAGGCGATGTTCCATCCGCAGCTCCCGCAGTCCGCCTACGCCACGTCGAAGGGTGCGCTCCATGCCGCGATGTGGTCGCTGGCGAAGGAGCTCGGCCCGTACAAGATCCGGGTGAACACCGTCGTGCCCACCTGGATGTGGGGCCCGCCGATCGAGCTGTACGTCGCGCTGTCCGCCAAGCAGCGCGATGTCTCCGAGGAGACCGTGATCGGCGAGATCACCGCGAACATGCCGCTGGGCGAGATGCCCGCCGACGGCGACGTGGCCAACTCGGTGGTGTTCTTCGCCTCCGACCGGGCCCGGATGCTGACGGGTCAGACGCTTTTCGTGAACGCGGGCGAGTACTTCCGCTGACGGGCGAAACCCGTTGATGCACATCAATCTCTGAGAGGCAGCAAGGCATGAAGCACAAGGTCATCGTCTGGGGTACGGGCGTCGTCGGCAAGCTGGTCATCCGCGAGCTGATCGACCACCCGGCCTTCGAACTGGTCGGCGTCATCGTGCACGACCCCGCCAAGGACGGCGTCGATGTCGGCACCCTGATCGGTGTGGACCCGGTGGGTCTCGCCGCCACAACGGACTGGGAGGCGGTCCTTCGGCTGGACGCCGACGCCGTCGCCTACTACGGCCCGACCGCCGAGTACGCGGTGCAGAACATCGACAACATGACCGCGGCGCTGCGCTCCGGCAAGCACGTGGTGTCCACCTCGATGACGCCGCTGGTCTACCCCGAGCCGTGCCCGCCGGAGATGAAGGTCGCGCTCGAGCAGGCCTGCCAGGAGAGCGGAAAGTCCTGCTTCACCACCGGCATCGACCCCGGCTTCGCCAACGATCTGTTCCCGATGACCCTGATGGGCGTCTGCGGGCGGGTCGACAGCGTGCGGGTGCAGGAACTGCTGGACTACGCCACCTACGAGGGTGACTACGGTCCGACCATGGGTATCGGCGCGCCGATCGAACAGGCTGCGGTGCTGGAGATCCCGGAGGTGCTGATCTTCGCGTGGGGCCACACCATCCCGATGATCGCCGATGCGGTTGGGGTGAAACTGGACCGGATCGACACCGTCTACGAGAAGTGGGCGGCCACCGAGCCGATCGAGTACAAGTTCGGCGTCATCGAACCCGGCCACTGCGCCGCGGTGCGATTCGAGATCCGCGGCTGGGTTGGCGACGAGGCGAAGATCGTCATCGAGCACGTCAACCGGATCACCAACGACGCGGCCACGCACTGGCCGCGGGCCACCTCGGTGGACAACGACGTGTACCGCGTGATCATCAAGGGCAGCCCGAACATCACCCAGGAGACCGTGTTCCGCGGCGAACTGGACGACAACCCGATCACCGGCGGCTGCCTGGCGACCGGGATGCGTGCCATCAACGCGATCCCGTTCCTCAGCGACGCCAAGCCCGGACTGCTTTCCGCGCTCGACCTGCCGTTGATCGCCGGCCGGGGCACCATCCGGTCATGAACCTCCTGCTGACCGGCGCGTTCGGCAACATCGGCTCGCACGTGCTCGCCGAGTTGCTTCGCCGCGGTCACCGGGTCAGATGCCTGGCGCTGGACACCCCCGAGGACCGCCGCCGGGCGCGCGGGTTCGCGGGGGTGGACGCGGTGTGGGGGGACATCCGGGACGCCGAGGTGGTCGCGGCGGCCGTCGCCGGCGTCGAGGCGGTGCTGCATCTGGCGGCGATGATCCCGCCCGCGAGCGACGCCGATCCGGAGCTGGCCAGGCAGATCAACGTGGACGGCACCCGCAATGTCGTCGACGCCTGCCTGGCCCAGCCGCGGCCGCCGAAGCTGTTGTTCGCCTCCACCTTCGACGTGCACGGCCACACGCTGGATCGGGACCCGCCGCGGCGGGTGGACGACCCCCGGGTCGCCACCGATGCGTACACGGCGCACAAGATCGAGGGCGAGGACATGGTGCGGGAGTCCGGCCTGGACTGGTTCATCCCGCGCTTCGCCGATGTCCCGATCCTGGGCCTGCGCAAGCCGGACCCGATCATGTTCGAGATCGGCCTGGAGAACCGGATCGAGGTGCTGCACCCCGACGACGCCGCGGTCGCGGTCGCGAACGCCCTCGAGACCCCGGCGGTGTGGGGCCGGGTGTTGTTCCTCGGCGGCGGTGCGGGCTGTCAGATCACCTATCGGCAGTTCCTGACCGAGATGCTGGGCGCGATGGGCCTGGACATGCTGCCGGACGATGCGTTCAGCGGCAAGGTCTACGCCACCGACTGGGTGGACACGGCGGCCGGTCAGCGACTGCTGGGCTACCAGCGTCGCGTCTTCGACGACATCGTCTCGGACATCGCCGCGACCCTCGGGTGGCGGCGGCACCTGATGCCGCTCGCCAGGCCGTTCGCGCGGCGGGCCATGCTGCGGATGAGTCCGTATGCGGGCTCGACGCGGGTGCCCGCCGCGCAGGGGTGAGGGTCAGCGCCAGACGTAACGCACCTGCGGCCGCCCCGCGCGCCCGTACTCCGTGTGCCGGTCCACCAGTCCGTCCTCGGCCATCCGCTCGAGGTACCGCCAGGCGGTGACCCGGGAGACGCCGGCGGCGTCCGCCGCCTGCGAGGCGTTCAGGCCGGCTTCCGAGGCACGCACGGCGGAGGAGATCTCCTGCAGGGTCTGCGGCGCAACGCCTTTCGTGGCGGAGATGCGCTCGTCGGTGCTCCGGAGGACGGCCATCGCGCGGTCAACGTCCCGCTGGCTGACCGCCTTCTCGCCGGTCGGCAGCGCCCGGCGGAACTCGAGGTACCGCTCGAGCTTGTCCCGGAATGCGGCGAACGTGAACGGCTTGAGCAGGTACAGCACGATGCCCTGCGCCACGGCCGCGCGGACCATCGACAGGTCGCGGGCCGAGGTGATCGCGATGATGTCGGGGGTTGGCCGCACCCCGCCGAGAGCGGCGGCGACGTCGAGGCCGCTGCCGTCCGGCAGCCCGAGGTCGAGCAGGATCAGGTCGATCGGCTCGTCGGTGGCGTTCGCCGCGGCGACCGCCCGGATCGCGGCGCTGCCGGTGTGCACCACCGAGTGCACGGTGAAACCTGGCACCCGGCCGACGTAGGTGCGGTGTGCCTCCGCGATGAGCGGTTCGTCCTCGACGACGAGCACGCGGATCATTCGTTGCCTCCGAGGGGGATACGGACGAGGACCACCGAACCGTAGGTCATCTCGGCGGTGATGGAGCCGCCGTGCCGGGTGATCACCTGCATCACCAGCGCCAGACCGAGTCCGCGTTGATCGGACTTGGTCGAATACCCCCGCGCGGTGGCCCGCTCCAGTGCCTCGGCCGACATCCCCGGTCCGCTGTCCGCGACCCGGACGCTGAGCTCGGCGCCGTCGGAGCGCATCGTGACCTCCACCCACGGCCGCTCGTCCCCGGCGCCCGTGCCCGCCGCGTCGATGGCATTGTCGACGAGATTGCCTACGAGCGTGACCAATTCGCGGGCGGTGAGCGGACCGGTGGTCGGCAGCGCGGTGTCGTCGGTGACCGTGAGATCCACCCCCCGCTCGGCGGCCTGGTTCACCTTTCCCAGCAGCAGGGCCGCAAGGGCCGGCTCCGCGATGGCCGTGGTCAACCGGTCGATGAGGTGCTGCGACAGCGCGAGCTCCGCGGTCGCGAACGCGACGGCCTCCTCGGTGCGGCCGAGTTCGACCATGGTGACGACCGTGTGCAGCCGGTTCGCCGACTCGTGCGCCTGGGAGCGGAGCGACTCGGTGAACACCCGTACGGAATCCAGTTCCCCTGTGATGCTCTGCAGTTCGGTGTGGTCGCGCAGGGTGGTGACGGTGCCGATCACCCGCCCCTCGAAGGAGACCGGATCCTGGTTCACCACGAGCACGCGGTCGCCCGTCAGGTGGACCTCGTCCTTCACCTGGCCCGGGCCGAGGGTTCGGAGCGACTCCGGCAGCTGCGCGCGGGTGATCGGGCCGTCGGGCAGGGTCAGCAGGCGTCGCGCCTCGTCGTTGACCACCTCGGCGACGTCTGAGCCCGCGTCGAAGACGAGCAGCCCCTCGCCGATCGAGTGCAGCACCGCGTCGTGGTGCTCGTAGAGGGTGCGCAGCTCGGCCGGAGCGAGGCCGAGCGTCTGCCTGCGCAGTCGCCTGCTGAGCAGGACCGAGCCAAGGGCCGCGAGGACGAGGGCGACGGCCGTCACCGCGAGCAGCAGTGGCAGCCCGCGCAGGAACTGGTCGATGATCCGCTCCCTGGTGACGCCCGCCGCGACCAGGCCGACGATGCGGCCGTCGGAGTACACGGGTGTCACCGCGCGAATCGACGGGCCGAGCGATCCGGCGTAGGTCTCGGTGAAGGTCTCGCCCGCCAACGCACGGTCGATGTGGCCGCTGAACGGCTGCCCGATCAGTGCGGGATTGGTGTGCGTGTACCGGGTTCGGTCCGGCGCCATCACGACGATGAAGTCGATTCCGGTGGCCAGCCGGATCCGCTCGGTCTGCGGCTGCAGCGCCGCGGTCGGGTCGGGGGAGAGCAGCCCCGCCGCCGTCGAATCGGCCCAGGCGACCGACTCGGCGACCGCCGCCACCTCGCGTTCGGTGGCCGCGTCGGCGTCGCGTCGCTCGTCGAGAACCGTCACCACGGTGCCGGTCAGCACCACCACGGCCAGCACCAGCAGCTGGAGCACCAATACCTGGCCTGCGAGACTCGCGCGCCGTCGGGACCTGATCACTCGTCCGTCCTCTCATGAACGAAATGCACGCAACCGTGACTGCAGTCGCGGCGCGCTCCACCATTCTTCATGAGGCGAAGTGATGCAGCTCACTTCCTTGAGAGGCAGTCAAGAGGACCAGTCATGACCATCGATTCGAAGCGGGACGATACGCCACCACCACCGGCCGCGGGCAAGCGTGACCGGACCCATTGGCTGTACCTGGGAGTGATCGTCGCCGTCGTCGCCGGTGTGCTCGTCGGCTGGCTCGCGCCGGAGCTGGGCAAGTCCCTCGGGGTGCTCGGCACCCTGTTCATCAGTCTGATCAAGATGATGATCAGCCCGGTCATCTTCTGCACGATCGTGCTGGGCATCGGCTCGGTGAGGGCGGCGGCAAGCGTCGGCAAGGTCGGTGGGCTGGCACTGGCCTACTTCCTGGGGATGTCAACGGTCGCGCTCGGAATCGGCCTGCTCGTCGGCAACCTGCTCGACCCGGGAAGCGGACTGGATCTGAGCGCCGCGACCTCCTCGGCGGGCGCCGACCTCGCCGAGAAGGCGCACGGCGCAGGCGGCACCATGGACTTCATCGCGGGGATCATCCCGACGTCGCTGCTGTCCTCGCTCACGGTCGGCAGCGTGTTGCAGACGCTGTTCGTGGCGCTGCTGGTCGGATTCGGGCTGCAGGCCATGGGCAAGCAGGGCGAGCCGATCCTGCGCGGGGTCGGCCACGTGCAGAAGCTGGTCTTCCGGATCCTGGCGATGATCCTGTGGCTCGCGCCCATCGGTGCCTTCGGTGCCATCGCGAACGTGGTCGGCCAGACCGGTCTCGGCGCCGTCGTGCAGCTGGGCACCCTGATGGTCGGCTTCTACATCACCTGCGCGATCTTCGTCTTCGGTGTGCTCGGCCTGATGCTGCGGGCGGTGTCCGGTTTCTCGATCTTCAAGCTGGTCCGGTACCTGGCCCGTGAGTACCTGCTGATCTTCGCGACCTCCTCCTCGGAGTCGGCGCTGCCGCGGCTGATCGCCAAGATGGAGCACGTCGGGGTGCAGCGCACCACCGTTGGCATCGTGGTGCCGACCGGGTACTCCTTCAACCTCGACGGCACCGCCATCTACCTGACGATGGCGTCGATCTTCATCGCCGACGCGATGGGGCAGCCGCTCGCGCTCCCCGAACAGCTGTCCCTGCTGGTGTTCATGATCATCGCGTCGAAGGGCGCGGCGGGCGTCAGCGGCGCCGGCCTTGCGACCCTGGCCGGTGGGCTGCAGAGCCATCGGCCGGAACTGCTCGACGGCGTCGGGCTGATCGTCGGCATCGACCGGTTCATGTCCGAGGCCCGCGCGGTCACCAACTTCTCCGGCAACGCGGTGGCGACCCTGCTGATCGGGACCTGGACGCGCACCGTCGACGCGTCGAGGGTGCGGACGGTGCTGGACGGGAAGCTGCCCTTTGATGAGACGACGATGGTGGACGACCACTTGCCCGAGGACGGGCCGATCGCCGTCCCGCAGGATGGCAGCGAGAAGGTCAGCGCCGCACGAGTTCCCGTACCGTTGGCCTCATGACGAACCCCCTGAACATCGAGATCAACACCCTCGGCGGGTCCCCGACCTCGCTCGGCGCCTACGACGGAAACGCGATCCTGCTGGTCAATGTCGCGTCCAAGTGTGGGCTCACGCCGCAGTACACGGCGCTCGAGCAGCTGGCCAAGGACTACGCGGACCGCGGCCTCACCGTGGTCGGCGTGCCCTGCAACCAGTTCATGGGGCAGGAGCCCGGGACCGCCGAGGAGATCGAGACCTTCTGCTCGACGACCTACGGCGTCTCGTTCCCGCTGCTGGAGAAGATCGAGGTCAACGGCGAGGGCAGGCACCCGCTGTACGCCGAGGTCACCAAGGCTGCCGACGCCGAGGGGGCGGCGGGCGACGTGCAGTGGAACTTCGAGAAGTTCCTGCTCGCGCCGGACGGCACCGTGGCGAACCGATTCCGCCCGACGACCGTGCCGGATGCGCCCGAGGTCGTCGCGGCCATCGAGGCCGTGCTGCCGAAGTAGCAACGCAACCGAACAAAGGCGGCCACGCACCTGGTGCGTGGCCGCCTTTCGCGTTCATCCGAACAGTGCGGCGAGCTCGGCGATACGCGCGGCCTCGTTGTCCGGGGCGAGGCGCTCCCCGCGCGTGAGCACGCACATTCCGTGCAACGCGCTCCAGAAGACCTCGGCCCTGGTCCCGGCGTCGCCGGTCGATCCGCCTCCGAGCGCCGAGGACAGCACCTCGAATCCCGCACGCAGTTCCGGTGGGGTCGATTCGTGCGCGAACCGAACCCCCAGCCGCATCGAGAACATGGCCTCGTATGTCGCGGGGTTGTCCGAGGCGAATGTCAGGTAGGCGCGGATGAAGGCCGTCAGTCTTCCCTGATCGTCGATGCCATCGAGCGCCCGGCCCATGGCCAGGGTGAAGTCCCGGAACCCCGTCAGCGCGACCGCGCTGACGATGCCGTCCCTGCCCTCCGGGAAGTGCCCGTAGAGCACCGGGGGGCTGTACTCGATCTCATCGGCCAGGCGCCGCGTGGTCACGGCGGGCCATCCCTCGTTCTCGGCGATCCTCCGAGCGCACTCGACGATCTTGCGCTCGCGATCCTGCCGCTCCCTTTCCTTGCGTTCCCGAACTCCCATACCAAAACTCTATCACCGATAGACTTCCATCCATCAATAAGTTAACGTCGGTAGAAATACTACAAACGAAAGGCGTGGCAATGCTGACCTGGATCGGACTCGTCATCAGCTGGATCGGTGCGCTCGGGATCATCGCGATCGGTGTGGCCTACCTGGGGAAGAATGCGAAGAACGCGGCGGGCTTCGGTCTGCCCACCAGCCCGGCGCCGGAGGCGCGCGGCTGGTGGCAGGTCAAGGGCGTCCGCGACATCGCCTCGGGCCTGCTGGTGATCGTCTTCAGCTTCGCCGCGCGCGACCAGCTCGCCCTCCTGATGCTGCTGCTCGCCGTCGTTCCCCTCGGCGACATGTGGGTCGTGCTGTCCAACGGCGGTGACCGCAAGGCCGCGTATGGAATCCACGGGGCCACCGCTGTCGCGATGCTCGCCGCCGCCGCGTTGCTGGCCGCATGACCGGGCAGGAGCGGGCGGTCTCGGCCCGGGCGGACCAGGCGGAGGTCGTGGGGAACGACCGGGCCTCGATGCACCTGCTGTACGACGCCTCGGACACGGCGGGCGCGCTGAGCTCGCTCGAGGTCCGGCTCGGGGTCGGGGCCGACGGCGCCGCCCCGCACTTCCACACCAGATCCTCGGAGCTGTTCTACGTTCTCGACGGAGAACTGCGCGTCATGGCGGGCGACGAGATAGTGACCGTGGCCGCGGGCGGATCCCTCGTGGTGCCCAAGCTGATGCCGCACGCGTTCGGCGCGACGCCGGACTCCGGGGCCCGGGTGCTGATCGTGCTGACCCCGGGGGTGCAGCGGTTCGAGTACTTCCGGCTGCTCGCGAGGATCCAGGCGGGGGAGGCGTCGGTGGAGGAGCTCGCGCCCGCCCAAGAGGAGTACGACAACCACTTTGTCGACGCGCCGCAGTGGTGGCGGGACCGGAACGGGTCGGGCACCCGCCCGTAGTCGGTCCGGGCGGGCCCCGGTTCTCGCCGAATGCTCACGTCGGCGTCAGCGGCCGTACATCTTCGGGTGCGACCCTGGGCGCATGGCCGGACAGCTGATCGTGTCGCTCTCGGGGATCCGGGCGGAGACCAGGGACCTCGCCGCCGACTTCGCGCGGGAGATGGACGGGCGCGGGGTGCCGCTCTCGTTGCTCGTCGCCCCGCGCCTGAAGGACAAGTACCGGCTGGTCCGCGACGAGGGCACCCAGGACTGGCTGCGGCGACGGCAGTCCGGTGGCGACGCCATCGTGCTGCACGGATACGACCAGGCCGCCACCAAGAAGCGCCGCGCCGAGTTCGCGGCGCTGCCCGAGCACGAGGCCGCGTTGCGGTTGCTGGCCGCGGACCGGGTGATGGAGGAGACCGGGCTGCGCACGCGGGTGTTCGCCGCGCCCCGCTGGCTGGCCTCGCCCGGCGCGGTGTCCGCGCTGCCGCGCGCCGGGTTCCGGTTGCTCGCCGCGGCCGCTGGCATCCACGACCTCGAGCGCGGCACCGTGGTGCGGGCCCGGGTGCTCGGCGTCGGCGAGGGATTCCGGGCCGAGCCCTGGTGGTGCCGGGCGCTGGTGCTGGGTGCGGGCCGGACCGCCCGCCGCGGCGGGGTGGTGCGGCTCGCGATCTCCGCGAAGCAGCTCGGGCGACCCGGCCCGCGGCAGGCCCTGCTCGATGCCGTCGACCTGTCGCTGCACCACGGCGCGCAGGCGACCGGATACCGCTGGCAGGCCAGGGGTTCCGGGTCGCGGGTGGCCTGAGTTCCTCGGCCCCGGCGCACGAAAAAGGGGCGCGACCTGATGAACTGGTCCCCGAAAGTTGGACTGGCCAAGTAGGAGCCTAAGCGGCAAGGGCCTGGGTCCGGTATTGCACCGGGCTCAGGCCCTTGAGCTTTGTGGAGATGCGTTCGGTGTTGTACCAGTGGATGTAGTCCGCCAGCGCGGTGGCCAAAGCGTCGCTGTTCAGGTATCGCACGTGGTGGAAGAGTTCTTCTTTGAGGTGGCCGAAGAAGTTCTCGATCACGGCGTTGTCGAAGCAGTTGCCCTTGCGGGACATCGATTGGGTCGCGCCGGCATCGGCGAGCAAGCGTCGCCAGGACTCGTGCTGGTACTGGAATCCCTGATCCGAGTGCACCAGCGGCGTCTGCCCGTCGCCGAGGGTCGCGATCGCGGCACGCAGGGAGCTGTTGGTCAACTGCAGGTTCGGTGATGTGCCGACCGAGAAGGCGATGATCTGTCGGTCGAACAGGTCCATCACCGGCGACAGGTAGAGCTTGTCCTCACCGACGCGGAACTCGGTCACGTCGGTGACCCACTTCTGGTTCGGTGCGCTGGCTTCGAAATCGCGCTCGAGCAGGTTCGGGGCGACCTTGCCGGCCTCACCCCGATAGGAGATGTACCTCTTCTTGCGCCGCACCTGGCAGGCGAGGCCGAGAGCACGCATCAGCTTGAGCACGGTCTTCTTCGCCACCCGCAGCCCGCCCTTGACCAACGCACAGTGGATGCGGCGATGCCCGTAGCGACCGTGGTTGGCCTCGAACACCTCCGTGATCGCGGCCTTGAGTTCGGCGTGCGGGTCCGGATCCTGCAGACGGGCCTGGTGATAGAAGAACGTCGACCGGGCAA
>NZ_BCXA01000036.1 GCF_001894865.1 Rhodococcus maanshanensis NBRC 100610 | reverse complement strand
TCGACCCAGTCGTAGGTCCGCTCGACGGCCTTGTTCCACTCCCGGTACAGCCGGTCCCGCTCGGCCGCGGCCATGGTCGGCTTCCAGGTGCGCCCGACGGCCCAGTTGTTGCGGATGTCGTCCTCGCCTGCCCAGAACCCGACCGCGAGACCTGCGGCGTAGGCGGCGCCGAGCGCGGTGGTCTCGTTCACCACCGGCCGGATCACCGGGACGTCGAGGATGTCGGACTGGAACTGCATCAGGATCTCGTTGAGCACCATGCCGCCGTCCACCTTCAGGGCGGTGAGCTCGACCCCGGAGTCGGCGAGGCAGGCCTCGAGGACCTCGCGGGTCTGGAACGCGGTGGCCTCCAGCGCGGCCCGCGCGAGGTGCCCCTTGTTGACGAACCGGGTCAGGCCGACGATCGCCCCGCGCGCATCGGGGCGCCACCGCGGCGCGAACAAACCGGAGAACGCGGGCACGAAGTACGCCCCGCCGTTGTCCTCGACGCTGGCGGCGAGTCCCTCGATCTCCTTGGCGGAGTTGATGATCCCGAGGTTGTCGCGCAGCCACTGGATGAGCGATCCGGTGACCGCCACCGAGCCCTCGAGCGCGTACACGGCGGGCGCGTCGCCGATCCGGTAGCAGACGGTGGTGAGGAGCCCGTTGTTGCTCGGCATCGGGGTGGTGCCGGTGTTGAGCAGCAGGAAGTTGCCGGTGCCGTAGGTGTTCTTGGCCTCGCCGGCGCTCAGGCAGGCCTGCCCGAAGGTCGCGGCCTGCTGGTCGCCGAGGATGCCCGCGATCGGCACCCCGGCCAGGGTGCCGCGCTCGCGAACCTGCCCGTACACCTCGGAGGAGCTGCGGATCTGCGGCAGCATCGAGGTCGGGATCCGGAACTCGGCGCAGATCTGCTCGTCCCACTCGAGCGTCCGCAGGTCCATCAGCATGGTCCTGGACGCGTTGGTCGGATCCGTGACGTGCAGGCCACCGTCCGCGCCGCCGGTGAGGTGCCACAGGATCCAGGTGTCCATCGTGCCGAAGCAGAGGTCGCCCGCCTCGGCCCGGTCGCGGGCGCCCTCGACGTTGTCGAGGATCCAGCGGATCTTGGGGCCGGAGAAGTAGGTGGACAGGGGCAGTCCGGTGCGCTCGCGGTAGCGTCCTGGGCCCTCGTCGCCCGCGAGTTCGGTGCAGAGTTCGTCGGTGCGGGTGTCCTGCCAGACGATCGCGTTGTACACGGGCTTGCCGGTCCGGCGATCCCAGACGACGGTGGTCTCGCGCTGGTTCGTGATGCCGACCGCGGCGATGTCGTGTCGGGTCAGGTCCTTCTTGGCCAGTGCGGCCGCGACCACCTCGCGGGTGGCCCGCCAGATCTCCTCCGGATCGTGCTCGACCCACCCCGCACGGGGGAAGATCTGCTCGTGTTCCTTCTGAGCGGAGGCGACCACCAGCCCGTCATGATCGAAGATCATGCATCGGCTCGAGGTGGTGCCCTGGTCGATCGCGGCGACATACACGGCTAAAAGCTACTAAAGCGCGCCTCACAATTCACGTCGATCGTGAGACGCCGCCCATCTCGGGCGTCCCGGTCCTGGGTACCACCCGTTCGAGGCAGCGAATACCGGTCGACATGGCCTAGCCTTGGTGCTGATTCGTCGACAATTCACAGGAGCAGGCGTTGAGCAAGCAATCGGGAGCACAGTTTCTGGGCCCGCAACAGCGTAAGGATGCCTGGGACCAGCTGGGTTCCGAGCAATTCGACATCGTTGTCGTCGGTGGCGGAGTCGTGGGCTCCGGCATCGCGCTCGACGCCGCCACGCGGGGGCTGAGGGTCGCCCTGGTCGAGGCGCGCGACTATGCCTCCGGTACCTCGTCGCGGTCGTCGAAGATGTTCCACGGCGGCCTGCGCTACCTGGAGCAGCTCGAATTCGGACTGGTGCGTGAGGCTTTGCGCGAGCGCGAGCTCTCGCTGTCGACGCTCGCCCCCCACCTCGTCAAGCCGTTGCAGTTCCTGTTCCCGATCACCCACCGGGTGTGGGAGCGCCCGTACATGGCGGCCGGGATTTTCCTCTACGACACGATGGGCGGCGCCAAGTCGGTGCCCGCGCAGAAGCACCTCACCCGGTCCGGCGCGCTGCGCCTGTCCCCGGGGCTCAAGCGGAGCTCGATGGTCGGCGGAATCCGCTACTACGACACGGTCGTCGACGACGCCCGCCACACCATGACGGTGGCCCGCACGGCCGCGCACTACGGCGCTGTGGTCCGCACCTCGACGCAGGTGGTCGGGTTCCTGCGCGAGGCCGACAGGGTTTCCGGTGTGCGGGTTCGGGATTCGGAGGACGGCAGCACCACGGAGGTCCGCGGTCACGTCGTCATCAACGCCACCGGGGTGTGGACCGACGAGATCCAGGCGCTGTCCAACCAGCGTGGCCGGTTCCGTGTGCGTGCGAGCAAGGGCGTGCACATCGTGGTGCCCCGCGACCGGATCGTCAGCGAGGCGGCGATCATCCTGCGCACGGAGAAGTCGGTGCTGTTCGTGATCCCGTGGGGAAACCACTGGATCATCGGAACCACCGACACGGACTGGAATCTCGACCTGGCCCATCCGGCCGCCACCAAGGCGGACATCGACTACATCCTCGGCCACGTGAACAAGGTGCTGGTCACCCCGCTGACCCACGACGACATCGACGGCGTCTACGCCGGGCTGCGCCCGTTGCTCGCGGGGGAGAGCGACGAGACGTCCAAGCTCTCGCGCGAGCACGCCGTGGCGCGGGTCGCGCCGGGACTGGTGGCGATCGCCGGTGGCAAGTACACGACCTACCGGGTGATGGCGGAGGACGCCGTCGACATGGCCTCCGAGGACATTCCGGCCCGCGTCGCGCCCTCCATCACCGAGAAGGTGCCGCTGGTCGGGGCGGACGGCTACTTCGCGCTGGTGAACCAGACGACCGCGGTCGGTCAGCAGTACGGGCTGCATCCGTACCGGGTCAAGCACCTGCTCGACCGCTACGGCTCGCTGATCCACGAGGTGCTCGACCTCGCGGCGGAGACCCCGGAACTGCTGCAGCCGATCACCGATGCGCCCGACTACCTCCAGGTCGAGGCGGTGTACGCGGCCGCGGCCGAGGGCGCGCTGCATCTCGAGGACATCCTCGCGCGTCGCACCCGGATCTCGATCGAGTACGCGCACCGCGGGGTGAACTGCGCGGAGCAGGTCGCGCAGCTGGTGGCGCCGGTTCTCGGCTGGGATGCGGCCACCGTCGACCGTGAGGTGGAGACCTACCGGGCGCGGGTCGAGGCGGAGGTCCATTCCCAGGCGGAGCCCGACGACTCCTCTGCCGACGCCTTGCGGGCCGCCGCGCCCGAGGCGCGGGCGGAGATCCTGGAGCCGGTCCCGATCTCGCGCTGATCGGCGGGCTGGGCGGCGAGGGCTCGGCGCGGGTCAGTGCGTGAGGATGAGCTTCACCGCGACCACCGCGATCGCGACGAAGGCCAGCACGAAGCAGGCCCTCAGGCTGCGCCTGCTGAGCTTTTCGCCGCGAAGCCTCGTGATGACGATGCCGAGGCCGGCGATGCGGCTGACCACCCAGAGCTCGGCGAGCAGCAGCGCGGTCTGTTGTTCGAACGCGCCGAGTGCGCTGATCCCGACGACCGCGGCCGGGACGAGTCCTGACGTCAGGATGGGCACCGAGTCGCGGAGCTCCTCGACGTGTTCGGCGGTGGTCAGCGGGCGCCCGATTCGGGCGCTTCTCCCGACCGATTCGGCGAAGGCGTGCGCGACGAAGGTCGACAGCGAGGTGCCGATGACCACCAGTGCGGCGTGGGTGGTGCTCGCGTTGTTCAGCGGGATGAGCGCGGTGAGCACCAGGATGTTCCCGTAGACGTACGCGCTGATTCGGCTCGCGGAGTCCTCGACATCCAGGGGGGTTCGCTCCATGGACGTAGAGCTTTCCACGTCCGGGCGGGTCAACGCGTGCGGACCACGGTCGGGGGAACCGAACGAGCGGCGAGGCCGGACATGGCCATGGCGGCCAGGACGATGAAAACGAGCGGGAATGTGATCATGCCTCAAGGATCGCGGGCGAACCCTTGACGCACATCAGCGCCAGGTGTGAACTCGCTGAGAGTCGGATCATCCCTGAGGTGGACGCAGACCGGCGGTGAGCGTCCGGATGCACCGCGCGACGATCTCGGCGGGAGTGCCGTCGTTCCCGCTCGCGGCATCCGAATCCGCCCAGTTCTGGATGGCGATGCGCATGGCGGTGTTACCTGCCACGGCCATCAGCCGCACGTCCAGCGGGTCGGCGTCGGGGCCCATCAGGTCACGCAGCACCCCGACGAGGGCCTCTTCCGTGTCGTTCACGATCCGGAACCAGACGGATTCGAGTCCGGGGTCCCCCGGAATCGCCCGGAAGAGCTGGTGCGTCAGTCGCAGCGAATCGACGCCCGCCCGGTCGGTGCGGGAGAGGGCGCGGCGCGCGGACCGCTCGAGTGCCTCGGCGGCAGGGAGGTCCCGGGGGCCGCGGGCCAGGTCGTGGATCCAGTCCCGGACGCCGCCCGCGAGCATCGGGGCGACCGCCTCCTCCTTGGTCCGGAAGTACCGGTAGAAGGTTCGCAGGCTGATCCCGGCTGCGTTCGCGATGTCCTCTGCCGTGACCGCGGATGCGCCCCGTGCGGCGAACAGCTCGGCGGCGCAGTGCGCGATCTCGAGCTGGGTCTGCAGTCGCCGTCGCTCGGTGAGAGGGAGGGGGGCTTGTGCGCCGGGGTCCGCCATGGTCACCATCATGGCACGTTGTGCCAACTCGGCGTAACGTGCAACTGAGACCGGGAACACAACCACCCAGTAGAAGGAGATCAGTTCATGAACCGCTTCGAGGGCCGCAAGACGCTCATCACCGGGGCCGGATCCGGCATCGGTCAGGCGACGGTCGCCCGGATCCTTGCGGAAGGTGGCGTTGTCGCCGCCGCCGACGTGTCCGAGGAGGGCCTCGCGGTCACGCGCGCCCGCGCCGAGGAGGCCGGAGTCGCGGATCGTCTCACCACCGTCGTCGTCGACATCTCGAACGAGGCGTCGGTGCGCGAGGCCATCGGTGGCGCGATCAAGGACCTCGGCGGGCTGCAGGTGCTGGTCAACGCCGCGGGCATCCTGCGCGCCTCGCACACGCACGAGACCACCCTCGACTTCTGGAACACGGTGGTCGGCATCAACCTCACCGGCACCTTCCTGGTCACCCGCGAGGCCCTGCCCGCGCTGGTCGAGAACGGCCAGGGTGTCGTGGTGAACTTCAGCTCCACCTCGGCGTCGTTCGCGCACCCGTACATGGCGGCGTACGCGGCCACCAAGGGCGGCATCCGGTCCTTCACCCACGCCATCGCCCTCGAGTACGCCAAGAAGGGCCTGCGCGCGGTGGCGGTCGAGCCCGGCAGCATCGCCTCCGGCATGACCAGCAACCCGGGCTTCCCGGAGCACGACCTGGACCCGACCCTGATCGGCAAGCTGTACCCGTGGATCGGCGAGGGCTTCGCGCCGCCGGAGGACGTCGCCGGCGTGATCGCGATGCTCGCCTCCGACGACGGAAAGTTCGTCACCGGCACCGAGATTCGCATCGACGGCGGCACCCACATGTGACCGACCGGGCCCGAATACACTGGGGCCGATGAGTACCACCGACCGCCCCGGCCTCGATCAGCGCCGTCTGCAGCGACGGACGCGCCTGCTCGAGGTCGGGGTGGATCTGCTCGGTGCGGCGGGCGGGCCCGCGGTGAGCGTGCGCGCGGCCTGCCGCGCGGCCGGGGTCACCGAGCGGTATTTCTACGAGAGCTTCGATGACCGCGACGCCTACATCCGCGCGGTCTACGCGGAGGTCGGCGAGCGGGCCCGCGCCGCGCTCGTCTCCGCGGTCGCAGGCGCCGAGACACCGACGGAGATCGCGGAACTGGCGGTCCGCGCGTTCGTGGCCCTCGTCCTCGACCACCCCGAAGCCGGCCGGGTCCTGCTGCTGGCGCCGCTGCGAGAACCCGCCCTGGGCGGACGCGGGCTGGAGCTCGCCCCGAGTTTCGTTGTGCTGGTACAGGATCAATTGAACGACGTCGCCGATCCCGACGAACGTGCCCTGCGAGCGCTCGGTCTCGTCGGCGCGCTGACGAGTCTGTTCATCGGCTATCTCGACGGCACCGTGACCGTGCCCCGCGAGACGCTGATCCGGCACTGCCTCGGCCTGCTGGACCGGGCGAGCAGGCCGTAGCTCCTCGACCGACACGATCGCGATCGGTCCTCGAGCGGCCGTCCACTTGGGTCAGAGACCCGTTGGCAAGCCTGCGTCATATAGGGACAGCACGTCTGTCGCACCGCGGAGAGTTTCGACGACACACGGTGCAGGCGCGGCGAAGATCTGCGGATAGTCGACCTCCCCGAGAGCGGGGACGACGTGCCAGGCAAGTTGCTCCGAATCGAGTGAGAACTGAGCGTCGACACCCTCCTTGTTTCCGCGCGGATCCTGCCTGCGCCAGGCGCCATTGAGGTAGATCGCGACCAACCCGTGCAGAACATGCCCATCTCCGTGCGCGAGACGCTGGTAGCACAAGCCGGTCGGAACGCCCTCGGATCGCAACAGCGCAGCCAGCAGGTGCGACTTGGCATAACAGAGTCCGACGCGCTGCGCGAGAACCTCGCTCGCGGTCAAGGTGACTCGAGGATCCTGGACGTCGTAGGAGTGCCCTACTTCGTCCCGCACCCACTCGAAGGCGGCCTTGGCGAAGGGCACGTCGCCGCCCGCCCCCTGCCGCAGTGTCAGAGCGAGTGCGCGGACGGACTGGTCGTCGACATCGATGAACTCGTTGCCGGCCAGATAGTTTTCCGGAGGTGCGATTTCGAGCACCGAATCGGTGGTTGCCATTCGGAGGATGATTGGTGAGTCCGCGTGGAACAGTCAAGGCCCACCCCGACCGTGACGTGGTGCTGCACCCGGCGGACCCACTTGGCAGCGAGGACACCAGAAGATCTGTCGTTCGCTTTCCGGGGTTCCGTCGGCGAGGGTGCCCGCCTCGACGAGGGTGCCGCAGCGCAGGCAGGGGCGGCCGGGTCGGCCGTACACCCAGGTGGTGCGGCCGCGGCGGCGGTCTCCGGTGGTGATGCGAACGGGGCGGTCCCGGTTCGCCACCAGTAGTCGGTGCGCGAGGTCGGCCCATGCGTGCGGCTCGCCCGCGGCGGCCACCGGGGTCGCCGGGTGCACTCCGCGCAGGAAACACAGCTCGTTGCGGTAGACGTTGCCGATGCCGGCCAGCACGCGCTGGTCCAGCAGGGCCAGGCCGATCGGGCGATCGGCCTCGGCGGCGAGGTTCGTCGCGGCGCGGTCGGGGTCCCAGTCGGGGCCGAGCAGGTCCGGCCCGAGATGGCCGATCGCGCGCTCCTCCTCGTCCCTGGCGAGGACCTCGACGATGCCGAGCTGGAACCCGACCGCGAGGAAGTCGTCGGTGCCCAACAGGATCCTCGCCAGCCACGCGGGCCGCCGCCAGCGCCCGCCCGCGGGGTAGACGTGCCAGTCGCCCTCCATCTTCAGGTGGGTGTGCACGGTGTCGTCGCCCACCCGGATCAGCAGGTGCTTGCCCCGGCTGACGACCTCCTCGACCGGTCCGGGGGTGAGGTCGACGGTCGCGAAGCGCGGTACCCGGATATCGCAGACGGTGAGCGGCGAACCAACCAGTGCCGTGCGGAGCTGCCCCGCGACCCGCCAGACGGTGTCACCCTCGGGCATGGAGGGCCCGCTTGCGGAGGCCGCGCGGAGTCGCGGAGAAGCCCGCCTCGACCAGGACCTGCGAGAGGGGGCTGGTGTGCACGGATTCCCCGTCGACCTTCTCGATGACGATCTTGTCGGCGCCGCCGCGGTCCACCACGGCGGCCAGCGATCCGGCCGCGCCGTGCAGCGCGCCCGGGTCGTCGGTGAAGGTGAGCATGGTCTTGCCACCGCGCTCGACATACAGGGCGAGCTCGCCGTCGACGAGCACCACCAGCGCGCCCGCCTTGCGACCGGGGCGGTGCCCGCCCGCGGTTGCGGGCCAGGACAGTGCGGCACCGAACGGGTTGGCCGGGTCCGTCGCGGCGAGTGTCACCGCGGCTGGTGCGTTTGCCGGGCCGAGTCGGTCGCCGTACGCCCGTAGCCGGTCGACCACCTCGGAGGTCGAGAACTGTGCGGCGCCAAGGGTGTTGACGAAATACCCGCGCCTGCACCGCCCGCTCTCCTCGAAGCCGCGCAGCACCTTGTACATCACGGCGAAGCCGCCGGGAACCGACTCGCTGACCACCGAGCCCCGTGTGAGCACCCCGTACCGCTCCAGCAGCACGTCCGCCCGCGCGTGGGCCCGGATGGTCGGGTCGGGTTCGAGTTCGGGCAGCAGCGACCACCGTCCGCCGACGGTCGGCGGTCCGGTCCGGCTCGGCATCGCGGGACGCGCGAGCGCCCGGTAGGGCCTGGCCCGCGGTGCCCGTCGCGGGGTCCGGTGGCTCGGCGCCGAGCGCGAGGGTCCCGACAGCAGGGCGCGCAGGGGCGCGAAGGTGTCGTTGCTCAGGTGGCCCGCCCACACCAGGTCCCACAGCGACGCGGCGAGGGTGGCGTCGTCGGTCGATCCGATCAGGTCGGAGAGGTTCCGGAAGAAGTAGGCGCCGCCGGGCGCCAGCGCGTCGAGGATCTGGCGCTGCTGCTCGGACAGTTCGGTGTCGACGGGCGGGGCGAGTGTCAGCGGCGCGGCATCGGCCGGGTGCAGGCACACCCAGCCGTCGCTGCCGGAGATAGAACCGGCGCCCGACCACAGCACCTCGCCCGTGGCGGTCAACTCGTCGAGCATCGCAGGCTGATAGTCGCGCACCCGCGCGCGCAGGACCATCGGTTCCCAGGCGGAGGCGGGAATCGGCACGCCCGCAAGCTGTTCGATCACCGTGGCCACCCCGTCGATGCCGCGCAGCCCGCCGCCGATGTGCTGCCAATCCGGCAGGAAGCGGCCGAGCGCGGCCGGTTCGACCGGCTCCACCTCCTTACGGGCGGCGGCGAGGGAACGTCGGCGCAGCCGCCGCAGGACCTCGGCGTCGCACCACTCGCTGCCGGTCGCGGCGGGCCGGAACTCGCCCTCCAGCACCCGCTTGTCGGCGGCGAGGCGGCGCAGCACGTCGCGGACAACGGAGGTCCCGAGCCCGAACCTGGCCGCGGCGTCCGCCAGCGCGAACGGCCCGTGGGTGCGCGCGTAGCGGGCGACGAGGTCGCCGAGCGGGTCCTCGACCGGCTCGATGAACGCGGCGGGGGTGCCGATCGGCAGGGGTACGCCGAGCGCGTCGCGCATCCGGCTCGCGTCCTCGATCGCCACCCACCACTGCTCGCCCGCGAAGCCGACCCGCATGGCCCGCCGCTGCGCCTCGAGTTCGAGGACCATGGGCGCGGCGTCGCCGTGCGTTCGGCTCGCGATCTCCGCGTCGGTCATGGGCCCGAGCAGGCGCAGCAGGTCCGCGACCCCCTCGGCATCCTTCGCCCTGCGGTCCGGGACCAGGCGTTGGAGTTCGCGTTCGGTCAGCTCGATGACATCGGCGTCGAGTAGTTCGCGCAGTTCCACCCTGCCGAGCAACTCGGCGAGCAGGGTGGAATCGAGGGAGAGGGCGGCGGCCCGCCGCTCGGCCAGCGGGCTGTCGCCCTCGTACATGAAGGCGCCGACGTAGTCGAAGAGCAGTGCCCCCGCGAAGGGCGACGGCGACGGCGTCTCGACCTCGACGAGCCGGATCTGCTTGCGTCCGATGCCGTCGAACAGGCCGGTGAGCGAGGGCAGGTCGTAGACGTCCTGCAGGCATTCGCGGACGGTCTCGAGCAGAATCGGGAAGGTCGGGAACTTGCGCGCCACGTCGAGCAGCTGAGCGGAGCGTTGCCGCTGCTGCCAGAGCGGAGCGCGCTTGCCCGGATTGCGCCGCGGCAGCAGCAGTGCGCGGGCGGCGCACTCGCGGAACCGGGACGCGAACAGCGCGGAGTTGCTGACCTGCTCGGTCACGATGTCCGCGATCTCCTCCCGGTCGAAGACGAACAGCTCCGAGCCGGGCGGGGCGTCCTCGGTGTCCGGCAGCCGGACGATGATGCCGTCGTCGGATGCGGTCGGCGCGGAGTCGATCCCGTACCGCTCCTGCAGCCGGGCGCCCACGGCGAGGGCCCACGGCGCGTGCACCGGCAGGCCGTAGGGCGAGTGCAGCACGAGGCGCCAGTCGCCGAGCTCGTCCCGGAACCGTTCGACCACCAGGGTGCGGTCGGTGGGGACCTGTCCTGTTGCGGTGCGCTGCTCCTCGACAAGGGCGAGCAGGTTCTGGGTGGCGTTGGCATCGAGGCCCTGGTCGGCCAGGCGCGCCCGCAGATCCGTGTCCGCGCCGAGGGCCATCTCGCGCAGGAACTCGCCGAGCGCCGCGCCGAGCTCGGCGGGCCGACCCAGTCCGTCGCCGTGCCAGAACGGGAGCCGGCCGGGCAGGCCGTAGGCGGGGCTGACGAGGACGCGGTCGTGGGTGATCTCCTCGATCCGCCAGCTGGTGGCGCCGAGCGCGAAGACGTCGCCGACCCGCGACTCGTAGACCATCTCCTCGTCGAGCTCGCCCACCCGGGACGCCTTCTCTCCCACCATGTACACGGCGAAGAGCCCACGGTCCGGGATCGCGCCACCGGAGGTGACGGCCAGCCGTTGCGAGCCGGGCCGACCGGTGAGGACGTCGGCGTCGCGATCCCAGACCAGTCTCGGGCGAAGCTCGGCGAACTCATCGGACGGGTAGCGGCCCGCCAGCAGGTCGAGGGTGGCGTCGAACGCCGACCGGGGCAAAGTCGCGAAGTTGCCGGTGCGGCGGACCGCGTCGAACCAGGACTGGACGTCGAGCTGGTCGAGGGCGCAGGCGGCCACCGTGTGCTGGGCCAGGATGTCGAGCGGGTTCGCGGGGACGGCGAGCGCCTCGATCCGGCCAGCGGTCATCCGTTCGACGGTGACCGCGCAGTGGATGAGATCGGTGCGGTGCTTGGGGAAGAGCACGCCGCGGGAGATCTCCCCGACCTGGTGACCCGCGCGGCCCACCCGCTGCAGCCCGCTCGCCACCGAGGGCGGCGCCTCCACCTGCACCACGAGATCGACCGCACCCATGTCGATTCCGAGTTCGAGGCTGCTGGTGGCCACCACGCAGCGCAGCCGCCCGGACTTGAGGTCGTCCTCGATGAGCGCGCGCTGGTCCTTGCTCACCGAACCGTGGTGGGCGCGGGCGAGCAGCGGCTCGGCGCCGTGCCCGACCTCGGTGGTGGAGCCGATCAGCGAGGCCGGCTCGTGCACGGTCTCGACCGGGGCACCGAGGCGATCGGCGTAGACCTCGTTGAGCCGGGCGGTGAGCCGCTCCGCGAGGCGCCTCGAGTTGGCGAACACTATCGAGGACCGGTGCTCGAGGACCAGGTCGACGATCTGCTCCTCCACATGCGGCCAGATCGAACCCTGTTGCGGGGCGGGGGAAGCGGAATCCTCGTCCGGTGTCGTGACCCCCAGCTCGGTCATGTCCTCGACCGGTACCCGCACCGTCAGGTCGAAGGTCTTCGGCGAGGGCGGGGAGACGATGTGGATGGGCGCGGACCCCGTGAGGAAGCGGCCCACCTCCTCGTGCGGCCGGACCGTCGCGGAGAGCCCGATCCGTTGCGCAGGCCGGGGGAGCAGCATGTCGAGCCGCTCGAGCGAGAGTGCCAGATGCGCACCGCGTTTGGTGGCCGCGACGGCGTGCACCTCGTCGACGATCACGGTCTGCACGGTGGCGAGCGATTCGCGGGCCGCCGAGGTGAGCATGAGGAACAGCGACTCGGGGGTGGTGATGAGGATGTCAGGGGGCGTGCGCACCAGGGCGCGCCGGTCAGCGGGGCTGGTGTCGCCGGAGCGGACGCCGACGGTGATCTCCGGCGGCGTCACGCCGAGCCGTTTGGCGGTCTGGGTGATCCCGACCAGGGGCGCGCGCAGGTTGCGCTCGACGTCGACCGCGAGGGCCTTGAGCGGCGAGATGTACAGGACCGTCGTGCCAGGCGGGCGCTCCTCGTCGTGCGGTCGGGCGGCCAGTTGGTCGAGTGCCCACAGAAAGGCGGAGAGGGTCTTTCCCGAGCCGGTCGGGGCCACGACCAGCGCATGCGAGCCGTCCGCGATCGCATCCCATGCCCCCAGTTGGGCGGCGGTTGGCGCGGGAAAGGCACCGGCGAACCACTCCCGGGTGGGGGCGGAGAACCTGCCGAGCACCGAATCCATGGTGTCCATAGTGCCCCGGGACCCCGACACCGGGCGCACACTGAGGGTGGCGTAGCGCATCCGAGGAGTCGGTAAACGCCGGCTCCGCTACGCTCCGCGTCGCTTGGTCCGGAGAGGTGAACCGTCGTGTCCGAGAAGTCGAGCGTCAAGCAGGAGGTCGCGGCAGGCGCATCGGTCGCCGCCGCTGTGCTTCTGGTCACCGCCGGCGTGCTCCAGGTCCTCCAGGGGATCGCCGCGATCGGCAACGACGAGGTCTACACCGTCGGTGTCGACTACACATACGAACTCGATCTGACCGCGTGGGGCTGGATCCACATCGTGCTCGGTGTGGCGATCGCGCTGGTGGGTGTCGCCTTGTTCGGGGCAGGGATATGGGCGCGGACGTTGGCGATCGTCATCGCCGGACTGTCGATCATCGCCAACTTCCTGTGGCTGCCCTATGCCCCGGCGTGGGCCGTCCTGATCATCGCGCTCGATGTGGTCGTCATCTGGGCGGTGTGGAACTGGATTCCGAGCTCCGGCTGGGAGTAGTCGTAGCGGCAGGCGGAGGTGGCCATGGCGTCGAAGGTCCTGGATTCGTCCGGCGGTCCGCCCGCCGCCGGGGTTGACGACGCCGGGCCGCCCGAGTCCGGCGGGCACCGGAAGCTGCTGTACGTCACCCTTCCCGGGTGTTGGGGTGCACTCGTTTTCGCGTGTCTGTCGTTCACTCCGTCGCTGCTCCCGCGCGGAGGGCTGCTGCAGGGAGTGGTCTGTGGGATCACGGCCGCGATCGGGTACGGGCTGGGAGTGCTCGCGGCCTTCGTGTGGCGCGCGTTCGCCGACCGAGCTCCTCGGCCCCCGCGCCGTGACTCCTGGCGCGTTCTCCTCGTTGCTGCGGTGGTGCTGCTCGCCGCCGCGTTCGGCCTCGGGCAGTACTGGCAGTACCAGATCCGTGCGCTGATGGGTGTGACCGAGTACAGCATCCCGCTCGTGGTTCTCGCACCCGTCATCGCGGCGGCGGTGTTCTGCCTCATACTGGCGATCGGGCGCGGAATCCGTTGGCTGTACCGCTGGAGCGCGAGGCTGCTCGACCGGTGGATCGGGCGGCGGGCGGCGAGCGTCGTCGGGTGGTTTCTGATCGCGGGACTCGTCTACGCGGTGGTCTCGGGAGTACTGCTCGGCGGCCTCGTCGGTGTCGCCAACGGGGCCTTCTCGTTGCGCGACACGAAGACACCGGAAGGTGTGCAGCAGCCTGTGACCGGCCTGCGGTCGGGTGGGCCCGGATCTGTCGTGCCGTGGGATTCGCTCGGGTGGCAGGGGCGCAGCTTCATCGGCGAAGGCCCGTCCACCGATCAGATCAGCCAGTTCGTCGACCATCAGGCGCTGGAGCCGATTCGCACCTATGCCGGTCTGGCGTCGTCGGAGGACTCCGAGTCCAGGGCGGCGCTGGCGGTCGAGGACCTCACCCGTGCGGGCGGATTCCAGCGCGCCAACCTGCTCGTGGTGACGACGACGGGGAGCGGCTGGGTGGACCCGGCCCTGGTGGACACCTTCGAGTACCTCACCGGTGGCGACGCGGCGACCGTGGCGATCCAGTACTCGTACCTGCCGTCGTGGATCTCGTACCTGGTTGACCAGTCGAAGGCACGGGAAGCCGGGCGCGACCTGTTCGACGCGGTCTACGACGTGTGGTCCAAACTGCCGCAGGACAACCGTCCCCGGCTGTTCGTCGCAGGGGAGAGCCTGGGCTCGTTCGGCGGCGAGACCGCATTCAGCGGTGAGTACGACCTGCGCAACCGCACCGCGGGAACGCTGTTCGCAGGCCCTCCCAACTTCAACACCCTGTTCCGTGAGTTCAGCGATCAGCGTGATGCGGGGAGCCCGGAAGTCGAGCCGGTCTACAAGGACGGGCGGACCGTGCGCTTCAGCAACGACCCCCAGGAGGGAATTCCTCCCGAGGGGCCGCCGTGGGACGGCAGTCGGGTCCTGTACCTGATGCATCCCTCCGACCCGATCGTCTGGTGGAGTCCGAATCTGATCCTGAGCGAGCCGGACTGGATCGGTCAGCCGCCAGGGCGGGACGTGCTCGAGGAGATGGTCTGGATACCGTTCGTGACGTTCTGGCAGATCACCGCCGACCTGCCGTTCTCCACCGGTGTTCCGGCCGGGCACGGCCACAAGTACATGGGCGAGTATGTCGACGGATGGAATGCGGTCCTCCAACCGGTGGATCTCACCGCAGACAAGCTCGCCACCCTCAGGACCGTCATCGACGCCGGTGGGTAGCCGCGGCTCAGTTGCCGGCCCCGCCGCCGAGCCGGTCCAGCAGCGACGTGCGGATCTGCGGCCGCGTCGCCGCGACGAGGGTCAGCGTCGCCTCGCGCATCAGCCGTTCCGCGGTCGCCCCGGCCACGGCCGCGGAGCTGCCCGTCGCGGTCACCAGCGCTGCGGCGGCCCGGATCGCGAGCTCGGATGCCCTGGCCCGCGCCGCGAAGAGGTCGGACCGGCCGCCGAGCGCGGCATCGAGGTCCGCCCGCACTGTCGATGCCTCCGAGGCGAACCCGGTGGTGTCCACACCCCGCTCGTCGAGCTCGGTGAGACAGCGCCGGGCGACGCCCATCGCCATGCAGGCGTTGAGCCAGGACCCGAATCCCTGACCGGCCGTGAACTCCTCCTGGGTGACCACCTTGCTCACCCGCTCGTCCGGCACCTCGAATCCGTCGAATCGCATCCGGACGGTGTTGCTCCCTCGCGCGGCGATCAGGGGTAGCTCCTCGACCGACACGCCCTGGCCGGGGACCGCGTCGACGACGGCGTGCACGATCGAATCGTCGAACTCGTCGCGGGCGCTCAGCTGCAGGATGTCTACGATGCCCCAGCCGGTGACGAAGGGTGCGACACCGTCGAGCACGTACCCATTGTCGACGCGGCGCGCATACAGCAGCGGCGGTCGCGGGATGGCGCCGGCAAAGGCGACGCCTGCCCGGACGGATCCATCCATCAACCCGTCCCAATACTCGTCGCGCAGATCGTGATTCGCGCTCGACGCCAGTCCCGCGACCACTCCGTGGTGCTGCATCCACGTGAAGCTCGTGGCGAGGCAAGCGCCGCACAGCGTCTCCACCACCGCCACCAGGTCGTCGATACCGAGGCCGGGGCCGCCGAAGTCGGGCGGCGCGGCGAGGCCGTAGAAGCCCTCCGCGGCCAGCGCCTCGAAGTGGCTGAGCGGGATCTCGCCGTCGGCATCGACGCTGTCGGCGGCGGGGTACAGCACGTCGTCGGCGATCTCGCGCGCGAGATCGGGCCAGTTCGTCACGCCTGTGAGGGTAGATCCGCTTGGCCTGCTGCGGTGAGAAGCGCGCGGAGGTTTCGGGTGACGATGCCGGTCGAGATGGACGGGTCGATGGCGCGCTGGATGCCGAGGCCGACGCCCATGCTCAGCACGCTGGTCGCGGCGTCGTCCACCGACATCGGCAGGGTGACCTCACCGGAGGCCACGAGCGCGCTGAGCATGGCGGCCACGATGCCGCGCGCCATGCCGAGGCTGGACACGAGCGCGGCCCGCAGCTCCGGATCGTGGCGGGCCAGCACGATGAACTCGAACTCGAGCGTGGTCCAGCCGACGTCGCCGAGCGTGCGCTCGGCCCAGTTCTCGAACGCCGTCAGCCGTTCCTCCAGCGGTGCCTGCCGGGACATGACCTCGGCCACCTCGGCGCCCTTGGTGACGTGGATCAGCTGCAGCACCTCCAGGCACAGCTCGTTCTTGTTACGGAAGTTGGAGTACACCGCGCCCTTCGAGTAACCCGCCTCCTCGGCGACCTTCTCCAGCGAGGTCACGGCGTACCCGTCCGCGAGGAACAGGTCACGCGCGGTCGCAATCAGGTCGGCCCTGGTCTTGGCCTGACTCTCCGACCTGGTCATTCGCGCCATCACAACTCCGTTCCGAGAAAACTTCAGATTTGGTATACCCATCGTATTCGAATACTGCTAGTTTCTGAATATGACTTCGAGTGACAGACAACTTCGTCGGGGCCTGGTGATCGGCTGCGGCGGCACGCTCGGTGCGGCGTGGACCGTCGCGGCGCTGGCCTCGGTCCGCGACGCGCTGGACTGGGATCCGCGCGAGGCCGAGGTTTTGGTCGGCACCTCGGCGGGCGCGGAACTGGTCACGATGCTCGGCAGCGGGGTCGGGGTGGACGAACTGCTCGCGATGCAGTTGGGGGAGCAGGTCACCGATCCGGCGCTTCGCACACACCTCGCCGACGCTCCTGGCCGGTTCCCGCCGCTGCCGCGGTTCAGGCTCGGCTCGCCGCGACTCGCGCGTGCCGGCCTGCGGCGCGAGGTCGCGCCGGTCACGGCGATGAGTGGTCTCCTGCCACCCGGCGGTGGGGATGCGGGTTGGCTGCACCGCCTCGCGCTCGGCATGGCCCCGGGACGGATGTGGGTGTCGCACCCCGCGACCTGGCTCGTCGCGATGGACTACGACAGCGGAGAGCGCGTCGCGTTCGGTTCACCTGGTGCCCCGGAAGCGACACTCTCGCAGGCTCTTCGGGCCTCCTGGGCGATCCCGGGCTGGTTCCCGCCGGTGCGTGTCGGCGACCGCCGGTTCGTCGACGGCGGTGCGGCCTCGACCGCATCGGCGGACCTGGTGGCATCCCTCCAACTCGACGAACTGGTGGTGCTGGCGCCGATGGCCTCCACCGGACGGGTCCCCGGTCGCGGCGCAGCGCGTGCCGAGCGCCTGGTGCTGCGCGGCTGGATGAGCGCAGGCCTGGACGCGGAGGTCGCCGCCGTGGAGGCCGCGGGCACCCGGGTCATCCGGCTCGACGCCACCGCCGAGGACCTGGCCGTGATGGGCCCGAACTTCATGGACGACCGCAGACGACTGGCCACCCTCGAGTCCTCGCTGCGGACCACAAGGGCCGCCCTGGCCCACCAACTCGCAAACGGAGACGTGCGATGACGCAAGCACAGCATTTCGAGTTCCTCATCGTCGGTGGCGGGATCTCCGGCATCGGCGCGGCGATCACCCTGCGCAGGATGGGGATCACCGATTTCGCGATCCTCGAGAAGAGCGACTCGCTCGGCGGGACCTGGCGCGACAACAGTTATCCCGGGTGCGCGTGCGACGTCCCGTCCGGCCTCTACTCCTACTCGTTCGCCCCGAACCCCGAGTGGACTCGGCTCTTCGCCGGGCAGGAGGAGATCCGCCGGTACATCGACAGGACCGCCGCCGAACACGGGGTCGACGCGCACGTGCGCCTCGGCACCGAGATGACCCGCGCCGAGTGGGACGAGTCGAGCAGGCGGTGGATCGTGGAGACCTCGGCGGGCACGTTCACCGCGAACTCCGTCGTCGCCGCCGCGGGTCCGTGGAACGAGCCGCTGACGCCCGACATCCCCGGCCTGGACACGTTCACCGGGGAGGTCTTTCACTCGTCCCGGTGGAATCACGCATACGACCTGACCGGCAAGCGGGTCGCCGTGGTCGGAACCGGCGCCTCCGCAGTGCAATTCGTGCCCGCGATCCAGCCCGAGGTGGAGCGGCTGCACCTGTACCAGCGCACCGCCCAGTGGGTGCTGCCAAAGCCCGACCACTACGTGCCGAGGATCGAGCGATGGGCGATGCGGCGCATCCCCGGCGCGCATCGGGCACTGCGCTCGATCGAGTACACGATCATGGAGGCCCTCGGCGTCGGGTTCAGGAACCCATGGATCCTGCGGGTCGTGCAGCAGATCGGCCGGGCCCAGCTGCGAGCCCAGGTCCGTGACCCCGAACTGCGCAAGGCGCTCACCCCCGATTACACGCTCGGCTGCAAGCGGCTGCTGCTGTCGAACACCTACTACCCGGCGCTGACCGAGCCGAACGTCGAGGTGCACGCGAACGCGGTCTCGGCCGTGCGCGGGAACATCGTCATCGGCGCCGACGGCTCGGAGCGGGAGGTCGACGCCATCATCTTCGGCACCGGCTTCCACATCCTCGACATGCCGATCGGCAGCAAGGTCTTCGACGGCGGCGGCCGCAGCCTCGACGACCACTGGAAGGGCAGCCCCCAGGCGTACCTCGGCACCACCGTCGCCGGGTTCCCCAACGCGTATGTGCTGCTCGGTCCCGCGCTCGGCACCGGGCACACCTCCGCGTTCATGATCCTCGAGGCACAGCTCGAGTACATGGCGAAGGCGATCGCGGCGGCCCGTGACGGCGGCTGGACCCGGATGGAGACCAGGCCTGAGGTGCAGGCGGCGTTCAACGCCGAGGTGCAGCAGGCGCTGGCCACCACCGTCTACAACGCGGGCGGATGCCAGAGCTACTTCCTGGACGTGAACGGGCGCAACAGCTTCAACTGGCCGTGGTCCACGGACCGGATGCGCACCCGGCTCGGCGAGTTCGACGAGCGCGCATACGAGACCTCCACCGATCTCCCCACAGAAATGGTGACGCGATGAACCTCACAGCACAGCAGCGCTACCCCGCGATCGAGCTCGCCGGGGCCGTCGTCCTCATCACCGGGGCCGGACGCGGGATCGGCCGGGCCACTGCGCTGGCCATGGCCGCGCGCGGCGCCAGGATCGCGGTCGCCGACCTCGATCGCGCCGCGGCCGACGGCGTCGCGGCCGAGATCGGCTCGGCGGCACGGGCCTACACGTTGGACGTGCGGACGCGGCCGTCGTGGGATGACTGCGTCGCCGCGGTGACCGCCGATCTGGGTCCCATCGACGTGCTGGTCGGCAACGCCGGGGTGATGCCGGTGGCCCCGTTCCTCGAGGAGCCGGACGAGGTCGGCGAGGCGACGATCGACGTGAACGTGTGGGGGCTGATCCACGGCATGCGCGCGGTGGCGCCCGCGATGATCGAGCGCGGTCGCGGCCACATCGTCAACGTCGCCTCGCTCGCAGGGAAGATCGCGATCCCCGGGCTGGCCGTCTACAACGCCAGCAAGTTTGCCGCCGTCGGCCTGTCCTCTGCTGCGCGGCTGGAGTTCGCCGACAGCGGGGTGAGCGTCTCGACGGTACTGCCGAGTGCGGTGCGCACCACGCTGACCTCGGGGCTGCCGCTCGGCAAGGGGCTGCCGACGGTGGATCCCGAGGACATCGCCGCCGCGGTGGTGCGGACCTGCCGCACCCGGCGCGCGCAGACGCCGGTGCCCGGCTACCTGGCCGCGCTCGACCTCGGTCTGGCGCTGGCCCCCGAACCGCTCATCGTGTTGGTGCGCCGGGTGGTCGGCGGGAACCGGGCGCTGACGTCGGTGGACGGCGCCGGTCGGGCTGACTACGACGACCGGGTGCGGTCGATCACCCGAACCTGACGCCCTGCGCGAGCGGCAGCTGGTCGGAGTAGTTGACGGTGTTGGTGGCCCGGCGCATGTACGCCTTCCATGCGTCGGAGCCAGACTCGCGGCCACCGCCGGTCTCCTTCTCGCCGCCGAACGCGCCGCCGATCTCCGCGCCGGAGGTGCCGATGTTCACGTTGGCGATCCCGCAATCGGAGCCGTCGGCGGCGAGGAATCGCTCGGCCTCACGCTGGTCCATGGTGAAGATCGACGACGAAAGGCCCTGCGGCACATCGTTGTGCAGTGCGATCGCCTCGTCGAGGGTCTCGTAGGTGAGCACGTAGAGGACGGGGGCGAAGGTCTCCTCGCGTACCACCGAGGTCTGCGCGGGCATCCGGACCAGCGCGGGGGTGACGTAGTGGCCGCCATTTGACTCCACCCGCTCGCCGCCACACACCAGGGTGCCGCCGTCCGCGCTGGCCTTGTCCAGCGCGGCCGTCATGGCGTCCCATGACCGTTCGCCGATCAGCGGACCGACGAGGGTGCCCTCCTCGAGCGGGTTGCCGACCGGGAGTTGCCGGTAGGCGGAGGCGACCCGCTCGACGGTCTCGTCGGCGATCGAGGAGTGCACGATCAGCCGGCGCAGGCTGGTGCAGCGCTGGCCCGCCGTGCCCGCCGCGGAGAACACGATCCCACGCACGGCCAGATCGAGGTCCGCCGACGGCGCGACCACCGCCGCGTTGTTGCCGCCCAGCTCGAGCAGGCACCGGCCGAAGCGCTGCGCCACCCGCGGCCCGACCGCCCGGCCCATCCGCACCGACCCGGTTGCGCTGACCAGCGCGACCCGCGGGTCGTCGACGAGCTGCTCGCCGACCGGTCCCGCGCCCAGGACCAGGCGATGGACGTCGGTCGGCGCGCCGACGTCCTCGGCGGCCCTGCGCAGCAACGCATCACAGGCGATCGCGGTCAGCGGCGTCAGCTCGGACGGCTTCCACACCACGGTGTCCCCGCACACCAGGGCGATCGCGGTGTTCCACGACCACACGGCCACCGGGAAGTTGAACGCGGAGATCACCGCGACCACACCGAGCGGGTGCCAGGTCTCCATCAGTCGGTGCCCTTGGCGCTCGGATGCCATCGTCCTGCCGTACAGCTGGCGGGACAGCCCGACCGCGAACTCGCAGATGTCGATCATCTCCTGGACCTCGCCGAGCGCCTCGGAGGTGATCTTTCCCGCCTCGAGCGTGACAAGGGTCGCGAGGTCCGGCTTGTGCTCGGTCAGCAGCTCGCCGAGCCGCCGGACCAGTGCGCCGCGCCCAGGCGCCGGCACGGTGCGCCACACGGTGAACGCATCGTGAGCCGCGGCCGTCGCGTCCGCGATCTGATCCGGGCTGCTCGGCGTCAGGGTGCAGAGGACTCCGCCGGTGATCGGCGTGCGGGCGAGCAGCGTGCCGTCGGAGGACGGGTGCTCGTCGCGGGCACCACACGCGCGCAGCGCCGCCTCGGCCATCGACCGCAGGGTCTCGGTGTCGGGAAGGTTCATGGTGTTCCTCCTGTCGGTGCCTGCTCCAGTGTCCGCTGAGTTAGCCTGCCTTGGTGCCGGACACACTGGACGAGATCGACACCCTGTTGGTGCGTGAACTGATCGCCGATGGCAGGGCCACCCTGGCGACGCTGGCCGAGAAGGCCGGGTTGTCGGTGTCCGCCGTCCAGACCCGGGTGCGCAGACTGGAGGCCCGTCGGGTGATCCGGGGTTACGCCGCGAGGGTCGATCCGGAAGCGCTGGGCAACCAGCTCTCGGCGTTCGTCGCGATCACCCCTCTCGACCCGTCCAGTCCTGACGACGCGCCAGCCCGCCTCGAGCACATCCCCGGTGTCGAGGCCTGTCATTCCGTCGCGGGGGAGGAGAGCTACGTCCTGTTGGTGCGGGTGGCGTCGCCCCGGGCGCTCGAGGCACTGCTGCAGGAGATCCGGTCGACCGCCAATGTGCGGACCCGCAGCACCATCATTCTGCAAACATTTTACGGCGACTAGCTAACGGCCGAACAATTTTCCACTTTCTAGTGACTTTGGCCGGATTATCAACATAATCTTGAGGTATGAGCACCGCGATCCGGCGTTCTCGGCCCGTCCCCGGCCTCGCTCCCGACGAGGTTCACGAGGTGCTGCGGGCGAGCCTGCTGGTCGACGGCTTCGACCTCGTCCTTGATCTGGAACGCTCGCACGGGCGGCGGCTCGTCGATCACCGCGACGGCACCACCTACCTGGACATGTTCGGCTTCTTCGCGTCCTCGGCGCTCGGGATGAACCACCCCGACCTGGCGACGGACGAGACCTTCCTGGCCGAGCTGACCGCCGCGGCGATGAACAAGCCGAGCAATTCCGACATCTACACGGTGCCGATGGCGGAGTTCGTGCGCACCTTCGTCCGGGTCCTCGGTGATCCGGCGCTACCGCACCTGTTCTTCGTCGACGGCGGCGCGCTCGCCGTCGAGAACGCCCTCAAGGTGGCGTTCGACTGGAAGAGCCGGACGAACGAGGCCCGCGGGCTCGATCCGGCGCTCGGCACCAGGGTGCTGCACCTGACCCACGCCTTCCACGGCAGGAGCGGGTACACGATGTCGCTGACCAACACCGACCCGAACAAGGTCGCGCGGTTCCCGAAGTTCGACTGGCCCCGCATCGACGCCCCGTACCTCGAGCCCGGTCGCGATGTGGCGGCGGCGGAGGCGCTGGCGCTGGCCCAGGCGCGGCGGGCCTTCGACGAACATCCCGACGACATCGCGTGTTTCGTTGCCGAGCCGATCCAGGGCGAGGGCGGCGACCACCACTTCCGGCCCGAGTTCCTCCAGCGGATGGCGGCGCTGTGCCGCGAGCGCGACGCCCTCTTCGTGCTCGACGAGGTGCAGACCGGTGTCGGACTGACCGGGACCGCGTGGGCGTACCAGCAGCTCGGGATCGAACCCGACGTGGTCGCGTTCGGGAAGAAGACGCAGGTGTGCGGGATCATGGCAGGCAGGCGCGTGGACGAGGTGCCCGACAACGTGTTCCGGGTGGCCTCGCGGATCAACTCCACCTGGGGCGGCAACCTCGCCGACATGGTCCGGGCCCGGCGCACCCTCGAGGTGATCGAACGGGACCGGCTGATCGACCGGGCCCGGCTGCTCGGCGCGCACCTGCTCTCGCGGCTCGTCGAACTGGCCGAGCGGCACCCGATCGTGACCGACCCCCGCGGGCGGGGGCTGATGTGCGCGTGCACGCTCGACTCGGCCGCCAGGCGCGACGCCGTCGTCGCCCAGATGCGTGAGCGCGAGCGCGTGCTCATCCTGGGGACGGGGGAGCGCGGCATCCGGTTCCGGCCACCGCTCACGGTGACGGTGGCCGAACTCGACGCCGCGGTCGACGCGCTCGATCGGGTGTTGGGCCGGTAGCGCGTCAGCCCCTGGCCGCCTCCCGGTCGAGGCGCTCCAGGCGCGGGCGATCGGCGAGGATGTGGATCTCGACGATTCGGCCGTTCGTGATGGTCACCGCCATGACCGACTGCAGTCGGCCATCCGGCGCGTTGACCATGCCGACCGCACCGTTGACGAGCGCAGGCATGGACGAGTGGGCGAATCGGGCGAAGCTGAGCGCCTGCGCGGACACCGCCTCCGCCCCGCGGACCACCTTCAGGAATCCGGCGCCGGTGTCGGCCCTGAGCACCACGTCGGGGTCGAGGACTGCGACGAGGGCATCGAAGTCGCCGCCCCTGGACGCGGCGAGGAATGCGTCCACGACCTCCCGCTGTCGGGCGAGGTCGGGATCGGGAACCGGGGCCGAGTCCTGGACGCGGCGGCGCGCGCGGCTGGCGAGCTGCCGAGTGGTGGCGGTGGACTTCCCGACGACGGCCGCCACCTCATCGAAGGGCACGGCGAACATGTCGTGCAGGACGAAGGACAGACGCTCGGCGGGTGTCAGGGTGTCCAGGACAACGAGGAGCGCGAGGCCGACCGAATCGCCCAGCAGCGCCTCGTGTTCGGGGTTGGTGCCCTCCACCACGCCGACGATCGGATCGGGCAACTGCTGGTCGTCGATGGAATCCTCGCGGCGCACCTTGCGGGAGCGCAGCATGTCCAGGCACACCCGTCCCATGACGGTCGTCAGCCACCCGCCGAGATTCGTGAGGCTGTCGGCCTCGGACCGGCTCAGCCGCAGCCAGGTCTCCTGGATCGCGTCGTCGGCATCGCTCAGTGAGCCGAGCATCCGGTAGCCCACCGCCCGCAGGTGGGAGCGGTGCTCCTCGAAACGCAGCGCCAGCCAGTCGTTTTCGTCCACCTGTCACATTCCCCCGTCACATTCCGTCATCACCGTGACGGACGAAAACCCGGACAACACTGGAGAAGTCATTATGCAGGCACGACTGGGCCGGCCGCCAATGCTCAGGCCTCGTTGTTCCTGTCGAAGACGAGTTGTGCGCGCTGCGCCAGGTCGGCGCCGATCTTGTGGCCCTCGGCGGTGAGGTGCTCGTGTGCGTGCGGGTCCGCGGTCTCCGCTCCGAAGAGCAGCCGAACGGACGACTCGTCGATTCGGGAGTATCCGGCGATGCCGTGCTGCAGCTGGGTGGTCATCGCCTCTCGGTAGCCGCGCCGATCGTAGGTGCCCTCGTCGACGGCGGCGACCCCGACGAAGTGCAGCTGGTCGATGGCGCTCGGACCGCCGTCCGGCCCGTCGTCGTAGGCCCAGCCCCGGGTGAACACTCGATCGATCCAGCCCTTGGCGAGGGCGGGCATGGCCCACCAGTACACGGGGAAGAGGACGACGACCACGTCCGCGGAATCCACCAGTCGCTGCTCCCGCAGGACGTCGGCAGGCGCGGCGCCGGTCTGCCGGTAGTGCGCGAGATCCTGCTCGCCGAAGACGGGATCGAATCCCGTTCGCGACAGGTCATGCGTTGTGACGGTGGCGTTCCCATCGGTCTCGATGCCCTGCTCGATGGCGCGGCCGATGGCCCAGGTTGCCGAGTCGCGGTCCGGGTGCGCCACCACGAGGAGCACGTTCGGTCGAGTCGTTTCGTTCGTCATGCGGACAACGTAAAGTATGACATTAACGTCAATGTCAAGGTGGAGGCCGAATGCGGATCAGCGAGTTGAGCGCGATCACGGGCGCGAGTGCGCGGATGCTTCGTCACTACGAGAGCGCGGGCCTGCTCTCGCCCGGCCGCGACCTCAACGGCTATCGCCACTACGCGCCCGAGGATGCGAAGACGGTTCACGATGTCCGCTGCCTGCTGGCATCGGGCCTGTCGCTGTCCGAGGCGGCCTCGATGCTGCACATCGTGTGCGGCGACGAGCCGAACGCATCGGCGGGCGAACGGGAGGCCGCACTGGTCAAGCTCGACGAGCGGAGTCGTCAGCTGGACGAGGCGATCGCGCGTCTGATCGCGGAGAAGGTCGGCATCGAAGAAATCCGTTCAAACATCGAACGAAATTACGGGCGTGCCTGAGAGCCGCGCGGGATCGTGGTCTACCGTGCTGGTATGAGCACTCCTTCCAAGGTCGGCGCCAGCATTCCCATCGCCTCGGTGCCCAACCTGCGCGACATCGGTGGTTATCCGACGGCAGACGGGGCCACGGTCAGGACGGGCGTCGTCTACCGGTCGACCGACCTCGGGCGCGTCGCCGACGGTGACGTGGCCGCGTTGGAGGCGCTGGCGATCACCACCGTGTTCGACCTGCGGACCGAGGCCGAGCGGGCCCTGCTGCCCGACCGGATCCCGGCCGGGGCGAACGAGGTGGTGCTGGACGTGCTCGCGGACACCGATCCGAGCGCGGCCCCCGCGATGATGCAGCAGATCCTCACGGACCCGGAACTGGCGGAGCGGCTGCTCGGCACCGGCGACACCAACGACTACCTGCTCAAGAGCTACGGGGACTTCGTCACCCTGCCCAGCGCGGTCGCGTCCTACCGCAGCCTGTTCACGGACCTGGCGCGGGCGCAGAGCACTCCCGCGCTGATCCACTGCACCACGGGCAAGGACCGGACGGGCTGGGCGAGCGCGTCGCTGCTGATGTTCCTCGGGGTCAGCGAGGAGGACGCCTTCGCCGACTACCTGCTGACCAACGAGCAGCTGTTGCCCGCCTTCGAGCCGGTCTTCGACAAGTTCCGCGCCGCGGGCGGCAACCCCGACATCCTGCTGCCCATCCTCGGTGTGCGCAGGGCCTATCTCGAGGCGGCGATCGAGCAGGTCCGCTCCGGATTCGGAGATGTCGAGGGCTACTTCGCGAACGGTCTCGGGATCTCGGCGGCGGACCGGGACGCGCTGCGCGCGAACCTGCTCACGTAACCGTCAACTCCAGCGCGCCCTCGGCGAACCGGCGGATGACGGTCGTCGCGGTGCTCAGCGCGTCCTCGTGCCCTGGGCGGGCCCAGCCGACCAGCGCGGCCCGCGGTCCGTCCAGGGTCAGACCCACCTCGGCGAGCAGTTCGCCGGTGTTCGGCTGGCACACCGCCCACGAGTAGTGCTCGTCGGCCGCCCACTGTGCGGTGCGGGTTGCGACATAGTCCGGGTCGTCGATCCCGCCGTCGGTCAGGGCGGGTCGGTCGTCGACCCGCTCGTCGGCACGCAAGGCGCGCAGGTACCAGGCGCCCGCGTTGACCTCGATGGGCTCCACTACTCGTCACCGCCCTGATCGCGGCCGGCGGTGTCGATGCGGATCTGGGGGAGCTCTGCCATGGCAACAGGATAATGCGCGCACAGCACAGCGCCCCCGGCTGCCTTGGCAACCGGGGGCGCAGCGAGAGTGCTTGTGCTACTTGAGCTCAGCGAGGACGGTGCCCTGGGTGATGGCGGCGCCCGGCTCCACGGCCAGTCCGGTCACGATGCCGGCCTTGTGCGCGTTGACGGGGTTCTCCATCTTCATGGCCTCGAGCACGGCGATCAGATCGCCCTCGGCGACCTCCTGGCCCTCCTCGACGGCGACCTTGACGACGGTGCCCTGCATGGGGGCCGTCACAGCGTCACCGGACGCCGCTCCGCCCGCGCCGCCGCCACGCTTGCGCGGCTTCGGCTTCTTGCGGGTGGCGCCGTTGGTTGACCCGCCACCGCCGAGCGAGAACTGCCCGGGCAGCGACACCTCGACGCGGCGTCCGCCGACCTCGACCACGACGGACTGACGCGGCAGCGCCTCGTCCTCGTCGAGCGCCTCACCGGCGGTGAACGGCTCGACGGTGTTCTTCCACTCCGTCTCGATCCACTTGGTGTAGACCTCGAAGCTCTCGCCGTTGCCGATGAACGCGGGGTCCGAGACGATGGCGCGGTGGAACGGGATGACCGTCGCGAGGCCCTCGACCTGGAACTCGGCCAGCGCGCGGCGGGCCCGGGCGAGGGCCTGGTCGCGGGTGGCGCCGGTGACGATCAGCTTGGCCAGCATGGAGTCGAACTGGCCGCCGATGACGGAGCCGGACTCGACACCGGAGTCCATGCGGACGCCGGGGCCGGTCGGGGGAACGAACTTGGTGACCGGTCCGGGGGCGGGCAGGAAGCCGCGGCCCGCGTCCTCGCCGTTGATCCGGAACTCGAAGGAGTGGCCGCGCGGGGCCGGATCCTCGGTGAACTCCAGCTCCTCGCCGTTGGCGATCTTGAACTGCTGGAGCACGAGGTCGATGCCCGCGGTCTCCTCGGTGACCGGGTGCTCGACCTGCAGGCGGGTGTTGACCTCGAGGAACGAGACGGTGTCGCCCTGCACGAGGAACTCGACCGTGCCCGCGCCGTAGTAGCCGGCCTCCTTGCAGATGGCCTTCGAGGAGCTGTGGATGCGGGCGCGCTGGTCGTCGGTCAGGAACGGCGCGGGCGCCTCCTCGACCAGCTTCTGGAAGCGGCGCTGCAGCGAGCAGTCGCGGGTGCCCGCGACGATGACGTTGCCGTGCTGGTCGGCGATGACCTGGGCCTCGACGTGGCGGGCCTTGTCGAGGTACTGCTCGACGAAGCACTCGCCGCGGCCGAAGGCGGCGATCGCCTCACGGGTGGCGGAGTCGAAGAGCTCGGGGATCTCCTCGATGGTGTGCGCGACCTTCATGCCGCGGCCACCGCCACCGAAGGCGGCCTTGATCGCGACGGGGACGCCGTACTGCTTGGCGAACTCGACGACCTCGTCGGCGTTCTTGACCGGGTCCTTGGTGCCCGCGGCCATCGGGGCATTGGCGCGCTCGGCGATGTGCCGGGCGGTGACCTTGTCGCCGAGGTCGCGGATGGACTGCGGCGAGGGACCGATCCAGATCAGCCCGGCGTCGATGACGGCCTGGGCGAAGTCGGCGTTCTCGGACAGGAAGCCGTAGCCGGGGTGGATCGCGTCGGCGCCGGACCGCTTCGCTGCATCGAGGATCTTGTCGAACACGAGGTACGACTCGGCGGACGTCTGGCCGCCGAGGGCGAAGGCCTCGTCGGCAAGGCGCACGAACGGCGCGTCGGCATCCGGCTCGGCGTACACGGCGACGCTGGCCAGGCCTGCGTCCGCTGCCGCCCTGATCACACGCACGGCGATTTCGCCGCGGTTGGCGACGAGCACCTTGGTGATGTGCGCGCTGGCATGACTGGGCACTGAGCCTCCTGTTTGTCGCAAGGGGTACCCGCTGTTCGATCCCCTTCCGGGGGTCGTACCCGGCGGGGTGGTTACGGGCATCACATCGGAGTGTAGGCACCGCCCCCCGGCCCGATGTAATCGGATAGCGAATTCGTCCGGATGGCCCCGCGGGCGGGACAAACACTACTGACCAGTAATTCTTCCGGTCACCGGGTGATGTGGTCCGGGAGCCCGCAGGTACCGGTGCCCACGACCTCCTCCATCAGGTTCCTGAGCCGGCCGAGATAGCGGCGCACGTTGGCCGCCGCCTCGTGGGTGTCGGGGTACCGGGCGGCGATGTTCACCCCCCGCGGAGTGCGGTTCACCCAGATGTGCACGTCGTGCTCGTACTGCTTGCTCCGCAACGCCCGCGCGTTCCACTGCTGCCACTGCGTCGCCGCGGGAACGAAGCGCAGGTCCATATAGGAGACGACGAATCGCGGCCGGGCGGCCGTGGTGAGGACCTCGCTGACCCGTTCGTAGGGATACCGTGCCGCGGGCTTGGCCGCGGCGATCTGTTCCTGGGCGCGCGCGGCCAGTTCGCCGAACGACCGGGCGCCGCGCACGTCGAAGCAGATCGGGCCGAGTCCGACGTACCACCCGACGGACGCGGCAAGCCGCGGGTCGTTCCTGGTGTGCATCGGGGTGACGGCCTCGAAGCGCGGCTCGCCCGCGAGCTCGGCACCGACGATGCCGAGGCACGCGAGGGTGCCCGCGAAGAAGCTGTGCCCGAGCTTGCGGCAGGCCAGGGTGAACGCGTCCGCGCCGTCCGCGTCGAGCGCCCAGGCGGACACGCCGCTCTGCGGCACCGGGCCGGGGTCGGCGTCGCCGAGATCGAGCGGGAACTCGGGCAGTGCGCCGCCGCACTGATCGAGGGTCGACCGCCACAGCTCGACCACCGGGTGTCCTGGGTCCAGTTCGGCTGCGCCGTCCCGTTCGCGCGCCCCGAAATCCACGTAGCTGCCGACCGGGAACAGGTCGGCGCCGACGCCGTCGCGGGCCTGCCGATACAGCGCCTCGATCTCCTGCGCGACGATCACGACCGACAGGCCGTCGATGATCGCGTGGTCGGCCGCGAGGAACACGGTGAAACGATCGTCGGGGCCGGGCGGCACCAGGGTGGCGAAGGCGTAGGAGGGCCAGGACAGCGGGGAGGTGCAGCCGTCGAACAGCTGGGCGAGGTCGGCGTGGTTCTGCGCGCCGCTTGACCGGTAGCCGTGGCTGCGGGCGGCCACCCGAACGCGCCCCGTATCGATCGTGTGACGGCTGACCTCGCCCGTGGTCGGACTGATGCTCGCGTGACTTCGCAGCGCCTCGTGCCGGTCGATCCACTCGTTCAGCGCACGCGCGAGCGCCGCGCTGTCGAGCTGTCCGGCTATCTCGAATGCGATCCCGAGCCACGAGCCGTGTTCGGGCCCGGTGGTGCGGGCGGCCTGACGGAGGCGGGCCTCGTGAACGTAGGAGGCGGGCCTTGGATCGTCGAACCACGGCGACGATCCACCGTCGAACGGCGCGGACGGGAGCCACTCGGTGAGGGTGCCCGCGGAGATGGGGTAATCGGAGAGCTCGGTGAATTCCATTGGCAGCATCCAATTCTTGCGAGTGGTGTGCTGATGGATGGGTGGGACCACACTGACCCGCCCGTCCGGGAGTCTACCGGCGGGCGGGTCGGTGTGCAGGTCTCGATCAGTCCGTGAGGTGTCGTTTGATGCGCGTCAACATCGCGGACATCCCGCGGAGCCGGAGCGGGCTCACGGCCTCCGCCAGGCCTAGTGCCGAGTAGAAATCGGCGGGGACATCGAGAATCGCCTTGGCGCTCTGGCCGTCGAGGCCCTGGTGCAGGATCGACGCGAACCCCCTCGTGGTCGGCGCCTCGGGCGGGGCGCTGAAGTGCAACCGCACCCGCTCCCGATCGGTGGCGTCGACCGAGAGGAACAGCGGCGACTGGCACTCGGGCACCGGCTCCATCGCCGCCTGCTCGAGCTCGGCGGGCAGATCGGGGAGTTCGCGGCTGAACTCGAGCAGCAGCTGCAGCTTCTGCTGACCGTCGACGGCGGCGAAGTCGTCGACGATCTCGGCGAGCGGTTCGGGCAGGCTCATACGGACGCGGGGACCTCTCCAGGCTCCTCGCCCTTGGTGATCGGGACCCGCACGGCGTTGCCCCACTCGGTCCAGGAGCCGTCGTAGTTGCGCACCTTCTCGAAGCCGAGCAGGTGGGTGAGCACGAACCAGGTGTGGCTCGACCGCTCGCCGATCCGGCAGTAGGCGACCACGTCGTCGGTCGGTGCGTAGGCGCCGTAGATCTCCTCCAGCTCCGCGCGGGAGCGGAACCGGCTGTCCGGCGCGGCGGCCTTCGCCCACGGGATCGACGCCGCGGTGGGGATGTGGCCGCCGCGGAGGGCGCCCTCCTCCGGGTAGTCGGGCATGTGGGTGCGCTCGCCGGTGTACTCCTGGGGCGAGCGGACGTCGATCAGCGGTCCGGTGCCCAGGTGTCCGAGGACATCGTCCTTGAAGGCGCGGATCGCGGCGTCGTCCCGCTCGACCACCGGGTAGTCGGTGCGCGGGTTCTCCGGCACGTCAAGCGTGGTGCCCCGGTCCTCCGCGATCCACGCGTCCCGACCGCCGTCGAGCAGACGCACGTCCTCGTGGCCGAACAGGGTGAACACCCACAGCGCATAGGCGGCCCACCAGTTGCTCTTGTCGCCGTAGATCACGACGGTGTCGTCGCGGCTGATGCCCTTGCGGCTCATCAGGTCCGCGAAGGCCTCGCCGTCGATGTAGTCGCGGGTCACCGGATCGTTGAGGTCGAGGTGCCAGTCGATCTTCACCGCGCCCGGGATGTGGCCGACGTCGTAGAGCAGCACGTCCTCGTCGGACTCCACGATCTTGACGCCAGGTGCGCCGATGTGAGCGCCCAACCACTCGGATGTGACCAGTCGTTCGGGATGGGCGTACGCCGCGAAGGAGGGATTCGGGTCGGGCGCTACGGGCACTGGGGATCTCCTGACGAGGCGGCGAACGGGTCGCCGTCGATTCTAAGCTGACGGCGCCGGGTGTGCCGCCCGCGCCGATGCCGAGCGGCGGGGCCCTCGCAGGCGATGGAGTGTATAGTTCGCGGTTTCGGACTACGGGTAGAACGCCGAACGGGCGGCCGCGGGGAATTGTCGCCGACCGTCTTGCAGCACTTTGACCTGCACCGATCCGACGTCGAAATGCTACTCGGAGCTTCCTGGCAATTTATCGGACAATTGCACGATTTGCATGCGCGATGCCCTCGGTGTCTCGTAGTCTCCCGCAAAGACACGCGCCGATCCGCGTGCAAAATCAGCGTGCCCAGCACTCGCAAGTGGCACTCAAATACCCCCGCCGCAACCACACATTCGCCCCGTCAACTGGACACTTGCCCAATCGCCGAGTCTCTTGGGGGCTTAGCAATCATCTCGAGAGGTTCTACCCGTGGTGCCTGCACGCGACTCTGTCCGTGAGTCCGATCTCCTCCATTCACATCCGCAGGCGGATGCGGACAGCGGTACCGAGGCGTTTCCGTTGTCGGCGGCACAGCGTGGGATCTGGTTCGCGCAACACCTCCTGCCGGAGGTGCCGATCACGATCGCCCAGTGCGTCGAGGTGGTCGGCGACCTCGACGTCGAGGCCCTGCAGGCCGCGGGGGCCATGGGCTCGCGGGAGATGGGTACGGGGATGTTGCGGATCGTCGAACGCGACGGAGAGCCGGCCCAGGTCATCGACGGGACGCTCAACGACCAGATGAAGGTCGTCGACCTGCGGTCCGCAGCCGACCCGGCCCTGGCGGCCGAGGACTGGATGCGCGCCGAGTACAGCGCTCCGATCGACCTGTTGACGGACCGGTTGATCGAGTCCGCGGTCCTGCGGATCGGGGAGGACCGCTACTACTGGTACGCCCGCATTCACCACATCGCGCTCGACGGGTTCGGCGCGATGACGTACATGAACCGCGTGGCGGAGCTGTACACGGCGGCGGCAGAGGGCAGGCCCGCGGCCGAGCACCTGGCCAGTCCCGTCCGTGAGATCTGCGAGGACGAGACGCGCTACCGGGAGTCCACGCGGTTCGCCAAGGACCGCGAGTACTGGATGGAGCGGACCCGGGACCTGCCCGAGCCGATCAGCCTCGCCGCGAGCACCGCGGCGGTCGGCGCCTTCTCGCTGGTGGCGGGCGGCCCGATGGCCGCGGCGACCGAGGCCGCCATGGAGGGGCAGGACTCTCAGTTCACGCCGACCGCCATCGCCGCGGTGGCGGCCTTCCTCTCCCGGCTGACCGGCGAGTGTGATGTCGCGCTGAGCCTGCCGGTGTCGGCCAGGACGACCGCCCGGATGCGGCGATCCGGCGGCATGGTCTCCAACGTGATCCCGCTGCGGGTCCAGGTCGGCAACGAGACGACGATCTCGGACCTGGTCGCCCAGGTGCAGCTGGAGCTGACCGGGGCGCTGCGCCACCAGCGCTACCGCCACGAGGACATGCGGCGCGGACTCGGCTCCGGTGCCGGGCAGCGCGGCTTCTTCGGGCCCGCGATCAACATCATGATGTTCCACAGCGAGATCCGTCTCGGCGCACTGACCGGGCGGATGCGGGTGCTCACGACCGGCCCGGTCGAGGACCTGTCCGTCAACATCTATCCGAGCGTCGCCGGGAGCAGGCCCCGCATCGACTTCGAGGCGAACCCGAACCTGTACACCACCGAGGACCTGCAGGGGCACCACGCGCGGTTCCTGGAGTACCTCACGCAGTTCGCCGCGGCCGATGGCGCCGCGCCGGTATCCGGCCTCGACGTGCTGCACGACGACGAACGCGCGGAGTTGGTGCCGCTGCGCGGGCCCGTGGCCCCCGCCGCCCGCCTGCTGCCGGACCTGTTGGCGGACGGTGTGACGGCGAACCCGGACGGCATCGCGATCCTCGCGGGTGCGGAGCGGGTCAGCTACCGCGAACTCGATGCCAGGTCCAATCAGCTCGCTCGGCTGCTGATCGACCGCGGCGTCGGCCCCGAGTCGTTCGTGGCCCTCGCCTTCGCGCGGTCGGTCGAGGCGCTGGTGGCCGTGTGGGCGGTGGCGAAGTCCGGTGCGGCCTTCCTGCCCATCGACCCGGAGCTCCCCGTCGACCGCAAGGTGCACATGGTCACCGACTCGGGCGTACTGGTCGGGCTCACCACGGCGGCGCAGCGCGGTGTGTTGCCCTCCTCGGTCGACTGGCTGGTGACGGACGACGAGGAGACGATCGCCCGGATCGCGGTGCTGCCCGGGGATGCGGTCGCCGATGCGGACCGGCGTCGTCCGCTGCGCACCGGAAACCCGGCGTACGTCATCTACACCTCGGGATCCACCGGTATGCCGAAGGGCGTGGTGGTCACGCACGCCGGACTCGCCAACTTCGCCGCCGCGGCGCGCCCCGAGCTGGGCATCACCTCGTCGTCCCGGGTGCTGCGCTTCTCCTCGGCCAGCTTCGATGCCTCGGTCTTCGAGATGATCCAGGCCTTCAGCGCCGGGGCCACCATGGTGGTCGCCCCGCCCGAGGTGTTCGGTGGCGACGAGCTCGTGGATCTGCTTCGGTCGCAACAGGTCACGCACATCATCTCGGCTCCGACGGTGCTCGGGTCGGTCGACCCGAGCGGACTCGCCGACCTGAGCGCGGTTGTGGTCGGCGGTGACGTCTGCACCCCGGACCTGGTCGGGAAGTTCGCCGACGCCTGCCGGTTCACCAACAGCTACGGGCCGACCGAGACGACCATCGTCATCACGACCGGACGCCCGCTCTCGGTGGACGATCGGATCACCATCGGTGCGCCGATCCAGGGTGCGAGTGCCCTCGTGCTCGATCGACGTCTCCGCCCGGTACCGGTGGGGGCGATCGGTGAGCTGTACCTGGCCGGTCCCGCGCTCGCTCGCGGCTACCACGACCGCCGGGGGTTGACCTCCGACCGATTCGTCGCGAATCCCTTCGCGGAGCCGGGTTCTCGGATGTACCGGACAGGCGACGAGGTCAGGTGGACACCCGACCACGAGCTGATGTTCGTCGGGCGCGCCGACCATCAGGTCAAGATCCGCGGATTCCGGATCGAGCTCGGCGAGATCGATGCGGCATTGACGTCGCAGGACGGGATCGACTTCGCCGTCACCATCGCGCACGAGCGCAGCAACGGTGCGATCGCGCTGGTGTCCTACGTCCGGCCCCGGACCGGACATGCCGTCGATCCGACGGAGGTGATCGCTCGGGCAGGGGAGTTCCTGCCAGGCCACATGCTGCCGTCGGTGGTGATGGTGATCGACAAGGTCCCGCTGACCACCGCGGGCAAGCTGGATCGGCGCGCGCTGCCGATCCCCGTGTTCGGCACCGCCACCGCCGAGTACCGCGAACCGGCCACCGAGGCCGAGAAGCTGATCGCGGAGGTGGTGTCGGAGCTGCTCGGCATCCATCGCATCGGTGTCGACGAGTCCTTCTTCGCGGTCGGTGGTGACAGCATCATCGCCATCCAGCTCGTGGCGCGGGCCAAGGAGCGCGGACTGCGTTTCTCGGCCCGTGACGTCTTCGAACGCAAGACCATCGCGGAGATCGCGAAGATCGCTGTCCTGCTCGAGGATTCGGACGCAGTTGCGTTGGCGGAACTCGACGGCGCAGGCATCGGGACGGTGGCACTGACGCCGATCGTGCACTCGATGCTAGATCGCGGTGGCCCGGATGCGTTCTACCAGGCGATCGCACTCACCCTCCCCGACGGCGTCGCTCACGACTCGCTGAGCGTGGCCGTGGCCGCGCTGACCGAGCGTCACGACGCGCTGCGTGCCCGGTTCGTGCCCGACGGTGACGGCTGGGTGTTCGAGACCCGGGCCGACTCGCTCGACCCGGCCCGACTGCTGCGCCGGGTCGCTGTCGACTCGGCCGATGTCTCAGCAGCGCTGCTCGACGAGTGCGCGGCAGCCGTCGGCCGGCTCGACCCGGCCGACGGGATCATGGTCCAGTTCGTCTGGCTGGCAACGGAATCGGCTGCGGCGGACCGGCTGCTGATCGTCGCCCACCACCTGGTCGTCGATGGGGTGTCGTGGCGCACCATCGTCCCGGATCTCGCGCAGGCGTGGATGCAGGCGGCCGCGGGAGCCGTGCCGGACCTGGCCCCGGTCGGGACCTCGCTGCGCCGATGGGCCCACGGCGTTGCCGACTCGGCGGCCGCGAAGACGTTCGTCGGCGAGATGGACCACTGGACCGAGGTTCTGTCGGGCCCGGATCCGGCGCTCGGCGCCAGGGACCTCGACCCCGACCTCGACACGGTGAAGACTGCCGACCGGGTGCGGGTGGAGCTGACCACCGACACGACCGAGTCCCTGTTGACCGTCCTGCCAGGCACTTTCCGGTGTGGTGTCAGCGAGGGGCTGATCGCGGCACTCGCGGTTGCGGTGTCCTTGTGGCGCAGCGGCCGTGGACTCGAGACGCCGTCGGTCCTGCTCAACCTCGAGGGGCACGGCCGCGAGGACGACGCCGTCGCGGGCGCGGACCTGTCCCGAACGGTGGGCTGGTTCACCAGCCTGTTCCCGGTGCGATTGGACCTCGCCGGGGTGGATCTCGGCAGTGCCGTCGTCGGCGGAGACGCGGCGGGCGCCGTGATGAAGGCGGTCAAGGAGCAACTGCACGCGGTCCCGCACCGCGGCGTCGGGTTCGGTGTGTTGCGGTACCTCGACGGCGACACCGCCCCGGTGCTCGCGGCACTGCCCGTGCCACAGATCAGCTTCAACTACCTCGGCCGCACCGGCGCGGCCCACGTGCCCGAGTCGATGCGCGGCCTGGGCTGGACCCCGGACCCGGACGCACCGGATCTCAACGCCGCCAGCGGTCCCGAGCTGACCGTCGCGGCGGTGGTGGACGTGAACGCGGTGGTCGACGACGGAGCAGACGGGCCGCGGCTGTCGGCCACGTTCGCCTTCCCCACCGGGCTGCTGACCGCCGACGAGGTCGCCGACCTCGCCGGCCTGTGGCGGCGTGCCCTCGAGGGGCTCGCGTCGCATGCCGAACAGCCCGACGCAGGCGGGTTCACCCCGTCCGATTTCCCGCTGGTCCGGGTCGGCCAGTCCGAGATCGAGCGGTGGGAGAGTCGGTACCCACTGCTGACCGACGTGTGGCCGCTCTCGCCGCTGCAGCGCGGCCTGCTCTTCCACGCCGAACTCGCCGAGCAGACGGTGGACGTGTACACCGCGCAGCTGCGACTGAGCCTGGCCGGCGTCGTCGATTCGAGCCGGCTGCGTTCGGCCGCAACGGATCTGGTTCGCCGCCACGAGAATCTCCGCACCGCGTTCGGGTACGCCGAGGACGGCACCCCTGTGCAGATCGTCCACGAGAACGTCGATGTGCCGTGGCGCGAGGTGGACGTGCGGGCACTGTCCGAGCACGAGCAGGAGGTCCGCCTGCAGAAGCTGCTCGACGACGAGCGGACCGCCCGGTTCCAGATGGACCACCCGCCGCTCCTGCGAATCCTGCTGATCCGCATGGCAGCCGATCGGTACGTCCTCGCCATCACCAACCACCACATCGTCCTCGACGGCTGGTCGATGCCGCTGCTGGTGCGTGAACTGCTCGTCTCCTACGCCGCCGGAGCGGATGTCGCCGACCTCGCCCGGCCGCGTTCGTACCGGGACTACCTCGCCTGGCTGGCCGAGTCCGACGACGACGCCGCGCGCACCGCCTGGGCGCGTGCGCTCGACGGGGTGACCGAACCGACCCTGATCGCACCCGCCCGGTTGCCGGGGGAGCAGGGACCGCTGCCCGAGGAACTGCTCGTCGAGCTACCCGACGAGCTGGTCGACGGTATGGGACGCATGGCCCGTGAGCGCGGGGTGACGGTGAACACCGTGGTCCAGGCGGCGTGGGGTCTGCTGCTGGCCCGGTTGCTCTCGCGCGGTGACGTCACCTTCGGTGCCACCGTGTCCGGGCGCCCGCCGCAGCTGACCGGCGTGGAGTCGATGCTGGGCCTGTTCATCAACACCGTGCCCGTGCGGGTGCAGATCGACCCCGACGAGGCGGTGGCGGACCTCCTGTCGCGCCTGCAGGGCGATCAGGCGGACCTGCTCGATCACCACCACGTCGGGCTCGGTGACATCCAGGCGACAGTCGGCGTGGGCGAGCTGTTCGATACCCTGACGGTTTTCGAGTCGTACCCGATGGACAAGTCCGGGTTCGACGAGAACACCGACATCGGCGGAATGCGGGTGCTCGACCTCGACGCGCAGGACGCGACCCACTTCGCACTCACGTTGACCTCGATCCTCGACCCGCGTCTGCGCCTGAGCCTGCGGTTCGCACCGCAGTCCTTCGACCGGGCCGAGGCGACGGTGCTCGTCGACCGGTTGGTCCGGATCCTCGAGACCATGGCGACCCGGCCCGACCTCGCGGTCGGGGAGATCGACCTGTTCGCCGAGGGCGAGCGGGAGCGGATGCTCGGGTGGTCGCGCGGCGACCGGGTGGCCGCCGAACAGTCTTCTCCGGTGGCCTTGTTCGCGGCGCAGGCGCACCATCGCCCCGACCACGCCGCGGTGGTCGCAGGCGACCGGTCGGTGACCTACGCAGAACTCGACGACCGTTCGACGGCGGTGTCTCTCGAACTGGCGGGGCTCGGCATCGGTGCCGACGACGTGGTGGCGCTGCTGCTGCCCCGGTCGGTGGAGTGGGTCGTGGCGATGCTGGCGGTCTGGAAGGCCGGCGCGGCGTATGCGCCGATCGACCCGACCTACCCGGCGGAGCGGATCGAGTCGATCCTCACCGACACCGGCGCGCGGTGCGCGCTGACCGAGTCGGCCCGGGAACTGCCGGTCTCGGTCGTGGCGATGGACTCCTTCGCGGAGACCGAGCCGGTTGCAGACCGTCCGGCCGACCGGTGGCGTGAGTCGGGGGCGGGGCAGCGGTTGGGCTACGTCATCTCCACCTCGGGGTCGACGGGCAAGCCGAAGCCGACGCTGGTGCCGATGGCGGGCATCGAGAACACCCTCGCGTGGTACCGCCGCGAGCTGCCTTCCGAGGGCGGGCTGCTCGTGGCGTCGTCGCCGAGCTTCGATCTGACCCAGAAGAACGTGTGGGCGGCCCTGACCGAGGGCCGCACGATCCACCTGGCGGCGGACGGATTCGACCCGTGGGACATCCTGCGGATCGTCGGCACCGGTGGTGTGGCGCTGGCGAACATGTCGCCGAGCGCGTTCGAGGCGGTCGTGGACAGTGACGTCGACGGCGTCCTGTCCGGGCTGGACATGGTCGTTCTCGGTGGCGAGTCGATCCGGGTCGGCAAGATCGCGGCGCTGATGAGTTCCGGTCTGCGTGTGGTCAACAGCTACGGTCCGACGGAAGCCTCGGACGTGGTCTCGAGCCACGCGGCGTCCGCCTCGGATCTCACCGGCGTGCCGATCGGCTCGCCGATCGCGAACCTGGACCTGTTCGTGCTCGACAGCCGGATGCGGCTCGTCCCTGCGGGTGTCGTGGGTGAGCTCTATGTCGGCGGTGTCGGTGTCGGCCGTGGCTACGGGGGACGGTTCGGTCTGACGGCGGACCGCTTCGTCGCGAACCCGTTCGGGGATGCGGGCGCTCGGATGTACCGCACCGGCGACCTGGTGCGCTGGAACGGCGACGGCAACCTGGAGTACATCGGCCGCTCGGACTTCCAGGTGAAGCTTCGGGGGCAGCGCATCGAACTCGGTGAGATCGAGTCCGCGCTCACCGCGGCCGACGAGGTCGGTCAGGCAGTGGTCACCCTGCGTGGGGGTGAGGGCGGCGAGTTCCTCGCCGGTTACGTGGTGCCCGCACCGGGCGCCGAGATCGACCGGGCGGCAGTCCTCGAGGCCGTCCGACGTGACCTGCCGGCCTACATGGTGCCGTCGGTGCTGGTCGTACTCGACGAACTCCCGCTGAACGCCAACGGCAAGCTGGACCGGAAGGCGCTGCCGGAACCCGAGTTCGCGGGCGCGGAGTTCGTCGCCCCCGCGACGGCCACCGAAATCGTGGTCGCGCGGATCTGTGCGGAGTTGCTCGGGAAGCCTCGGGTCGGCGCGTCCGACAGCTTCTTCGACCTCGGCGGCAACTCGTTGCTCGCGACCCGCCTGCTCGCCCGCCTCGACGCGGAACTCGGCGTGCGGATCGGTGTGCGCGAGTTGTTCGAGTCGCCGACGGTGGCGGGGCTGGCCGCGACTCTCGACGGCGCCGTCGGAACGGGGACCAGGCGACCGCTGGTCCGGGTCGAGCGTCCCGGACGGATCCCGTTGTCACCGGCTCAGTCTCGGATGTGGTTCCTCAACCAGTTCGACACCGCCTCCGGCGCGTACAACGTCGCGGTCGCGCTGCGGTTGAGCGGCTCCCTCGACATCGAGGCGCTGCGGGCGGCGGTCGCGGACGTGATGGGCAGGCACGAGTCGCTGCGCACCCGCTACCCGGATTCGGTCGACGGCCCCAGCCAGGTGATCCTGGCCGCGGGCGACACCGGCGTCGAGCTGCCGGTCGCTGCGGCCGCGCCGGCCGAACTCGCGGATCGACTCCTCGCGGAGATGGCCGGCGGGTTCGACGTCACCACCGCGCCGCCGGTGCGGCTGCGACTGTTCCGGGTGGCGCCCGACGAACACGTGCTCTCGATGGTGGTGCACCACATCAGCATCGACGCCTGGTCGATGCAGGCCCTGGCACGTGACGTGATGGTCGCCTTCGGTGCCCGCGCGCACGGCACCGAGCCGGGGTGGGAGCCGCTGGAGGTCCAGTACGCGGACTACTCGTTGTGGAAGCAGGAGATCCTCGGATCGGAATCGGACCCGCAGTCGCTGGTCGCACGCCAGCTCGGGTACTGGTCGCAGCGACTGGCGGGTATGCCGGACCTGCTGGCGCTGCCACACGACCATCGCCGCCCCCCGACGCCGAGCTACCGGGGCGCCGCGGTGCCCTTCACCATCGACGCCGAGGTCTACCGCGGGGTCCGGGAGATCGCGCGGCACGCCAACGCCACACCGTTCATGGTGCTGCACGCGGCGCTGGCGGTGTTGCTCGCCCGGCTGAGCGAGTCCACCGACATCGCCATCGGCACCCCGGTCGCGGGCCGCGGCGAGTCCGCGCTCGACGACGTGGTCGGCATGTTCGTCAACACCCTGGTGCTGCGAACCGAGGTGAGCGGGGCGCGCTCGTTCGACCAGCTGGTCGGCGAGGTCCGCGCGGTCGACCTCGCCGCGTTCGGGCATGCGGACGTGGCGTTCGAGCGACTCGTGGAGGTCGCCGCGCCGGCTCGGTCCACCGCACACCATCCGCTGTTCCAGGTGGTGTTGGCGTTCGAGGACCTGCCGGTCGACGGGTTCGCCCTGCCCGGACTGCAGATCGGGCGCGAACCGCTCGACTTCGGGGTGGCCAAGTTCGACCTGCAGCTGACGGTGAGCGAGCTGGTGGACGCCGAGGGGGCGGCCGCCGAGTTCGTCTATGCCACCGACCTGTTCGACGAGCAGACGGTGGTCGGGTTCGCCACCCGCTTCCTGCGGATCCTCACCGCCGCGGTGCGCACTCCCGCGGCGCCGGTCGGGGACATCGAGATCCTCGATGCGGCCGAGCGGGTGTCGTTGCTGGCGCTGGGCGGCGCGCCGTCGCGCCCCGAGCTTCCCGCGTCGACCCTGGCGTCGTTGCTGGCCGAAGCCGTGACGGCCGATCCCGACGGGCCCGCGCTGGTGTTCGAGGGGACAGCTCTGTCCTACGCCGAGCTGGATGTGCGCTCGAATCGCGTTGCACGCGAACTGATCAACATGGGGATCGGGCCCGAGTCCTGCGTGGCCGTTGCCCTGGAACGGTCCGTGGAGTCCGTCACGGCGGTGTGGGCGGTGGCGAAGACGGGCGCCGCGTTCCTGCCGGTGGACCCGACGTATCCGACCGAGCGGATCGAGCACATGCTCGCCGATTCGGGTGCGCTGGTCGGAGTGACCGTCGGACGAAACCGTCCCGCGCTGAGCGATTCGGTGGACTGGTTGGTGCTCGACGACGCGGCGGCGGTCGAGCGCATCGAGGCCAGGTCGTCGGCGCAGGTCGCCGACGGTGACCGCCTGGGTGCACTGCGGCCGGAGAACCCGGCGTACGTGATCTACACGTCCGGGTCCACGGGTGTCCCGAAGGGCGTCGTGGTCAGTCACGCAGGCCTGCGCGCCTTCGCGGACGATCAGCGCGGCCGGTACGGAGTGCGGACCGATTCCCGGACACTGCATTTCGCCTCGCCGAGTTTCGACGCGTCCGTCCTGGAACTGATGCTCGCGGTGGGCGGCGCGGCGACGATGGTGGTGGCGCCGACCCATGTCTACGGCGGCGACGCGCTCGCCGAGCTGCTGCGTGACGAGCGGGTGACGCATGCGTTCGTGACCCCCGCGGCCCTGGCCACCGTGGACCCGACCGGGCTCGAGCACCTCGAGGTCGTCGTCGTCGGCGGTGACGCCTGCGAGGCCTCGCTGGTCGAGCGCTGGGCACCGGGCCGGCGGATGTTCAATGCCTACGGGCCGACCGAATCGACCGTGGTGGCTGTGCACTCGGATCCGATGGCGCCGGGTGCTCCGGTTGCGCTTGGTCGGCCTGTGGTGGGCACCGACGTTGTGGTGCTGGACGCTCGGCTCCACCCGGTGCCGGCCGGCGTCGCGGGAGAGCTCTATCTGTCGGGCGCCGGGCTGGCGCGCGGCTACCACGCACGGCTGCCGCTGACCGCGGAGCGTTTCGTCGCCAACCCGTTCGGTGGCGCGGGATCACGCCTGTACCGGACCGGTGACCTGGTGCGGTGGACGACCCAGGGAACCCTCGATTACCTGGGCCGTACCGACGCGCAGGTGAAGATCCGTGGCCACCGGATCGAGCTGGGTGAGATCGACGCCGTGCTGTCCGCCCACCCGGACGTCGATTTCGCCGTGACTGTCGGGTTCGACGGTCCGGGTGGCGTGCGGTCGTTGGTGGCATATGTGTTGCCGCGGGCGGGCGCTCCGGCCGACGTCGCCGGGATGGTGGCGCACACCAGGGAGCGGCTGCCGGAGTACATGGTGCCCGCGTCGGTCACCGTGCTGAGCAAGGTGCCGCTGACACCGGGCGGGAAGGTGGACCGGAAGGCGCTTCCGCAGCCCGTGTTCGCCGTCCGCGAGTATCAGCCACCGCGCACGGCGAGTGAACAACTCGTCGCCGATGTCTTCGCCGACGTGCTCGGTCTCGAGCGGGTCGGTGCCGACGACGACTTCTTCGCATTGGGCGGAAACTCGCTCAGCGCCACCCAGGTGGTCGCTCGCCTCAACGCGACCGCGGGCACCGGGCTCCGTGTCCGGGAGATCTTCGGCTGCTCCACCGTGGCCGATCTCGCGGTCCTGGTCGATGCCCACGAGGCATCGGACCGAATCGCGTTGTCGGCGTGGGAGCGGCCGGAGAGGATTCCGCTGTCGCTGGCGCAGCAGCGGATGTGGTTCCTCAACCGCTACGACCCCGCCGCCGCGGTCTACAACATTCCGCTGGCGGTGCGACTGACCGGCGCGCTCGACACCGTGGCCCTCGCGGCCGCGGTGCACGACGTCATCGCCAGGCACGAGTCCCTGCGCACGATGTTCCCGGACTCCGAGCACGGTCCGCGGCAGTCGATCCTGTCCGCGGCCGAGGTGACGATCCCGCTCACCCCGGTAGAGGTCGACGGAGAGGACGCGCTGCGGGCCGCGATCGCCGAGCTGGTGTCCGACGGATTCGATGTGACCGCCGCGGTTCCGCTGCGCGGCGGCATCTTCCGGCTCGATCCCGAGGACCACGTCCTGGTGCTGGTGGTCCATCACATCAGCGCCGACGGGTTCTCGACGCTGCCGCTGGCCAGGGACCTGCTGACCGCGTACACGGCCCGTACCCGCGCCGAGAGCCCGGACTGGGCGCCGCTGCCGGTGCAGTACGCGGACTACGCGCTGTGGCAGCGGGAGGTCCTCGGCTCGGAGGACGACCCGGATTCGCTGGCGTCGGTGCAGCTCGGGTACTGGGCGGACCGGCTGGCCGGCGCGCCTGGCGTGCTCGAATTGCCCGCCGACCGTCCCCGTCCGGCGGTGGCCTCGTACCGGGGCGCCCGGGTGGACTTCGAGCTCGACGAGGACCTGACCGCGGGCCTGCGCGAGCTCGCCCTCGGGCAGGGCGCCACGCTGTTCATGGTCTTGCACACCGCGTTGTCGGTGCAGTTGGCCCGGCTGAGCGGGTCAACCGACATCACCGTGGGCAGCCCGATCGCGGGCCGCGGCGAGGCCGCGCTCGACGACGTGGTCGGCATGTTCGTCAACACCCTGGTGCTGCGCACCGAGGTCGACCCCGCGTCGACGTTCGCGGATCTGCTCGCGCGGACTCGCGCGGTCGACCTGGCCGCGTACTCGCATGCCGACGTACCGTTCGAGCGTGTCGTGGAGGTCGCGAACCCGCCTCGGTCGCAGGCCTACTCGCCGCTGTTCCAGGTCGCGCTGTCGCTGCAGAGCCAGGGTGTCGGATCGCTCGAACTGCCGGGCGTGCGGGTCGCGATGCTCGACCCGGGCATCGACGTCGCGAAGGTCGACCTCGAACTGACCTTCCGCGAGAGCGACGAGGGCATGTCGGGCTCGCTGACCTACGCGGCGGACCTGTTCGGCGCAGGCACCGCGCGTGGGTTCGTCGACCGGCTGGTCCGGGTACTGGGCGCGGTCGTCGCCGACCCGTCGACAGTCGTCGGCGAGGTCGACCTGTTCGACGGAACCGAGCGGGCGCTGCTGGCCGAGCGCGCCCTCGCGGCGACGCTGCCGACCCGGCTGCTGCCCGAGATCCTCACCGCGGGCGCTGCCCTGGATCCGGCTGCGCCCGCGCTGTCCGCGTCCGGCACAGAGATCTCCTATGCCGAACTCGATGCGACGTCGAACCGGCTGGCGCGGCTGCTCATCTCGCGGGGCGTCGGCCCGGAGACCTTCGTGGCGCTGGCGTTCCCGCGGTCTGCCGAATCGGTCGTCGCGATGTGGGCTGTCGCCAAGACCGGCGCGGCGTTCGTGCCGGTTGACCCGGCGCTGCCGACGGCTCGAATCGAGCACATCCTCACCGATTCCGGTGCGGCGCTGGGGTTGACGGTGGCCGCGGTTCGGGAGGGGCTGCCCGGCACGACCGCGTGGATCGAGCTCGACGGTAGGGCGGCCGCGGGGCTGCCGGACGTCGCGGTTGCCGATCGGGACCGGATGGCGCCGCTCTCCGCGTCCAACGTGGCGTACATGATCTACACCTCCGGTTCGACGGGTGTGCCGAAGGGCGTCGAGGTGACCCACACCGGGCTCACCGCGTTCTGCGCGGACACCCGCACCGAACTCGGGCTCACTCGCGAGTCCAGGGTGCTGCGACTCTCGTCCGCCAGCTTCGACGCGTCGGTGTTCGAGATGCTTGCCGCGTTCAGTGCAGGCGCGACGATGGTGATCACCCCGCCCGCGGTCGTCGGCGGCGACGAACTGGCTGCCCTACTGCGCGATACGCGGGTCAGCCATGTCCTCACCGCGCCCGCGGTGCTGGGAACGCTGGACACGTGGGACCTGTCCGCCCTGCGCACCGTGATGGTCGGCGGCGACGTGTGCCCACCGGAGCTGGTGGCCCGGCTCGCGCCAGGGCGTCGGTTCTTCAACAGCTACGGCCCGACCGAGACCACGATCGTCATCACCGTCACCGAGCCCATGGCGGTGGGCGATCCGATCACCATCGGCAGCCCGATCAGGGGCGCGGGTGCGGCGGTGCTCGACGCCCGGTTGCGTCCGGTGCCGGTTGGTGTGGTGGGTGAGCTCTATCTGTCGGGCGCCGGTCTTGCCCGCGGGTACCACGACCGTGCCGGGCTGACCGCGGGCCGCTTCGTGGCAAATCCGCACGGGGCGGCCGGAAGTCGGATGTACGCCACCGGTGACCTGGTGCGCTGGACGGCCGACGGCCAGCTCGACTTCGTCGGTCGCGCGGACTCCCAGATCAAGCTGCGCGGGCTGCGGATCGAGCTCGGCGAGATCGAGGCGGCCCTGGCGGGTTGCGAGGGCGTGTCCCAGGCCGTCGTGGTGCTGCACCACGACCCGCACACGGGGGACCGGCTGCTCGGCTACGTCGTCGGCGAGGGCGATGCCGCGCTCGACCCGCAGTCGCTGCGTGACGAGCTGGCCGGCTCGTTGCCGTCGTACATGCTGCCGGCGCAGGTGCTCGTCCTCGACGCGCTGCCGGTCACCGTCAACGGCAAGCTGGACCGGAAGGCTCTGCCGGTGCCGGAGTTGCAGGCGCGCGAGTTCCGGGCGCCCTCGACGCCGATCGAGGAGATCGTGGCCGGGGTGTTCGCCGAGGTGCTCGGTGTGGACCGGGTCGGCGTGGACGACGACTTCTTCGCCCTTGGTGGCAACTCGCTCGTCGCGACGCAGGTGGTCTCGCGGCTCGGTGTCGCGCTGGAGGCGCAGGTGCCGGTGCGGGCGCTCTTCGAGGCATCGACGGTGGCGGCGCTGGCGGTGGCCCTCGAACAGCACGCGGGCTCCGGTGGCCGTCGCGCGCTGGTGGCCGGTCCTCGCCCCGAGCGGATTCCGTTGTCGCTGGCGCAGCAACGGATGTGGTTCCTCAACCAGTTCGATCCGGAGTCGGCGGCGTACAACGTCCCGATCGCGCTGCGCCTGACCGGCACGCTGGACGTCGCGGCCCTGCGGGCCGCGCTCGGCGACGTGTTCGACCGGCACGAGTCGCTGCGCACCGTCTTCCCCGGATCGGACGATGGCCCACAGCAGCGGATCCTCACTGCGGCCGAGGCCGGACTCGATCTCGACAGTCGCCCGATCACCCCGGATGCGCTGATCCCGGCACTGGCCGAGATCGCCTCGGTCGGATTCGACGTCACGACCGGTGTTCCGGTGCGGGCGCGACTGTTCGAGCTCTCGGAGACCGACCACGTCCTCGTCGTCGTCGTGCACCACATCGCGGCAGACGGTTTCTCGGCGGGCCCGCTCGCACGGGACGTGATGGTCGCCTACTCGGCCCGCAGCCTCGGTGCGGAGCCGACCTGGGCACCGATGCCGGTGCAGTACGCGGACTTCGCGCTCTGGCAGCGTGAGGTGCTCGGGTCCGAGGACGATGCAACGTCGTTGATCGCCGGTCAGCTGGCGCAGTGGCGGGCCGCGCTGGACGGGTTGCCGGATCAGTTGAACCTGCCGACGGACCGGCCCCGGCCCGCCGTCGCGTCGTACCGCGGTGCGCGCCACCGTTTCACCGTCGACGCCGACCTGCGGCGTGCGCTGAACCGCGTGGCACGGGAAAACAACGTCACGCTGTTCATGGTCGTGCACGCTGCCCTGGCGGCCGTACTCTCGCGGCTGTCGGGCAGCGACGACATCGCCGTCGGCACCCCGGTGGCCGGGCGCGGTGACGCGGCCCTCGACGACCTCGTCGGCATGTTCGTCAACACCCTGGTGCTGCGGACCGAACTGGATCAGGCGGAGTCCCTCGCGGACCTGCTGGCGCGGGCCAGGGAGACCGACCTGCAGGCCTTCGGGCGCGCCGACGTCCCCTTCGAGCGGCTGGTCGAGGTGTTGAACCCGGCTCGGTCGCAGTCCCGGCACCCGCTGTTCCAGGTGATGCTGGTGTTCCAGAACTTCGCGCACACCACGTTCGAGTTGCCGGGTCTGACGGTCTCGGCCGTCGATCACGACGCGGCAGCGGCGAAGGTCGACCTGCAGCTGACGATGTCGGAGGGCGAGTCTGCCGACGGCGGACTGTTCGCCGAGTTCGAGTACGCGAGAGACCTTTTCGACGAGGCAACGATCGTGTCGTTCGCCGAGCGGTTCCGGCGGATGCTGGCCGCGCTCGGCGGGGACCTGTCCGTCGCGGTGGGCGACGTCGCGATCGTCGACCGGGCGGAGAACGCCAAGGTGCTCGGGTGGTCGCGGGGCCACCGGATCGAGGCCGCGGATCTCTCGCCGGTCTCGCTGTTCGGCGACTGGGCGGAGCGGCAGCCCGACGCGATGGCCGTCACGGCCGGTGACGAGTCGGTGACCTACGCGGAACTCGACGCCCGTTCGTCGGCGTTGTCCGCCGAGCTGACCCGGCTGGGCGTCGGTGCCGACGACGTGGTCGCGTTGCTGCTGCCCCGGTCGGTCGAGTGGGTCGTGGCGATGCTGGCGGTCTGGAAGGCCGGCGCGGCCTACGCGCCGATCGACCCGACGTATCCCGCCGACCGGATCGAATCGATCCTCGCGGACACCGGCGCCCGGTGCGTGGTGAGCGAGACGGCACGCGAACTGGCCGCGGCGGTCGTCGCGATGGACCGCTTCGCCGTGGCCGGGCGGCCCGCGGCGCGCCCGATCGACCGCTGGCGCGAGCGCGGCGCGGGTCAGCGGCTCGGCTACGTCATCTCCACCTCGGGATCGACGGGTAAGCCGAAGCCGACCCTGGTGCCGATGGCGGGCATCGAGAACACGCTCGCGTGGTACCGCCGGGAGCTGCCGTCCGAGGGCGGACTGCTGATCGCGTCGTCGCCGAGCTTCGACCTGACGCAGAAGAACGTGTGGGCGGCGCTGAGCGACGGGCGCACGATCCATCTGGCGGCGGACGGCTTCGACCCGCGGGACATCCTGCGGATCGTCGGCAGCGGTGGTGTGGCGGTGGCGAACATGTCGCCGAGCGCCTTTGAGGCGGTGGTGGACAGCGACCCGGACGGCACCCTGACCGCGCTCGAGGTGGTCTTCCTCGGGGGCGAGCCGATCCGGGTCGGCAAGCTCGCCGGCCTGATGAATTCCGGTCTGCGGGTGGTCAACAGCTACGGTCCGACGGAGGCCTCGGACGTGGTCTCGTTCTTCGACGCGTCGGTTTCGGACGCGTCGGGGGTGCCGATCGGGCACCCGATCGCGAACCTCGACCTGTTCGTGCTCGACCGCCGGCTGCGGCCGGTTCCGGCGGGGGTGGAGGGCGAACTCTATGTCGGCGGTATCGGCGTCGGCCGCGGCTACGGTGGACGTTTCGACCTGACGGCGGACCGGTTCGTGGCCAACCCCTTCGGTGATTCCGGTGAGCGGATGTACCGCACCGGCGACCTGGTGCGGTGGACGGGCCGAGGGGAGCTCGAGTACGTCGGACGGTCCGACTTCCAGGTGAAGCTGCGTGGCCAGCGGATCGAGCTCGGCGAGATCGAAGCCGCACTGCTCGAACATGATTCGGTCGGGCAGGCCGTCGTCACGCTCCACCACGACACGCATCTGGGCGACCGGCTGGTCGGCTACGTGGTGGCCGCGCCGGGTGCGGCCGTGTCGGTCGCGGATCTGCGGTCGGTACTGGCGCAGCGACTGCCCGCCTACATGGTGCCGTCCGCGGTGATGGTGCTGGGTGCCTTGCCGCTCAACGCCAACGGCAAGGTGGCCAGGGCGGCACTGCCAGCGCCGGAGTTCGAGGTCGCGGTGTACCGGGCGCCGTCGACGCCGGTCGAGGAGATCGTCGCCGCGGTGTTCGGTGACGTCCTCGGCGCCGCGAGGGTCGGTGTGGACGACGACTTCTTCGAACTGGGCGGGAACTCGCTGCTCGCGACGCAGGTGGCCTCGCGACTCGGTGCCGCGCTGGACGCGCAGGTTCCGGTGCGGGTGCTGTTCGAAACGTCGTCGGTCGCCGGGTTGGCGGTCACACTCGAACAGCACGCAGGCTCGGGTGGGCGCCCGTCGCTGGTGGCGCGTCCGCGTCCGGAGCGGCTCCCGCTGTCGTTCGCGCAGGCTCGGATGTGGTTCGTCAACCAGTTCGACACGGCTTCACCGGCGTACAACATTCCGGTCGCGGTTCGGCTGTCCGGTGACCTGGATGTCGCGGCCTTGCGGGCGGCGGTCGGTGATGTGCTGGCGCGGCACGAGTCGCTGCGGACGGTCTTCCCGACCTCGGCGGACGGCCCGTACCAGAGGGTCGTCGGTATCGGCGATGTCCGGTTGAACCTCGACGAGGTGCGGGTCTCGGCGGACGGCCTGATGGCCGCGTTGACCGGCTTCGTGTTGCGGGGCTTCGATGTGTCGGCCGAGATTCCGCTGCGGGCGAGCCTGTTCAGGGTGGCCGAGCGCGAGCACGTCTTCGCCTTCGTGGTGCACCACATCTCGTCGGACGGGTTCTCAGCGGGCCCGTTGGCGCGGGACCTGATGGTCGCGTACCTGGCGCGGACCGGGGGGCTCGCGCCGACGTGGGAGCCGTTGGCGGTGCAGTACCCGGACTTCGCGCTGTGGCAGCGCGAGGTGCTCGGGTCGGAGGACGATCCGGTGTCGCTGGCCTCGGTCCAACTCGCCTACTGGCGCGAGCGGTTGGCCGGCGTGCCGGCGATGTTGGAGCTGCCGACCGACCGCCCGCGCCCGCAGGTGGCGTCGATGCGCGGCGCGCGAACCGATTTCGCGGTGGACGCGGCGCTTCTGGAGAAGCTGACCGACCTCGCCCGCGCGCGGCAGTCGACGCTGTTCATGGTGCTGCACGCCGCGCTGGCAGTGCAGCTCGCCCGGCTCAGCGGGACCACCGACATCACCATCGGCAGCCCGATCGCCGGACGGGGCGAGGCGGCGCTCGACGACCTCGTCGGCATGTTCGTCAACACGCTGGTACTGCGCACCGAGGTGGACCCGGACCAGACCTTCGCCGAACTGCTCGCGCAGACCCGCGCGGTGGACCTGGCCGCGTTCGGCAATGCCGACGTGCCGTTCGAGCGGGTTGTCGAGGTGGCGAACCCGCCTCGTTCGCAGGCGCATTCGCCGCTGTTCCAGGTCGCGTTGTCGCTGCAGAACCAGGGGTTGGCCTCGTTCGCGCTGCCGGGCATCGAGGTCTCGGAACTCGAGGCGGACGTCTCGGTCGCGAAGCTCGACCTCGAACTCACATTCCGTGAAGGTGAGGACGGACTGCGAGGCACGCTGACCTACGCGGCGGACCTGTTCGACGAGTCCACGGCCCGCGGGTTCACCGAGCGGTTCGTGCGACTGCTGGGTGCCCTCGTCGCCGATCCGGCCGTGATGGTCGGCGAGGTGGACCTGCTCGACGAGGCCGAGCGGGCCACGATCACGGCCCGCGCACTCGTGACGCCGCTGCCGACCCAGCTGCTGCCGGAGATCCTCACCGCGGGGGCGGCGCTGAATCCGGCGACGATCGCACTGACCGGGTCCGGCACGGAGCTGTCCTATGCGGAGCTCGACGCGACCTCGAACCGCCTGGCGCGGCTGTTGATCTCGCGGGGCATCGGGCCGGAGACCTTCGTGGCCCTGGCGTTCCCGCGGTCGGTCGAGTCGGTGGTCGCGATGTGGGCGGTCGCCAAGACCGGCGCGGCCTTCGTACCGGTGGACCCGGCGTTGCCTGCGGCGCGGATCGAGCACATCCTCACCGATTCCGGTGCTGCGCTGGGGCTGACGACGGCAGGGGTACGAGAACAGCTGCCCGCCACGACCGAGTGGCTCGAGCTCGACGGCGACGTGGCCGAGGGTCTGCCGGGAACCGCGGTCACCGACCGGGACCGGACGATGCCGCTGTCCGCGGACAACGTCGCGTACATGATCTACACCTCCGGCTCCACAGGCATGCCGAAGGGCGTGGTGGTCACGCACACCGGGCTGGCCGCGTTCACCGTGGACTCGCATCGAGAGCTTGCCGTCACCGCGCGATCACGGGTGCTGCGGCTGGCGTCGGCGAGCTTCGACGCGTCGCTGTTCGAGATGCTGACCTCGTTCAGCGCGGGTGCCACCATGGTGATCGCGCCGCCGGAGGTCGTCGGCGGAGACGAGCTGGCGGGACTGGTGCGCGAGGAGCGGGTGACTCACCTGATCAGCGCGCCCGCGGCGATGGGGACCATGCGCGCCGAGGACCTGCCCGACCTGGAGATGGTGGGCGTAGGCGGCGACGTCTGCCCGCCGGAACTGGTCGCGCGGTTGGCGCCGGGCCGGCTGTTCTTCAACGGTTACGGCCCGACCGAGACCACCATCGTCGTCACCAGGACCGGCTCCCTGGCCGCGGGCGACCGCATCACCATCGGCGCACCGATCGCGGGTGTGAGCGCGGTGGTGCTCGACACTCGCATGCAGCCCGTCGCGCTCGGCGTGGTCGGCGAGCTCTACCTGTCTGGCGCCGGGCTGGCCCGTGGCTACCACGACCGCGCCGAGCTGACCGCGAGCAAGTTCGTCGCGAATCCGTTCGGCGAGGCAGGCACCCGGATGTACGCCACCGGCGACCTCGTGCGCTGGATGCACGGAGGCGAGCTCGACTTCGTCGGTCGCGCCGACTCGCAGGTCAAGCTGCGCGGGCTGCGGATCGAACTCGGCGAGATCGAGTCCGCACTCCTCGGCTGCGCCGGGGTGGCGCAGGCCGTGGTGACGGTGCACGAGAGTCCGCACACCGGGCAGCGTCTGCTCGGCTACGTCGTCGGGGAGCAGGGGATCGCGCTCGACCCGCAGGAACTGCGCAGCGAACTGTCGGTGTCGTTGCCTGCGTACATGGTGCCTGCACAGGTGGTGGTGCTCGACGCGCTGCCGGTGATGGTGAACGGCAAGCTCGATCGCAAGGCGTTGCCGGTGCCTGCCTTCGAGGCCGTCGCGTTCCGGGCGCCCTCGACGCCGGTCGAGGAGATCGTGGCCGACGTGTTCGCCGAGGTGCTCGGGGTCGAACGGGTCGGTGCCGACGACGACTTCTTCGCCCTCGGTGGCAACTCGCTGATCGCCACCCAGGTGGTCTCGCGGTTGGGTGCGGCGCTGGATGCGCAGGTGCCGGTGCGGGTGCTGTTCGAGGCGTCGACGGTCGGTGCGCTCGCCGTCGCGGCCGAGCGCCACGTGGGCTCCGGCGGACGGAGGGCACTGGTGGCGGGTCCGCGCCCGGAGCGGATCCCACTGTCGTTGGCGCAGTCCCGGATGTGGTTCATCAACCAGTTCGACACCGCGTCGCCTGCGTACAACATTCCGCTGGCGATTCGGTTGACCGGCGAACTCGACGTGACCGCGCTGCGCGCGGCGGTCGGGGACGTGCTGGAACGGCACGAGTCGCTGCGCACCGTATTCCCCAACTCGGCAGACGGCCCGTCCCAGGTGGTGGTCGGTGTCGGCGAGATCGACGCGGATCTCGACGAGGTCGGGGTGTCCGCGGACACGCTGGCGGACGCGGTGATCGGCTTCGTGTCCGGCGGATTCGATGTCTCGACCGAGATCCCGTTGCGTGCCAGGCTGTTCAGGACCGGCGAGTCCGAGCACGTCCTCGCGGTCGTGGTGCACCACATCTCGGCGGACGGCTTCTCCGTCGGACCCTTGGCGCGCGACGTGATGGTGGCGTACGCCGCCCGCATCGGGGGGCAGGCGCCGGAGTGGGCGCCACTCACGGTTCAGTACGCGGACTTCGCGTTGTGGCAGCGGGAGGTGCTCGGGTCGGAAGACGATCCGGAGTCGTTGGCGGCGGTCCAGCTCGGCTACTGGGCCGAGCAGTTGGCCGGGGCGCCCGCGGTGCTGGAGTTGCCGACGGACCGTCCGCGTCCGCCGGTGGCATCGATGCGCGGTGCCCGGACCGAATTCAGCGTCGATGCCGAATTGGCAGGCCGCCTACGGGAGCTCGCGCTGGCGAATCAGTCGACGTTGTTCATGGTGTTGCACGCGGCGCTGGCCGCGACGCTCGCGAGGCTGAGCGGGACGACAGACATCACCGTCGGCACCCCGATCGCCGGGCGCGGCGAGGCCGAGCTGGACGAATTGGTCGGCATGTTCGTCAACACGCTGGTGCTGCGCACCGAGGTCGACCCCGCGTCGGGCTTCGCGGAGTTGCTGACGCAGACCCGCGCGACCGACCTGGCCGCGTTCGGGCACGCCGACGTTCCGTTCGAGCGGGTCGTCGAGGTGGTGAACCCACCTCGTTCGCAGGCGCATTCGCCGTTGTTCCAGGTGGCGTTGTCGCTGCAGAACCTGGCGCAGACGTCGTTCGAGTTGCCGGGGATCGAGATCTCGCCGCTCGATACCGAGCTTGCCGTCGCGAAGGGGGACCTGGAGCTGACCTTCCGCGAGTGCGACGACGAACTCAAGGGTTCGTTGATGTATGCGGCGGATCTGTTCGACGAGTCGACGGCGCGGGGGTTCGCCGAGCGGCTGGTGCGACTGCTCGGTGCGGTCGCGGCCGACCCGGCGGTGCCGGTCGGCGAGCTCGACCTGATGGACGAGGTGGAGCGGGCGACGGTCGCCGCGCGTGCGGTCGCCGCCGACCTGCCGGTGCGGTTGCTCCCGGAGATCCTCACCGCAGGCGCAGCCTCGAACCCGGACGCGTCGGCTCTGGTAGCGGGCGACGAGCAGATGTCCTACGCGGAACTCGACGCGTCGTCGAACCGTCTGGCGCGGCTGCTCGTCTCGCGGGGTGCCGGACCGGAGACGTTCGTGGCACTGACGTTCCCGCGGTCGGTCGAGTCGGTGGTCGCGATGTGGGCTGTCGCCAAGACCGGCGCGGCGTTCGTGCCGGTGGACCCTGCCCTGCCGACGGCTCGGATCGAGCACATCCTCGCCGACTCCGGCGCGGTGCTCGGACTGACGGTGGCGCGGTCGCGTGCGGCGCTGCCGGGCGGGGTCGAGTGGCTGGTGCTCGACGGCGAGGACCTGCTCGGTGAGCTGGACTCGGTGTCGGATGTCCCGGTCACGAACGGGGACCGGACGGCACCGCTGTCCGCGTCGAACGTCGCGTACATGATCTACACGTCGGGATCGACCGGCATGCCGAAGGGCGTGGTGGTCACCCACACGGGGCTGACCCCGTTCTGCGCGGACTCCCGTCCGGAGTTCGCCATCACCGACACGTCTCGGGTGCTGCGGATGTCCTCTGCCAGCTTCGACGCGTCGGTGTTCGAGATGATCGTGTCCTTCAGCGCGAGCGCGACGATGGTCGTCGCGCCGCCGGAGATCGTCGGCGGCGACGAACTCGCGGGCCTGCTGCGTGATGCGCGGGTGAGCCATGTGATGAGTGCGCCCGCCGCATTGGCGACGATGCGCTCGGAGGACCTGCCCGCACTGGAGATGGCCGCGGTCGGCGGCGACGTGTGCCCACCGGAACTGGTGGCCCGACTCGCTCCGGGCCGGTTGTTCTACAACGGTTACGGCCCGACGGAGACGACGATCGTCGTCACCCTGACCGACTCGCTGGACGTCGGCGACCGCATCACCATCGGTTCGCCCATCCAGGGAGTGGGTGCGGCGGTGCTCGACGCGCGCTTGCGTCCGGTTCCGATCGGTGTGGCGGGTGAGCTCTACCTGTCGGGTGCCGGCCTGGCGCGCGGCTATCACGATCGCACCGGGTTGACGGCCGCCCGGTTCGTGGCGAATCCGTTCGGCGGCTCGGGCAGCCGGATGTACGCCACTGGCGACGTCGTGCGCTGGACGTCCGACGGTCAACTGGACTTCGTCGGCCGCGCCGATTCGCAGGTGAAGGTTCGCGGCCTGCGGATCGAACTCGGCGAGATCGAGGCGGCCCTGGTGGGCTGCGCGGGCGTCGCGCAGGCCGTCGTGACGGTGCACGACGATCCGCACACCGGGCAGCGGTTGCTCGGCTACGTGGTGGGCGACGTGGACTGCGCGCTCGACCCGCAGGCGTTGCGCGAGGAGCTGAGCGGCTCGTTGCCCTCGTACATGCTGCCTGCGCAGATAGTCGTGCTCGACGCGCTGCCCGTGATGGTGAACGGGAAGCTCGACAAGCGCGCGCTCCCGGTGCCGCAGATGCAGGCGCGGGAGTTCCGCGCGCCGTCGACACCGATCGAGGAGATCGTCGCGGGGGTGTTCGCCGACGTGCTCGGGACCCCGAGGGTCGGCGCCGACGACGACTTCTTCGCGCTCGGCGGCAACTCGCTGATCGCCACGCAGGTGGTCTCGCGTCTTGGTGCGGCGCTGGATGCGCAGGTGCCGGTCCGGGTGCTGTTCGAGGCATCGACGGTGAGCGCGCTCGCCGTCGCCGTCGAGCGGCACGCCGGTGCCGGTGGACGCCCACCGCTGGTGGCCGGTCCGCGGCCGGAGCGGATCCCGCTCTCGCATGCGCAGCAACGGATGTGGTTCTTCAACCAGTTCGACACCAGCTCACCGGCATTCAACATTCCGTTCGTGCTGCGGCTGACCGGCGACCTCGACGTCGCGGCACTGCGGGCTGCGATGGCCGACATGGTCGAGCGGCACGAGTCGCTGCGCACGGTCTTCCCCGACTCGGAAGACGGTCCGTACCAGGTGATCCTGCCCGCCGCGGACGTGGTGCCGGGGCTGCTGCCGGAGCGGGTCGACCCGGCCCGGCTGGAGGCGCGGGTGCTCGAAGTGGTCGGCGGCGGGTTCGACGTGACCAGCGCGGTCCCGTTGCGCGCGGCCCTGTTCCAGCTGGACGAGCGCGAGTTCGTCCTCGCCGTCGGCATGCATCACATCTCTGCTGACGGTGGGTCGTTGGCCCCGATGTCGAGGGACATCCTGGTCGCATACGAGGCCCGACGGATGGGCCTCGAGCCGGCCTGGGCGCCGCTGACGGTGCAGTACGCGGATTACGCACTGTGGCAGCGGCAGATGCTCGGCGACGAACACGACGAAGCGAGCCTGGCCGCCCGGCAGATCGGCTACTGGACGCGGTCCCTGGCCGGGGCCCCGGAGTTGCTGGAACTGCCCACCGACCGGCCGCGGCCCGCGGTCGCGTCGAATCGCGGCGGCAACGTGAACTTCACGCTGTCGGCGGATCTGGCGGATCGGATCGATCAGCTGGCGCGCGAACACAACTCCACCTTCTTCATGGTGGCCCATGCGGCGCTCGCGGTGCTGCTGTCGAGGCTCTCCGGCTCCGACGACATCGTGATCGGCGTCCAGGTCGCCGGCCGCGGCGAGGAGGCCCTCGACGACCTGATCGGTATGTTCGGCAACACCCTGGTGATGCGGAACCAGGTCGAGCCGGCCACCGCGTTCACCGACTTCCTCGGGCAGGTCCGCGCGAGCGACCTCGACGGTTTCGCGCATGCCGACATCCAGGTCGAGCAGTTGATCGACGTGCTCAACCCGACCCGGTCCACCGCGTACTCCGCGCTGTTCCAGGTCCTGCTGGTGGTACAGAACTTCGCCCGCACGGAGTTCGAGATGCCGGGGCTGACCGTCACGCCGTTCGACGCGGTGGCCGACGCGGCGAAGCTGGACCTCCAGCTGACGCTGTCGACCGAGTTCGACGAACAGATGCAACGCACCGGGATCGCGGGGACGTTCAACTACGCGCGCGACCTGTTCGACGAGTCGACGGTGGTCGGCTTCGCGGACAAGTTCACGGCGATCCTCGAGGCCGTCACGAGCGAGGCCGGGCTGGCCGTCGGGGCGATCGAACTGCGCAGTGACGCCGAACGGGCCGCGCTGGCCGGCTGGAACGAGACCGATGTCGCGGTGCAGGAGATCACGCTCGTCGACGCCTACGCGGCGCAGGTCGGGCGCAGCCCCGAGGCCACCGCGCTGATCTTCGGCGACGAGGTGCTGACCTATCGGGAGTTCGACCTCCGGGTGAACCGGCTGGCGCGCTACCTGGTCTCGGTCGGGGTCGGACCCGAGACGCTGGTCGGAATCGGGATGTACCGCTCGGTGGAGCTGCTGGTCGCCGTGTACGCCGTCCTCACGGCGGGTGCCGGCTACCTGCCACTCGACCCGGAACATCCGGACGAGCGCACCGAGTACGTCGTGGCGGCCGCGAAGCCCGTCGTGGTGCTGTCGCGATCGACGGACGCCGGCGACCTGCCGGACTCCGTGGACGTGGTGGAGATCGACACACTCGACCTGTCCGGTTTCGCGGACACCGCGGTGACCGATGCGGATCGCCTGCGGCCGTTGCGGCCCGCGAACGTCGCGTACACGATGTTCACCTCGGGGTCGACCGGCCGACCGAAGGGCGTGGCCGTGACGCACCGCTCGGTCGTGAACCAGATTGCGTGGATGCAGGGCCAGTACCCGCTCGGCCCGTCCGACACCGTGCTGCAGAAGGCGCCGATCACCTTCGACGTGTCGGTGTGGGAGCTGTTCATGCCCCTGCAGGTGGGTGCCCGCACCGTGATCGCGAAGCCGGGTGGGCATCGCGACCCCGAGTACCTGGTGGCCGTCGCGGAGAAATGGTCGGTGACGATCATGGAGTTCGTGCCGTCGATGCTCGACGTCTTCCTGGCCGATCCGCAGCTGCAGCTGCCGTCCTCGCTCAGGTACGTCCTCGCCGGAGGCGAGGAGCTGCCCGCCGACCTGGCCAGGCGTTTCGCGGCCCGCTCCATCGCGGTGCTCGACAACACCTATGGACCAACGGAGGTCACGGTGACCTCGACGGCTCACCGGATCGGGGCCGATGTCGGTGCGGTGGTGCCCATCGGCCGCGGGGTCTGGAACACCCGTGCGCACGTTCTCGACGCGCGCCTGAACGAGGTGCCGGTGGGTGTGCCGGGCGAGCTCTACCTGGCAGGCCTGCAGCTGGCCCGCGGGTACCACGATCGGGCGGACCTGACCGCGGAGCGGTTCGTCGCCGACCCGTTCGGCGGGCCGGGCGAACGGTTGTACCGCACCGGCGACCTGGTCCGCTGGAACCCGAACGGCGAACTGGAGTTCTTGGGCCGCACCGACTTCCAGGTGAAGCTGCGCGGCCTGCGCATCGAGCTCGGCGAGATCGAGACCGCGTTGGCGGCGGACCCGTCGGTGCGGGCGGCGGTGGTGCTCGTGCATGCGGGATCCGCGGGGCAGCAGCTGATCGGCTACGTCGTTCCCGAGGGTGACGTCGAGATCGACACCGCGGAGCTCCGCCGCGGGATGTCGACGACCCTGCCGTCGTACATGGTTCCCGAGACGGTCATGGTGCTCGACGAGTTCCCGCTCAGCGCCAACGGCAAGCTCGAGCGCCGGGCGTTGCCGGTGCCGGAGGCGGCGGTGCGCGAGTACCGGTCACCGGTCACGGACGTCGAACGCACGATCGCGGCGGTGTTCGCGGACCTGCTCGGAATTGAGCGAGTGGGCTTGGACGACAACTTCTTCGAGCTCGGCGGCAACTCGCTGATCGGGATGCGGGTGGTCGGGCGACTGCGGGTCGAACTCGATGCGGTCGTGCAGCTGCCGTGGCTGTTCTCCGACCCCACCCCGGAGGCCCTGGCCCGGCAGGTCGAACACGGCGCCGAGGACGTCACCGAGCACGCCTTCGACATGCTGCTGCCGATCCGCGAGCGGGGGACGCTGCCGCCGGTGTTCTGCGTGCACCCGATCATCGGGTTGGCGTGGTGCTATACCGGATTGACTCCCTATGTCGACCCGGCACGGCCGATCTACGGACTGCAGACGCCCGCGGCGCAGGGCGACGGCGAGCTGCCCGGTTCGATCGAGGCCGTCGCGGAGCTCTACCTCCGCGAGATCCGTCGTGTGCAGCCGTCAGGCCCGTACCACCTCCTCGGGTGGTCGCTCGGCGGCACGATCAGCCACGCGATCGCGGTGTTGCTGCAGGAGCAGGGCGAGGTGGTGGAACTGCTGGCCATGCTCGACAGCTTCACCGCGGAGACCCTGCCGACCACGACCGACGGCGCGGTGACCTTGGCCGAGGTCCTCAGCGGCACGGGAATGGACGGACTGGGCGATCAGCTGGTCTCGGATGTCACCGAGGCCCAAGCGGTCGCCGTGTTCAGCCAGGTCACCGGGCAGAGTGCGGAGCAGGCCGCGGGAGTCGTCGGTCGTCTGCTCGCGGCCGCCGAGCACAATTCGGGTCTCACCGCGATGTACCGGCCCCGCGTGTTCGACGGCGACGTGCTGTTCTTCACCGCGGCGGGGGACGACCCGAGCGGCGAGCGCGCGGCGACGGGTTGGCAGCGGTATGTCAGCGGGACAGTTCACAACCACGGCGTCTCCAGCACGCACTGGGGCATGACGTCGCCTGCCGCACTGGGCGTCGTCGGACCCGTCCTGAGGGAGCACACCGGCGGGAACCGGGGCCGGTAGGGAGGGCCCGGTCGGGACATGAAGCCGCCCACCGACACCGCGATCGCGGTGTCGGTGGGCGGTGACTTCAGTGGGCGGGGTTCGAGTTCAGTTGGCTGGGGTCGCGGCCCAGAGCTCGGAGATGCCGACGCCGACCTCGCCGAGCAGTCGGCGGACCAACGGCAGGCCGATGCCGATCACGCTGGACGGGTCGCCCTCGATGCGATCGATGAACCAGCCGCCGAGCCCGTCGAGGGTGAAGGCGCCCGCGACCTGCATGGGCTCGCCCGACTCGAGGTAGGCCTCGAGATCGTCCCCGGACGGGGTCCCGAAGTGCACGATCGTCGCGCTGTCCGCACTGGCCTCGCCGACGGTCGCCCCGTCGCGCACCCGCAGCACGCAGTGCCCGGTGAGCAGGGTGCCGCTGCGACCCATCATCGAACGCCAGCGGGCCCTGGCCACGTCGGCGGTGTGCGGCTTGCCCTGCAGGGTGCCGTCGATCAGCAGCATCGAATCGCAGCCGATCACCACCGCGTCGGCGGCGACCTCGGCAGGCAGCTCGGAGAGCACGGCCGTGGCCTTCGCCCGTGCGAGCTCGGTGACCACCCGCGATGGCGCGGCCGACGGGCCGAGCGCCTCCTGCACCGCGTCCTCGTCGACACCGGAGACCAGGACAAATGGCTCGACCCCGGCCTTGCGCAGCACGGTCAACCGTGCCGGCGAGGCCGAGGCCAGAACGAGCGTGGTCACCGACGGTTCGAGTACGCGTACGGGGACAGGGGGGCGGCGCCCCGGTGCATGCCTGCGGGGTCGCCCCACCGCTCGGCCGGACGGGTGTCGGCCGGTGCCTCCTCGGCGCCTGCAGCTGCGGCGAAGACGGTCACGAGTGCCGCCACCTCGATGTCGGTCGGTGCGCCCTTGACCACCTTGATGACCGGCAATTGAGAGCCCTTGCTGTCGGCAGCCACGATGTCGACCGTAGCGGAGTCGACGGCCTCCGCGGCTGCGGAGAGCACCTCGACGTCTTCGAGTGTCGTTTCCCTCGTCGCTGTCATAGCGGGATGTTCCCATGCTTCTTGGGCGGAAGGGAAACCTGCTTGCGCTCGAGCAGGCGAAGGGCAGCCACGATCTGGCCGCGGGTGTGCGACGGCGGGATGACCGCGTCGATGTAACCGCGCTCGGCCGCGACGTACGGGTTCACCAGGGTGTCCTCGTACTCGTTCTGCAGCTTGAGGCGCAGCGCGTCGACGTCGGCGCCGGACGCCTCGGCCTCCTTGAGCTGCTTGCGGTAGACGAAGCCGACGGCGCCGGAGGCACCCATGACCGCGATCTGCGCGCTCGGCCACGCCAGGTTCAGGTCGGCGCCCATGTGCTTGGAGCCCATGACGTCGTACGCGCCGCCGTACGCCTTGCGGGTGATGACGGTGATCTTTCCGACCGTGGCCTCGCCGTACGCGTAGAGCAGCTTGGCGCCGCGGCGGATGATGCCGTTGTACTCCTGCTCGGTGCCGGGCAGGAAGCCGGGCACGTCGACCAGGGTGATGATCGGGACGTTGAAGGCGTCGCAGGTGCGCACGAAGCGGGCGGCCTTCTCGGAGGCGTTGATGTCGAGGCAGCCGGCGAACTGGGTGGGCTGGTTCGCGACGATGCCGACGCTGCGGCCGTCGACGCGACCGAAGCCACAGATGATGTTCGCGGCGCGCTCGGCCTGCACCTCGAGGAACTCGTCGTCGTCGAGGATGCGCCGGATGACCTCGTGCATGTCGTACGGCTGGTTCGGCGAGTCCGGGATGAGGGTGTCGAGCTCGATGTCCTCGGCGGTCAGCGAGTCCTCGATAGAGCCGACGATCGGGTCGGACGGGGCCAGTCGCGGCGCGGCGGCCTGGTTGTTGCTCGGCAGGTAGCTGAGCAGGTCCTTGACGTAGTCGAGGGCGTCCTGCTCGCCGGACGCGACGTAGTGGGCCACGCCGGACTTGACCATGTGGGTGTGGGCGCCGCCCAGGTCCTCCATGGTGACGTCCTCGCCGGTGACGGTCTTGATCACGTCGGGGCCGGTGACGAACATCTGGCTGGTCTGGTCGACCATCACGACGAAGTCGGTCAGCGCGGGGGAGTAGACGTGGCCACCCGCGGCCGGGCCCATGATCAGCGAGATCTGGGGGATGACGCCGGAGGCCTGCACGTTGCGGTGGAAGATCTCGCCGTAGAGGCCGAGCGAGACCACGCCCTCCTGGATGCGGGCGCCCGCGCCCTCGTTGATGCCGACGAGCGGGCGGCCGGTCTTGAGTGCCAGGTCCATGACCTTGACGATCTTCTCGCCGTAGATCTCGCCGAGGCTGCCGCCGAACACGGTGGCGTCCTGGGAGAAGACGCACACGTCGCGGCCGTCGATGGTGCCGTAGCCGGTCACCACGCCGTCGCCGAACGGGCGGTTGTCGGCGAGACCGAAGTTCACGCTCCGGTGCCGGGCGAGAGCGTCGAGCTCTACGAAGGAGCCCTCGTCGAGCAGCGCGGTGATGCGCTCACGGGCGGTCAGCTTGCCCTTCGCGTGCACGCGCTCGACGGCGGCTTCGCCGCTGGGGAACTTCGCCTCTTCCTGACGTCTGCGCAGGTCGGCGAGCTTTCCGGCCGTCGTGTGGATATCAGGGGTGTTTGTCGCCTCTGGCGCAGTGGGCTCCTGGACACTGGTCATGGGGACAGAGCTTATCCAGCCCGTCCAGGTGCCCGTTGACCGAGGTCAGGTTGCGTTCAATCATTGAACCCAAGCTACTGGCCAGTACGAAATTGTGATCCCCGCCGCAGCGGCAGGAGCCCATAGGCTGATCGGCATGTACACCGATCTGAATCGGCCCCCCTTGGTCGCCGGAGCACTGCGCAGGGCGCTGGTGCGCGGGACGGCCGGCGGCGACCCCGACGCCTTCTACTCGAGTCTCGACGTCGTCGCCGAGACCGGTTCGACGAACGCCGACATGTTGGCGAGGGCGGTGGACTCCGCCCTCGACCGCGCGGTGCTGATCTCGGAGTTCCAGGACCACGGCCGTGGCAGGCACGCCCGTTCCTGGGTGGCCCCGCCGAGGTCGGCGGTCTCCGTCTCGGTGTTGCTGCGGATGCCGGGAATCGATCCAGCGGATCTGGGGTGGCTCCCGCTGCTCGCGGGTGTCGCGGTGGTCGATGCGCTGCGGTCGGTCGCCGAGGTGGACGCCGTGCTCAAGTGGCCGAACGACGTGCTGATCGGTGGCAGCAAGGTGGCGGGCATCCTCGCGGAGGTCGCCGCGACCGCACCGATCCCGTCGGTCGTGCTCGGGATCGGGTTGAACGTCAGCCTCACCGAGTCGGAGCTGCCGGTGCCGACCGCGACCTCGCTCGCGCTCGCGGGTGCCGCCACAACCGATCGGGACACCGTGGTGCGCGCACTGCTCCGCGCGTTGGCGTCGGAGTGGACGAAGTGGAACCGGAACGGTTGGGACACAACGGCTCTCGCCGAGTCGTATCGGGAGCGGTGCGCCACGATCGGGCAGCGTGTCCGTGCGGAACTGCCGGGCGGCGGCGAACTGCTCGGCACCGCGAGCGGGATCGATGCGCAGGGCAGGATCGTGATCAGCCCGGACGACGGCAGGGAACCGGTCGCGGTCTCCGCGGGCGACATCACGCACCTGCGTCCGCAGCAATGACGAGAAGAGGGTGCGGGCCGATGGCCCGCACCCTCTTCATCAGTCGCACCGTGGCTAGTCGTTGTCCCACGTCGCGATGGCCCAGATGATGACCACGTCGAGGGCGATGATCAGGATCGACCACCACGGGTAGTAGGGCAGCCACATGAAGTTGGCGATGATCGAGAGGGCGGCCAGGAAGATACCCGCGATCCGCGCCCAGGTCGCACCGGTGAGCAGGCCGAAGCCGGTCAGCGCGATGAGGATTCCCACGATCAGGTGGATCCAGCCCCAGCCCGTGGTGTTGAGCGCGTAGGTGTACTCCGGCCCGACGATCAGGACGCTGTCCTTGGCCAGTGCGGAGATTCCCTGGAAGACCTGGAGGATGCCCACGGTCAGCAGCAGGACCGCCGCCGCGATCGAGCCCCCGGCCGCGAATCCCTGCTTGACGCTGTTGTCCGCGCGGTTTGCCGTCATAGCTGTTCCTCTCTCATATGGGAGTGGTGCTTCGACAAGCAGTGTGAGTCCCGATCGATACTTGTGCCTCATCCGTCGTGGGTGAAGCGTGCACGGCGCGCTCGGTGCGACCCTCACTGCGAACGACTGTGAGATCGAGGAAGGACAGCAATGACGAGCTATCCGGGAGGACCGGGCGTGTCCGGCACCCCAGGGGCGCCGACGCGCGGCATCGCCGGGGGCAAGTTCTGGGCGGGTGCCGCCGCGGCCGCGCTGGTCACCGCATTGAGCGCGCTGGTGGCCACGGTGATCCTCCGGGTCTTCGACCTGATGCCGCTCTCGCCGAACTGGTTGCCAGAGACCACCGTCGCGGTCCGGTTCGCGATCCTCGGGTTCATCGGGGCGCTCGTCGCCGCCGGGCTGCTCCAGCTCTTGCTGCTGACCACCCCCGGTGGCGACTCGTTCTTCGGGTGGATCATCGGCCTGATCACTCTCGCCATGGCCGTCGTGCCCTTCGCCTACGACGCCGTGATGGGCGACCGGATCGCCACGAGTCTGGTCCATCTCGCCATCGGCCTGCCGATCCTCGGCCTGCTGCCCGGCGTCGCCGATCGAGCCGCGGTGTGGAAATGAGCCGATCCGTCGACGCCGCGCCCGCGTCCGCCCCGCCGTCCCCTGTGCCACCTTCGACGCTGCCGCGCGGGCTGATCGTGCTGCTCGGCATGGCCGCCGCCGTCGTCGCGATCGCAGGCACCAGGGCCTTCGCCGGGATCGTCGGGCCGGTGTTCCTGGCGCTGATGCTGGTGGTGGGTGTGCAGCCGCTCGGCGACTGGCTGCAGCGCAAGGGCGCACCCAAATGGGTCGCGGTGATCTCGACGCTGACGGCCGTCTACCTGATCCTGCTGGGGCTGGTCGCGGCGCTCGTCGTCTCGATCGCCCAGCTGGCCACGTTGTTGCCGGAGTACACCGACAAGGCCGACGAGCTGATCGCCAACATCCAGGATCAGTTCGCCCAGCTGAACATCGGTTCCGACCAGGTGGAGAAGGCACTCTCGAGCATCGACCTCGGCAAGGTCATCGGCCTGGTCGACGACGTGCTGGTCGGGCTGCTCGGTGTGTTCTCGAATCTCTTCTTCATCCTGGCCCTGCTGATCTTCATGGCTATGGACGCGAGTTCGTTCGGTGAGCGGATGCGCGCGGTGGCCTACTCCCGGGCGGACATCGCCTACGCCTTCTCCTCCTTCGCCAGCGGTACCCGCAGCTACCTCATCGTCTCGACCGTGTTCGGCCTCATCGTCGCGGTGATCGACGCCGGCGCGCTCTGGGCCATGGGCATTCCGCTGCCGATCCTGTGGGGACTGCTCTCCTTCATCACCAACTACATCCCGAACATCGGGTTCGTCATCGGCGTGATCCCGCCCGCGCTGATCGCCCTGCTGGAGGGCGGTCCGACGCTGATGCTGTGGGTGATCGTGGTCTACAGCGTCATCAACGTCATCATCCAGTCGGTGATCCAGCCGAAGTTCGTCGGCGAGGCCGTCGGGTTGTCGGTGACGCTGACGTTCCTGGCGTTGGTGTTCTGGGGATGGGTGATCGGGCCGCTCGGCGCGCTGCTCGCGATTCCGATGACGCTGCTGGCCAAAGCGCTCCTGCTCGACATCGATCCGTCGACCCGATGGGCCAACGCGCTGATCGCGGGCTCCCCGCCGACCGCGGAGGAGCTGGCGACGGCCGAGGTCGAGGCCGCGAAGAAGGCCGCGGAACTGCAGGCGGAGGCCGAATCCGAAGTCGAGGATGCGGTCGAACCCGTGGTCGAGCCCGCGGTCGAGCCTGCGAAGTAGTCGATACGCTTTCCCGATGGGATACCCGGAGGACGCCCTCGCCACGGACGAGGAGCTGCTGCTGCACCGACACCCGCATTGGAAGATGCTGGTGCTGCCCGCGTTGACGTTCATCGTGGCGACGGCGTTCGCCGGGTACGCGCTCGGACTCGCCCAGGACCGGCTGGAGGGGACCGCCCGCTCCGTCGCGCTGATCGTGGTTGCGGTGGCCTGGGTCGGAATCGTCGGGTGGCGCTGCGTCGGGCCGCTGTTGAGGTGGAAATTCACCCATTTCATCGTCACGGACCGGCGGGTGTTGATCCGGCACGGCGTGATCACCCACACGGGGATCGACATCCCGATGGGTCGGATCAGCAACGTGCAGTTCCGGCACGGACTGATCGACCGGATGCTGCGGACCGGCACCCTGGTGATCGCGTCGGCGGCCGACGATCCGCTGGAGTTCGACGACATCCCGGATGTGCAGCGGGTGCACTCGCTCCTCTACCACCAGGTGTTCGACGCGATGAATCTCGATTCCGGTCCGCCGACGGAGCGCGGCGAGGCCGCTCCGTAGGCTGGGGTCGTGACAGCCGTACTGCTTGCCGAAGACGACGAGGCCATCGCCGCCCCGCTCTCCCGTGCCCTCGGCCGTGAGGGCTACACGGTCACCGTCGAACCGACCGGTCCCGGGACTCTCGAACTCGCGCTGAGCGGGTCCTTCGACCTGCTGGTCCTCGATCTCGGCCTGCCCGGCATGGACGGGCTGGAGGTGTGCAGGCAACTGCGCGCGGGCGGCTCGGAACTCGCGGTACTGATGCTGACGGCGCGCACCGACGAGGTGGATTTCGTGGTCGGCCTCGACGCGGGCGCCGACGACTACGTGGGCAAACCGTTCCGGCTGGCCGAGCTGATGGCGCGGGTCCGCGCGCTGATGCGCCGCCGCGGCGGCTCCGAGGACACCACCATCGCGGTGGGGGACATCCGGCTCGAACCGGCCGCACGGCGCGTGCTGGTCGGCGGCTCCGAGGTCATCCTCGCGAACAAGGAATACGAGCTGCTCAAGGTCCTGCTCGACCGGGCGGGCGAGGTGGTCTCGCGCGATGTCATCCTGCAGGAGGTGTGGGGTGATGCGGATCTGCGCGGATCCAAGACCCTCGACATGCACATGTCGTGGCTGCGCAGGAAGATCGGCGACGAGGGTCCGGTCGCCGAGCGGCGCATCGCGACCGTGCGGGGCGTCGGCTTCCGGCTGAACACCTAGCCGGGCGCAGACGTGCGCCGCCGAATCCTGCTCTCCATCCTGGCCGTCGTCATCCTCATCGCGCTCCTGCTCGGGCTGCCGCTGATGTACACCGCCTGGCTGTGGGTCGAGGACCTCACCAGGAGCGACCTGCAGGCCAGGCTGGATCGGATGGCCGCGGAGATCGTCTCGCAGGAGGGCGAGCAGGGCGTGATCGTGAACGGTCTCGACACCGCGCCGCTGCGGCTGGTCGTCCCGGCCGGCGCCAAACTCACGGTCATCTATCCGACCCCTGGCGACCTCGAGGTGCAGGTCGACATCGGCGAGCCCGCGGTCGAGCAGCCGCTGATCGAGTCGCTCTCCATGGGCCGGTCCGGTTCGTTGCGGCTCGAGGCGCCGTCGGATTCGATGAAATCGCTCCAGCAGCAGGCGGTCGGGGCGGTGGCGTTGGTGGTGCTGGCCTCGCTCGGCGCGGGCACGGCGGTGGCGACGGTGACCGCCCGGCGGCTCGCGGACCCACTCCGGGACGTCGCTGACCGGGCCGCCCGGCTGGCGGAGGGCGACTTCCGCAAGGAACCACGCAGGCACGGGATCGCCGAACTGGACCGGGTGTCCGAGGTGCTCGACGCGGTCACCGTCGAGATCTCCGGGCGATTGCAGCGCGAGCGGGCGCTGGTCGGCGACGTCTCCCACCAGCTCCGCAGCCGACTCACCGCCGTGCGACTGCGGCTCGACGAGTTGTCGGTGCACCCGGATCCCGCGGTGGTCGACGAGGCGACCGAGGCGCTGGCCCAGGTGGACCGGTTGACGGTGGCGATCGACGAGCTGGTGCGGTCGTCCCGGATGGCGGGCGGCGGCCCGGAACCCGTCGCGGTGGTCCGCGAGCTCGCCGGGGTCGTCGCCGATTGGCAGCGGCCCTATCGCGACGCGGGCCGGGACCTGGTGCTGCGGGGCGAGGCCGCGGTGATGTCGACGGCCAGGTCCTCGCGACTGCGCGAGTCCGTGTCCGTGCTGGTCGACAACGCGCTCATGCACGGCGGTGGTACCTGCACCGTGGCCGTCCGGTCGGTGCCGGGGACGGCGGAGCACGAGGCGATGGTCTGCGTGGAGGTCGGCGACGAGGGCGAGGGCGTCAGCGACGAACTGGCCCCGCACATCTTCGACCGCGGGTTCTCCGGTGGCGGCTCGACGGGGGTCGGGCTGGCGTTGGCCCGGGCCCTGGTCGAGGCGGACGGCGGCAGGCTCGACCTCCAGCGCAGGCGACCCGCGCTGTTCGCGGCGTTCCTGCCGATGGCGCCCGACGCGGAGCCGCGCTAGCTAGCTGTGCCCGAGCTCTTCCTCGGCGAGTTCCTCGGGCGTCGGGTCGAAGTCGGTTGACCCCGCCGCCGCGCCCCTGGCGTTCTCTTCGGGGAACGCGAACCGGCGCAGCGCCCAGAACCGGAAGATCATCTGCAGCACGTTGCCGATGATGTAGTTGAGGACGAAGTCGACGATCACGAGCGTGGTCAGGCTCGCGGACGCCCGGATGTCGAAGATGTTGTTCGCGATGAACAGCGGCGCCGCGGAGATGACGACGCCGATGCCGCTGATGGTGAAGAACAGCAACGCCTCGTGGTGGCGCTCGCGGCCGCCGCGGTTCTTGAACGACCACTCGCGGTTGAGGATGTAGCTCAAGATCGTGGCCATCACGCCGGAGATGATCTTGGCGACGACGGGCTTCTGCTCGAGGATCGTCAGGCTCAGCGAGTAGAAGATCGCGAGGTCGAAGACCATGGTCGTGCCGCCGACGATCGCGAACTTGATCAGCTCGTGATGGCGGAGGACCACGTCCCGCATGGGCTGGGGCACGCGGCTGACCGCCTGATCGACTAAAGACACAACGACTGAGTGTACGAAAGAGGTCTCCGAACCGGCGAACTGACACTCCGATCGCAGGTTCGGAGGTCGTCATGACACCATTGACTGCCGTGAGCGTCGATTCCGGATCCCAGCACCGCCCAAGCACCCCCCGCGGCCCGAAGGCCGGATTGCCGGTGGTCGCGATGATCGGCGGTGGGCAGTTGGCCCGGATGACCCATCAGGCCGCCATCGAACTCGGGCAGTGCCTCCGGGTGCTCTCCGGCGGCCCCGACGAGCCGGCCGCCAAGGTGTGCGCGGACGTCGTGATCGGCAGTCACACCGACCTCGACGCGCTGCGCGCCGTCGCCGCAGGGGCCAGCGCGCTGACCTTCGACCACGAGCACGTTCCGACCGAGCACCTCGAGGTCCTCGTCGCCGAGGGCGTGAACGTCCAGCCGCCGCCGCAGGCGCTGATCTACGCGCAGGACAAGCTCGCCATGCGGCGGAAGCTGGCGGAGCTGGGCGCGCCCGTGCCCGCGTTCGCGGAGATCACCTGGGCGGGCGACGTGGTGCGCTTCGGGGACGAGCACAACTGGCAGATCGTGATCAAGGCGGTCAGGGGCGGCTACGACGGGCGCGGTGTGTGGATGCCTGCGGATTCCGACGAGGCCGAGGCCATCGTCACCGAGCAGCTCGACAAGGGCGTCGCCCTCATGGTCGAGCAGAAGGTGTCGATGCGACGCGAGCTGTCCGCGATGGTCGCGCGCTCGCCGTTCGGACAGGGTGCGACCTGGCCGGTTGTGGAGACGGTGCAGCGCGACGGGCAGTGCGCGGTGGTGATCGCGCCCGCCCCCGAGCTGTCCGACTCGCTCGCCATGGAGGCCGAGCAGATGGCGCTGCGCATCTCGGCCGAGCTCGGCGTCGTCGGGTCGATGGCCGTGGAGCTGTTCGAGACGACCGACGGCCGGCTGGTGGTGAACGAGCTGGCGATGCGGCCGCACAACTCCGGGCACTGGACCCAGGACGGGGCACGGACGTCCCAGTTCGAGCAGCACCTGCGGGCCGTGCTCGACTACCCGCTCGGCGACCCCTCGCCGACCGCGCCGGTCACCGTGATGGCGAACGTGCTCGGCGCGGAGTCGGCTCCCGAGATGAGCATGGACGAGCGCCTGCACCACTTGTTCGCCCGGATGCCGGACGTGAAGGTGCACCTCTACGACAAGGGCGAGCGACCGGCCCGCAAGATCGGGCACGTCAACGTGGTCGGCGGCGCGCAGGGCTCGATCGCCGACGAGGCGTACGTCGCGGCGGTGCGCGAGCGCGCCGAGCGGGCTGCGCACTGGCTCTCGCACGGGGAATGGACCGACGGATGGGATGTGCACGGTGAGTGATTCGAATGGGCCCGTTGTCGGCCTGATCATGGGCAGCGACTCGGACTGGCCGACGATGGAGGCGGCCGCCGAGGCCCTCGCCGAGTTCGGGATCCGGTTCGAGGTCGGCGTCGTCTCGGCGCACCGGACCCCGCAGCGGATGCTCGACTACGCCCGTGACGCCGCCGATCGTGGGATCAAGGTGATCATCGCGGGAGCGGGCGGCGCGGCGCACCTGCCGGGCATGGTCGCCTCGGCGACGCCGCTCCCGGTGATCGGCGTGCCCGTTCCGCTCAAGTACCTCGACGGCATGGACTCGCTGCTGTCGATCGTGCAGATGCCAGCGGGCGTGCCGGTCGCGACGGTGTCGATCGGTGGCGCCCGCAATGCCGGGTTGTTGGCGGCGCGGATCCTCGGCGCCTCGGATCCCGCGCTGCGCGCGGCGATGGCGACGTTCCAGGCCGGACTCGAGGCGATGGTGCTGGAGAAGGACGCGGCGCTGCGCTCGAAGCTGCTGGATTGAGGGTCGGTTCTGCCAATCGGCTGACCTGAGCGGATCTCCCGGGGTTAAATGGCGTCGTCCGGATTACGTTTGATGCTGTAACGAATCCCCCAGGGAGTGTCCTCATGCCTGCGCCGCTTGACGAATACCCGATCCACCAGACGCCGCTCTCGATGGCGCGGGTCGCCTCCAGTGACAAGAACTTCTACGACCGGTCGTATTTCAACGCGATCGACACCGAGGGTGAGCTGTTCCTGGTGAGCGGCTTCGGCGTGTACCCGAACCTCGGCGTCACCGATGCGTTCGCCACCGTCCGCAAGGGCGAGCGGCAGTGGGCGGTCAAGTTCTCCGACGCGCTCGAGGAGCGGTCGATGGATCTCGCCGTCGGTGGCTATCGGATCGAGGTGCTCGAGCCGCTGCGCAGGCTGCGGATGGTCTGCGAGGGCGACGGTGAGGGCGGACTCGGGTTCGACCTCACCTGGGAGGGCTCCGGACCCGCGGTCGCGGAGCAGCCGCACCTGCTGATGAGCAAGTTCCGGCCGACCCTCGACGCGAGTCGTTTCGCGCAGACCGGCACGTGGACCGGGGTGCTCTCGGTCGACGGCGACGATGTCGTGGTGAACCCGGATCGGTGGATCGGCACCAGGGATCGGTCCTGGGGCATCCGCCCGGTCGGCGATGGTGACCCGGCAGGCAGGCTCGCCGACGAGCCGTCCGAGGGCTTCTGGTGGATGTACGTGCCGATGCGCTTCGACGAGTTCTCGATCATCGTGATCCTGCAGGAGAATCCCGATGGCTACCGGACGCTGAACGATGCGACCCGGGTATGGAACGACGGCCGGATCGAGCAGCTCGGCTGGCCGCGCTACGACATCAAGTACCAGTCCGGCACCCGCAGGCCGTTCGCGGCGACGCTGCACCTGACCGCCTCCGACGGCAGCCCGCTGACCGTCGAGGTGACCCCGCGCGACGGTCTCGCGCTGCATGTCGGCGCGGGATACGGCGGTGACCCGGAGTGGACGCACGGGCAGTGGCGCGGCCGCAACTGGAGCTCGCGATCGGTGTACGACCTGAACGATCCCGCGATCACGGCGCGAATTCCGTACGGCGTCAACGAATATCCGGCCAGCGTCACCTGCAACGGGATCCCGGGTGCAGGCATGTTCGAGCACGCGAGCATGGGCAGGCACGATCCGACGGGCTTCGCGGACTGGGGTTCGGTGGCG
>NZ_BCXA01000035.1 GCF_001894865.1 Rhodococcus maanshanensis NBRC 100610 | reverse complement strand
CGCCACCGGATCATCGTCCGGTACGGCGGGCGGCATGCCGGCGCCGTAGGGGTCGAGAATCGCCGCCACCTGTCTCCCCCACCGCTCGTGTGCCGATTGGCGCGTCATGCCCGTTGCGCGCCCGATGGTGGCCCACGTCGCCCCGCAGCGCCGCAGGCTCATCACCGTCTCGACGGAATCGATCCCGGCGGCCAGCTGGATGCGCAGGCAGGCGAGTTGCCACGCGAGCTGCCTCTCGGCGGGGATGTCGGTCCCCTCCTCCGCCAGCCACTCCTCGGATCCCGGAATGGGACCGGTTCCGACGATGAGGTCGGCCTGGCGACCGGCCTCCAGGACGCCCGCCGTGACCACCGCCTCGGAGGCGCTCCCAATGTCTGCCGTGACCGCCCTGTCGATGAGGTCGCTCATCGCGTCCCCCCCTCCTCAGTAGTTTCTTGTGTCAGGCATATCCTGACAGTGTGAGGTTTGCTTGTCAAGCTTTGCCTGACGCCGCTCCCGGGGTTCGGGCCCGGTTGCCCCGTCGCCGAGGTGCCCGGAGGGGTGGCCGTCGGCTCGTGTGGTCGATTTGCTGGGCGCATTCCCACCTCCCCGCCACCGCGGCCCTTTCGTCACACTGACGAATCATCCTTCCGGCGCGCCGCCTTCGCTCCTCCCCGCCGGGTCATCCTCTGTCCGGTTCGATGCCGAATCCGGTTCTTGGTGAGTGGCCGTCCGGTAGCGCGTTGGCGGTGTCCCGCACCGCGTGCCCGGTCCGCCTTACGGTGCGACGGGATCGTCCGGGTATGCGGTCTTGCCGACCCGGGTGCGCGACGTGTCGCGAGTTATCCACACTCGGTGGATCAATCTGTTGGTGAATCGCGTTCCCCGTGGTCCAGGGCGTGCCGCGGATCGGGTGCGCGGCGACGGGACCCGCCGATCTCGGTTCGTTCCGGGTGCCGAGGACGCCGCTTCCGTGGCCGGTATCGCCGTTCGTTTCACGTGAAACGCGAGTGGCGCCCGTCGGGTTTCGGACCGCGGTGCCAGGCCTCGGGTCGCGGCGGACCCCTCCCCTCCCCCACCGGGAGGCGGTGCCGGTCTCCGCCGCCCGGCCGCCGCCGGGTCAGCACCGGCCGAGCATCGGCTCCGGGACCGGCGGTTCCGACGACGCCGAGTCGGTCCCCCTAAGACCCCTCCCCTCCCCCGCGCCGGGAACCGCATCGCGGGACGAGGTGTACCGGCCCGATGCCGATCGGCCGAGCTCGACCGCCTGCCGCCGTGTCGGTGAATCGACCCCGTCGTTCGTCGGGACTCGTCCGGGATCGGCCGTCACGCCGGATCAGGTGTCACGGGAATCCTCGTCGGCACCGTTCCCGTGATTCGGTTTGCGACCGATCGCGAGGGGCGGTCCGCGCGAACCGAGGCGTGTGGGATCGGAGGTGGTGATGCATCCTCTGCGGTCTCGGCGAGAACGCGGGCATCGGGCGTGGTCGACCGCCCGTTGTTCCACCGGGGGCGCGGGTGCGGGGCGGGTGGAGCTCGCCCGCGCTCCGGCGCGGCGCCCGTATCGACTGAGTTGTGGTCCCCGGGTGCTCTCGGGAACGCGGATCGGATTCACGTGAAACATCGAGGTCGAGGTTCAGAACTCGAGACTGGCGGAGGTGGGTGTGGAAGGCGGATCCCGCCGGCAGTCGTGACGCCTCGGGAGCGACGCCCGAGACAGGTTCCCCGCCGTGCGTCGTCACTGGGGCGCCGTCGGTGGACGATCGGGCCGAGTGGACTCCGCGAGCGCCCGCGCTGGGAGTCCGGCGACCCCACGGCCGGCGCGCGGCGGATGTTTCACGTGAATCCCACAGTCTCGATTCGGGCGGAACGCAAACGGCGGACGTCGGATCGGGCCGTGGCGGGCGCATGACACCACCCAGATCCAGCGCGGAGACGAGGCGGTCGCGCAGCCTCGTCGACCATCGATCGAACCCGGTGAGGTCGGGCGGCCACGATCCGCCGGTGTGTGGCGCTCGCCGCGGCTCGGGCGATGTGCGAATGCGGATCCGGAAGCAGTGGGGACGCGTGCCCACCCCATGCGGTGCCGTCCGAGAGCGCGCCGACCGATGCGGTCGATGGGATGTTTCACGTGAATCCGACCGTGGCCGGCGCACCCCAGTGGTTCCGTAACGGGCGTTGGCTGGGTTGTGGACGGCCGGGTTCGTAGCGTGAGTCCTCCGCGCTCGGAGCGGCGGATCACCGGACAGACTGTGTCCGGTGCCCGCTGCTACTCGGGCGGCGGGTGTTTCACGTGAATCCGACCGTGGCCGGCGCACCCCAGTGGTTCCGTAACGGGCGTTGGCTGGGTTGTGGACGGCCGGGTTCGTAGCGTGAGTCCTCCGCGCTCGGAGCGGTGGACTACCGGACAGACTGTGTCCGGTGCCCGCTGCTACTCGGGCGGCGGGTGTTTCACGTGAATCTGCGTGCCCGAGTCGCGGGCTCCCTGCTGACCGTGTCGGGTGTTGCTGTGGTCGGGTGCCCGATGCGTGAGGTGATTCTGGCGTGCCCAAAAGGTCGCGGGCTTCCGTGCCGGCCGTGTGGGGTGTTGCTGCGGTCGGGTACACGATGTTTCACGTGAATCCGCCGAGGGCACCGGGCACCCAGCGTCATTCGCTCCAGTTCGAATGGGTGGTTCGGGCGTTTCACGTGAATCCGGACGTGGTCTACGCCGGGACCACCGCCGGGGCGCATCGTTCCCGGACCGGGTGCCGGGCGCACACGGGTTCACCGGGCGGAGTTCGGCCATCCGTCCGCCGCACCGTGATTTCCCCGACCGCATCGGCTCGTGCTCGACCGCTGGGTGCGGTGCGGGCCGCTGCTACTCGCCGCGAACCGGTCTCGCTCCGCTCTGCGGGTCGCGAGTCCCGGCAGGGGGCGTTCGGTGCCGCCGCTTCCAGAGGGAAGTGGCACGCCTCCCCGTCCTCGACGCCACATCGGTACCGATCCCGCGCGGGGCGAGACCCACCCCCGACGGGCACGAACGCGATCGAGGTCGGGGTGCCCCTCCCCTCCCCCGGTCTCGTGGGCGGCGTAGATCACCGGCCGCTGCCCCGCGTCCCCCACCCGAGTTGCCGTGTGTCCGTGGGTGAAGCCGGACCCGAGGTGCCCCCCGGAGTCCGTGTCCCCACCCCGAATCGACGCCCGATGCGTCACCATCGTCGCCTCTCTCCGTCCGGCGGCGCGTAACCCGCCTCTACGGCCCGATGCGGTGCAGAATCACATCGTCAGGGTTTGGGGAATTGCGGGCGTCACGGGAGGATGTTTCACGTGGAACACATCGAGTCCGAGGACCTGCCTGACGCCGCTCGCACACTCTTCGGAGACCGACTCGAACTCGCCGAGAAGTACCATCTATCCCTCGCCACCGATGGGGTCGAACGCGGCCTGATCGGTCCGCGGGAGGTCCCCCGGCTGTGGGAACGGCACCTGCTCAACTGTGCGGTGATCGGAGAGCTGATCGCGGAGGGCGAGTCGGTGGTGGACGTCGGCAGCGGCGCCGGGCTCCCCGGCATTCCCCTCGCGATTGCGCGCCCCGATCTCCGGGTCACCCTCGTCGAGCCGCTCCTGCGACGATCGGTCTACCTCGCCGAGTTCGCCGAATCGGTCGGCCTGGACATCCTCGTCGTGCGCGGGCGCGCGGAACAGCCCGGCGTGATCAAGGAGGTCGGGGGCGCCGATGTCGTCACCTCGCGTGCGGTCGCACCCCTGGAGAAGCTTGCGCGGTGGTCGATGCCGTTGATCCACGAGGGTGGTCGGATGCTCGCCATGAAGGGTTCCAGTGCGGCCGAGGAGATTTCCCGGGATCGCGCTTCCCTAACCCGTATGGGTGCTGGCAAGCTAGAGATCGTCGAGTGCGGTGTCGACCTTCTTCCCACTCCGACCATTGTTGTTCGGGCGGAGCGAGTCTCCCGGCGATCTCATCGCCGATGACAAAGTCACCGTGCGCTCGTGTGCGAATGCGACGATCTAGCAGGCAAGTCCAGTGAAGGAGCAATCTATGTCGGGTGGACCCGAATCAACTGTTTCACGTGAAACAGATCACGACGCCTCGAGTTCCACCACCGACAACAAAGAGAACCCGTACTCGGCCCCCGCCGCGTACGCCGGCATCTCCTCCGTGGACACCCCGATCGGTGCAGCGGCACAACGGGCCAGCCAGGTCCTGCACCCGCACACGGTCACCCTCCCCCGGCCGAAGACCCGTCGGATGCTCACCATCGCGAATCAGAAGGGTGGGGTCGGCAAGACCACCTCGGCTGTGAACCTGGCGTCCGCGCTGGCCGTGCAGGGGCTCCGGGTTCTCGTCGTGGACCTCGACCCCCAGGGCAACGCCAGCACCGCGTTGGGCGTACCGCACCACTCGGGCACCCCGTCGAGCTACGAGCTACTGATCGGTGAGGTCACCGCGGCCGAGGCCATCCAGCAGAGCCCGCATCACGAGGGCCTGTTCTGCATCCCCGCGACGATCGACCTCGCGGGCGCCGAGATCGAACTGGTCTCCATGGTCGCGCGCGAGGGACGGCTGAAGAACGCGCTCTCCGAGAAGGCGCTCGCCTCGATCGACGCCGATTTCATCCTGATCGATTGCCCGCCCTCGCTCGGGCTGCTGACCGTCAATGCCCTGGTGGCGGCGAACGAGGTCCTCATTCCCATCCAGTGCGAGTACTACGCCCTCGAGGGCGTCGGTCAGCTGCTCCGCAACATCGAGTTGGTGCAGTCGCATCTGAATCCCGATCTGCACGTGTCGACCGTGCTGCTGACCATGTACGACGGTCGCACCAAGCTGGCGGATCAGGTCGCGGAGGAGGTTCGCAGGCACTTCGGCGATGCGGTCCTGCGCGCGGTCATCCCGCGCAGCGTGAAGGTGTCGGAGGCGCCCGGATTCGGGATGACCGTCCTCGACTACGACCCGGGTTCGCGGGGCGCAATGAGCTATCTCGATGCCGGGCGGGAACTCGCAGCCCGGACCGAAACGATCAACTCGCAGGAGCAGCAGTGAGCCAGAGAAGCAAGGGCGGACTCGGGCGGGGCCTCGCCGCGCTCATTCCCACCGGTCCGGAGGCGGGGCCTCGCCTCGGAAGTGCCGCCGCCGACGTCATCATCGGCAACGCGACCGCGCCGATCGCGGTGAAGCCGGCTCCGGTCGTCGAGGCGCCCGAGGCCCCGGAGGCGCCCCAGGCCCCGGTGAAGGAGGAGGCCCCGGCGAAGCAGGAGAAGCCGGAGTCGGCCACCGCGGCGACACCGTCCACCGATGGTGCGGCCACGCCTGCGGTCGACGGCGCGGAGGTGGCGGACGGACCCGACCTCTCCCCCGTCGGTGCCGTGTACCGCGAGATCGCCGCGGCCCAGATCGAGCCGAACCCCAAGCAGCCGCGCCACGTCTTCGACGAGGAGGCCCTCGGCGAACTCGTCCACTCGATTCGCGAGTTCGGCCTGATGCAGCCCATCGTGGTCCGCCGGGTTGCCGCCGACCGCTACCAGCTCGTCATGGGTGAACGCCGGTGGCGGGCCAGCCAGGAGGCCGGGCTCGAGCGGATCCCCGCGATCGTGCGGGAGACGAACGACGGGTCGATGCTTCGCGACGCGCTCCTGGAGAACATCCATCGGGTGCAGTTGAACCCGCTCGAGGAGGCCGCGGCGTATCAGCAGCTCCTCGAGGAGTTCAACGTCACGCACGACGAGCTCGCCTCCCGGATCGGTCGCTCGCGACCGGTGGTGACGAACATGATCCGGCTCCTGAAGCTGCCGATCCCCGTGCAGCGCCGCGTCGCCGCCGGGGTGCTCTCGGCCGGCCACGCCAGGGCGTTGCTGTCGCTCGAGGCGGGGCCGGAGGCACAGGAACAGTTGGCCGCCCGGATCGTGGCGGAGGGCCTTTCGGTGCGCGCCACCGAGGAGGCCGTCACGCTCGCGAACCGCGAGGGCGAGCCGGTGCCTGCCCCCGCCGCCAAGCGCAAGCCGATCCAGATGCCCGGTCTCCAGGACGTCGCGGAACGGCTCTCCTCCTCGTTCGACACCCGCGTGACGGTGAGTCTGGGCAAGCGGAAGGGCAAGATCGTCGTCGAATTCGGCTCGGTGGAGGATCTCCAGCGGATCGTCGAGATGATGGAGTCCCAGTCGCCCGGATAGGTCGGATTTTCCGGGTACAGACACCCGCGGACGATACGTCACTGTGACAGTACGGTCGCGGGACCGCGGGTGTCTGTACCCGATTCCATCGAGATCCCTTGCATACAAGTACATTTCGGGTCTCGTTCCGTGAACGACGCCAGCCGGACGTGGATCGCCTATCCTTGATGGCAGAGAATGTGTCACGCGGGGGCCCCGGGCCTCCGCAGTAGGTGTTTTGGAGGCGGAGTCAGGGTGTCGATGCGCATCAGCCCGCTCACCCTCGACGGTTTCGATCAACTCCCCCGTCATTCCCGGCGGTGCGTCTTCTGGGAGATGGACCCGGCCGCCGTCCGCAGCTCCCGCGACTTCTCCGATCCCGAGTTCGAGAAGGAAGCCTGGCTGTCGATGGTCATGCTGGAGTGGGGATCCTGCGGCCAGGTCGCCACGGTCGACGGCACCCCCGCCGGCTGCGCGCTCTACTCACCGCCCGGCGTGGTGCCGCGCGCCAAGCTCTTCCCCACCTCCCCCGTCAGCCCGGACGCGGTCCTGCTGACGACGATGAGGCTCGAACCGGCCGCGGAGCTGGATGGGGTGGGCCCGAGTCTCATACAGGCCGTGGTGGGCGATCTGGTTCGCCGTGGCGTGCGCGCACTCGAGGCCTTCGGGATCCGCGGTGTGGAGGACGATCCGGTGGCCGCACGGCGCGGCCAGGAGTGCACCCCGGTCGATTGCATGATCGATGCCGAGTTCCTCGCCGACATGGGATTCGAAGTGGTTGCCGCGCATCATCGGTACCCCAGGATGCGGCTGGAGCTGGACCGGGATCACGGGTGGAAGGCCGACGTGGAATCGGCACTGGAACGGCTGCTGGCGGTCGCGTCGCTGACCGTGACCAACATCGAACAGAAGTCGACCGTCGGCGTGCTCTGAGCGCGTCGCCCGCGAGCGGCGACGGCGGGCTTGCTAGGCCTGGTCGGCCTTCGAGAGCTCCTCGGCGAGCAGCTCGGCGAAGGTGAAGGTGCCGGTGGGCTGATCGTCCTGTCCGAGCAGGTAGAGGCGCTTCACCGCGATCAGGATGGACTCGGCGATGATGTCCCGGTTGCGCGGATTGGCGAGCACGCTGACATCGGATTCGTTTGTGAGATAACCGATGTCGACCTGCACGGTCGGCATGTTGGTCAGCCGCAACAGATCCCAGGTGCGGCCGTGGGTCCGGCAGTCCTGCAGCGAGGTGCGGGCCACGATCTCGCGCTGGATGAAGCTGGAGAGAACCTGCCCGATCCGCGAGGTGGCGCCGTGCGAGTTCCCGAAGTGGAAGCTGGCGACACCATTTGCGTGCGGGCTGGTGCTCGCCGAGCACCGCAGCGAGATCATCAGGTCCGCCTCGAACGTGTTGGACGTCTCGGCGCGCTGTGCCGGCGACGGGTTCTGGTCGTGCGGGCGGGACAGGAACGTCTCCATGCCGGTCGCCGCCATCCGGCCCTCGAGCCGGCTGGCCAGGTCCCAGAGGATGTCGGACTCGGTGATCGGACCGAAGGCCGTGTCGAGCACGATGCCGGTCTCGCCGCCGCCGAGGTCGGGGTCGATCACGATGCGCTTGCCGCTGAGCTGAGGACCGGAGCGGCGGACCAGCTCCTCCTCGGTGATGGCGTGGGGCGAGCCGCCGGTGACCCGGGTCCCGAGCAGATCGAGCGACCGCAGCGTCTGCGGGCCGCAGATGCCGTCGGAGGCGATGCCGATCTCACGCTGGAACGACGACAGACCCTCGTGGGTCTGCGGGCCGAAGTAGCCGTCGACGCGGCCGGGGTAGAAGCCGAGGTCCTGCAGCTTGGTCTGCAGCGCCGCCACGTCGTCGCCGTACAGCGGCGCCGACAGCTGGTAGATCAGCGTGCGGGCGCCGAGCCGGTAGGAGGCCTCCTTGAGCGACCGGTAGGTCGCGGTGCCGACCACCCCGTCGACGAGGAGGCCGCGCTGCTGCTGGAACGCGCGCACGGCGCTGTCGAGGTGGTGGTCGAACACCGCGTCGGGCGCGATCCACTGCGAACCGTTGATCGCCTCACGCGAGGTGGTGGATACCCCGTTGTGCAGGAAGCCGAGCGTGGAAAGGGTGCCTCGAACCTCAGCGACGGCGGGACCGTGATCGCCGTGACGGAGTCGATGCATACTTCCCGGCCCTTTCGTCAGTTCCTGACGGCGCACCGAGGCGCCGCGCGTCGCACGTGTCGATCGATTGTCGCAGAAGCCCCCGAGAAACAGTCAATCTCGGGGGCTGCGATGTGACCTACAGGACGTCGGACAGGTCCTTGAGCAGGGCGGCCTTGCCCTTGGCTCCGACGATCTGCTTCACCGGCTTGCCGCCCTGGAACAGGATCATCGTGGGGATCGACATGACCTGGAAGTCGCGCGCGGCGGCCGGGTTCGCGTCGATGTCGAGCTTGGCGACGGTGAGCTTGTCGCCGTGCTCACCCGCGATCTCCTCGAGGACGGGGGCGACCATCTTGCAGGGACCGCACCAGGTCGCCCAGAAGTCGACGAGGACCGGCTTCTCGGAATCGAGGACATCCTGCTTGAAGGAGTCGTCGGTGATGGTGATCGTGTTGGACATGTCTGTCTCCTCGGGTGGCTGGTCGGGGTACGCGGGCGATCAGGCCTCGACGGCGACCGGTTCGCCGGCCGCCTCGAGGGTGTTCGCGGTGATGTCGCCGCGTTCGGCGAGCCAGCGCTCGGCGTCGATCGCGGCGGAGGCACCGGTGCCCGCCGCGGTGATGGCCTGGCGGTAGGTGTGGTCGACCAGGTCGCCTGCGGCGAAGACACCCTCGAGGGAGGTCGCCGTGGTCGGCGACTGCACGCGGACGTAGCCCTCGTCGTCGATGTCGACCTGACCCTTGACGAGCTCGCTGCGCGGGTCGTGGCCGATCGCGACGAACAGGCCGGTCACGGGCAGCGTCGACTGCTCTCCGGTGACGGTGTCGCGGACGACGAGGCCGGTGACGCTGTTCTCGCCGATGACCTCGACCGGTTCGGCGTTGGTGACGAAGCGGATCTTCTCGTTGGCCTTGGCGCGCTCGAGCATGATGCGGGAGGCGCGGAACTCCTCGCGGCGGTGCACCAGGGTGACCGAGCGGGCGAACCGGGTCAGGAAGGTGGCCTCCTCCATCGCGGAGTCGCCGCCGCCGACGACCGCGATGTCCTGGTCCTTGAAGAAGAAGCCGTCGCAGGTCGCGCAGGCGCTGACGCCGCGGCCGAGCAGCCGCTCCTCCCCCTCGATGCCGAGGTAGCGGGCCGCAGCGCCCATCGCGAGGACGACGGCGTGCGCGTAGTAGGTCTCGCCGTTCGCGACGACCTTCTTGACCGGGCCGGAGAGGTCGATCTCGTCGACGTCCTCGGTGCGGATGTCCGCGCCGAAGCGCTTGGCCTGCTCACGCATCTCGTCCATCAGGTCCGGGCCCATGATGCCCTCGCGGAAGCCAGGGAAGTTCTCCACCTCGGTGGTGGTCATCAGGGCGCCGCCGAACTGGGTGCCCTCGAAGAGAAGGGGTTCGAGCTCCGCTCGAGCGGCGTAGACGCCTGCCGTGTATCCGGCGGGTCCGGAGCCGACGATGATGAGGTCGCGGACCGAGGTCGGAGTAGTCATGCGGGCCTTCCGAGGTAGTGGACGTTATGTGCGTCAACAACAGCCTAAGGGGTGTTGTTCCCGCTGTTCGTGGGTACGCCGCGGGCGGCGGCACGCTCGACGTACGGCGCGATCAGTTCCTCCGTGCGCTGATGGACGGCCGCCACGTCGGCGCCCTTCTCCAGCTGACGGGTCGCGGCGTGCACCACAGCGTTGATCAGGTCCGCTGTGGCGGCCGGGTCCTGCGCACCGAGTTCGGCGAGGGCGGCGGCGAGCGGGGCGATCAGCTGCCGGTGCATCGCGGCGCTGGACTCCGCGATCACCTCGCGGGGCGCGATCGAGGCGATGGCGGCGGCGATGGCGTGCTCGCCGTCTGCGACCAGGTCGAGGTTCGCGCGCACGTAGGCGAGCACCCGTCGGTCCGGGGGACCCGCCTCGGCCATCGCCGCCTCCACCCGCTCCGACCAGCGCGGGAAGGCGTCCTCGATCAGGGCGGTGAGCAGGTGCTGTCGGGACCGGAAGTACTGGTACATGCTCGAGCGGGCCAGCCCGGCCCTGGCCGCGACCTCGGCAAACCCGGGGATCTCGGTGGCTCCCTCGGCGAGCACGGCCCTGGCGGCGTCGAGCAGCGCACGCTCCTGGGCCTCGCGGTGTTCGGCGACGGTGGGCGCGGTGATCCGGGGCAACGGGTCTCCCTTCGCCCTGTGCGTCCGCTGCTGCGGGCCGTACATCAGCCGGTCACGATCTACGCCGGACATCGTAATCGTGCCGTCCAGGAGGCATGCGTCGACCGGCGACCCGGCCTCGCGCCGTCGCCTCCGTGCCCGCGCCCGCCCGCGGGCGTCGCGCCGATTTCCACCCTGTGACCTCTGTACAGGAGGCCCTGGTCGGGGGCATCCTGATCGTGAAGCCCGCTCGTAGGGTCACCGGAGGTCCGTCATTCCTTTCCACACCGCAGCTCGCGCAGTGCTCGTCTCCATCGCCGCGATCGTTCTCACCGTCGCCGGCGGCGCCGGGGCGGAGGCGGCCGTGTCCGGCACGGACCAGGCCACGGCGACGCCCGCCCCCACCACGAGCGAGCGGTCGCAAGGGACCGCCACTCGCTACGTCAGCAACCCCCCGAGCAACCCAAGCGATCAGGCCTACTGCAACCTGCAGGCCGACCGGGCGAACTCCATGGCCGCCAGCGATCCGACGAGTGCGAGGTGGATCGTCGAGTCGGCCAACTCCAACGGTTGCAAGATCGTCGAGGCCTGACGGCCCGCTCAACCGATCAGCTGCTGCGCCTCGCGCACGACGCAGCGGGTTCCCGTGTAGATGGTCGGCATGCATTTGTTGCAGTGGATGCAGTGGCCCTCGGTGGCACTCTCGTCGCGAAACCTGTTGACCAGATCGGGTTCTCGTAGCAACGCCCGTGCCATCGCGACGAATTCGAAGCCCTCGTCGAGGGCGCCGACGATGGTGTCCATCCGGTTGATGCCCCCGAGCAAGATCAACGGCATCGACAGGATCTCGCGGAACTGCCGGGCGAACGGGAGGAAGAAGGCCTCCTCGAACGGGTAGGTCGGGAACAGGTGCGGCCCGTACACCCTGAGCCCGAGCCCGACCAGCTTCGGTTGCGACGCAACGAATTCCGCCATCGGAACCTCGCCGCGAAAGAAGTACATGCCGTTGAGTAGGGAGCTGCCGCCGGTCAGCTGCAACGCGTCGAGGTGCCCGTCGGACTCGAGCAGCTTCGCGATCTGCATGCTCTGGTCGAGCCACAGCCCCTTCGGTACCCCGTCGGACATGTTGAACTTCGCGGTCACCGCGACCTTGTCCCCCGCGGCCGCCCGGACGCGTTCGAGCACCTCGCGCGGGAACCTGGCGCGGTTCGCGACGCTGCCCCCGTAGCCGTCCTTGCGCTTGTTCAGGTTGGGGCTCATGAAGGAGCTCAGCAGATAGTTGTGACCGAGGTGTACCTCGATGGCGTCGAACCCTGCCTCGACCGCGACCCTCGCCGAGCGCTCGAAGTCCGCGGTCACCGCCGCCAGCTGGTCCGGCGTCGCGCCCCGCACCAGACCCATTGCGGGAGCACTGATCCGGGTGGACGGAGCGAGGGTGGGGGTCTTGTTCGACAGCGTGTTGGCGACCAGGCCGGCGTGGCCGATCTGTGCGGCGGCCAACGCGCCCTCGGCGTGCACGGCGTCGGTGAGCCGGGTCAGACCCGGCACGCTCGACTGGTCGAGGACCAGCGTGTTGCGGTGGACTCGGCCGCCCTCGGACACCGCGCAGTACGCCACCGTGGTGAGCGCCGCTCCCCCGGCGGCCACCGCTCGGTGGAACTCGATGAGCTCGTCGGAGACCGCCCCACGCGGCATCACGCCCTCGAAGGTGGCGGCCTTGATGATCCGGTTGCGCAGCGTGAGCGGACCGAGCCGGGCGGGCTCGAAGACGCGCGTCGCGCCGGACGTCTCGTTCGGGGAGGTCATGTCGAATCCTTGGGTCGCGGAATTACGATGCCACCGGCCTCGTAATAGGACACGGTATAGCCCCGAGGCCGGAGATGGAAGAGAATTCGGGGCAATGACTAAAACCGGATCGGGTCGGCCGCGGGACCCACAGATCGATGCGGAGGTGCTCGCGGCCGCCCGCGAGCTGCTGGTCGACGTCGGATTCGACCAGCTCAGCATGCGGGCGATCGCCGCACGGGCCGGGGTGAGCCGGGCGGCGATCGACCGTCGCTGGGACTCGAAGGCGCAACTCGTGCTCGACGCGGTGCTCGGTGTGACCCCGGACCTGACGCCCTTCGCCGGCGCCGATCGGGAGGGCTGGATCAGGTGGGTGGTCACCGGGAGTTCGGAGTTGTTCCGCAGGCCCGAGGTGCGGGAGGCGGTGCCGGGCCTGCTCGCCACGCTGCGCGATCAGGAGGATCTGCGCAACACGCTGTGGCGGGGCTTCAGCGGCCCCAGCAGCGCGCTGTACGCGGAGTCCTCCGGTCTTGACGATCAGCTGGATGCGCGCGCCCTCCTGGTCCTCGGGGCAGGGGCAGCGCTGTTCCTGTCGCTGATCGCGGTCGAGGAGGACACCCCCGAGATGCGGGAGCGGGTGTTGGAGATCCTGCTGCCGGTCGCGCGGGGCCAGCGGGGGTGATCGGTCCGTCTCTCAGCCGATGTCGCTGCGCGCCAGGGTTTCCGGGCGCGAGTCGGTGCAGCCCGTACCGACCACCAGTGCGGTGATCTGGGGTGGTCGCGGACCAGCGAACAACATCAGGACGCCGCGGATACCCCGGATCCGCACCGGGCCGGACCCGAGCAGCGGGGTGGCCGGATCGACCCCGTTGGCGCGCAGGCAACCGGCGAGCGCGTCCGGGGCTGACAACGGGCCGAGTGAGGACCGTCCCATCATGGTGAGGGCGGCGCCGGGGGTCAGATCCGCGCCCAGGTCCGGGTCGTCGACGCCGGGCATCAGCGGCTGGGCCACGGTCGGTGCTGGTGTTTCGGGTTCGTCTCCGAACACTTCGGTCCCGAGGGCGATACCCCCGGCCAGCAGCACGATCGCGGCGGCCGCGGCGGCGGGGATCCACGCTCGCCTGCGTCGGGGGTGGTCGGCGAGGGCCGCAACGGGGACCGTGTCGACCGGGGTCGGTGCGCCCTCGGCTGCCAACGCCGCGTGAATTCGGTCGAGAACCTCCGGGGGCGCCGGGGGTGCGGGGGTGTCGTCCGCGCGGAGCCCGGCGAGCCGGGTGCTGACCGAGTCGAGCGCGGCGAGGACCTGTCGTGCCTGCGGGTCGCTCTCCACCGCGGCGCCGAGGCGCGCCTCGAACGGGGGGTCGAACAGCCCTGCGTGCAGGTCGGCGATCAGTTCGGGGTCGAATGGGGGCTGCAGGAGCGCGTCATCACCCTGACCGACCATGTCACCTCCCTGCTGAGTCCTCGACTTACGGGCACGTCATTATGATTAGACCCCTCAAGGATGGATTTGGTTCCGCTCATTCTGCAAATATTTCAACTGCTGGGCCAGCTTCAGCCGTGCCCGCGCACAGCGGCTCTTGACGGTGCCCTCCGGAATCCCGAGTAGCGCCGCCGCTTCCGTGACCGAGTACCCCTCCAGGTCGACCGCCACGACGGCGGCCCGCTGCTCGGGCGACAGGGTGAACAGGGCGGCGTCGATGGCCATCGACGTCTCGCAGTCGTCCATCGGGTCGCGGGGCCGCACCGGTTCCTGGTGGTCGTCCTCGAGCGGCACGGTCGGTCGCGCCCGGTTGCGGCGGATCCGATCGAGACACGCATTCACCACGATCCGGTGCAGCCAGCTGCGCACGGCGGCATCCGCCCGGAACGACGCCGCCGTCCGGTGGGCGGACAGCAGCGCCTCCTGGAGCGCGTCAGCCGCGTCCTCCGGCGTGTAGCTGGTCCGTTTCGCCGTCTGCCATAAATGGTCCTGATGTCTGCTCAACAACTCCGCAAACGCGCGTGCGTCCCCCGACGCGTGCGCTGCCAGGAGCTCGGCATCAGACATGCCAGCCCCGGCGACCCCCCTATAGATTCGCACGAGAAATGCTAACCGACCGTAAGGTCTGGAGTCACTCCGAGGGCTGAACCGGCGTTCAGGGTGCCTTCGTGAAGCCGATCTCCGCGAGCGAGGACTGGTTCTTTCCGCCCTCGCTGGCCAGCTTGGTGATCCACACCAGGACCTTGCCCGTCTTGCCCTCGCCGGTCACCGGAATCTTGGTGACGCCCTTTCCGAGGACCGCCGAACCGATCACCTGGGTCTGGTCCAGTGTGGGGTTCGCCGTTGCGGCGGTGCGGATCTCGACGGCGGTGCCCGCGCTCGGCGAGTTGATCGAGACCTCGCGCAGCGTGCTCGGCTCGGCCAGGTCGACCATCAGGCCGACCCCGTTCTTGAACGTCGGGAACTGGTCGAAGTAGCCGTCCGTGGTCCACGCGGTGGCCGGGTTGCCGTCGATCGCCTGCCGCGCGGTGGCCGGGTTGTCCGGAGAGCCCTGCGGCGAGTACACGGCGGCGCCCGTGGGAAGCACCGCCGCCCCCGCGGCGGCGGGCCCTGGCTCGGCGGGCGCCGACACGGAGGCCTCGGACGGGGCGGTCGTGAGGCCGAAGTTCTGGTCCGTCAGCGGTTCGCTGGAGCCGCCACCCGCCAGGAAATTGGCCAGCCACCAGCCGACCAGCGCCAACACGACGACGGTGAGGACACCGAGCGCGGACAGCGCGATGATCATCTTGTTGTCCTTGGCCCGCTTCGCCTCGGCCTCCTCGGGATCGAGGATGGCGCGGCTGGTCGCCCCCGCGGGGCGCTGGCCGAGTCGCAGTGCGGGCATGAGATCGGTCTTCTGGTCCACCACGGACGCCTGGTCCAGCACGTGCTGGACGGTCGCGGCCGTGCGGATCCCGCCGCCCTGCTCGAGCGCCCTGACGGCGACAGCGGAGATCTCGAACGGGACCTCGGGCCGCAGGCGCCGCGGCTCGACCGGCACTCCGTCGTCGCCGCGGTCAGCCAGCCGCATCCCGCCGACCGTGCCGGCCGCGTGCGGCGTGCGCGGGTCGGCGCCCGCCTGCGGGGCAGGAGCGGGGGCACCGGACTCGGGCGCCGGTGCCGGCTCGCCGAGCGGCCACCGCGCCGTGATCAACGCGTACAGCATGGCGCCGAGTCCGCGCACGTCCGAGCTGGAATCGGCGTCGGCAAGGGTGGCGGGGAAGGCCAGTACAGCGTCGCCACCAACGGAGATCCGGATCCGGTCCGGATGGTCGATCGACAGCGATCCGCCGCCGCGGTGGGCGGCCTCCGCAGCCGAGGCGAGCGCGCGGATCGCCCTGGCCGCGCCGATCGGAGACGGTTCGGTCTCGGCCATCTCGCGCAGCGACCGTCCCGGCGTCCACTCGGCGACGACGATGCCGCCCGAGCTGCCGCGAACCACGTCGAGGACCCGGGCCAGGCCGGGCGAGTTGATCCGACCGAGCCGCAGGGTGCGCGACAGGACCGCCTGCGGTCCCTCCGACTCGGGCGTTGTCGAGCTCGCGCGCTGGTCGGCGTCGACGAAGGTCAGCGCGACCTCGCGATCGAGCTTGATGTCGTGGGCCTGCCAGAACTTGAGTCCGCGGGCACCACCGTGCGGGGCGAGGAGGCGGTAGCGCCCGCCCGCCACCGAGGCACCGGGGATCAGCTTCGGGCCGCGCGTCGGCTTCGCTGTCGAGGTGGAGTCGCCCACCCGCAGCGGGGGCAACGTCGGCGAACCGATCGGGATGACACCGGTGTCGACGGTCAGGTCGCGCTCGGGGCGCGTCACCGGCTTGTCGGCCTTGGCAGGAGCCTTGGCCCCATCGCCGTCCGGGGTCACCGTGGTGGGCCCGTCGTCCGTTGCCTCGATCTTTCGCGGGGCCGATTCGGGCACGGACGCCTTAACAGCGGACACGCCGGACTGGCCGTCGGCAACGTTCTCGTCGCTCACCCTCACTCCTTCGCGCATAAGTGCCGAAATCTCTCCTGTTGAGAACTGGTCCCCAGACCGCCGAGCATCAGCGTACGGGAGTGGTATCCCACCGCTGAGGGGTATCTGAGCACCATCGATGGCGGGGATCAACTCAGTCTCCGCCTCATAGAGTGACACGACCGTCGGCGTGTCAACGCGCGATTCCTGCGTAGACCGACCGAGAAGTCTGTTCACCACGCGCCCCACGGCCACCGTGCCCGCCACCACCTCGGGCACCCGGGCGATGCGCAGCAGCCCGAATGTCAGCCCGAGCATGATGACCGCGCCGATACCGACCTGGACGAAGGCACCTGGCCCGCCGAACCGGTCGCCGAGACGATCGAGACGCAGCAACTCCTCGGCCGTCAGCATCGTGATCCCGCCCGCGACCGAGGCGACGACGACAAGGAATGCGGTCTTGCCGACGTTCGCCATCCGCAGGTTACCGAGGCTCCGCCGGAGCAGGTACCCGCCGATCAGCGCGCCGACGGTGAAACCGAGACCGTTCGCGACACCGAGCAGGCTGACGACCTGCTCGTCACTGGAGGCCACCATCGGCGCCAGCATCGAGAGCCCGACCTTCACCCCGGTGATGCCGAGGATGATCCAGGTCGGTGTCCAGGCCTGCTCGCGGGCGTAGAAGACCCGCAGGTGGATGAGCACGAGGGCGTACGGGATCAGGGTGAACGCGGACCAGCTGACGGCATGTCCGAGCCGCTCGGCGTCGGCGGAACCGAAGTTGCCGTAGCCGAACAGGGCGTGGCCGACCTGCGGGCCCGCGAACGTGAGGAACACCACCACCGGCACCAGCGACACCATCGTCAACCGGGTCGAGACGGACAGGTCGTCGACGACCGCCGGGGTGTCCTCCGCTGCCGCGTTGCGACTGAGCCGCGGCATGATCGCGGTGAGCACCGTCACGCCGAGGATGCCGTACGGCAGCTGCAGCAGCAGCCAGGCCTGCTGGTAGATCACAGGGCCCGCCGCGTCCGCCGCGGCGGCGATGCGGGTGCCGATGCTGAAGCCGATCTGACTGATCAGGACGTACAGGACGATGGCGACGCCCATCCCGGCGAACATCTTCAGCCGGGCATCGATGCCCCACAGCGGCTTGAGACTGATGCCCTCGCGCCGGATCGCGGGCAGGAGGGTGGCGGCCTGGGTCACGACGCCGAGCGTCACGCCGAGGCCGAGCAGCAGCACCCGCCCTGTCGTCATCTCGTCGGAACCGCGGGTGACCAGCCAGAAGACCGCGAGCACGCCCAGCACCACGAGGTTGTTGAGCACCGGCGCCCACGCGCCGGGCTTGAACACACCCCTCGTGTTGAGCAGCGCGGTCAGCAGGGCCGACAGGCCGTAGAAGAGGATCGCGGGCAGCAACAGGTAGGCGAACGAGGTGGACAGTTCGGCGTCGACCTTGCCGTCCTCCGGGAGGAAGATCCGGGTCAGCAGCGGGGCCGCGGCGACCGCGACCACCGCGGCGACGCCGAGGATCAGGCAGGTGATGGTGAACAGCCTGCGCACGAATGCCGCGCCGCCGTCGTCGTCTTCCTTCTCGGCCCGCACCAGCACCGGCACCACGATCGCGGTCAGCACCGCGCCGAGGACCAGTTCCGAGATCATGGTCGGCAGCTGGCTGGCCACGGTGAACGAGCTGGCGGTTGCGGCACCGAGCACGGTCAGCAGCAGCACCTGCTTGAGGAAGCCGGTGATCCGGCTGACCAGGGTGGCCACCGCGATGGAGCCGGTGGACGCGAGGAGGCGGGAGTTCGAGCTCTGCGTCTCCTGCGTCTCCTGCGTCTCCTGTTCGGGAGTCGGCTCGGGATCGGGCGCGGGAGCCGCGGGCCTGTTGACCGCCGGGCTCGGCGCGGGCTGCGGGGGCTGTCCCGCGCGCTGGTGCGGGGGCGGCGGCAGGTAGCGCTGCGGGGCGGCGCGCGGCGGCGCGGGCTGAGGTCGGTAGGTCTGGGGCTGGGCGGGGCGGAACGGGCGCGGCTGCTCCGGCGGTAACGGCGGCTGCGACCACGGCTGGCCGGGCCGCGGCGGCATGCGCCCCGCCTGGTCCGACGGCGGAACCGGCCGCGGGTCGGCGGGTCGGTGCGGCGTCGGGTTGGCCCGTTCCCACGGGGCGGGCGGAGCCGGTTCGGGATTGTGAGGTCCCGGAGGCTGGGGTCCCTGCGCGGGCTCCGCGCCCGGGTACTGGGGTCGCTGCGCGGGCTCCGCGCCCGGGTGCCGGGGTTGCTGTGGGGGCTCCGCGCCCGGATTCTGGGGTCGCCCGCTTGGGTCCGCTCCCGTGCCCGGTGGGCGACGCGTGCTCCCCGTCATCGAGCTTCGTACCCTTCATCCGCTGGGTCTGGCTGACCCCGGAACCGGTGCCACAGGCGCCGTCCCGCAAGTAGCAAGAGTAGTGCGCCCGCGCAGGCGGTGATGATCGCGAGCGCCTTGCCGTACGTGTTCGTCCGGATCGACACCGAGGTGGGCTCGCCGAGTTCGCGGCCGTTCGTGGTGGTCAGCGCGACATCGACCACCAGCTTGCCTGCGTTCTCGACGGTCGCGGGCACCTGCAGCGTCCGGCTGCCCCGCGGGGGCAGCTGCTGATCGCCGATGTCGGTGATCGTCATCTCGGGCGGTGCCGAGATCTGGAGCCGCACGTTGATCCCGACCGGCAGGTCGTTGCGCGCGACGAGCAGCAGCGGGCTCTGCTCCGAGGCGAGGGTGTAGGCGCCGCCGGGCGGGAGCACGGTCACCGACGCGTAGATCTCGGTCAGCGCCTCCTCGACGTCGCTGACCCGGGTCTCGGCGGCGGCCGTCGCGGCGCCCCTGTCCCGGTCGCGCCTGCCGGAGGTGCTCAGCGCCCGCAGCAGGTCCTCGCTCAGCGGCGCGGTGTAGGCGCGCGGGGTCAGCGCCGACTGCGGATCGTTCACCAGCGTCTCGGTGAGCGCATTGATCTCGGGGGCGACCGTGGCGGCGCCGGTCTGTACCCGCTCGGGGGCGCCGTCCTTCGCGGCCTGCGCCGGATAGTCGAGATCGACAGGAGGCTGGGCGGTGGGTCGATCGAGCAGGTCGGCGAGCGGGCGCGGGCCGGCCAGCCCCGACCGCATCAGCGTCGACACCGCCCCGAGCACGGCACGGGCCTCGTCACCGTCCACCGACCAGTCCTGCGGTGGTACCACGAGCAGGCCGTGGTCCTGGTTCGCGGCGGCGTTCTGGGGCGGCGTGAGTGCGGGCCATGCGATCGCGCCGAGTGCGTCCTGGAGTCGCGCGGTCCGCGAGTCCTCGGACAGGTCGTATCGAACGTCCGACGGGGTGTAAGTGGGGGTCTGGGGGGTGGCGCCGACGGCGGCGAGCGCGGTGGCCGCGGGCACGTCGAACAGCGCAGCGGACAGCGGTCGATCGACGGTCGTCCCCGCCAACGGCACGGTCGACCGCGTGGTCTCCTCGGCCACCGCGTTGTCGGCCAGCAGCGCGGTCGGGCCGAGCCCCCGAAGGCCCGCCGCCTCGGGGTTGAGCACGCCCGCGTCCGGCCAGGTCAGGCCGCGGCGCGAGGTTATCCCCAACACGCCGTCGACGATCCCCGCCGGGGCCGAGAGGGCCCGCTCCACCAGGGTCGGGTCGTCGACCCTCTGCAACGCCGCGAGATCGACCTGCGCGAACGGAACGGCGGTCGTGCACATGCGGGAGGTCAGCGACCGCATCCGCTCGAGCCACTCGGTGGCCGCGGTCTGTCCGGTCCCCTCGTGTGCCGGGCCTGTCGGATCCGAGGGATCGTCGACCACCAGGTATCCCCTGGTCATGTTGCTCACGGTGATCAGCAGATCCGGGTCGACGGCCAGGCACATGCTGTCGCGCAGCTTGTGGTCGCGGTCGAGGCTGTCGCCGGTGGCGAACTCGACGGCGGCGAGCAGCTGCTCGAGCCGGCCCCCGTCCGCCACCGAGTCCGCCAGCTCGTCGTCGACGAGTCGCACCTTCTCGTCCGAGGACCCCGGGATGCCGGACGCGAGCCGGGGCTTGTCGGCGAACGGCCACATCAGGGTGACGGCGAGCGGGTCCGTGATGCTCGGCGGAACCGCCGCCCCTTCGGGGCGATCGGCGCCGCGGATGCTGGGGTCGCGCGGGAGCCCGAGCACCGGCAGCAGGAACCGGGCGTCGTCGAGCCGGGCCTGGCCGCCGTACTCGGGTGTGCCGTTGACGTTGACCAGCAGCGGGTACACCCCTGGCGCCGTGATGCCGAGCGACACCGAGGAGGCCGACCGCAGCGGCATCGCCAGGGTGAACCGGCTGGACTGCCCCACCTGCAGCTTCTCGGTGACGGTGGTGAACTCCCCGACCGTGTCGTAGGCGTCCTGGTCGGCGGTGAGCATGGACCTGAGCTGCTCGGACTCGGAGATGGCCGGTCCACTCTGGAGCCGGACCTTCACGTCGTGGACGACCCGGTCGCCGACGTTGCGGACGGACCCGGTGACCGTGACGAACGGTTCGCTCGAGGTGGTGACGGCGGTCGGGGTCACCTTGTCGATCGTCAGGCTCACGAACTCACGCTCGTCGGTGTTCGCCCGCAGACCCGAGGAGGTCGGGTTCATGGCCGCGGCCACCGCGCCGACGGTGTCGGGTGCCGCGGGATCCGCTCCGGCCACCGCGGCACCCATCGGGGCGGCGGCCAACGCCAAGGCGGACAGGGTCGTCACAGCTAAGCGACGCAGGGTGGCCCTCATCCGTTCTCTCGGGTCGCTTCACTGGGGGCGGACGCCATCTGGTCGATCAGCTCTCCCGCGACTCCGGCGAGTCGGCGCTCGTCTGCATAGGCAAGCCGGGACTCCAACTCGGCCAACGGAACCCACGCCACCTCGGTCACCTCGACGTCGGCGTCGGAGAGCTCGCCGCCCTGGAACCGGAGCAGGTAGTGGTGCACGGTCTTGTGGACACGCCTGCCCTCGGTGACGAACCAGTAGTCGATGCTGCCGAGTTCGGCGAGCACCGTGCCCTGGATGCCGGTCTCCTCGGCCACCTCACGCATCGCCGTCTGCTCGGCGGTCTCGCCCTGCTCGATGTGGCCCTTGGGCAGCGACCAGAGCAGCCGTCCCCGCCGGTCGGTCCGACCGATCAGCGCGGCGCACTGCTTGTCGCGGGGGCCGTCGAGGCCGTCGACGACGAGTCCGCCTGCCGACGTTTCGCGGACCGTACGCATGCGCGTGTTCGCGCGGTCGCCGTGCCCGCTTCGTCGCCGCGGGTTGCGGCGACTGCGATTCGCACGTTCGGCAGCAGACACCCAATCAATACTAGTTGCCCAGCGGGACCTGCCCCGAATCCCACACCGGCCGAGCGGCAACCCGTCCCCTGCGCGTCGGTAAGCTGCGTACTCGTGGTTTCCCCTACTCCCGACGCCGATCGACGCGCCCGACTGCTCACGGCTGCCGACGCGACCCTGCGGGGTCTCGCGGATGTGCTGACCCCGCTCGGCGCGCGGTTCGCCGCCGCCGGGCACGAGCTGTACCTGGTGGGTGGCAGCGTGCGGGACGCGGTGCTCGGCCGGCTGGGCACCGACCTGGACTTCACCACCGACGCGCGGCCGGAGCAGGTGCAGGCGATCCTCAAGGGCTGGGCCGACAACCAGTGGGACACCGGCATCGCCTTCGGGACGATCAGTGCCGCCAAGGGCGACCAGCAGATCGAGATCACCACCTTCCGCACCGACGCCTACGACGGGGTCACCAGGAATCCGGAGGTCGTGTACGGCACCAGCCTCGAGGAGGACCTGGTCCGCCGCGACTTCACCGTCAACGCGATGGCGGTCCGCATCGGCGCGGACGGCTCGCAGGAGTTCACCGATCCGCTCGGTGGCATGGACGCACTGCTCGGCGGGGTGCTCGACACCCCAGCCGCGCCGGAGATCTCGTTCAACGACGACCCGCTCCGCATGCTGCGGGCCGCCCGGTTCGTCTCCCAGCTCGGCTTCGCCCTCGCCCCCCGGGTGCATCAGGCGATCGTCGAGATGGCCGGACAGATCGACCGGATCACGGCCGAGCGGGTGCGCGCCGAGCTCGACAAGCTGATCCTGGGCGAGTACCCGATCGACGGCATCAACGTGATGTGCGAGACGGGACTGGCGGCCCGGGTAATCCCCGAGATCCCGAAGATGAAGCTGGAGATCGACGAGCACCACCAGCACAAGGACGTCTACCAGCATTCGCTGACCGTGCTGCAGCAGGCGATCGACCTCGAGGAGGGCGACCCGGACCTGGTGCTGCGCTGGGCCGCGCTGCTGCACGACATCGGCAAGCCGGACACCAAGCGCAACGAGCCCGCGGGCGGGGTCAGCTTCCACCACCACGAGGTGGTCGGGGCGAAGATGGTGCGCAAGCGGATGCGAGCGCTCAAGTACTCCAAGCAGATGATCGACGATGTCGGCCAGCTGGTGTTCCTGCACCTGCGCTTCCACGGCTACGGCGAGGGGCAGTGGACCGATTCCGCGGTCCGTCGCTACGTCACCGACGCCGGTGAACTGTTGCCGCGCCTGCACAAGCTCGTCCGCGCGGACTGCACCACCAGGAACAAGCGCCGGGCGGCGAAGCTGCAGGCCACCTACGACGACCTCGAGCAGCGGATCGCGCGGATCGCCGAGCAGGAGGACCTCGGCCGGGTCCGGCCCGACCTCGACGGCAACGCGATCATGAAGCTGCTCGGCATCCCCGCCGGGCCCGAGGTCGGCAAGGCATGGACCTTCCTGAAGGAACTGCGGCTTGACCGCGGCCCGCTCAGCCCGGAAGAGGCCGAGGCCGAGCTGCTCGCGTGGTGGGCACAGCAGAAGTAGCCGCTACCCGATCAGCCGGAGCAGCTGCGTCAGATCGAACGAGCTGCTCAGCGTGGGGATCTCGAGGGTGAAGCGGACGACGTGGCCGTCGCGGGTTGCGCGGACGTTCCTGGCGTCGTTGGGCAGCGGCGGCAATGGGATGACCGGCGCGGGCAGGTAGCGTCCGGGCACAGGGAGCCCCCGCCAGCGGGCCCGGATCACCTCGATGCGCAGCACGTCGTCGGCAACCGAGGCATCGACGACGGCGGTCAGTCGGCGGTGCCGGTGCTCGGCGCGGATCAGGCCGGATTCCTCGGCGCGCAGCGTCCAGTCGAGGCCCCGGCTGTTGACCTGCGCCAACAGCGCCGACAGCGCGATGCGGCCCTCGAGATCGATCCGGGCGGTCCGGACCCGGGTCGGCGCGCCGGGCACCAGCCGAACCCCGTTGGCGACGGCCGTCACCTCCTCGAGGGTGTGCCCGCCCCAGTCGATGCCCGTGAGCCGTGCCCGCGACTCGAAATGGGCCCCCTGACGTCGCACGCGAAACGAACCGAGCCGGGCCGTGACCGGCACGCCCTGCAGGGTGACGGTGACCTCCCGCCCGACGTACCGCCGCGCGATACCGAGGCTGAGCGCGGTCATCACGCTGTCGGGGACCAGCGCCGTCATCGTGCCCGCGCCGAGCGTCGCCACCGGGTCCACCCAGGAGGTGGTGATCGACGACAACGACCATCCGGTGCCCATGATTGGCAACGATAGGCCTCAGCGCAGCGTCGCGCGCATGAGATAGACGTTGTAGCTGTCCCACTCGGAGATGGTGAAGTACACCTCGTCGGCGGTGGACCACGGATGCAGGAAGCCGCCGTACAGCTTCGGGTAGTCGGCGCTGCGGACCATCGGGATGCCGGCGGACCACGTGCCCTGCGGGCTGTTCGCCTGGCGCAGCACGATGGTCCCGGCCGGTGCGTCCAGGTAGCTCATCTGCCACAGGCCGCGGGACTCGTCGTAGCGCACCGACAGCTCCGCGGCCACACCGTTGAGGACCGGGGTCGGCGAGTGCTCGCCGACCGGGGTCCAGGTCCCGTCGACCCAGTACTGGTAGGCCGACTTGTTGAGCACCTGGTCCCTTGCCACCCGCGCGAGCGCGATGGTGCCGAGCCGTCCGTTCGGGGTGCCGAACATGTAGACGTGGTCGCCGGCAGGGACCATGCTCGCGACCTGGAACTGGTTCATCCCGAAGATGTTCTCCCACTTGGCATACGGATCCTTGGTCCAGGTCTGGCCGTTGTCGTCCGAGTAGGCGATGCCGCCGTGGTTGGTGTACCACATGCCGGGGACCATGCTCCAACGTCGGACCGACATGTAGCTCATGTACTGCCGGTCGCCGATCGCGAAGCCGGAGGTGGGGATCGTCGTGGTCTCCCAGTTCTTGACCTTGCGGCTGCCGAGCAGTTCGGCGGCGTGGCACCGGCTGTCCTGCACCATGGAGTCGAGGGTCAGACCGTCGGAGAGGTCGCGGTCGGTGCTGTGCCCCAGCACATTCGAGCGCCAGTCCTGACCGTTTGCGCCTGGCGGTGCCCAGCCCCGGCCGAAGGTGTCGCCGAACGCGATGGCCACCTCGCCTGGCTTGCTCTCCCACATGATGCCGAGGTCGGTTCCGTTGACCTGCCACCGCTTGTCGGTGCGGTTGATGGAACCGGGGCCGGTGAGCTGGGCCACCAGGGTCACCTCGCCGACCTTCGGCGCCGCGGCGGCGGTGTCGACCGGTCCAGGCTCGACGGGCGGCGACTGCGGGACCGGCGGCGGGGGCAGCGGCACGCCGGGACCGGGGATCGGGATGGGGATCGGCTCGGGGTCGGGGGCGATGGAGAATCGCGGTATCGAGGATCCCCACGCCCCCGAACCCGAGGACGACGAACCGGACTCGGACGACGCGGATCCGGACGAGCCCGCGGAACCGGACTCGGGTTGCTCGGGCGGGGTGTCGGTGAGGTCCGGGCAGGGATCGGCGCACGGATCCGCGGGCAGCGGGGCCTGCGGGATGCGGGTCTGATCCTGCGGCGGGTCGGGAACGGGGACCGGGACCAGTTGGGGCCAGGGCACCTTGATGTCGATGCCGGGAAGGTCCGAGGACTCGGCCTTCGCGGAGGGGTCGAAGCCGGTTTCCCCGCAGGCGTTGGTTGGCGCGGGCGCGGCCGTCGCGGGCGTCGCGCTGAGCACCGAACCGGATGCTGCGAGGAGGAGCGCGAGAAGTGGTGCGCTCAGACGATGGATCATGAAGCCCCCTTTGGCATTCCCGATCGCCCACCGCCCCCCGGGACGGCCGCCACGATCGTCGATATGAACTTAGCAGTGCGCAACGACTCCTGGAAAGATTGATTAAGTGACCACTCAATGTATTATTGGGCGTCCCGAGACGAGGAGACCGGATGCGCACAGTCGACGTCGCCGCCCGGGCGGCCAAGCGGACCGCCCTGATGGACGCCGCGGCACGGTGTTTCGCCGAGCGCGGCTACAGCGCCACCAGAACGGCGGACATCTGTTCGGGTGCGGGCATGAGTTCGGGCAATCTCTTCCACTACTTCCCCACCAAGCACGCCGTGCTGCTCGCCCTCGTCGAACGCGACGGCGAGCAGACGGGCGAGACGATGACCGATCTCGCGCAGGCCGACGATCCCCTGGCCGGGCTGCTGTCGCTCCTCGACGAGATCTGTGTGCTCGCGGGCGATCCGGTGTATTCGGGACTCGCGCTGGAGATCTCGGCCGTGGCCCATCGCGACGAGGAGGTCGCGGCCCGGTTCAAGGCGAACGACCTCACCTTCCGACGCGGGCTGGCGACGCTGGTGGAACGGGCCGGACGGGCCGGTCAGCTGTCCACGGATCTCACCCCGGAGCACGCCGCGACCTGGCTGGCCGCGCTGGTCGACGGCATGTTCGCCCGCGTGGCCGCCGACCCCGACTTCGACCCCCCGGCCCAGGCGCCGATCCTGCGCAGGATCGTCACCGAGCTCCTCGCGGGTGGTGCGGTGTGACCCTGCGGGCCGACACCGCTTCCGCGCCGGTCCCCGCCGACCGGCTCCGCAATGTCGATGCGCTGCGCGGGTTCGCGCTGCTCGGCATCCTTGCCGTCAACATCTGGGCGTTCGCCGATCCCTACTACGCGTCGCCGGAATCGAACCCGGCGTTCGATTCCGGGCTCGATCACGCCGTCCGGTTCGCGGTCTCGTTGCTCTTCGAGACCAAGTTCTACCTGCTGTTCTCGTTCCTGTTCGGCTACAGCTTCACGCTGCAGATGGCGGCGGCCGAGCGAGCAGGAACGGCCTTCATCCCGCGGATGCTGCGTAGGCAGAGCGGCCTGCTCGCTATCGGACTGGTGCACGGGGCCGTCCTCTACTATGGCGAGATCCTGTCCACCTACGCGATCCTCGGCCTGATCCTGTTGGCATGCAGGCACATCGCGCCCCGCCGGGCCGTGCAGATCGGCGTCGGACTGGTGGTCGCGGTCGGCGTGGTGTGGATGCTCCTCGGGCTGCTGACGCTCGCGGAGGGCGGGGGCGACGGCGTCGCCGCGTCGGATGCGGCGGCCAAGCTGACTGCCTTCGGCGGGGACGCGGCCTCGACCCTCGGCTTCCATTCCGGGCACCTGCCGGAAACCATCTCCGCCCTGGTGGCCCTGCAGGCTCCGAGCGCGATGGCCATGTTCTTCTTCGGATTCGCCGCGGGGCGGGTGCAGGCTTTCGCGGACCCGGCCCGCTTTCGGCCGTTGATGCGCCGGATTCTGATCTTCGGGTTGCCGGTCGGGCTGATCGGCGCGATCGTCTACGCGCTGGCCGCGGCCTACGCGCCGGGTGGCGGAGTCGAGGTCTTCGCGTTCGGGCTCGGGCAGCTGACGGCGCCGCTGCTCACCGCGGCTTACGTGGTGGCAGGGGTGATGCTGTTCCGCACGGGTCCCGGCAGGCGGATCGAGTCGGCGTTGGCCCCGATGGGCAAGATCGCGCTCACGAACTATCTGCTCCAGTCGCTGGTGCTCGGCGTGCTGTTCACCGGCTACGGGTTCGGCCTGATCGACCGGCTCCCGCCGCTCGCGGTCCTCGCCGCGGTGCCGGTGATCTTCGCGATCCAGCTCATGCTCAGCCGCTGGTGGCTGCGCGGGCACAGGTACGGTCCCGCGGAGTGGGCGCTGCGTGCGATCACCATTGCGGGCGTCCCGCCGTGGCGGCGTCATGGTGACTGACGCGTGACCGTCGCCTGCCTGCCCTGATCGGCTCAGCCCGAGACCACGTCCATGCGGAGGAATTCGCTGATGCGGAGCAGCCTGGGTGGGCGTGCCACGTCATCGGAGAGTGCCTGGAAGGCCTCGGATTCCCCGACGAGGCGTGCGGCGGCGAGTTCCACCTCCCGCCCGTCGACGAGGAGCCTCGCGCTGTCGGCCGCCAGGACGTTGCGCACCCAGTCCGAGCGCGATCCGTACACAAGAACGAACAGGTAGCCGCCGTCGACGGGATACGCATCGAGCGGGGTGCGATACGTGGCGCCGGAGGTGCGACCGACGTGGGTCAGCACCGGCCACTTCCCGCCCGCGATCGCGCGCGGGTTGAACACCCGCTTGTTGATGTGGCCCCACCACCTCGGCATGGGCATCGGAATCTCCTTTCCTCGCCGGACTCGGGCTCGTCACCGGCCGAGAGAACTTACAGATGTAAGGCTGACTTACGCCTGTAAGCTTGTCAACACCGACCCGCAGCCAGGAGCCCCCTTGTCACCACCGCCACGGCAACCACTCAGCCGAGATCGCGTGTTGGAGGCCGCGATCCGGGTCGCGGATCGCGGTGGCGCCCCGGCGATCACGATGCGCCGGGTGGCGCAGGAGCTCGGCGTGGAGGCGATGTCGCTCTACCACCACGTACCGAACAAGGACGCGATCCTCGACGGTGTGGTCGACGCGGTGTTCGCGGCGATCGAGCTGCCCGACGCCGAGTGCGACGACTGGCGCGACGCGATCCGGGCACGCGCTCGCTCGGCGCGCACGGTCCTGTCGCGGCACAGTTGGGCCCTCGGCCTCATGGACTCCCGTCGCAACCCGGGGCCTGCGACGCTGCGCCACCACGATGCCGTCCTCGGCGTTCTCCGGGAGGCGGGGTTCCCGCTGCCGATGGCCGCGCACGCCGTCTCGCTCGTCGACAGCTACATCGGTGGGTTCGTCCTCCAGGAGGCGAACCTGCCGGTGACGACGCCGCACGACGTCGAGGAGGTGGCTGGCAGCATCCTCGAGCAGCTGCCCGCGGCCGAGTTGCCCTACCTCACGGAGATGATCGTCGACCACGCCCTGCAGCCGGGCTACGACCACACGAGCGAGTTCGGCTATGGCCTGGACCTGATCCTGGACGCGCTCGAAGCTCGGAGGTAGGGCCCGGACACCCGCCGTGTCGGGCGGTCGGAACCGGCGTCGCCGCTCTCGCGTCCAACACGTATGGGACTGGTGGAGTACTCGTTCGGTACCGGTGAGGGGGCGCCGCGGGACTGGGTGTCCGAGGCGGATCTGGACCTCGGCGGCATCGGGGCGCCGGACGCGGTGAGCCTCGACTTCGACGGCGACGGCCTGTTCGACGACGCGATGTGGGACAGCGACGGGGACGGCGGTGCGGATCGTTCGGTGCTGGACGTCGGCGAGGAGGGTCGGTACTTCGAGGACGCCTCGGGCGCGGGGGTCTGGGATCTGGAGGTCCCGCCGCCCGCCGCCGAGGCCGGGCACGGGCTGCGCTGGACGGACGCGGGGGGCGTGGAGCGGACGGTGCCGGGCGGCGAGGACGGGCGGCCGGTGGAGGTCGACCTCGACCTCGACGGCGCCCCGGACGTCGCGGTGATCGACACCGACGGGGATTCGCTGGTGGACGTCAGCCTGGTGCGGGCGGGACGGGCAGGCCCCTATGCCGCGGTCGAGGTCGACGAGCGGTCCGACGGGGCGGCGGACGTGACGCTGTCCGATACGGACGGCGACGGCCGACTGGACACCGTCGACCGCGGTCCCGGCTGATCGTGGGCGGGCCGGGCGCTCAGCGCGGCGCCCGGCGCAGCGAGTTCGCCGCCACCGCCGCCAGGCCGAGCCCGTACGCCGCGGCCCCGGCGAAGACGAGTCCCGGTGAGCGTCCGTCGGGGGCGATCACCGTCGCCGCGGCCGCGAGCGCGCCGATGAACGCCATGTTGAACACGGTGTCCTGCAACGCGAACACCTGCCCGCGCCGGGCGTCGTCGATGTCGATCTGCATCGCCGCGTCCCCGGTGAGCTTGATGGTCTGGCCGGCGAGGCCGAGCAGGAACGCGCCGATCAGCAACACCGGCTGGGTGAGCACGGAGATCACCCCCAGTTGCACGGCGGTGGCGAACACGAGTGCGCACACGACGGTCGGGGACCTGCCGATGCGCGGGATGAGAAACGGGGTGACGGCCGCGGCGACCAGCATGCCCACCGCCGCGGCGCCGACCGCGACCCCGAATCCGGCGAACCCGCCCGGCAGCGCACCCGCCGCCGAGGTGTCCCGCAGGACCAGCACCATGATCAGGGTGTTGATCCCGAACACGATGCGGTGCACACCGATTCCGATCATCGCGGTGGTGACGCCGGGGGCGCGCCACACCGCGGTGGCGCCGGTGCGCAGACCGGCCAGCACAGCCAGGACGGCGTCGAGGCCCCTCGGACCCGCACCGGTGAGTTCGCCGGTCGGTCCGAGGCGGTGCGCGGCGAAGCCCGCCGCGGCGAGCGCCCCGACCGCGGACCCGGCCGAGGCGACGGCGACCGCGAGGCCGGAGCCGCGGTCCCCCTCGCCGAGCACTCCGATGATCGCGACCGCCGCCCCAGCCCCCGCGGCGGCGACGCCGGCTCCCGCGGTAGCGAGCACGGAATTCGTTGACACCAGCCAGGATTGGCGCACCACATGGGGAAGGGACGCCGAGACCCCTGCCAGCACGAACCGGCTGACCCCGACCGCGGCGAGCGCGAGCAGCAGCAGCGGAGTCTGCGGTCCGCCGGTCACGAGCACGGCCGCTGCCGCCAGGATCAGGCCGCCGCGCAGCAGGTTCGCCCACATGAGGACCGCGCGCCGGTCCCATCGGTCGAGCAGGGCGCCCGCGAAGGGGCCGACAAGTGAGTAGGGCAGCAGCAGCACCGCGAACCCCGCGGCGATCGCGATGGGGTCGGTCTCCCGTTCGGGATTGAACAGGATCGCGCCGCCGAGCGCGGCCTGGAACAGCCCGTCGCCGAACTGGCTCGCGAACCGGATGGTGGTGAGTCGGCCGAGCCCGGGCGACCGGCGCAGCGCGGCGCGCAGTCCGCCGTTCCCGCGCGTCGGGTCGGTCGGGGTCGGATCGGGTGGCGTCGGCTCCCCCGGCGTCGCGCTTCCCGGCGTCGAGTTCACCACCAGGTGACCCTATCGCGGCGCGGGCGCGAGCTCCCGTGCGCGCCACCATGCGACGGTGGCGGCGGCCGCCTCCGCCAGCGGCGTCGGCGCCATCCCGAGCAGCCGCTCGCTGCGGCCCGAGTCCAGCACGAACGGTCGCTCGAACTGGTACAGCATCTCGGCCAGTTCGCGGCTGTCGCGGTGCACGAGTCCGGCGCCGCGCAGCAGCCAGCCCGGCAGCACGCCGGTCTTCGGGTCCGGTACCCCCGCCGCCGCGGCGTAGGCGTGCACCAGGGCGCGCTGGGTGAGCGCGGGCCCGGTCGGCGCGTGCAGGACCGAGTTCCACAGCGAGGGGTCGGCTGCCGCGCCGATCATGGCAGCGGCGAGGTCGGGCACGTAGGTGAACGAGTGTGGGGTGTCGAGGTAGCCCATGACGCGAACGGTCTTGCCCGCCAAGATGATCGGCACCATTCGTTCGCCCGCGTGTGCCATCAGCACCCGCGGACCGAAGAAATCGGAGGCGGCCACGCTGACGGTGGCGGTATCCGAGGCCTCGCGCTGGCGCAGCAGCTCGGTGCGGACGCCGAGCTTGCCGTCGCGGGCCTCGCGCGGCGTGTCCTCGGTGATGGGTCCGTCGACCCGTCCGTAGGAGTACAGGCTCTCCGGGAACACCACGACGGCCCCGGCCCGCCCCGCGGCGTCGAGCACGGCCCGCTCGGTGGAGGGCAGCTCGCGCCGCCAGGCCTCGGCGGAGTAGGCCGAGCCGTGGGTGCAGTGGAACACCGCGGCGGCGCCCTCCAGTGCGGCGTCCAGCGCGCCCGGCACGGAGACGTCGACGCGGAGCCGCTCCACATTGGGGTGCTCGGGTCCGGAGCCGGACCTGGTCAGCACGCGGACCCGATGTCCCTGCGTCGCCAGCTGGTCGGCGACCGTCCATCCGACGGGCCCCGCGCCGGTCACTACCTGCACTGTCGACATCGCAATCACTCCTGGGTGTGGTTTCGGACTTTCGAGAGCACTGCTCTCGAAACAAGAATGCGCCGCTTCGAGGGGAATGTCAAGAGCACTGCTCTCTTTTGTTGACAGTGCTCACTGAAGCGGTCAGGCTGGGGCGGTGACCGGAACCCCGCGCGAACGCGCACGCGAGCAGACCCTGGCCGACATCACCCGGATCGGACGGGTGCATCTGGCCAGGGACGGGGCGGCGGCGCTGTCGCTGCGGGCGGTCGCAAGGGATCTCGGGGTGGTCTCGTCGGCGGTGTACCGGTACGTCAAGAGTCGCGACGAACTGCTCACGCTGCTGGTCGTGGAGGGGTACACCGAGCTGGGTGACGCGGTCGACGTTGCCGTGGCGTCCGCGCCGGCAGGCGATCCGCGCGCCCGGTTGCACGCTCTCGGGCACGCCGTGCGGGACTGGGCGCTGGCCGAGCCTGCGTGCTACGGGCTGCTGTTCGGCAGTCCGGTGCCGGGCTACCAGGCGCCGGCCGAGCGCACCACCGGGCCGGGCACCCGCGTGATCGGAGCGCTGGTGAAGATCTTCGACGAGGCCGGACGTTCCGGCGAACTCGCTGTCCCGCAGACGATCCCGATGGGAGCGCCGTTGCGGGAGAACCTGAGGGCGATCCGCACGGAGATGGGGCTGGAGCTGCCGGAGGAGGCGCTGGCGCGGGGTGTGCTCGCCTGGTCCTCGCTGTTCGGCGCGGTGAACTTCGAGGTGTTCGGTCAGTACGGGGCGGACACCTTCACGGACCCGCGGGCACTGTTCGAACACCACCTGTCGGTGCTGGACGAGATGGTCGGGCTCGCCCCGCAGGTGTGAGGCGGCGCGTTACCCGGCACGAGTGTCGTCCGCCGGTGCGATGATTATCCGGTGGACCACGCAGAAGAACCCGAGGACCGGATGGCGTCGACCGAACCGATCGTGCGCCCGGGCAGTCTGCTGATCTCCTCGACCGAGCTCACCGAACCGGCCTTCCGTCGCACCGTCGTCTACGTCATCGAGCACAACGACGCGGGCAGCCTTGGCGTCGTGATCAACCGGCCGAGCGAGACCGCGGTGCACACGGTGCTGCCCCAGTGGACGGAACTGTGCGCCAATCCGCGGGCGCTGTTCATCGGCGGCCCCGTGAAGCGGGACTCGGCGCTGTGCCTGGCCACGCTGCGTACCGGGGCGAACATCGACGGGGTGTCCGGGGTGCGGCGGGTGGACGGCCGGGTGGTCATGGTCGACCTCGATTCCGATCCGGAAGCCGTCGGCCCGCTCATCGAGGGCGTGCGGGTCTTCGCCGGGTACTCGGGCTGGACGATGGGACAGCTGGACTCGGAGTTGCAGCGTGACGACTGGACCGTGCTGTCCGCGTTGCCGTCCGACGTGATCGGCCCGCCGCGGGTCGACCTCTGGGCGCACGTACTGCGCCGCCAGCCCCTCCCCCTCGCTCTGCTCGCGACGCACCCGATCGACGTCGACAGGAACTGACCGGCCCGCTCGGTTCACCGACCCGGCGCCGAGGCCGCGGGCTCCTGGTCCTGGCGGCGGGCGAACCGCTGCGCCAGAGCGGCGCAGACGATCAGCTGGATCTGATGGAAGATCATCAGCGGCAACACGATCAGGCCGACCGGCTGCCCGGCGAAGAGCACCGAGGCCATCGGTAGCCCGGTCGCGAGCGACTTCTTGGACCCACAGAAGAGGATCACGATCCGGTCCGGCAGCGAGAACCCGAGCGCGCGCCCGGCGAAGGCCGTCACCCCGAGCACCGTCGCGAGGATCGCGCAGCAGACCACGACCAGCGCCAGCACCCGCCAGGCGGAGAGCCCGGCCCAAGCGTGCTCGTTCATGCCCGCGCTGAATGCGGAGTACACCACCAGCAGAATCGAGCCGCGGTCGACGATCTTGGTCGGTGCGGCGTGCCGCTGCAGCCAGCCCGTCACCCACGGCCGGATCAGCTGACCGATGATGAACGGCAGCAGCAGCTGCACCACGATGTCGACGATCGAGGACGCGTCGACGGTCGCCTCGCCTGTGGTGTTCATCAGCAGGATCACCAGCAGCGGGGTGATGAACACCCCGATCAGATTCGAGAACGACGCGCTGACGACCGCCCCCGCGACGTTGCCGCGGGCGATCGAGGTGAACGCGATGGAGGACTGGACCGTCGAGGGCACCAGGCACATGTAGAGCACCCCGGTGTACAGCTCGTCGGTCAGGACCGTGGGTGCCAGTACCCGCAGCGCGAGCCCGATGAGCGGGAACAGCAGGTAGGTGGACGCCAGCACCACGGTGTGCAGCCGCCAGTGCTTGAGCCCTTCGAGCGCCTCGCGCGGGTGCAGCCTGGCGCCGTAGAGCAGGAACAGCAGCGCGATCGCGATCTTGGTGGCCCAGTCCAGCACCGTCTGCCCGCCGCCGGAGGCAGGGAAGATGCTGGCCACGACGGCCACCACGATGATCGACAGGATGAACCCGTCGATGTAGAACCTGCTCAAGAACTTCACATCGGCAACGGTAATCCGCTGCTCAGATATCGTGAAAGTCGATCACAATGATAATTCGCATCGCAAATCGTGATAAGTATGGCTGATGCTGGATCCGGTGCTGCTGCGCAGCTTTCTCGCCGTGGAGCGTCGCGGCGGGTTCACCGCAGCCGCGCACCAGCTCGGCCTGCGTCAGTCCACCGTCAGCGGACACGTGGCCCGGCTGGAGAAGTCGATCGGTCGGGAGCTGTTCCGGCGCGACACCCGCAACCTGGAACTGACCGCGGACGGGTCAGCGATGCTTGGCTTCGCGCGCACCATCCTGGACGCGTCGCAGCAGGCAGAGAGCTATTTCGCGGAGTCCGAGCTGTCCGGGGTGCTGCGCTTCGGCGCCTCCGACGACCTGGTCGCGGCCGAGCTGCCGGAGGTGCTGCTCGAGTTCCGGCGCAGCCACCCGCGCATCGATCTGGAGCTGACCGTCGGTCTCAGCGAGAATCTCGGCGCCAAGTTGGCAGCGGGCGAGCTCGACATCGTGTTCGGGATGCGCAGGCCGGGCGAGCAGCACGGCGAGCTGGTGTGGCGCGACCGCCTGGTGTGGGCCGGATCCCACGGCGCGGAACCGGTGGAGGGGCCGGTGCCGCTCGTCACCTACCCGCCGCCGAGCATCACCCGCCGCGCCGCGATGGAGGCACTCGAGCGGGCCGGACTGGTGTGGCGCACCACCTGTGTCACCGACAGCCTGCTCGGCCTGCGCGCGGCCGTGCTCGCCGGACTCGGGTACATCGTGCACTCGGAGTCGTTGTTGCCGGACGGCTTGGTCCCGCTGCCCGACGGCGCCCTCCCCGACCCCGGTGACGCCGACTTCGTGCTGATGCGCCGGTCCCGGCCTGCCTCCAAGCCGGAGGCGGCGCTGACCGCCGCGATCCTGGCCAACGAGCGACGGCTGCGTCGGAGTTGAGCCGTCGACGCCCCGGCGCCGCGGGGGGCGTCAGCGATCGGCCAGCCGCCGGTCCGCGAGGGCGTTCAGCGCGCCGGCCATCTCCTCGGCTCGTGGCGTGGTCACCGTCAGCCGTTGCCCGTTCGCCGCGGTGAAGACCACCGCGGGCCCGGTCGTGGTGACCACCCCGTAGTTGCCGCGGCCCTTGAGGCGCAGGCCCCAGCCGCCGAAGTCCCTGGACGGGTTCACCTCCTCGACGTTCGCCCCGACCAGCTCCTCGACCCCGTACCCGACCGCGGTCATGCCCATGTTGTGCACCCACAGCCCCGTCTCGTCGAGGGTGACCCGGAAGCGCAGCAGCCCGACCATCAGCAGGGAGACCGGCAGGAAGGCCGCCAGCGGCCACCACGAGCCCGCCCGCGCGCAGAGCAGGCCGGTGATCGCCGCGCCGGTCCCGAGCAGCACGGCCGCGGTCGCGGGCCCGAGCCCGAGCCGCACGGTGATCGGCAGGTCAAGCGGCCCGCGGGGCAGCCGCGGGTCCGGCGGCAGGGTCGCCGCGGATCGTTCGCGATGGTCGCGCAGCGTCGACGCCCCGATGATGCCGACGGCGGCGCCCGCCACCATCCCGAGCCCGATCCACGTCATCGGCAGCGCCACGTCAACGGCGGATGCGAGGTCGAGTTGCGCGGCGAGCAGCGCGATCCACAGGGTGAGCACCAGCCCGACCACGGTCAGGCCGACGATCAGCATCGCGCGGCGCGTCATCAGCATCGCGCCCGCGAGCGCGGCGATCGCGCTGGCACCGCACCCGACGAGCAGGATCACGATCACCATGGTCGCGGCGAGCGAGCTGGGCGTGCTGAAGCCGTCCGGGCCGCTCCCCGCCCAGTGCGTGGCGACGGTGTCGGGCAGGCGGGGGGACCACAGCCGGGTCAGCGTCAGGCCGACGGCGACCGCGAGCGCGGGCACACCGATCCCGAACAGGACACCGGCCGGATCGAAGGTCCGGGAATTGCTCATGGGCGCCGATTCAACCAGGCGCCCGCGCGACGACCCGCTCAGCTGGGCAGGCAGGCGCCCTTGAGGGCGCAGGACCCGCAGGAGTCCATCCCGCAGTCCGCGGCGGCCGCGGCGTCGGCAGCGTTGTCGGCGGACTCCGTGGACTCCGGCTCGGCGGGGCTGCCGCACCCGCAGTCGTGGCCACAGCCCCCGGCCGGGGCGGCCGCGGCGGCGGCCCTTGCTCCCATGGATCCGCCGTACCCGGCGGTGACCAGGGCCGCGACCAGGGCGACGGGGACGGTGAGGAGTCCGCCGGCCGTGCCGAAGGCGAGAGCGCCGACACCGCCGATGACCAGCAACAATGCGGCAGCGGCCATGGTGGGCGCGGCGATGCGGTTGGCGAGGCGGAAGGCGTCGTCGCTGGCGAGGGCCTCGGGGGTGGTGACCCCGGCCCAGCGGTTGCGCGGCAGCCGGCCGGTGATCCCGGCGACCGCCACCACGCCGATGGCGAGGGCGACTACGAACAGCACGGTTGCGACGATGACCACGGGACCAGGGTACGGCGGGGACCGATGACCGGGACTATTCGGGTGACACCTTAGGCTGGTCGACGGTAATCCATGCCCGAGAACCAGCGCTGAGACACCGAGCCCAGCGCAGAGTAGATAGCGAAACACGTGACCGAGCCAGTGCAGCAGCCAGCGGACGACGCCACCCCTCAGCACCGATACACCGCGGAGCTCGCGGGTCGGATCGAGCGGCGGTGGCAGGAGCTGTGGAGCGAGCGCGGCACCTTCAACGCGCCGAACCCGGTCGGCGACCTCGCCGGGGAGCTGCCCGCGGACAAGCTCTTCGTCCAGGACATGTTCCCGTACCCCTCCGGCTCCGGCCTGCACGTCGGGCACCCGCTCGGCTACATCGCCACCGACGTGTTCGCGCGCTACCACCGCATGCACGGACACAACGTGCTGCACACCCTCGGATACGACGCCTTCGGCCTGCCCGCCGAGCAGTACGCGGTGCAGACCGGCACCCACCCGCGCACCACCACCGAGTCGAACATCGAGAACATGAAGCGGCAGCTGCGCCGCCTCGGGCTCGGCCACGACGAGCGGCGCTCGCTGGCCACCACCGATGTGGGCTTCTACCACTGGACGCAGTGGATCTTCCTGCAGATCTTCAACGCCTGGTACGACGCCGACCTCAAGCGGGCCCGCCCCATCGCGGAGCTCGAGGCGGAGTTCGAGTCCGGTGCCCGTACCGCTCCGGACGGCCGGTCCTGGTCCGCGCTCGACGTGGGTGAGCGCCGCACGGTGATCGATTCGTATCGCCTTGTCTACCGGTCGGATTCGATGGTCAACTGGTGCCCCGGGCTCGGCACCGTGCTGGCCAACGAGGAGGTCACCGCGGACGGCCGCAGCGACCGCGGCAACTTCCCGGTGTTCCGCAAGCACCTGCAGCAGTGGATGATGCGGATCACCGCGTACTCGGATCGCCTCGTCGACGACCTCGAGTTCCTGGACTGGCCGGACAAGGTCAAGGCCATGCAGCGCAACTGGATCGGACGCTCGCACGGCGCCCAGGTCCGGTTCGGTGTCGACCCCGCGGTCGACGACGTCGCGATCGAGGTCTTCACCACCCGCCCCGACACCCTGTTCGGCGCCACCTACGTCACCCTCGCCCCCGAGCACGAGTTGGTCGATCGGCTGGTATCGGGCTCGTACGCCGACGACGTGGATCCCCGCTGGACCGGCGGCGCCGCCACCCCGGCCGAGGCCGTCGCCGCCTACCGCGCCTCCATCGCCGCGAAGACGGACCTGGAGCGGCAGGAGAACAAGGAGAAGACCGGCGTCTTCCTCGGCGAGTATGCGGTGAATCCCGTCAACGGGCACCGGCTTCCGATCTTCATCGCCGACTACGTGCTCACCGGATACGGCACCGGCGCGATCATGGCGGTGCCAGGGCACGACCAGCGCGACTGGGAGTTCGCGACCAGCTTCGGCCTCGACATCGTCGAGGTCATCGCGGGCGGCGACATCGCCGAGGCCGCCTTCACGGGCGACGGTCCGCTGGTGAACTCGGACTACCTGGACGGCCTCGGCGTCGCGGAGGCCAAGGCCGCCATCACCGCGCGCCTGGAGGCGGACGGCACCGGCAAGGGCACCATCCAGTACAAGCTGAGGGACTGGCTGTTCGCCCGTCAGCGTTACTGGGGCGAGCCCTTCCCGATCGTGTACGGCGCGGACGGCGTCGCGCACCCGCTGCCGGAATCGATGCTGCCGGTGGAACTCCCGGAGGTCGAGGACTACGCACCGGTCTCCTTCGACCCGAACGACGAGAACTCCGAGCCGTCCCCTCCGCTGGCGAAGGCAACCGACTGGGTGAACGTCGAGCTCGATCTCGGCGACGGTCTGCAGAGCTACCACCGCGACACCAACGTGATGCCGCAGTGGGCGGGCAGCTCCTGGTACCAGCTGCGCTACATCGACCCGACCAACAACGACGAGTTCTGCGCCAAGGAGAACGAGCAGTACTGGATGGGTCCGCGGCCCGAGCTGCACGGCCCGAACGACCCGGGCGGCGTCGACCTGTACGTCGGCGGCGTCGAGCACGCGGTGCTGCACCTGCTGTACTCGCGGTTCTGGCACAAGGTCCTCTTCGACCTCGGGTACGTGAGCTCGAGCGAACCGTATCGCCGTCTCTACAACCAGGGCTACATCCAGGCCTACGCCTACACCGACTCCCGGGGCGTCTACGTGCCCGCGGAGGAGGTCACCGAGCGCGACGGCAAGTTCTTCCACGGCGACGAGCCCGTCCACCGCGAGCACGGCAAGATGGGCAAGTCCCTGAAGAATTCCGTTGCGCCGGACGAGATCTGCGAGGAGTACGGCGCGGACACCCTGCGCGTGTACGAGATGTCGATGGGGCCGCTGGACACCTCACGTCCGTGGGCGACCAAGGACGTCGTCGGGTCGCACCGGTTCCTGCAGCGCGTCTGGCGCACGGTCGTCGACGAGGAGACCGGCGAGCTCCGGGTCACCGACGAGGTGCCGACCGACGACACCCTGCGCGCGCTGAACAAGACGATCGACGGCGTCAACGCGGACTACGCCGCGCTGCGCGACAACACCGCGGCGGCCAAGCTGATCGAGCTGAACAACCACCTGACCAAGGAGTACCCGAACGGGGCGCCGCGGTCGGCGGTCGAGCCGCTGGTGTTGATGCTCGGTCCGCTGGCCCCGCACCTCGCCGAGGAGCTGTGGTCCCGGCTCGGGCACGAGACCTCGCTGGCGCACGGCCCGTTCCCGCTGGCCGAGGACAAGTGGCTGGTCGACGACACCGTCGAGTACCCGATCCAGGTCAACGGCAAGCTGCGCAGCCGGCTCACCGTGGCCGCCGATGCCGACCCGAAGTCCATCGAGGCAGCGGCACTGGCCGACGAGAAGATCGTCGCCCTCCTGGAGGGCAATGCGCCCCGCAAGGTGATCGTGGTGCCGGGCAAGATGGTCAACATCGTCAAGTAGGCAGCTCCGCTGCCCGTGCGCGGTTAGCGGGTCTCTGCACCCGCTAACCGCGCACAGGGGCGAAGCCCCTCAGCACTCGGTTGGTGCCGGCTCCCCGTGTAGCCGTGCGTCGACCCAGTCGAAGGCCCCGGGATTCCCCGTGAGTTCGCCGAGGATGTGTTCGCCGGGTACCTGCCGGTACAACGCGCGCACGCCGTAGCCGCACTGCTCGTCGTACAGGTTGCGTGAGCCGAGTGCCGGGACCCAGAACTCCTGACCACCGCTGTAGATGTACAGCGGGGTGCCGGACTTACGGTCCGCCATCTTCATTTTCGTGTAGATGTCATGTGCGACAGGTGAATCCAGCGCCTGCTTCACATTCGCGAGCGCCTCGGCCGGTATCCCGAAGACGCCGGCGAGGGCGAGGGTGTTTGCGCACTGGTCCTTGATGGACGTGATGCTCAGCCGCTGTCCGAGAGTGTTGATCAGCGGGAGGATCTCGGGATTCTCCCTCGTGATCCCGAACACCGCCGCGAGGAACAGTCCACCGGCGAGGTTGCCGTTCATGGTGCGTCCGAGCATCTCGAAGTCGGCGGGTATGCCGCCGAGCGCGGCGCCGACGATATCGCCTGCCAGTTCGGGCGCGTACGAGTCGATCAGCTTGACCGCGCCGTGCGTCGCGATCGAACCGCCGGAGTAGCCCATCATGGCGAGCTTGCTGGCGCCGAACTCGGCGGGGAACACGGCACGCATGCCGCGGATGGTGTCGAGGATCGCGTGCCCGGCGACGAAGGGTTCGGCGTACGCCATCCGGGGACCCTCGTGGTCGGGGATGAGTACCGCATAGCCGCGCTCCTCGGCCTTGGTGGTGACGGGCCGGAGCAGCTCGAGGAGGTTCTCCGACGGCGTGATTCCGTTGCCGAGGGTGTGGCCAGGGGTGCAGCTGCGCCCGAGGCCGTTGATCGGCACGTTGTTGACCAGGACCGGTCGCGGTCCCGGGCCGGGCCATGGCGTGGCGGGCACGACGAGAGTCGCGGTCGCGAACGAGGGCGCACCCGCCGAGTCGGTGCTCTTGACCTTGATCTGGCGCACCTCCCGCACCGGCCCGCGCAGGAGCGCTCGGGCGGCAGGCGTCACATCGCGGGTCTCGATGACCTGGCCGTTGGCCATGCCGGGCAGTCCGGGCGGGTACACGTCGAAGAACGGGTCCCCGAGCGGTTTGGGCATCATCTCGGCGCGCAGCGTCTCGAGGGGCGGCGGATCCAGATCCGGCCCCGGGATCACCGAGCCGACCACTCCGGGAATCGCGGACCCCAGCGGCGACCCCGCGGCGGAGCCGGTCCCGAGAGAGCCGGTGATCAGCGTCGTTCCGTTCAAGGGTGTGCCGTCCGACGCGGTGCCGTCTGTCAGCGACCCGGTGCCGATCGACCCTTCACCTCCGGCGCTGCCGGTGGATTGTGCGACGGCGGTGCCGACCGACGTGCCACCCCCGACCGCGACAGTGACCGCAATGGCGGCCACACACATTCGTACCCAGAAACCCCCGTGCTGGATAGGCATGCGCGGCACGGTAACACCGGATTGCAGCGGCCCGAACGACTTTCGGAGGCCACGGTTACCACATCGTGAGCTGTGGTCTACCCAATCCGGACGAACCGGGCGCCGTGCCGGTCCGATACGGCCCCTCGTTCCATGGAATCCCGTCGGCATCGCCGGTACCCTCGCAACTAGAACAGGTTCTAACAACGAAGGGCACGACATGGCGGCATCACGCGAAGACATCCTGAACACCATCGAGAGCTACGTGAAGTCGGTGGCGGGCGGCACCGTCGACGACGTCCTGGCGCTGTACGCGCCCGGCGCCACCGTCGAGGATCCGGTTGGCACCGACCCGCGGACCACCGAGGAGTCGATCCGCGAGTTCTACGGCATCATCGAGCCGCTCGAGCAGACCGCCGAGCTCGGCGTCGTGAAGATCGCAGCAGGCACGGCCGCCTTCAACTTCAGCCTCACCACCCACCTGGGCGAGCAGAAGGTCGAGATCTCGGTCATCGACGTGATGACCTTCGACGACGACGCCAAGATCACCTCCATGAAGGCGATCTGGGGTCCGGAGGACATGGTCACCCGCTGACCGATCGCCCGGGTTCGGCCTGGAGGTCATACCCAGGTCGGACCCGGGATCAGCTCGAGGCCTGACGACAGCGGGCCGTCGCCGCAATACGTTCGGATCGCAAGACATCACCAGGCGACCGAAAGCATGCGATGACCCAGATCTTGTCCCCGGCCGAGGCCCCGCCCACTCCCCGCTCACTCCCCCGGATAGTGGGCGTGGACATTGCGCGGGGTCTCGCCGTGCTCGGCATGATCGCCGTGCACACCACCAGCGCCGAACAGATCGGCGAGTTCGCCCACTTCGCGCTCAGCGGCCGCGCCTCGATCCTCTTCGCGGTGCTGGCCGGGGTGTCGCTGACGCTCACCACCGGCGGAACCCGTCCGCCGGAGCGGCTGGGCGCCGCGCGCAGGTCCATCGCCGCGCGCGCTCTCGCGCTGTTCGTCCTCGGCCTCGTCCTCACCCAGCTCGGTTCCCCGGCGCTGGTCATCCTCACGACGTACGCGGTGCTGTTCCTGATCGCGCTGCCGCTGCTTCGGCTGAGCTGGCAGCGGTTGGCCCTCGCCGCGGCCGTCGCCGCCGTCGCGGGTCCACTGCTCTCGTTCGCCATCAGGTCGCGGATGACGAGCCCCGACGTAGCCGGCGAGAGCGCGCGGTTCGAGATGCTCACCTCGATCGACGGGGTCCGGCACCTCGGCTCGGTGATCCTGCTCGAGGGCACCTACCCGGTGCTCACGTGGGTACCGTTCCTGCTGGCTGGCATGGCGATCGGCCGCTGGGGCCTGCGTCGCGAGCGGGTTGGAGCCGTCCTGGTCGCTCTCGGCTCGACTTTGGCGGTGCTCGGGCTTGGCGGGTCCTGGGTGGCGCTGAACCTGTTCGGCGGGAAGGACGCCCTGGTGGCGTTCCTGGACAAATCGATGCCGGGCGAGGGCGTGCAGATGCTTTCGTTCATGCTCCGTTCCTCGGGCCCTGGCGTCGTCGGCACCGACCCCTGGCAGTGGATGCTCACCAGCACCCCGCACAGCGGAACCGTGTTCGAGGTCGTCGGCTCGGGTGGGATCGCGATCGCGGTCCTCGGGCTGAGCCTGCTCGCGGCGGGGATCGCCCCGCGCCTTCTCACGCCGCTGGCCGCGCTCGGATCGATGCCACTGACGATCTACGCCGGGCACATCGTCGTGCTGGTGCTGGTGCTGCGCAGCGAATCGTTCACCTATTCGTGGGCGCTCCCGGTCTCGTTCCTGGTGGTGCCGTTGGTCTTCGCGACGATGTGGCGGCGCTACCTCGGGCGGGGTCCGCTCGAATGGGCGCTGAACAAGATCGGGGCGGGCGCCGCCCGGCTGGGTTCCCGCCCCGCGGTCAGCTAGCGCGCGCGAATGCCGGACCGGGCCATTCGTGGTTCCCATCACAGCAGGCTCTCGACGTGATGCGTCTTACAGTCTAGGCTGACCGACCGATGGGTCAGTCAGCCTGTTCCCCCGTGGAGCGGTTCACCCCCTGTCCCAATGAACCGAACCCACGAAAGGAGCGTCGTCGTGCACTCCAACATCTCCCTCGGCGACACCGCGCAGCCGACCGGCGGCACCGGCGAAGCATCGGATCTCGCACGGCCAGGCTGGAATTGGCGTCTGGCCCTGTCGCTCGCCGCGCTCGTCGCAGTGCTGGAAGTGGCCGCGCTCAGCTACCCCTTGGTCGGGATGGCGATCCCCGACATCGCTACCCACTTCCACACCACGCAGGACGGTTGGATCATGACGGCGTTCGTGATCGTCGGCGCGGCCGCGTCGCCCATGATCGGCAAACTCGCCGATCTGCACGGCACGCGGCAGGTGCTGCTGAGCTGCATCGTGTTGTCCGGGATCGGGGCCCTCCTGTGCGCAGTCGCGACGAACTACGGGACGTTCCTCGTCGGCCGGTGCCTGTCGGGCCTGATGGTGCCGTGTCTGTTCCTGAGCTACTCGCTGATTCGAGATGTGTTCCCGCCCAGCACCGTTGCGCTGGCGGCATCGATCGCCACATCAGCCGTCGGGCTGGCACTCGTCCCCGCCCCGTTCCTGACCGAATGGCTGGTCGGCGACCACGAGTTCCGTGGCCTGTTCTGGTTCATGGGGCTGGCGCTGGGTGCATTGGCCATCGCGGTGGTGCTCACCACACCCGAATCACCGGTGCGGTTGCGCGCACGAGTCGGCGTGCTGGGCGCATCGGTGCTCGGCACCGGTATCGCCGGTCTGCTCGGTGGGGTCTCCCAGGGGCCGGTGGTGGGATGGACCGCCGCGGTCACCCTCGCCTTGCTCGGCACCGGTATCGCCGCGATCGCCATCTGGGTCGTGACCGCGGCGGCAACCCGAGACGCGTTGATCGACATCAGGCTGTGGCGCCGGCGGCCGGTGTTGCTGACCGCGCTGGCGGCAGGGTGCATCTACGCTGTGACGAGCCTGTATTCGATGCTGTTGCCGATGCTGACCAGGACCCCGGCAATGCTCGGACTCGGCTACGGATTCGGTGTCGATGAACAGGGCGCGGCGGCCTTCCAGGTTCCGATCGGTGTGATGGGCGTGCTGGGCGGCATCGTCGTCGGTGTCCTGGTCGGTCGCCACGTCGCCTCGCCGGGACTGTTGATCTCACTCGGAATGGTCTCGGCCGCAATCGGGTGCACCGTGACGGCCTACGCCCACGACAACGAGCTCCTGCTGATGATCCTCGCGGGTGCGGTCGGCCTGGGGTCCGGGCTGGCGTACGCGGCGACACCGAATCTGGTGTTCCTGGCGGTGCCGCCGGAGCTGCAGGCGTCGACTTCGGCACTGGTCGGCATGTTCCAGACCGTGGTGCCCGCGATCGCGCCGATTCTCGCGTTCGCCGTGATGGACGGCTCACACGTCGCTCAATTGCCCCCGATGATCACGAGCATGCTCAATGGCGCAACCGTCTACACCGACGACGGATTCACGGTGGGATTCCTGATCGCCGCCGCCATCGCCCTTGTCGGGTTGTGCGCCGCCGTGCTCGTTCCCCGCAGGATCGTCCAGGTCGATGTCGACTCGATCGTCGACATGGGACAACCTGTGGGACAGGGGAAGTGACGTGGTGTCAGTCCTGATTCGGTGCGAAATCGCGACGCAGGAGGGTGGTGAGCATCCGCACCGCCGCCACCATGTCCAGGGACTCGTCGCGTAACCAGAGTTCGGTCAGGCCGGTGAACGCGCCGACCAGTAGCAGCGCAGTGGCCTCCGCGTCGACGTCGGCGCGGAGGTCCCCGGCCTCGACGCTCTGCTCGATCACCCGGGCGAGGTTGCTCCGGTACGTTCGGATGCGCTCATCGGACCACTCGTGCGCAACCTCGGGGGCGTCCGCCGAACCGAACAGCGCCAGATGGCTCAGCCGGGCGAGCTCACGGTTGCCCTCGTTGCGCATCGCCAGCCCATCGAGGATGTCGAGCGCCCGCACTGCCGCGGGCCCCTCGAAGGCACGATCCACCTCCACGGCGTCGAATGCCTGCTGATCGCGTTCGGCGAGCACGGCCGACAGCAGAGCTTCCTTGCTGGGGAAATGATGCAGCACCCCGGACCGGGTGATGCCCGCGGCCGCGGCGACTGCCGCCAGCGAGGTCCCGCGGTATCCGTTCTCGGCGAACAGGGTCATGGCGGCGGCGAGGATCTGGCTGCGCCGCGCTGCCCCTGTCTGCTCGGCATCGCGTGTTCTCGCCATTCGCCCTCACACCTGCCAACGGGTTCCGTCCCGACCGATCGCTCCGGTCGCCAGGCTACTGCCCGGTCAGGCGGCGCGGGCGAAGGTGGCCCAGGCGCGGGCCGCGACACGTCCACCCTGCCCGGTGGCGGTGAGGACCACGTCGACGCGCGCCTCCCCGTCGGCCGTGTACTCCTGCACCACCTCGCCCGAGCACGACAGCGTCTCGTCGGCCGCGACCGCGGTCACCAGGCGGGTGCGGAATCGTCGCACCGACTCCGGGCCGAGCCAGTCGGTTGCGTAGTTGGCGAGCTGCCCGACCACCGCGGTGTCGCCGCCCGCGCCCTGCGTCCACGCGTCGGCGATCAACCGGCCGTCGGCGTCGCGGTACTCGGTGATCCGGTCGTGCTCGCCGTCGCGCACGGTCACGGTCAGCTGGTCACCGGCGCGCGGCGGTGCGCCGAAGAAGCGGCAGTCGCGTTCCGACGGGACGTCGTGGGCGCCCGCGATCGAATCGGTTCCGCACAGGTAGGTCGGAGGCACCACCGGGCGCTCGGCGTCGCGGTACGCGGCGTGGGTGGAGTGGGTGGCCTCCGCGAACTCGAGGATCTTGCCGCGCTCCAGGTCGACGGTGACGCCGGTGAACGGCGACCCCACCGTGCTCGTTGCGGTTGTGGTGATCATCGATCCGCACCTCCTTCGATCAGTTCGGATACCGCGACGGTAGGTCCGCGCGAGGGCCGGCCGGCGTCCTCTTCCCGCTGATCGGGAGGCTGCGGGCACCGGCTTGCTGGGCGGGGGCGAAATCGTCCCGGTCAGCGGGAAGGCCCCATGAACTCGCATGCCGATGCCCCGAATTATGAGGCTCATCACATCAGTGCGTGACTCGGGCGCGTTTGTCTCGAGCGTGAGAGAAGAGGTAGCGATGGCGCTGCAATCCAAGTCCGACGCCGACGAGGTCAGGATGATCGAGGCGGCGGCGGCCCCTACCCGGTTCGCCCGTGGCTGGCACTGCCTCGGCCTGCTGAAGTCGTTCCAGGACGGAAAGCCGCACGAGATCAAGGCCTTCGGCACCTCGCTGGTGGTCTTCCAGTCGGAGTCGGACGGCAAGCTCAACGTGCTCGACGCCTACTGCAGGCACATGGGCGGCAACCTCGCCCAGGGCACCGTCAAGGGTGACTCCATCGCCTGCCCGTTCCACGACTGGCGCTGGGGCGGCAACGGCAAGTGCACGGGCATCCCCTACGCCCGCCGCGTTCCCCCGCTCGCGCGCACCCGCAGCTGGCCGACGCTCGAGCGCAACGGTCAGCTCTACGTGTGGCACGACCCGCAGGGCAGCAAGCCGACCGACGACGTGACGATCCCCGAGATCGAGGGCTTCGGCTCCGACGAGTGGACCGCCCTGACCTGGAACTCCATGTTGATCGAGGGCTCGCACTGCCGCGAGATCGTCGACAACGTCGTGGACATGGCGCACTTCTTCTACGTGCACTACTCGTTCCCGCGGTTCTTCAAGAACGTCTTCGAGGGCCACGTCGCCACCCAGTACATGCGGTCGACCCCGCGCCACGACATCTCCGTCGGCACCAGCTACGACGATCCGAACTCCACCCTCCGATCGGACGCCTCGTACTTCGGCCCGTCCTACATGCTCGACTGGCTGTGGAGCGATGCCCAGGGCATGACGATCGAGACGGTGCTCGTCAACTGCCACTACCCGGTCGACGAGAACTCCTTCGTGCTGCAGTACGGCGCGATGGTCAAGAAGCCCAAGGGCATGTCGGACGAGGCGGCCGAGGGCATGGCGAAGCAGTTCGCCGAGGGCGTCGAGATGGGCTTCGAGCAGGACGTCAAGATCTGGAAGAACAAGGCGCCCATCGACAATCCGTTGCTGTCCGAGGAGGACGGCCCGGTGTACCAGCTGCGCCGTTGGTACAAGCAGTTCTACGTCGACGTCGAGGACGTCACCGAGGACATGACCAAGCGCTTCGAGTTCGAGATCGACACCGACCGCGCCGTGCAGAGCTGGGAGGCGGAGGTCGCCGAGAACATCGCCAACGGCGTCGTCCCCGTCCAGGCCAACGCCTGACACATCCGCCCGACCTGCCCACGATCTACCGATAGACAAGAAGGAACACCACGATGACCAACAAGGCACTCGACAATCTCTTCGAGATCGCGGATCAGATCCGCGATCAGGCGACCGAGGCGGAGCGGATCGGTCGGCTTCCCGACGAGACTGCGAAGCTGCTCAAGGCCGCAGGCCCGATCAAGCAGCTGCAGCCGAAGCAGTACGGCGGATTCGAGTCGCACCCGCGCGCCTTCTCCGAGACCGTGATGAAGGCGGCTTCGCTCGACCCGGCCACCGGCTGGGTGTGCGGCATCGTCGGTGTGCACCCGTGGCAGCTGGCATTCGCGGACCCGAAGGTGCAGGAGGAGATCTGGGGCGCGGACGACAACACCTGGGTCGCCTCCCCCTACGCCCCGACCGGGATCGCCAAGCCGGTCGACGGCGGATACATCTTCAACGGTCGCTGGCAGTTCTCCTCCGGCACCGACCACTGTGACTGGATCTTCCTCGGCGCCATGGAGGGCGACAAGGACGGCAACATGGCGCTGCCGCCGCGGATGCTGCACATGATCCTGCCGCGCAAGGACTACGAGATCGTCGAGGATTCCTGGAACGTCGTCGGCCTCAAGGGAACCGGGTCCAAGGACATCATCGTGCGGGACGCCTTCGTGCCGTCCTACCGGGTGATGGACGGCGACGAGGTGATCAACGGGACCGCGCAGAAGAACGCCGGCATGACCGAGACCCTGTACAAGATGCCGTGGTCCACCATGTTCCCGCTCGGCATCTCCTCCGCGGTCGTCGGCATCGCCGAGGGCGCGCTGGCTGCGCACCTCGACTACCAGCGTGACCGGGTCGGTGCACAGGGCACCGCGGTCAAGGACGACCCGTACGTGCTCTTCGCGATCGGCGAGGCCGCCGCGGACATCAACGCCGCCCGCCAGGAACTGCTGGCCAACGTCGACAAGATGTGGGACATCGTCGAGTCCGGCAAGGAGGTCTCCTTCGAGGACCGCGCCGCCGGTCGTCGCACCCAGGTGCGTGCCGCCTGGCGCGCGGTCGGTGCCGTCGACCAGATCTTCGCCCGCTCCGGTGGCAACGCGCTGCGCATGGACAAGCCGCTGCAGCGGTACTGGCGTGACGCGCACGCAGGCCTGGCCCACGCCATCCACGTGCCCAGCACCGTCTACCACGCCTCCGCGGTGAGCTCGCTCGGTCTCGATCCGGCCGACAACCTCAAGTCGATGATCTGATCCGGTCCCGCACAGCACTGAAAACATAAGAAGGACATCACATGACTGACATCAAGGGCTTGGGCTACATCAAGGTCCAGACCAACGACATGGAGCGCTGGCGCAAGTTCGCCTTCGACGTGCTCGGCTTCGCCGAGGGCTCCGGTCCGGACGAGAACGCCATCTACCTGCGGATGGACGAGCGCGCCGCGCGCATCGTCATCGTGCCGGGTGACACCGACGAGGTCGTCACCATCGGCTGGGAGGTGCGCGACCACGCCGCCCTGGTTCGCGTGCAGGAGGCTGTCGAGGCCGCGGGCATCGCCGTCAAGCCGCTCTCGCTGGAGGAGGCCGACGCCCGCCGGGTCGAGGAGGTCATCACCTTCCAGGATCCGACCGGCGCCACCCTCGAGATCTTCCACGGCGCGGTCCTCGACCACAGCCCGGTCGTCACTCCGTTCGGTGCCAAGTTCGTCACGGGCGCACAGGGTCTCGGCCACGTGGTGCTTCCGGTGATGGACATCAACGGCGCCTTCGCCTTCTACACCGAGGTGCTCGGCTTCCTGTCGCGCGGCGCCTTCCGCATCCCGGCTCCGCCGGAGTTCGGCCCGATGCGGGTGCGCTTCATGGGCGTCAACGAGCGCCACCACAGCCTGGCGCTGTGCCCCGCACCGCACGGCGGTGCCCCCGGCCTGGTCCACATCATGGTCGAGGTCGACACCCTCGATGCGGTCGGCCAGGCGCTCGACCGCGTCGTCAAGGACGGCTTCTCGGTCTCCTCGACCCTGGGCAGGCACACCAACGACAAGATGGTCTCGTTCTACGTTCGCGCTCCCGGAGGCTGGGACATCGAATTCGGAACCGAGGGCATGCGGGTAGACGAGAAGTACTACTCCGCGGAGGAGATCACCGCCGACAGCTACTGGGGCCACGACTGGTCCGGCAGCGAGCCCCTGGCGGCGATGTAACAACAGCCCACCCACCTTCGCGCGCGGTTTCCACCGCCGGCGTACGCACCCGCGTTCGCCGGCACTGGAGCCGCGCGCGAGGTGTATCCAGACCCGTTCACGAAAGGAACCCGATGACCAGCAACACCACGACGGTCCGGCCGCGGCCGGCCGTCGAGATCACACAGTGGGACCACGAGGCCGATGTGGTGGTGGCCGGCTACGGCGTCGCGGGCGCGTCCGCGGCCGTGGCCGCGGCCCAGGAGGGCGCCGACGTGCTGGTGCTCGAACGCACCGGCGGCTGGGGCGGCGCGGCCGCGATGGCAGGCGGATTCATCTATCTCGGCGGTGGCACCCCGCTCCAGAAGGCTTGTGGATTCGAGGATTCCGCGGAGAACATGAAGGCGTTCATGACCGAGGCACTCGGCCCCGGCGTCGATGCCGAGAAGATCGACGCCTACTGCGAGGGCAGCGTCGACCACTACAACTGGCTGGTCGAGTGCGGCGTCCCGTTCAAGGCGAGTTTCTGGGGCGAGCCGGGTTGGGAGCCGCCGGGCGACGACGGGCTGCAGTACACCGGCGGCGAGAACGCCGCCCCGTTCAGCGCGACCATCCCGCCCGCGCCGCGCGGGCACGTGCCGCAGATGGCGGACAAACAGTCCGGCGGCGAGAAGGGCGGCGGCTTCATGCTGATGAAGCCGCTCACCGACACGTCGGCGGCCCTCGGCGTGCGTTCCGTGTACGACACCCGCGCGCAGACCCTGGTCACCGACGAGTCCGGCCGGGTGGTCGGCGTCGTGGCGACCCAGTACGGGAAGGAGATCACCATCCGGGCGCGTCGCGGCGTGGTGCTCGCCACCGGCAGCTTCGCCTACAACGACCGGATGGTCGAGGCCTACGCGCCGCGGCTGGTGGGCCGCCCGGCCGCCTCCATCGAGGAGCACGACGGCAAGGCAATCCAGATGGCGCAGGCCCTCGGCGCCGATCTGGCGCACATGGACGCCACCGAGGTGGCGTTCTTCTGCGACCCGCAGCTGTTCATCCGCGGGATCCTGGTCAACGGGCGAGGTCAGCGCTACATCAACGAGGACACCTACCCCGGCCGGGTCGGGCAGGCCACGCTGATCGAGAACCAGAACCAGTCGTTCCTGGTGATCGACGAGGCTGCGTACGAGGAGGCGCAGGCCACGCCGACGGCCACCCCGTTCCTGCGGCACCAGCCGAGCTGGGTGTGCGAGACGGTCGAGGAGCTCGAGGCGGAGATGGGGCTGCCCGAGGGCACCCTGCAGACCACCGTCGAGGTCTACAACAAGCACGCCGCGAAGGGCGCGGACCCGGTGCTCGGCAAGAAGTCCGAATGGGTCAGGCCGATCGGGTCGCCGGTCGCCGCGATCGACCTGCGCGGGTTCACCGGCGGGTTCACCCTCGGCGGTCTGCGCACCAGCGTCGAGTCGGAGGTCCTGCACGTCTCCGGCGAGCCGATTCCGGGGCTGTACGCGGCAGGCCGGTGCACCGCCGGCGTCTCCGCGGGCGGCTACGCGAGCGGTGCTTCGCTGGGCGACGGAAGTTTTTTCGGGCGTCGCGCGGGCCGATCCGCGGCCAAGGGATGATCCCACTGAGCGGTCAATAACTGCAGGTCAGGCATATCGGGCCCCGGGTCGAGTCAATCGATCCGGGGCCCTTCGCCGTCTCGTGACCCAAAACGAACCACTCGGTCGTGTGTGACAGCCGACACAAGCCCGTGCTATCAATAGTCATATTCCTAATCGAAACACCCCGGTCGGACCCCCAGCCGATCGGCGCACCAACCCGGCGCCCAGCCGCCAAGCACTCCCGGAGGACCCCATGACAACTTTGGTCGACGCCAGCACCCCGAGCGCCGTACTCGATCGCGTCTCGCTCGTTCTGGATGCCTTCGACGGACCCGGCCGGCTGACGCTCGCTCAGGTCGTTCGGCGCACCGGGCTGCCGCGCTCCTCGGCGCACCGGATGCTCGAGCGGCTCGTCCACCTCCGCTGGCTGCGCAGGCAGGGTCGCGACTACGAGCTGGGCATGCGCCTGGTCGAGCTCGGCTCCCTCGCGGTGCACCAGGACCGGATGCACCGGGCCGCGCTGCCGTTCCTGCACGAGCTGCACCGGGTGACCGGCCACGTCGTCCACCTGGCGATCCTCGACGGGCCCGATGTCGTGTACCTCGAGAAGATCGGTGGCCGGATGGCCGCCGCTATCCCGACCCGGGTCGGCGGCCGCTACCCCGCGCACTGCACCGGGGTCGGCAAGGCGATCCTCGGGTTCGCGGGCGAGGCCCAGCTCGCGGCGCTCGACGGCGACCTCCTCAGCCGCAAGACCAAGTACTCCATCTCCACGGGGGCCCAGCTCCGCACCGAGCTGGCCAAGGTGCGTGAGCAGGGCATCGCCTACGAGCGCGAGGAGTCGCTGCCCGGGTTCGGCTGCGTGGCAGCCCCGATCGGGAACATCGGCGAGGCGGTTGCGGCCGTCTCGATCTGCGGTCCGGTCTCCCAGATGAAGCTCGACCACCGGCTCGCCGCACCCGTGCGGATGACCGCGCTGGGAATCTGGCGCAACATCGAGGGCGGCCCGGTCCGGGTCCAGCCGACCCTGCAGCAGCAACCGCGTCCCATCCTCGGCGGGCCGTCGGCTCACCGCGCCCGCCCTGCGGCGGCGCCGACCGATCTGCAGTACGCATGACCGTCGACGCCGAGGTGGCGGCGATCCTCGACGCGCTGAACGCCGGATTCCCGAAAGTCGAGACCATGGCAGGCGCGCAGGCGCGCGCCGCGATCCGAGCCAGGCTCGTGCTGCCCGATCAGCCGGAGCCGGTCGCGGAGGTCATCGAGCGCGTGGTTCCCGGACCAGGCTCGGACCTGCCGGTCCGGATCTACCGGCCCGCGGTCACCTCCGATGCGGATGTACCGATCGTCGTGTTCGCGCACGGCGGCGGGTTCGTGTTCTGCGATCTGGACACCCACGACGGGATCTGCCGGGCGATGGCCAACGGCGTCGGGGCGATCGTGGTGTCGGTCGACTACCGGCTGGCCCCGGAGTCGCGGTGGCCTGCCGCCGCCGAGGACGTCTACGCCGTGGTGGCGTGGGTGGCCGAGCACGGGCAGGAACTCGGTGGTGACACCGGCCGGATCGTGGTCGCCGGGGACAGCGCAGGCGGCAACCTGGCCGCGGTGACCGCGCTCATCGCCCGCGACCGCGGCGGCCCGGCCCTCGCGGCGCAGCTGCTGCTGTACCCGGTGATCGCCGCGGACTTCGAGACCGATTCCTACCGGGAGTTCGCGACCGGTTACTTCAACACCAGGGCCGCGATGCAGTGGTACTGGGACCAGTACGTCGCGGTCGAGGACCGGGATCACCCCCATGCCTCTCCCCTGCGCGCGGAACTCGCCGGGCTGCCGCCCGCCGTGGTGGTCACCGCGGGCTGCGACCCGCTCTGTTCGGAGGGTGACGCCTATGCGAAGGCCCTTGCCGCCGAGGGTGTTCCGGTCAACCATCGTCGATACGACGGCGCGATTCACGGGTTCATGACGATGGGCATGCTGGCCCTGGCACGCACCGCGCAGAAGCAGGCGTGGGCGGATCTGCGCGAACTCCTCGACCCGGCCCGCTAGGGCTCACTCCAGGTCGGGGTTCTCCGACTCGGTCTCGACCTCCACCTGGCGCCAGGCGCCGGGGGTCGGCTTCGGGAAGCCGGCGTCGTCGCCGTCCTTGACCTGGGCGATGACGGCGTCGGCCTTGTCGATGTCGGCGATCAGCTGCTCGGCCAGATCGCGCTCGGCGGCGTAGTACCGCTCGGCCCACCGCAGCACGATCTGGGAGTACGCCCATGCCGGTTCCTTGTCGGCGCCGGAGGCATCGGCCGCGGCGCGCCGCTCCATCTTCGACACGTACTCGATGTGCTCGCGGAGGATCTCCTTGAGCCGTTCCGGCTTGTTCAGGTGTCCGAGCCAGATGCGAAGCATCACACCGTGTTTGAGGATGGGCGGGTCGATCGGCGCCTCGTTGGACCAGCGCCCGACCGCGGCGGTACCCGCCTCGGTGATCTTGTAGAGACGGCGGCCGCGAACGCCGTTGTCGTGCTGCACCCGGGAGGTGACGAAGCCGTGCTTCTCGAGCTTCTTCAGCTCCGTGTAGACCTGGCTGAACGACGGGCTCCAATAGAAGAACTTGATGCTCCAGTCGGCCCACTTCTTGAGCTCGTAGCCGGACAGCTCCTCGTCGAACGCGAGCATGCCGAGTACAGCCCAGCTCGTCGCGGGCAGGTTGGGTAGATCAGACTCGGAGGCCGGTTCGGTCGGTGCCACCTGGGGAGCCTAACAATTGGACAGATGACCTGGACAGGGCAAGCTACCACTGACCGGGAACGGGGATGGCGCCGCGCACAGGGTGTGGCGATTCTGGATGGTGCCCGTTTCATCAGGAGGAACACCGCAATGAGCGCAGAGATCACAGCCGTCGCCGAGCAGGATGCTCTCTCGGCTCCCGACGCCGCCACACTGAGAAAGGTGATGGGGCACTTCTGCACCGGGGTCGCGGTGATCGCCGCCCACGACGGCGACCGCCCCCTCGGGTTCGCCTGCCAGTCGGTGGTGTCGGTGTCGCTGGATCCGCCGTACATCTCGTTCTGCCCCGCGAAGACCTCCACCAGCTGGCCGCTGCTGCGGGAGGCCGGCTCGCTGTGCATCAACATCCTCGCCCATGACCAGAAGGACGTGTGCTCGACCTTCGCGGTGAGCGGCGGCGACAAGTTCGCCCAGGTCGACTGGAGCCCGGCGGGTAACGGTGCGCCTGCGCTCGGCGGCGCGCTCGCCCGGATCGAGGCCACGGTCGAGCTCGAGCACGACGCAGGCGACCACACGATCGTGCTCGCCCGCATCACCGACCTGACCGCGGATGCGGACGGCAGGCCGCTGCTGTTCTTCAAGGGCGGGTTCGGCGGGTTCGCCGGCTAGAGCACTCACAGGACGACGCCCCTCGCCGACACCTCGGCGGGGGGCATCGTTTTGCGAGCTGCCTTGTTGCTCAGGACTTCTCGCGCATCGTCATCCCCTCGAGCGTGATGACGTACTCCGCGGACCGGTCGTCGAACCGCACGGTGTAGGTGGTCGGCGAGTAGCCGGACCGCGGATACGCCTTGGGCAGCTTGAGATCCTCCTGCAGGGTCGGCTTGGTGAGCAGCCACTCGCGGGTCATCATCGGCTCGATGAAGGTGAACTCGCCGTCCCATGAGCCGTTCAGCAGTACCTCGGTGAAATCGAAGGAGCCAGGGACAACGCGGTCGGCGCTGTCGTTCCAGTGCAGGCCCATCGACGGCACCGTGTTCGCGGCGGGCGGACCCGGTGGGGCCACATAGTCCTGCGGGATGTACTTCGGGTCCGGTAGCCGTGCCGCCTTGGTGGCGAAGTCCGGGGCGGTGGGGTCGATGGCGTGGACCTCCGCCATGTCGGTGAGGTAGAAGTGCATGTCGAAATGCGGTTTGCCCCAGAGGATCTGTGGGTCGTGCCCGTTGGGGTTCCAATCCAGCATGACGTGCTCGAAGACCGTCTCGGACGCCTCGTCCGGCAGGTCGAACATCAGCATCTGGGGCTTGGCATCGGGGCCGCCGGGCAGACCGTCGAGGGCCGTTTCCGTGATCCGGATGCCGATCTCGGTGGGCTTTCCGTCCGAATCCAGGCTGACGTAGGTCTTGGACGTGCCGTCTCCGAGGTCCTGCGAGGGGCCGAAGAAGGTGCCGCTGCGGTCGTCGGCCCCGACGGCGGCGCCGCATCCGGCCAGGGTGACGGCAGCGCACGCGGCCAGTGCCAGCCGCGCCGCTCGTTTCGCGGGTCGCGCGGCCAGGTCGGCGGCGGTCGTGGGTTGGGTGCAGAGTTCGGTGTTCGGCATCTGCCGAGCGTCCCGGTTGCGCCGGACGGAGAACATCCCAGATCGCTGGGATCCTGTCTCCCCAGCAATCGGGGATGCCTGCCGCAGGTAGGGCGACGCACGGTTCACCCGACCCCGCGATGCTCCGCCCGCCGCTGTAGGGCCAACTCGCGCAGGGCCAGCCGGGACGGCTTCCCGGCGGCGATCCGTGGCATCTCGCTGAGCAAGATCACCTCGGAGGGGACCTTGTAGCCGGCGAGCGCACCGCGACAGTGCTCGACCAGCTGCTGGCCGGTCACGCTGTGGCCCTGGCGTGGGACCGCGTACGCGATCCCGCGCTCCCCCAGCCGGTCGTCGGGTACCCCGACGACCGCGACCTCGCCGACCGCCGGGTGCCGGCTCAGCACCTGCTCCACCTCGGAGGGATACACGTTGAAGCCGCCGACGATGAACATCTCGCCGATCCGGTCGATGATCCGCAGTTCCCCGGCCTCGAGCACCCCGACGTCGCCGGTGTGTAGCCAGCCGTCGCCGTCGAGTGCCGTCGCGGTGGCCGCCTCGTCCTCGAAATAGCCCGACATCACGTTGTATCCACGGACCAGGACCTCGCCGGCGGTGCCCTCGGGAACGGCGTTCCCTTCGGTGTCGACCACGCGCAGCTCCACCCCGGGCAGCGGCGGCGCGGCGAGCGAGACGGTCTGCGACTCGGGGTATCTCGCGGTGACGGTGCCGCTGGCCTCGGTTAGCCCGTAGCCGGTGACGATCAGTGGGATGCCGAGCACAAGGCGGATGCGGTCGAGCAGCGGGGCGGCCACCGTCGTCGCGCCGGTGACCGCGAGCCGCGGGGTGTGCGCCTGTGGCTGCCGCTCCGCGGGTGACGCGGCGATCAGGTCGGTGAACAGTGTTGGCGGACCGGACAACACGGTGATCCGTTCGGTCGTGATCCGGGTGAGCGCGGTGACCGGGTCGAACACGTCCACAGCGACGTAGCAGCCGCCCGCGGCCAGCGCCGCCAGCAGGCCGGCGTTGAGGCCGAACGAATGCGACAACGGGGTCACCCCCAGGATCCGGTCGCAGCGGCCGATCCCCAGCCGCTCGGACAGGGACCGATACACGCGAACGAGTTGCCCGTGCCGGAGCACAACGCCCTTGGCCCGACCGGTCGAACCGGACGTCGACATGATGTACGCGACGTCGTCGGTGCCGGGCGGAGCCACCCGGCGGGGTGCCCGCAGGTCGACGGGACGTGGCGTGGTCGCGCGCCGGAGGAGCTGCGCCCAGCTGGTGATGTGCAGGTCCGGTTCGCGGTGGAAGTCGATGATCTGTTCCAGATCCGGGAGGCCGAGGACCGGGCGATCCGGGCCGGATTCTCCCGCGGCCGCCCGGAGCATCGCGGCATAGCCGGTGCCGAGGAAGCCGTCGTCCACGAAGAGCATCCGGCTGCGGGTCGTGCGCAGCTGGTGCGCGGCCTCGGCCCCGCGTGCCCTGGTGTTGATCGGCACCACCACCGCGCCGACGGAGTGGGCACCCAGCGCGACCACCGCCCATCGTGCGGAGTTCGGCGCCCACAGGGCGATGCGGTCGCCGTGCCGGATCCCCGCGGCGGTCATCGCCGTCCCCGCCTGGGAGGCGGACGCCGCGAGCTGCTGGTAGCTGAGCCGCTCCCGTCCGTCCACGACGGCCTCACGGTCGGGGTGGCGCCGCGCGGACTCGCACAGTACCGCCCATATCGTGTCGGGGGTGATGTCGCCGACGGTCATAACCGAGGGACCGTACCGGACATCATCGCGCCTGTCGGAGGCGTCCCGCTGGCCGGGAAAGCGGGGGTCCGCCTGGGGGTGGTTGTGGCTACCGTCACACGTACACACCGTACCCATATGCCCGGGAGAGATCATGGCCTCAGCAGACGACATCCGTTCGACAGTGTCGAAGTACCTCGACGCGGTCGGAGGCGGAACGTCGGCCGACGTCGCCGCCCTGTACGCGGACGACGCCACCCTCGAGGACCCGGTGGGCACCGAACCGCTGGTCGGCCGCGAGGCCATCGAGAAGTTCTACAGCGCGCTCGACGCGGTGCAGGTCAAGACGGAGCTGCTCAACGTCCGGGTCGCGGGCGACACCGCGGCATTCCACTTCCGCGTGGTCACCGACACCGGCGAGCAGACCATCACCGTCGAGCCGATCGACGTCATGACCTTCGACGATCAGGCGCGGATCACCAGCATGCGTGCCGTCTGGTCGCAGGACGACATCAGCTTCAGCTGAGCATCACCAAGAGAGAGAACTATGCCTGCAAGCGAACAATCCTGGGACCACGAGGTCGACTTCGTCGTGGTCGGTAGCGGCTGCGGCGGTCTGACCGGCGCACTCGCCGCCGCCGACCGGGGCATGGACACCCTCGTCATCGAGAAGGCAGCCGTGTACGGCGGCACCACCGCCCTGTCCGGTGGCGGCATCTGGGTTCCCAACAACCCGCTGCTTGTCCGTGAGGGACTCGGCGACTCGCGCGCGGACGTGCGCACCTATCTCGACGCCGTCGTCGGCGACCGGGTGCCCTCGGAGAACCTCGACGCGTTCATCGACGAGGGTCCCCGCACTCTCGAGTTCCTGGAGACCTCGAGCAGGCACATGCGGTTCCAGTGGTGCACGGGCTACTCCGACTACCACCCCGAGCAGCCGGGTGGCCGCCCCAACGGCCGCACGATCGAGCCGCTCCCGGTGAACCTCAAGGAGCTCGGCGAGGACGAGGACCTGCTGCGTCCGGCCGCCTTGGCCACGCCCCCGGGGCTGTTCATCACCTCGAAGGACTTCGTGCAGCTGAACATGGTGACGCGGACCTGGAAGGCCAAGTGGACCGCGCTGCTCACCGGTCTCCGCGCGGTCAAGGCCATCGTGCTGCGCCGAAACATGGACACCCTCGGCCGCGCGCTCATCGCCCGGCTGCGGCTGGCGCTCAAGGACGCCGGCGTCCCGCTGTGGCTGAACACCGCGCTGCAGTCCCTTGTCACCGACGAGTCCGGTGCGGTGGTCGGCGTGGTCGCCGAGCGCAACGGCGCGCAGGTCCGGATTCGCGCCCGCCGCGGTGTGCTGCTCGCCAGCGGCGGCTTCGAGTACAACGAGGAGATGCGCAAGCGCTACCTGCGCGAGGGTGGCAAGGACAACTTCAGTGCCGCCGCAGTGGAGAACACAGGTGACGGCATCGTCGCGGGCGAGAAGCTCGGCGCCGCTGTGGATCTCATGGACGACGCCTGGTGGATGCCGTCCTTCCATCGCCCCGACGGCATCAACCAGGTGCTGGTCTCGGAGCGCTCGATCCCGCGCTCGATCATCATCGACCAGCACGGCAAGCGTTTCACGAACGAGGCGTCGCCGTACGTGACGTTCGTGCACGATCAGCTTGCCGGCGGGCACGAGCCCACCTGGTTCGTCTTCGACCACAAGGCGAAGGGCCGGTACCCGATCGGCGGCATCATGCCCGGCCAGAAGTTCCCGAAGGCCTGGCTCGAGAGCGGACTCATCCAGACCGCCGAGACCGTCGAGGAGCTCGCGGCGAAGATCGATGTCCCCGTCGCCGCGCTCGTCGAGACCGTCCAGCGGTACAACGGATTCGCTCGGGCCGGCCGGGACGAGGACTTCAACCGGGGCGCCAGTGCCTACGACAATTACTACGGCGACCCGACCCTGCCGCAGCCCACGCTCGACGTGCTGGACCAGGGTCCCTACTACGCCCTGCGCACGCGTGCCGGTGACCTCGGTACCAAGGGTGGACTGGTCTACAACGAGAAGGCCCAGGTGCTGCGAACCGATGGGGGCGTCATCGAGGGCCTCTACGCGACCGGCAACACGTCCGCCGCGGTGATGGGCAACGACTACGCCGGTGCAGGCGCGACCATCGGTCCGGCCATGGTATTCGGCTACATCGGCGCGCGGCACGCCGCCGGCGCCAACTAGGAGACGAGGCAACCATGCAGGAACTGAGCTGCACCAGCTGCGGGAACCGGGTGTTGGTGGAGAAGTACAGCCCCACCCACACCAGCATCCAGTGGCTGGCGGACGCGGAATCGTCCTGCCCCGAGTTCGCGCGGCAGGCCGCGCTCGGCGTGGACAGCAAGTGGATCCCCACCTGCACGTCACTGCGTGACTCCATCGACGAGGCGGCGGTGAAGGGTGTGCTCGAGACCGATTCGCCGCGCAGCTATCCGGTTCCCGGTCGCCTGACCTAGCCCTCAGTCGAGCGAAGGAAGGCCCCACCCTTGCAGGGTGGGGCCTTCCTTTGGTTTCGGAACACGGTGCACGCGTGGAGAAGTCACGGCACTCGGGCGCGACCTCCGACCGCGACAGAAACGGCTCAGCGGCCGCGCCGAGAGATTCTCGACGCAGCCGCTGAGCTCGCGGTCATGAGGGCTTCATGAAGGTTGCAGCCCTCCGGCTCGGGTGGCGAACTAGGACAGCGCGCCGCCGCCGACGAGCGCGGCCAGGCCGATCGCCGCACCGAGGCCGGCGAGGACGCCACCGACGCCTCCGATGAGCCCCGCAGCGGTGCCGAGCTGTCCGAGCTGTTCCTGTGAAGATCCCATGTGTTGCTCCTCGTGCGAAGGTTGTCACGTGTACAGGTTTCTGTGCACGGCTACTGCACGCGTGACGCTATCCACGCTCGATGGTCCGCGAAGCAACGTCGACCGCTGAGCGGAAAAACTCGGATGCCTCTGTTGTACAACAGGATCGGTCAGCTTGTTCAGTCTGCCGAGGCCGCCATCACGGTCTGGTGCATCTCGCCGATGGCCCGCGCGCAGTCGCCCAGCGTGTAGCCGAGCAGCTCGGTCCCGGCCGGTTCGTAGGAGATGACGTTGCCGCGGCCCTGCACGATGAAGCCGTCAGGCAGGAGTGGATGCTCCTCGTTCCGCTCCTCGATGGTGCGATTGCCTCCCGAGGCGTCGACGAGCATCTGGAAGTACTCCCGGAAGGTCAGATTCTGGTCGCCGATCAGGTAGGCCTTGCCGGACTCTGCTCGCTGCAGCGCGCCCGAGATCGCCTCTGCGAGTGAGCGCACGGACATGTAGTTCGTTCCACCCGCGGGCGCGAAGTCCGGAATGGCCGGCTCGTTGCCCGCGGCCCAGGAGAACATCCGCCGGTAGCGCTTGGCGGACGCGCCTGGGCTCACTCCGAGGATGTTCGGCGGGTTCAGGGTCGAGACGTTGAAGGAGTCGTCGGCCAGCGCGCGGGCGCCTTCGTCGGCCGCCTTCCTGGCCGCGACGTAGGGCAGCGTGTCCGCGAGGTCGGGACGCAGGTGGTGGTAGTAGCTGCCGATCTGAACGAACCGTGCGACACCGGCCTGCTTGGCCAGCGCCGCGAACCGGGGCACTCCCCCGGACTGCGTCTTCTCCCAGAACGCCGCCTCGTCGACACCACGGCCGATATGCCGGATGTCCTGTCCCGCAGCGAAGACGATGCCCTCGAAGGGTTCGAGTTGTGCGGCCGAGAACGTCTGCTCGGTGTAGTCACCGAGCAGCACGGGGAAGTCGCGTACCGGTGAGTCGTCGGTGAGCGGGTTGCGTGCCGCCACGGTGACATCGTTGCCCTGGTCGCGCAGATGGAGTGCGGTGCGGGCGCCGATCATGCCGGTGCCGCCGACGATCAGTGTCTTCACGGAAGTCCCTTTCAGGAGTAGTGATCAAGCAGTACGTGCGTCGCGCGGTCGGAGCCGAGTAAGCGACCCCCGCGAAGCTACGGAACAGCAGCCCGGGCGGAACCCCCCTCGTCCGGGCACCGGGAAAACTGGTTGCGGTCAGGCGAGCTGGATGAGCTCCAGGTACTCCTGCGACCAGTGGTCCTCCTGGCCGTCGGGCAGCAGGATGACCCGCTCCGGGTTCAGCGCCTCCGCGGCACCGGGATCGTGGGTGACCAGCACGACCGCACCCTTGTAGCTGCGCAGCGCGTCGAGGACCTGCTCGCGCGAGATCGGGTCCAGGTTGTTGGTCGGCTCGTCGAGCAGCAGCACGTTGGCCGCCGAGGACACCAGCCCGGCCAGCGCCAGACGCGTCTTCTCACCACCGGAGAGGGTGCCCGCCGGCTGCTCGAGCTGCGGGCCGGTGAACATGAACGCGCCCAGCAGCGACCGCAGCTCCTGCTCGCCGGTGTCCGGTGCGGCGTGCCGGATGTTCTCCCACACGGTCGCCTCGTCGTCGAGGGTGTCGTGCTCCTGCGCGAAGTAGCCGACCTTCATCCCGTGGCCGGGCACCAGCTCGCCCGCGTTGGCCTGCTCGGTGCCGGCCAGGATGCGCAGCAGCGTGGTCTTGCCCGCGCCGTTGAGGCCGAGCACGACGACGCGGCTGCCGCGGTCGATCGCCAGGTCGACGCCGGCGAAGATCTCCAGCGAGCCGTAGACCTTGGTGAGCTCCTTCGCCATCAGCGGGGTCTTGCCGCACGGCGCGGGTTCCGGGAACCGGATGTGCGCGACCTTGTCGGCGACCCGGACCTCATCGAGGTCATTGAGGAGCTTGTCGGCCCGCTTGGCCATGTTCTGCGCCGCGGTCGCCTTCGTCGCCTTCGCGCCGAGCTTGGCGGCCTGCGCGCGCAACGCGCCTGCCTTCTTCTCCGCGTTCGCCCGCTCACGGCGGCGACGCTGCTCGTCGGTGGCGCGGGCGTCGAGGTACTTCTTCCAGCCCATGTTGTAGATATCGGCCTCGCCGCGGACGGCGTCGAGGAACCACACCTTGTTCACGACGTCGGCGAGCAGGTCCACGTCGTGGCTGATCACGATCAGCCCGCCGTCGTGGTTCTGCAGGAACCCACGCAGCCAGGTGATCGAGTCGGCGTCGAGGTGGTTGGTTGGCTCGTCGAGCAGCAGGGTGGTGTCCGACTTCCCGCCGGATCCGTCGGACGCGGCGAACAGGATGCGGGCCAGCTCGACGCGGCGGCGCTGACCACCGGAGAGGGTGCGCAGCGGCTGGGCGAGGATCCGATCCGCCAACCCGAGGCTGCTGCAGATCCGGGCCGCCTCGCTCTCGGCGACGTAGCCGCCCGACGCCGAGAACCGGTCCTCGAGCTGCCCGTACTTGCGGATCGCCTTGTCGCGCTCGGCGTCGTCCACTGCCTCCGCCATGATCGCCTGCTGCTTCTCCATGCTGCGGAGGATCTCGTCGAGGCCGCGGGCGGAGAGCACCCGATCCTTGGCGAGGACGTCGAGGTTGCCCTCCTTCGGGTCCTGCGGCAGGTAGCCCAGGTCCCCGCTGCGGATCACCGACCCGGCGTAGGGCTCACCCTCCCCCGCGAGGATGCGCAGCGTGGTGGTCTTGCCCGCACCGTTGCGGCCGACCAGACCGATCCGGTCGCCTGCCTGGACCCGCAGGGCCGGGCCCGGCGCGGAGAGCAGGGTCCGCACACCGGCACGAACTTCGAGGTCAGTAGCGGTAATCAATGAAATCTCCTGAAAGAAAACGAATGTGCCCCGGCGCACGCAGCACACGACCTCGAGGGCGGGCATCGCGGTCCGTCCTGAAGCTGTGCTGAAGTCGATGTTCGAGGTGTGAACCAGGGAAGGCTGCACACGAGCCGTTCGTCTCCGGAAGGCTCGTCGCGACGGTTACCGCCGATTCCACGTACCGTTTCTCGCCGGCCGGACGTGCGAATCGCGGCGTCGACCAGGGATGGGGTACGGCGGCGTTACAGGGCCGTTGAATGCATGCACCGTCGCGAACAGTGCTGAGAATGGGTTCTAGCGCTGCGTTCTCTGTACCCAGATCAGGCCGGTGAGAAGCCGGCCTCGGGTCTTCGCGGTGGAACGGACATGCATAGCCGGGCACTGTACGAGATGGCCCCGACCGTGTCAAAAGTGCGAGCAGGCACTGTGGGCGTGATCGACGACGTGTCGTGGGGCCGGGTTCACCGAGCGTCGGCGGCCACCCGGCGTCGAGGCACGGTCTGTTGCTCAGGATGCGGATGGGACCTCGGCCGGGTGTTCTCGGAGCCGACGTGGTGGTCGGTTTTGGGGCACATGTGATACGCCGACGCGTCGTTCGGTGGACGGCATTTGCAGTGCTGAGCGGGGGTGGTGATCCGGGAGCGGGCCGGTTTCGTCCGATTTTCGGGCGGGAGCGGCGGCAATCGTCCCACTGAACGGAATTGTGACTGGCCGCACTGGCGCCGACGACCTGTGATGTGGATTACACATTCGGTGCGAATTCGCCGGGTGCACAGCTCCACCCTCCTGTTGTCCGTGCCGTACACGTGCCGGATCGCACATCGAGGCCTGAAATCCATTGGGCCTGAGATTTATTGGTATCCCGGAAGGACCCCACCACGATGGTCACCACCCGCACAGGCGGCGAGATGTCGCAGCCCCCCGGCGCCCAGGGAAGTACGTCCGCACCCGAGAAGTGGACGCCCCGCCTGATCTTCTCGCTGGCCTCGATCGTGCTCGTGCTCGAGATGCTCGCGGTCAGCTACATGATGATCTCGATGGCCCTGCCGGCGATCGCCGCGCATTACCAGACCACGCAGGGTGCGTGGCTGCTCACGTCGTTCCTGCTGCTCGGCGCGGTCACCGCCCCGCTGATCGGCAAGCTGGCCGACATGTACGGCAAGCGCAAGATGCTGCTGGCGTGCATCGTCGGCGCCGCGCTCGGATCGTTCATCTCGGCGATCGCGGGGAGCTACAGCGTGCTCATCGCCGGACGCGCGCTGACCGGTCTGCTGGTGCCCTGCCTGTTCCTGAGCTACTCACTGATCCGTGACGTGTTCCCGGCCAAGACCATCGCGCTGGCCGTGAGCATCGCGACCAGCGGCATGGGTCTGATCGCGATCCCCGCCCCGTTCCTCACCGGCTGGCTGATCGACAACCACGGCTTCCGCAGCATCTTCTGGTTCTTCGTCATCGGTCTCGCGGTGCTCGCCGTGATGATCTTCGTCAGCACCTCCGAGTCCCAGGTCCGGCTGCGTTCGCGCCTCGACTTCCTCGGTGCGGCCCTGCTGGGCGCGGGCATCGCCGGCATCCTGATCGGCATCAGCTTCGGCCCGACCTGGGGCTGGAAGTCGGGCTCGACCCTGGCCTACCTGCTCGGTGGCGTCGCGCTGGTCGTGGCGTGGCTGGTCACCGCGGGCACCGTCAAGGAGCCGCTGATCGACCTGAAGGTGCTGAGCCGTCGTTCCGTCGCCTTCACCGCCACCGCGGCCGGCTTCATGTACGGCGTCAGCGGCCTGTACACCATGCTGCTGCCGATGCTGGCCATGACGCCGGCGATCATGGGCCTCGGCTACGGATTCGGCGTCGACGCCGAGGGCTTCGCGGTCTTCCAGGCGCCGATCGGTGCCCTCACCGTGATCGGCGGCCTCATCGTGGGCATGCTCGTCGGCCGCAACGTCAAGCCGCGGCTGCTGCTGGCGCTCGGCGCCGCCTCCGCCGCGCTCGGCTGCACCCTGACCGCCTACTCGCACGACACCAAGGGCCTGCTGATCGTCTTCGCCGGACTGGTCGGCCTCGGCATGGGCCTTGGCTACGCCTCGATCCCCAACCTGCTGATCGAGGCGGTCCCGCCGCAGCTGCAGGCGTCCACCGCGAGCATCGTCGGCGTGTTCCAGAGCGTGTTCCCGGCGGCCCTGCCGGTCATCGCGTTCACCGTGATGAACAACTCGCACATCGCGCCGATCCCGCTCGAGATGACGCAGGGCGTCGTGTTCTACACCGACAGCGGCTTCAAGGTCGCCTTCCTGATCGCGGCGGCCGCCTCGGTCGCGTGCCTCGCGGCGGCGCTGCTGCTGCCGAAGCGCATCGAGCAGGTGAAGGTCCCGGCGGCCCAGGCCTCCGGCGAGCCGGCGATGGCCACCGCCGACTGATCGCACTCACCAGCTGAAGGGCACCCCCGTCCGGTCGGAACCGGACGGGGGTGCCCTTCACCCGTTTCGGTGTCGGATTTGCCCACTGACCGGAACAGCATCTGGGTGTCCGGTGCCCGCAGTGGCAATGTGACGGTGAACACTGGCGGACCTATACCGCCTGTCGAGACGGAGGTAGGCGATGACATCGGACCTGAGCTACGAGGGCACTCTTCGGGAGATCTCCACGGAGTCGGGCGTCCTGCGTTACCACGAGGCCGGTGACGGGCCCCCGCTGCTGCTGCTGCACGGTTCGGGCCCCGGCGTCACCGGTTGGCGCAACTTCCGGGGCAACCTCGGTGTCTTCGCCGAGCACTTCCGCTGCCTCGTCCTCGAGTTCCCCGGCTTCGGGGTCAGCGACGACTTCGGTGGTCACCCGATGGTCACCGCCCTGGAGTCGGTCGTGAAGTTCGTCGACGCCCTCGGTCTCGACAGCGTCGACATCATCGGCAACTCGATGGGTGGCGGCGTCGCCATCAACTACGCCATCGCTCACCCCGAGAAGGTCCGCCGGCTGGTGACCATCGGAGGCATCGGCAAGAACATCTTCAGCCCCGGCCCCGGCGAGGGCATCAAGCTGCTCCAGGAGTTCACCGAGGCGCCGACCCGCGAGCGCCTCATCCAGTGGCTGCACTCGATGGTCTACGATCCGGCGATGGTGACCGAGGAGCTCATCGAGGAGCGCTGGACCCAGGCCACCGATCCGGAGACCCTCGACAGCGCCCGCCGGATGTACAGCAAGGTGGCCTTCTCGATGATGGTCAAGGCGATGGAGGCCTCCGACGCGCCGCCGCCGTGGGCGATGATGCACAAGGTGAAGGCGCCCACGCTGCTCACCTGGGGTCGCGACGACCGGGTCAGCCCGCTGGACATGGCGCTGATCCCGATGCGCACGATCCCCAACGCCGAACTGCACGTGTTCCCCAACTGCGGACACTGGGCGATGATCGAGCAGAAGGAAGCATTCGAGAGCGCCGTCCTCGCCTTCCTGCGCCGCAAGGACGCGGCCGGCCGGCCCTGATCGCCACCCGAAGCGCGCAGCGCCGAGGCGTCGAAAGACGCCTCGGCGCTGCGTTTTTGGTTTCAGGTGCTGTTGCGCTCGAGGGGATGCTCCGAAAACAACTCGGGCGCTGTGACCGAAACGGTCACAGCGCCCGAGAGAGTGCCTGGCTCAGGCGCTCGCGCCCTCACGCTCGGCGACGATGTTCAGTGCGATGTCGATCAGCATGTCCTCCTGGCCGCCGACCAGCTTGCGCTTGCCCGCCTCGAGCAGCAGGGTGCGCACGTCGACCCCGTACCGCTCGGCCTGGATCTCGGCGTGTCGCAGGAAGCTCGAGTACACACCCGCGTAGCCGAGGGTCAGGGTCTCACGGTCGACGCGGACCGGCCGGTCCTGCAGCGGACGGACGATGTCGTCGGCTGCGTCCTGCAGGGCGAACACGTCGCAGCCGTGCTTCCACTCGTACAGGTCGGCGACCGCGATGAACGGCTCGATCGGGCAGTTGCCCGCGCCCGCGCCGTGCCCGGCGAGGGACGCGTCCACACGGTAGACGCCCTCCTCGACCGCGACGACGCTGTTCGCCACCGACAGCGAGAGGTTCTCGTGGGCGTGGATGCCGATTTCGGTGCCCTCGTTGAGGACCTCCTTGTAGGCGCGGACCCGGTCGCGGACCCCGCCCATGGTCAGGCGTCCGCCCGAGTCGGTGACGTAGACGCAGTGCGCGCCATACGATTCCATCAGCTTGGCCTGCTTTGCGAGCTCCTCCGCGGGCGCCATGTGGCTCATCATCAGGAAGCCCGAGACGTCCATGCCGATCTCGCGGGCGGTCTCGATGTGCTGCGCGGAGACGTCTGCCTCGGTGCAGTGCGTCGCGATGCGCACCGACCGCACACCCAGCTTGTAGGCGTGCTTGAGCTCCTCGATGGTGCCGACGCCGGGCAGCAGCAGCGTGGTCAGCCGAGCGTTCTTGATGGAGTCCGCCGCGGCCTCGATCCACTCCCAGTCGGTGTTCGAGCCGGGACCGTAGTTCACCGACCCGCCTGCAAGACCGTCGCCGTGGGCGACCTCGATGGCGTCGACGCCCGCGGCGTCGAGGGCGGTCACGATGCGCTTGACGTCCTCCGGCGAGATCCGGTGGCGCACCGCGTGCATGCCGTCCCGGAGGGTGACGTCCTGGACGAAGATGGTGGGGTTGCTCATCGGGTGGCTTCCTTCTTCTGTGCGATCCGCTCCGCGATCTGCTGTCCGGCGGAGGTCATGATGTCGAGGTTGCCGGCGTAAGCGGGCAGGTAGTGTCCGGCGCCCTCGACCTCGAGGAAGATCGACACCTGGTGGGTCGGGCGGTTGCCGTCGACGACCAGCGTCTCGACCGGCTGGTCGGCGGGGATCTCGGTGATCTGGACCTGCTGCTTGAGGCGGTATCCGGGGACGTAGGCCGAGACGTCGCCGACCATCTTCTCGACGGACTGGCGGATCTCGTCGTGCGTCGCCGGGTCCGGGGCGTCGACGAGGCAGAACACCGTGTCGCGCATGATCAGCGGCGGCTCGGCGGGGTTCAGGATGATGATGGCCTTGCCGCGCTTGGCTCCGCCGACCGACACGATCGCGGCGGACGTGGTCTCGGTGAACTCGTCGATGTTGGCGCGGGTACCGGGACCGGCCGACTTCGACGCGATCGACGCGACGATCTCGGCGTAGGCCACCGGGACAACCCGGGAGACGGCCGCGACCATCGGGATGGTGGCCTGGCCACCACACGTCACCATGTTCACGTTCGGGGCGTCGAGGTGGTCGTCGCCGTTGACCGCGGGGATCACGTAGGGCCCGATGGCGGCGGGGGTGAGGTCGATCATGCGCTTGCCGAGCGGGCGCAGGCGCGCGTCGTTCGAGACGTGCGCCTTCGCCGACGTCGCGTCGAAGACGATCTCGATCTCGTCGAAGTTCGGCAGGGCGACGAGGCCCTCGACGCCCTCCGCGGTGATTGGCACGCCGAGCTTCGCGGCCCGTGCCAGACCGTCGGAGGCAGGGTCGATACCGACCATCGCGCCCATTTCCAGGTACTCCGAATGGTTGAGCACCTTGATCATCAGATCGGTGCCGATGTTGCCCGATCCGATGATCGCGACCTTGACTTTGCTCATGCTTCCTTCTCTCCCACGAAACGGGCGGTCACGGTGCCGAGACCGGACACGGTGACGGTGACGGTGTTGCCGGCGGCGACGGTCGCCATCGGGCCGAGGGCACCGGACAGGATGACCTGACCGGCGAGCAGCGGCTGGCCGAGGTCGCGCGCCGCGCGGGCGAGCCACACCACGGCCTCGATCGGGTCGCCGAGGCAGGCGGCGCCGTTGCCGGAGGAGACCTCCTGGCCGTCGACGGCCATCGACATGACGACGTCGACCGGTGCGACCTCGTCGAGGGTGCGGCGCTCGGTCCCGAGGACGTACACGCCGGAGGACGCGTTGTCGGCGACGGTGTCGCCGAAGCGGATGTCCCAGTTCTCGATGCGGCTGTCGCAGACCTCGAGTGCGGCGACCGCGTACTCGATCGCGCCGCGGACCTGGGCCGCATCCAGCGGGCCCTCGGCCAGGTCGGCGCCGAGCACGAAGCCGACCTCGCCCTCGATCTTCGGCTGGATCAGCAGGCTCATCGGGATGTCGGCGCCGTCGGCGTACGCCATGTTGTCGAACAGGACGCCGAGGTCGGGCTGGTCGACGCCGAGCTGCTGCTGGACCGCGACCGAGGTCAGGCCGATCTTGCGGCCCACGATCTTGGCGCCGGCCTGCTGCCGGAGGTCGTTGACGCGCTGCTGGACTGCGTAGGCGGCGGCGAGGTCGTCGGCGCCGATCAGCTCCCGCACCGGCGCGCAGGGCGCACCGGCCGCGGCGGCGGCCGCAAGGCGGTCCGCGGCGGCGGCGATGTGGGACTCGCTCGCCGCGATGGAGTTCGTGGGCTGGCTCATGGCCCCTACTGTTACGGGATCCGTGCGGCCGAACCAGCCCTTCGTCTCACTCAGCGATACGCTCGAATGATGACGGCCGCCGCGAACCTCGACACCGTGCTCGGCAAGGCGGTGACGATCCTGCGTGCCTTCCGGGCGGAAGACCAGGTGCTCACCCTCGCCGACCTGGTCCGGCGGACGGGGCTGCACAAGGCGACCGTGCACCGCCTCGCGGGGGAACTCGTCGCGAACCGGCTGCTCGACCGCGTCGAGGGCGGTTACCGGCTCAGCGGCGGTCTCTTCGAGCTAGGGATGCGGGCATCGCTCGAGCGCAGCCTGCTCGAAGTCGCGATGCCGTTTCTGCAGGACCTGTACGAGCGGACCCACGAGACCGTGCACCTCGGCGTGCGGGAGGGCCACGACGTCGTGTACATCGCGAAGATCGGCGGCCACCGTCAGGCGAAGTCCCCTTCCCGAACCGGCGGACGAAATCCATTGCACTGCACCGCGATCGGTAAGGCCCTGCTGGCGCATGCAAGTCCGGAGATCCAGCAGGAGGTGCTCGCGTCGCCGATGACCCGGCGCACCGCGCACACGGTGGTCGCTCCCGGACTGCTGCGTCGCCAGCTGACGCGGATCGTGGAGACCGGCGTGGCCTTCGAACACGAGGAATCCGCGCTCGGTCTCACCTGTGTGGCCGCGCCGGTGCTCGGCCAGGGCGAGGAGCCCCTCGCGGCCATCAGCGTCACCGGGCCGACCGGACGGTTCCGGCCGGAGGGTCAGGTCGGGGCCGTGCGTGCGGCGGCCGCAGGGCTTGGGAGTACCTTGGCGCGCCGCGAGCGGCTCCGGTAGGGGGAACCGGGACCGTCCGCCGTCGCAGCGCGGCGCGGGGTCGGCCGGGCACCGTATGTAGAGTGCACATCGCATGCATGACGCTCCGTGCACCAGGACCGTTGCCCTCGTGCCCGGTGTCGACTTCCCGCACTAGTGAGGCACTGTGACTGACTCGATCGCTCATCAACAGCAGTTCTACGTAGCGGACGGCCTGTCCGACGACGAGATCGCCCGGCAGGCGGACCTGTACGGGCCGCTGACCGACAGCGTCAGGGAGCTGATCGAGATCGCGCTGCTGACCGAGGTCGACGACCCGGAGGTGCGTGCGGCGCAGGAGCACATCGAGTCCGCGAAGCGGTTGCTGCGGCAGCGGGCGATCCCGGGACCGTATGGCGTGCGTTGGGGCGCCTCGGGCCAGAAGCGGGCCTGGGGCAATGCCGCGGCCGGGCTCCGCAACGCGGTCGCGCCGCCGTTGGTCGTCGAGTGCGAACCGGACGGTCGCGCCTGGGCCGACTTCCACCTCGGTGCGGCCTACGAGGGACCCGCCGGACTGACCCACGGTGGTGTGTCCGCGCTGGTGCTCGATCAGGTTCTCGGTGCGGCGGCCGAGGCGGGCGGGGCTCCCGGCATGACCGGGACGCTGACCCTGCGCTACCGCCGCCCCACCCCGCTCGGCGCGCTGCACGCCGAGGCGCGCATCGATCGCCTCGAGGGCGTCAAGACCATCGTCACCGGGCATCTCGCCGGGCCGGACGGCGTCTGCGTCGAGGCGGAGGGGGTCTTCATCCTGCCGCGCTGGGCTCGGGGCAAGGACAGCGCCACGGTCTCCGATCCGGTCTGAGGGTTCATCCGCTACCCGATGATCGTCACGAGTGCGCAGCACGGTCGCCGCCTTGGATACCGTCCTGACCTCCTCGGGGTAGCGTAAATCCCACCAAACCCGGCGAACAGGGGGCGTGTAATGACGACCTCGGTGAAGGACAGGCCAGGCAACCTGCCGCTGGAACTGACGAGCTTCGTCGGTCGGCGCCATGAGGTGACCCAGGCGAGACGGTTGCTGGCGAGTTCGCGGTTGGTGACATTGGCCGGGATCGGTGGGGTCGGCAAGACCCGGCTGGCATTGCGGGTCGCCACGGATTCGCAGCGGGTCTTCGCCGACGGCGTGTGGTTTGTCGCGCTCGGCGAACTGCACGATTCTGCGTTGCTGGCGGAGACCGTCGCCGCGACGCTCGGGCTGCCGGATCAGCCGGGACGGTCGGTGTCCGGAGTGCTGGTCGATCATCTCTGCACCAGGCAGGCGTTGTTGGTCCTGGACAACTGCGAGCACCTGCTGGGTGCGGTCGCGGGGTTGGCGCAGACGCTGTTGCGGGCGTGTCCGGAGCTGCGGATCCTGGCCACGAGCCGGGAGGTCCTCGGGGTGGATGCGGAGCGGGTGATGCGGGTGCCGCCGTTGACGGTGCCGGACCCCCAGCAGAGCCCGCCGCTCGAGGCGATGCCCCGGTACGAGTCGGTGGCGCTGTTCGTCGAACGGGCTGCCGCGGCTCTGCCCGACTTCGCGCTCACCGAGGGCAATTGCGCTGCGGTGGTGGGAATCTGCGCCAGGCTGGACGGGCTCCCGTTGGCGATCGAGCTGGCGGCGGTGCGGATCCGGGCGATGTCCGCCGAGCAGATCCTGCAGCGGTTGACCGACCGGTATCAGTTGCTGACCCGCGGGTCGCGGGTCGCGCCGACCCGGCAGCAGACGTTGCGGTCGTGCGTGGACTGGAGCTACGAGCTGTGTGAGGCCCGGGAGCAGGAGCTGTGGGCGTGGCTGTCGGTGTTCGTGGGTGGTTTCGAGTTGGATGCGGCCGAGGGCATCTGCCCCGAGGAGTTGGTTGCCGACGACTTGATGGACGTGGTGACCTCGCTCGTGGACAAGTCGATCCTGATCCGCGAACAGATCGGGGAGGTTGTGCGCCTCGGCATGGCCGAGACGATCCGCGACTACGGCCGGGAGAAGCTGCGTGAATCCGGCGACTACACCAGTGCTCGGCGGCATCACCTCGATTGGTACCAACGGCTGGTGCTGCGGGCCGAGTCCCAGTGGATCGGCCCCAAACAGGGGCACTGGATCGCCCGGCTTGATCGGGAACAGCCGAACCTGCGCGAGGCGCTGGCGTTCAGCCTGACCGCTCCGATCATCGATACCGACCCGGACATCAATGCCGTTCTCACCAATTCCATCTTCGTTGCGTTCTGGTTGTGCAGGGGCCAGTTGGCGGAGGCCAGGCATTGGATGGAACGCTCCCTGACCAGTGCCGTCACCGCGCAGCCAGGCGAACGCCTGAACTCGCTGTACGACGACACAGTGTTGGCGGGCATGCAGGGCAAACCCGACGAGGCCGCGGCAAGGGTGGCGCAATGCCGGGAGCTCGCAGAACAATTGGGCGATCCGGAGTCACTCGAGACCGCGAACTACGCGCGCGGTTATCTCGGGGTGTTCAGCGGCGACCTCGCCGGTGCGGTCGAACCGTTCCAGGCCGCCCTCGCCAGCGCGCGCGTACGGGACGAATTCGGGCCTGCCCCGAGGCGGGCCGGGTTCGAGATCACTCGGCAGCTGGGCGGACTCCTCGGCCTGGCAGCTGCGAGCGGACTGCAGGGGGACGAGGAAACCGCCGTCGCCTGCCATGAGCGGATACTTGCGATCACCACTCCGCGAGAGGAGTCCTTCTTCCGCGCGCACTCGTCGTGGGCCCTCGGACAGGCCGCGATACAGGCGGGAGACATCGAACGGGCGAGGCCGCTGACCGAACAGGCGCTACGGCTGAGCCGGAAGATCAACGACCCCGCCACGACAGGATGGTGTCTGGAGTCCTTGGCCTGGAACGCAATTCACAGGGGAGAGTCGACACGTGCCGCCGTCCTGATGGGGGCCGCAGACATGCTCGCACGCAAGGTGGGAAGCGAGTCGGTGACCCTCACCTTCCTGCAGGGCAATCACGACGAATGCGAGCAACTCACCCGCGCCGCACTCGGGGACCGCGCCTACGGTGAGGCATTTCGCGCCGGTGGCGCCATGAGCGTCGACGAGTCCGTGTCGTACGCGCTCGGGGACAGCGACACCGACAAGCCCCGGGCGACACCGGTCGCCTCCGTGTTGACCCCACGCGAAACCGAGGTCGCACACCTGATCGCCGCGGGCCATTCGAACAAGGTGATCGCCTCGACGCTTGTGATCTCACCCCGCACCGCCCAGGGCCACGTCGAGCACATCTTGTCCAAACTCGGGTTCACCTCGCGGACACAGGTCGCGGCCTGGGTCGCCGAGAACCAATCGAGTCCGTGAAGCGGTTGCTGCGGCAGCGGATGATCGCCGGACCGTATGGCGTGCGTTGGGGCACGGTCTCCGATCCGGCCTGACCGTCGTCCCGGCCGGGACCGCGACGAGAGGGATGGCCGATTTCACCGCTGGTGGTGATGGGCATCCGCGCATCGGCGAACGAGACTTGTAGTCGGTGGCGCAGCGGCGATTCTGCGAAAATTTCGCCGGCGCAACCTCTTCCGCTCCGAGATCCCGGGGTGGTTCGCCGACCCCGAAAGAGCGTGATCGTCGTGGACAACCCAGCAGCCCACAACCTCGAGCCGCGGGATCCCCGTCGCGGCGTCATCGGTGGGATCGCCCAGCTCCTGTTCCTGCTCGCCCTGCTCGGTGTGGTTGTGCTGTGGGCGGGTCGGGTGGCCACCCATGAGGTGTCGGCGCCCGTTGGCGGCGCCGGAATCGACACCGTCGCGCCCGACGGTCCGGCGCCTCGGCACCTCGATCCGAGAACGGGCGCGCTGCAGTTGGACCTGACCCCGGACACCGCGGCTGTCCTGCCCGGCGACTTGCGTCTGTGATCAGGTAAGAGTTGGGAGCCTTCGTGTCTCAGGGCTGACCGACTTCCGACTTGTATTGCGAGCGGCGTCGAAGGCGCACGCTATCGACCCGCTCAAGTCCACCCACACCGCCCCCGCCGTAGATGCAATCGAGTCGGCAAGCTAGGGAAGTACCGCTGTCGCTTCGACTTCGACCATGAGATCCGGTTCTCCCAGGGACGCGACTCCCAATAGTGTGATCGGCTTGACCGGATCGACGCCCATCTTCTCGGCCGCTCGGGTCACGCCCTCACCGAGGAGTGCCATCTTGTCCGGGGTCCAGTCGACAACGTAGATGGTCAGCTTCGCGACGTCATCGAATGATCCGCCGATCTCGTTGAGAGCTGTCCCGATGTTGAGGTATGTCTGTTCGACCTGTGCGGCGAAGTCGCCCTCACCGACCGGCCTTCCGTCTGCATCGCGAGCGACCTGTCCTGCGAGGAAGACGATCTTCGAGCCCGTCGAGATCGACAGTTGCCGGTAGACATCGGGCTTCGGCAGTCCTTCAGGGTTGATCAAGGTCACTGGCATTTCAGCTCTCATCTCTGTCTGGATGGGCGATCAGTCACGAGAAAACATAGCAGCGTTATGTATCGTTTCATCGTGGTTAGAGTGAAGGATCCCGCGGTTCGGGAACTGTTAGTGGAGCGAGCGGCCCGGATGATCCGTGCCAGGGAGCCGATCACGATTCGTTCGCTCGTTGCGGGGACCGGCGTCTCCACGATGGCCGTCTATACCTACTTTGGCAGCATGGACGGCCTGTGGATGGCCGTGCGGCAGGAAGGATTCACCCGGCTGGCGGCGATTCTCGAAAACACCCCAGTCTCCGACGATCCCATCCGGGACTTGGTTGCTCTCGGTTCCGCATACGTATCCAATGCGTTGGCAAATCCTGACCTCTATCGCGTCATGTTCGACGACACCATCGAACTCGCAGATCCTCTGGCCGCAGATGAAACCCTGAGCTACCTCGTGCGCGCTGTCGAACGAGCAAAGCTCGCCGGGCGGCTATCCGACGCAGTTGTTGCGCCCGAACTTGCCACCCAATGCTGGATCATCGGCCACGGGCTGACCTCACTCGTTGCGACCGGGCCCCTTGTCCGGGAGGTTCTCGACTACGGCGCAACCATGTTGACCGCTCTGCTGATCCGTGCTGGCGATGAGCCCGCGCAGTGCGAGCGTTCTGTAGTGGGTGGATGGGGGGCGTATCCCCTTGGCGTTAGTGATGTTTAACGGTGGTGCAGAGTTGGCGTGGGTCGACGCTTCCCTCGTCGACCCACGCCAAGATCAACGGTCCGGTGTTCGAACGTTCTACCGCTTGACAGCACACACAGGAGCCCCCGGGCGTGCGCTGAGTGAGGTGCTTCCACCCTTGTGGGGATGGATCGGTGGTCGGCGCTCCGCCACTGTTGAGGGTGTCCACGGCATAGCGGCGAATCGAGATTCCGCACCAGCCCACGCAACTCACCAGGAGTTCCCGATGTACATGTCCCTCCGCTCCCCCGCGCGGTCACTGTTGCTCGTGTTCGGCGCAGTCGCGATCGTCGCGGTCGGCGGCGGCGTGGCCGCCCAGGCCGACGAGCTGCCGCCTCCGTGTATGACGGGACCGGCCCCCGGTACCGACTGTTGGACCCCTCCGAAGCACCGCGGAACGGCGTTCGCCCCCGAGCGCCTGCAGACCGTTGTGCCGGATCGGGCGGTCGTGCCGCCGAGGGGATTGCACGACCGGGCGATCGTGCCGCGGCCGCAGCCGACCCCGGGTTGCGGCGCGCCGCTGGTGTTCTGCCTGTAGCTGCGCCGTTCCGCCGCTACGCGAAATCCGACCGCTGACCGGCGAATGACGTTGGAACCCAGGATCACCGCGCGATCGGGCGCAGAATGATCTCGGTCGGGTGTGCGTCGCGCGGCGTCTCGATCGCGCCCCGTACCGCGCCCGCGACGCTGCTGGCCTTGAGGAACTCGTCCGGGTCGTAGGCGCCGCCCTCGGTCCCGATGATGTCGCGCTGCATGTCGGTGTCGATCCGGCCCGGGTGGATCGAGGTCACCCGCAGGGCGGGCTCCTCCAGCCGCAGCGCATCGCCGAACGCGCGCAGGGCGAACTTACTGGCGGCGTAGGCGCCCCAGCCGGCGTTGGCGCGGAGGCCGGCGCCCGAATTGATCAGCACCACATGTCCGTTCGCCGCGCGCAGTGCGGGCAGCAGCAGTCGGGTCAGCTCCGCGACGGCCACCACGTTCGACTCGAACGAGCGGCGCCACGCCTCGGCGGGGGTCTCGGCGATCGGGCCGAGCTCGGCCACGCCCGCGTTGTGCACGAGGACGTCGAGACTCTCGATTCCCGCGACCGCGGCGGCGACCGCGCCGTGGTCCGTGAGATCCGCAGGCAGACCGACGGCACCGGGCAGCTCCGCGAGCATCGGCTCCAGCGACTCGGGTCGGCGCGCGCCGAGCAACAGGTCGTGAGTGGGGGCGAGCTCGCGGGCGATGGCGGCGCCGAGGCCGCGGCTCGCCCCGGTGATCAGTGCAGTCGGACGCATGGAGTCGAGGCTAGCCGAACGGTCGGGGCGCCCTAGGCGTTCTCCTTTGCGAAGGTGCGGGCCCCGATCAGGCCCAGCACCAGCGCGAGGCTGACGGTGACGAGGGTGCCGATGTAAACGTCGGAGGACCCGAAATCGCCGCGGAACAGGGCGCGAGCGGCGTCGACGGTGTGCGAGAGCGGGTTGAGCCGCGCCAGGGTCTGCAGCCACCCTGGGCCGAGGGTCATCGGCAGCAGGATTCCTGAAAGCAGCAGCAGCGGAACCGAAACCATGTTCAGCACGGAGGCCAGCGAATCCTCGGAGCGCGTCGCGAGGGCGAGCGCATACGAGGCGGACGACATCCCGGCCGCGATGATGGCGACCAGGATCAGCGTCAGCACGAAGCCGAGCGGGTTGGGCCGCAGGTCGAAGAGCACCACCGCCACCAGGGTCAGGATGGTGGCCTGGACCATGAGCACCACCATGTCCTTGAGCACCCGGCCGAGCAGCAGGGCCCCGCGGCTGGCCGGGGTGACCCGCTGGCGTTCGATGATCCCGGCGCGCAGCTCATAGACCATCGCGAAGCCCGCGAACATCGAGCCGAACAGTCCGATCTGCATGATCAGTCCTGGCGTGAACAGCAGCCAGGGGTCGGTGCCCGCGCCCATCGGGCCCGCGACGCCCTCGAGCAGCGGACCGAACAGCACCAGGTAGAGGATCGGCTGGGTCAGCCCGATCAGGACCCACAGCGGGTTGCGCAGGTTCGCGCGCAGGTGCGCCCAGAAGATCAATCCGGTCTCGTTGAAGAAGGTCATGATTGGTCTCCGTCCCGAAGGGATCGCCCGGTCACGGTCAGGAACACGTCATCGAGGCTGGGTCGCTTGACGGTGAGCGAGCCGGGCACGATGCCTGCCCCCTGCAGCGCGTGCAACAGTGGGATGACCGCCGCGTCGCCGTGCTCGACGGTCAGGTGGATGTGATGGCCCTCGGTCAGCTGCGAGCGCAGGTCGAGGGCGTCGTCGGCCACCGCGATCGCGCGCGCCGTCAGCTCGGGGGCGATCTCGAGGCTGATCACGTCGCCCGAGATGCGCCGCTTGAGCTCGTCCGGGGTTCCCTCCGCGACGATCTCCCCGTGGTCCATCACCAGGATGCGGTCGCAGAGGGCGTCTGCCTCGTCGAGGTAGTGCGTGGTGAGCACGATGGTGGTGCCGCGGTCGCGCAGCGAGCGGATGTGGTCCCACAGGTTGGCGCGGCTCTGCGGGTCCAGGCCGGTGGTCGGCTCGTCGAGGTAGATGAGGTTCGGCTGGTGCACGAGTCCGAGCGCGATGTCCACCCGTCGGCGTTGACCGCCCGAGAGCTGCTTGCACTTTCGGCCGCCGAGGCCGTCCAGGTCGAGCGCGGCGAGCAGCGCCTCGGCGTTCGCGACCGCGGTCGCCTTGCTCAGCCCGAACAGCCTGGCCTGCAGGATCAGTTCGTCGAGGACCAGCTCCTCTTCGTTGGTGGACCCGCCCTGCGCGACGTATCCGATCCGGGAACGGACCCCGCGGGGGTCCCGGCGCAGGTCCGCGCCGGACACCGTGGCCTCGCCGGCGGTCGGGTTGATGAGGGTGCTGATCATGCGCAGTGTGGTCGTCTTGCCCGCACCGTTGGGACCGAGCAGTCCGAGGATCTCGCCCTCGTACACCTGGAAGTCGATGCCCTTGACCGCCTCGACTGGTCCGGTCTTGGTCGAGAACGTGCGCGCGAGCCCCGTGACGCTGATCATGGCTGGGATGCTCATGGGCCCACGATAAGCAGACCCACCGACATCCGGCGACCGATATTCAGCCCGCCAGTGCGGGATGCAGCTCCAGTTCCTGGGTCTTGACCACGAAGTAGACGTGTTGTCCCGGGGTGAGGTCGAGGTCGGCGACCGCGGCCGCCGTGACGTCGGCGGCGGGGCCGGTGCTGCCGTCGGGGTGGTCCGCTCCCCTGACCCGGACGGTGGCCCCGTGCACGTCCAGCTCCGCGATGGTCACCGCGATCACGTTGCGGGGGCTGGCGTGCGGCGGCGGCTCGAGGTGTACGGCGACCGCACCCGGCCGGAACAGGGCGACGGCGTCGGAACCCACCGCGGCCTCGCCGATCCCGAACAGTGTTGTGCCCCAAGAGGTCCGGAGAAGTCCCGGCTCCTCGATGGTCCCGGATACCAGATTCACCCCAGCCATCCGGGCGGCGAAGGCGCTGCGCGGCGAGGTCAGCACGTCGCGCACGCTCCCCCGTTCGACGATCCGCCCGGACTCGAGGACGATCACGTGGTCGGCGAGCGCGAGGGCGTCGAGCAGGTCGTGGGTGACGAGCACGGCGGTGCGCCCTTCCTCCCGCAGGATCCGGCGCAGCAGTCGACGCACAGCAGGAGCCGAGCCGACATCGAGGGCCGCCATCGGTTCGTCCAGCAGCAGCAGCTGCGGGTCGGCGGCGAGGGCGCGGGCGATCGCGACGCGCTGGGCCTGGCCCCCGGACAGCTGCGACGGCCGCCTGCCCGCGAGCGGTTCGGCCTCCACCTCGCGCAACCAGCGGTCGGCGATCCCGCGTGCCGCGGAACGGGTTTCGCCCCGGCTGCGCGGCGCGAACGCGACGTTTTCGGCGACGCTCAGGTGCGGGAACAGCAACGCCTGCTGCGAGAGCATCGCAACGCCGCGCGCGTGTGCGGGCACGAACGTCCCCGACGCCGTGTGGGTGAGCACCCGTCCGTCGAGCTCGACGCGGCCCCGGTCGGGCCGGACGAGCCCCGCGATCAGTGAGAGCAGAGTCGACTTGCCTGCCCCGTTCGGGCCGAGGACGGCGAGCACGTGCCCGCCGTCCAGCTCCAGGTCGAGGTCGACGCCGCGATGGTCGAGGCGGGCATGGACCCGGAGCCCGCCGTGTCCGGCGACCCGCGCCGTGGTCGCGCCTGCCCGGCTCACAGCACGCCGCCGGACCGGCGCCTGCTGGTGCCGATGACGATCAGCGCCGCGACAAGGACGAGCAGCAGCGACAGCGCAACCGCGGCCTCCGGATCGGTCTCGCGCTGCAGGTAGATCTCCAGGGGCAGGGTCCGGGTGACACCCTGCAGCGAGCCCGCGAAGGTGAGGGTGGCGCCGAACTCGCCGAGCGAGCGCGCGAAGGCCAGCACGGCGCCGGAGATCAGGCCGGGCAGCACGAGCGGGAGGGTGACCCGGCGCAGCACGGTGGTCGGCCGGGCGCCGAGGGTGGCGGCCACGGTCTCGTAGCGCCTGCCAGCCGTGCGCAGCGCGCCCTCGAGGCTGACGACGAGGAACGGCAGCGCGACGAAGGTCTGCGCCAGGACCACCGCGGTGGTGGTGAACGCGATCCGGATCCCGAACGCCTCGAGCTGATGCCCCAGCAGGCCCTGCCTGCCGAAGGTGTATAGCAGCGCGATGCCGCCGACGACGGGCGGCAGCACGAGCGGAAGCAACACCAGCGACCGCAGCACCGACTGGCCGGGGAAGCTGCTGCGGGCCAGGACGAGCGCCATCGGGACCCCGATGAGCACGCACAGCACCGTACTCGCTGTGGCGGTCCGCAGGCTCAGCATCAGTGCGGCCCTTGATGATTCGGAGGTGACAAGCGGCACGAAATGGGCCCAGTCGATCTCCAGCAGCATCGCCACCAGCGGCAGGATCACGAAGCAGGCGCCCAGCAGGGCCGGGAGGTACACCCATCGGGGCAGTCCAACGGCGACCTCGCCCCCTGGTCCCCGGGAGCGGGTCACGGTGCGGAGCACCCCGATGGGGGTCACGGTGCGGCGAATCCCGCCCCGGCGAGCACCTGACGGCCGGTGGGGCCGGTGACGAGTTCGACGAA
>NZ_BCXA01000034.1 GCF_001894865.1 Rhodococcus maanshanensis NBRC 100610 | reverse complement strand
ATCTAAGCGGGAAGCCTGTTCCAAGATGAGGTTTCTCACCCCCTCGAGGGGGTAAGGCCCCCGGCAGACCACCGGGTTGATAGGCCAGAACTGGAAGCACGGTAACGTGTGCAGGTGACTGGTACTAATAGGCCGAGGACTTACCACAAAGAAGCTACGCGTCCACTGTGCGGTATCTGAAACAACACACGTTTTGTTTCATGAACCGGAAGATTGAATCCAGATCTGATTTGGTTTCTGACCAGGTTCCGTGTGAAAATTTCACAGAGTTACGGCGGCCATAGCGGAGGGGAAACGCCCGGCCCCATTCCGAACCCGGAAGCTAAGCCCTCCAGCGCCGATGGTACTGCACTCGACAGGGTGTGGGAGAGTAGGACACCGCCGAACATAAATTGCGAATGCCTCGCATCACAGTCTTGAAAGAGACTGCGATGCGAGGCATTTCGCATATCTGGGGCAAGAACGTACGCACCCCTCGCACCCCTCGCACCCGTGAGCCGCGGGCCGGCCGGCCGAGTGTGCACCTACCGACACCCGCACCCGGCCGATGCCCCGACAACTGCACACTCGACACCACCCGCGGGCCGGCCGAGTGTGCACCTACCGGCGTCTCCACCCGGCGGATGCCCCGACAACTGCACACTCGACGCCACCACCCGGCCGCCGAGTGACGGCCGGGCGAGCTCAGAGGGACGATGAGCTCTCACTAGGATCGCCGTGTGGGCGACGATCTGATGGAGGCAATGGAACTCAATCTCGCGTCGCATGCGGGGCACCTGCACCCCACGGTCGCCGGCGCGAGGGTGCACGACCCCGGCGACATCCTGATCGTGGACAGCGGACTGGACGACGACACCTTCAACCTGGTGTGCCGGGCGCGGTTGACGCGGCTCACGGCGCAGGCACGGCTCGAGGAGATTCTGGCCACGGTGAGCGCGGCGGGGCGCCCGTTCTCCTGGTGGGTTGCCCCGACCTCGACTCCCGCGAACCTGGGAGAGTTGCTGCGGGAGCGGGGCCTTCGGGCGTCGGAGAGGGAGCTGGCGATGACCGCGTCGATGACGGAGATCCCGTTGCCCTCGCCGGACACGGACCTGAAGGTCGATGACGGAGATCCCGTTGCCCTCGCCGGACACGGACCTGAAGGTCGTGACCGTGACGAATCGCGAGCAGTTGCGTCACTATGCGGAGCTGATGGCCAGGAACTGGACGCCGCCGTCCCCGGCGGTGTTCGACTTCTTCGAGGCGGCGGGTCCGGCGATCCTGCGGAGCGAGTGTGCCAGCACCTTTGTCGTCGGCTATCTCGCCGGGGAACCGGTGGCGGGGGCGGAGATCCACCTGGCGGCGGGTGTTGCCGGTCTCTACGGCGTAGTCGCCCTTGAGGCCCATCGCAGGCGGGGATTCGGCACCGCGGTGACCCTGGCGGCAGTCGACCGTGCCCGGGCGGCCGGGGTGGAGCGGGTGGTGTTGCAGGCGTTCGAGGACGGTGCGCCCGTCTACGAGCGGATCGGGTTCACCCCCGTCGGGACGTATACCGAGTACGCGCTGCGACGGGGGTGAACCGTGTCCGGCCCGGTCTCTCAGACGCGGACCGGGTCCATGAGCGCGCGCCGGGCGTAGGCGCGTACGTCGGCGTCCGTGTCGTCGATCGCGGTGCTCAACACCTGTTGCGCCGCAGCGTCTCCCGGCCACGTCGCAAGCGTGAGTACCGCGGCCTTGCGGACGTCGAGGTGCACGTCGGTGAGGGCCCCCGCCAGCGCGGGCACCGCATCCTCCGGGAGGGCACCGGCGAGGGCACGCGCCGCACCCTGCCGGATCTGCCATGCCGACTCCTCCAGTCCGGCGACGGCCAGCGCGACATCGGTCCCGGCAGGCCGCAGCGAGGCAAAGGCCGCCAGCGCGGCCGCGCGGACGAGGGGGTCACGGTCGGACGCGAGGGTTCGGGCCGCCTCGAGACCCCCGAGGCCGATCGTGGCGAGGCCCTGCGCGCAGGCGATCCGCACCTCGCGGTTCTCGTCAGCGGCGACGGTGGTCACCGTCTGCCAGTCGTCGAGGGACACCAGCGACCGCACCGCCTCGATGCGGACCCGATGGTCGACGTCCTCGAGCGCCGCCCCGTACTGCGCCCCTGTCCCTGCGCGCAGCGCCCTCAGGAGGTCGACCACCGTGGACCGGACGAGCGGATCGTCGGATGTGAGGTGGCGCGCCAGCGCACCGGCCGAGGGCAGCACCTCGACCAGCTCGCGTAGCCCGTCCGCGGCCGCCCGGCGCACGGTGGCGTTCTCGTCACCGAGCGCGGCGACCAGTAGGGCGTCGAATCCGTCTGGGGTGGCCTCGGTCAGGGTGGCGATTGCGGTCGCGCGCACCTGCGGGTCCGCATCGATCAGATAGGGACGGAGCTCCGCCGCGGTCGGACTGTCGAGCCCGAGGACCTCCACGATCCGAGGCGAGCGGGGCCGGACGTCGGCGGGGGTGGCGTCGATCCGCGAGGTCGGCGCGATCGGTGCGCGCCCGCCCACCAGCGGCGGCTGTCGCACCGGCACGACCCGCTGGTCACGCGGCGGAAGGTCGTCCAGGCCAGGGACCGACACGAAGTACGGCGCCACCGGACGCTTGAGGAACTCCATCTCGCCCCCGGCGCTCTTGCGCAGGTTCAGGTGGTATCCCCAGTCGGAGTCGTTCTGGCCGGGCAGGTCCGCCCGCTCGTGGTACAGGCCCCATCGGCTCTCCGTGCGGGTGAGCGAGCTGCGCGACGCCATTTCCGCGCAGTCCCGGATGAACGACACCTCCGCGCACCGCATCAGTTCGTGCGGGCTGGTCGCCCCCATGCCCTCGATCTCCGCGGTCATCCGCTGGAAGGTCTCGACCGCGATGGACAGCTTGGTGGCCGTTTTCGGTGGCGCCACATAGTCATTGACGAAGCGCCGCAGCTTGTACTCGACCTGCGGCTGCGGCGGTCCCTCCGGGTGCAGGAGCGGCCGGTAGATCAGCTCGTGCGCCGCCCGCAGCTGATCGGCCGGCAGTTCGGCCGGAGCGTCCACGGTCGCCAGGGTGCCGGTGGCGTGCGACCCCGCGAGGTCCCCGTACACGAAGGCGCCGATCATGTAGTTGTGTGGCACGCAGGCCAGGTCGCCTGCCGCGTACAGCCCGGGCACCGTCGTCGCGCCGTGCTCGTCCACCCACACGCCGGACGCCGAATGTCCACTGCACAGGCCGATCTCGGAGATGTGCATCTCGATGTCGTGGGTGCGGTAGTCGTGCCCGCGATTCACGTGAAACGTTCCGCGGGTGGGCCGTTCGGTGGTGTGCAGGATGGACTCGAGCGTGTCCAGGGTCTCGGTCGGTAGGTGACTGACCTTGAGATAGATGGGGCCGCGGGCTGATTCGATCTCCTGCTTGACCTCGCTCATCATCTGTCCCGACCAGTAATCGGAGTCGACGAAGCGCTCGCCATGCGCGTTGACCTGGTAGCCGCCGAACGGGTTCGCGACGTAGGCGCACGCCGGTCCGTTGTAGTCCTTGATGAGGGGGTTGATCTGGAAGCACTCGATGCCGCTCAGCTCGGCCCCCGCGTGGTAGGCCATCGAGTAGCCGTCGCCTGCGTTGGTCGGGTTCTCGTAGGTGCCGTACAGGTATCCCGACGCGGGCAGCCCGAGCCGTCCGCAGGGGCCGGTCGCCAGGATGACGGCCTTCGCCCCGACCGCGACGAACTCCCCGGTGCGGGTGTTCAGTGCCGCCGCACCGACCGCGCGGCCCCGATCCGTCAGCACCCGCACCGGCATCAGGCGGTTCTCGATCCGGATCTTCTCGCGCATCTTCCGTTGCCGCAGCACCCGGTACAGCGCCTTCTTCACGTCCTTGCCCTCGGGCATCGGCAGCACATAGGAACCGGAGCGGTGCACCCGGCGCACCGCATACTCGCCGTACTCGTCCTTCTCGAACTTCACGCCGTACTTCTCGAGCCGTTGCACCATCGCGAAGCCGCGGGTCGCGGTCTGGTAGACGGTGCGCTGGTTCACGATTCCGTCGTTGGCGCGGGTGATCTCGGCGACGTAGTCCTCCGGCTCGGCCTTGCCGGGGATGACGGCGTTGTTGACGCCGTCCATCCCCATCGCCAGCGCGCCGGAGTGCCGTACGTGTGCCTTCTCGAGCAGCAGCACGTCGGCGCCGTTCTCGGCTGCGGTCAGCGCGGCCATCGTGCCTGCCGTGCCACCGCCGATGACCAGTACGTCGCAATCGAGGCGGATGGTTTCGGCCAGGTCTGGGATGTCCATCAGTTCTCCTGGGTGTTCGTGTGGCCCAGCGCAGCCAGGACTTTCGCACGGGCGGCTCGGGTGTCGGGGTGGTCGAGGGCGTCGCGGTCGCGGGGCCATGGCACGTCGACGACGGTGCGCAGCGGGGCGCCCGCGCGCCCGAGCACCGCGACCCGGTCGCCGAGCAGGACCGCCTCGTCGACGTCGTGGGTCACGAAGACCACCGTCGTCGGGTGCGTGCGCCAGGTCTCGACGAGCAGTCGTTGCATGGTCGCGCGGGTCTGAGTGTCGAGTGCTCCGAACGGTTCGTCCATCATCACGGCCCGGGGCGCACCGGCAAGGCCGCGCGCCAGCTGCACCCGCTGACGCATGCCGCCGGAGAGGTTCTTGGGCAGGAAGTCCCCGAAGCCGATGAGCCCGACCTCCTCGATCCACCGCTCCGCCTCGCGCCTGCGTCCCGACCTCGGCCGGCCGCGAAGTGCAAGGGCGAGTTCGATATTGGACCGGACGGTGCGCCAGGGCAGGAGGGCGTTGTCCTGGAAGACCACGGCGCGATCCCGCGAGGTGGTGGTCACCGCGGCTCCGTCCGCGAGGATGCGGCCGGAGTCCGGCGCCAGCAGGCCCGCCAGCGCGCGGAGCACCGTCGACTTCCCGCACCCGGAGGGCCCGGTGAGGACCAGGATCTCGCCGGGCAGGGCGGTCAGGGACAGCGAACGGACCACGGGGGCGCCGGTGTAGGACAGGGTGACCCCGTCCAGGGCCAGCGACATGCCCGCAGCGATCTTCTCTTCGACTGTGGCCGTGGTCATCTGGTGTTCTCCCCTCGGGGCAGCCACCGGGTGACGCGGCGGCCGAGCAGCTCGACCGCCGCGGACGTCGAGAACCCGAGGATGCCGATGGTGATCATGCCGACGAACACACCCGGGTAGTCGACGATCGTGTATGCCTGCCAGGTGCGGTAGCCGACCCCGAGCCGGCCCGAGATCATCTCGGCGGAGATCACGCAGATCCACGCGACGCCGATGCCGACCGACAGCCCGCCGAACAGCCCGGGCAGGATCCCGGGGAGCACAACGCGACCGAGGACGTCCCAACGACTGCCGCCAAGCGTGCGCACGGAGTCCTCCCAGATGGTCGGGAGCGCCCGCACGGCATGCCGGGTGCTGACCATGATCGGGAAGAAGGCGGCGACGAAGGTGATGAAGACGATGCCTGCCTCGTCGCTGGGGAACAGCAGGATCGCCACCGGCACGATGGCGATCGCCGGAATGGGCCTCGCCAGTTCGGCCAGCGGGCCTACGGTGTCGGCGAACAGGCGAGATCGTCCCAGCGCGATGCCGACGGTCACCCCCGCGACGGTGGCGAGGCCGAACCCGGACACGATCCGGATCAGCGACTGGCCGAGGTCCAGGTAGAACAGGTCGGTCCGGAGCTGACCCCCGTACGCCGAGACGATCTCGGTCACGGTGGGCAGCGTGTCGAATCGCAGCCACAGCCGAAGGTCGTTGGCGGTCAGCAGCTGCCACGCGAGCACCGCGGCGAGCACCGAGGAGATCCGGATGGCTCTGGACCGCCACCGGGCGGGTGCCGCCGGCCTGTCGCCGGGGTCGGGCGTCGCGTCCGGCGCAGGCACGACCGGCTCCTGGGCCGCCGACCGCGCGCCGGGTGCGGTCACGGACGCGGTCACGGCCGGACCTCCTCGACGGCGCGGTCGTAGGTGATCGGGACGCTCGCGGGGTTCGTCTGCTGGTAGCGCCCCGCGGCGGCCGCGGTGGTGAAGGGCAGGTAGCGGGCTCCGTCGCGCACCCACACTGCCTTGTCCGCGAACCAGCGGGTGCCCAGTTCCGCGTCGGGCACGTAGGCGGCGCGGATGCCCCTGCCCTCGGCGCGTGCCTTCTTGATCGAGCGCAGGAGGCAGGTGGGGTCGGCCGCGGGCTGCGTCTGTGTCGCGCCGTCGAACCACAGCTCGCTCGCCTGCGCGGGATCGGCGACGGGGAGTCCGCACACGGGGTCGGTGCCGGTCAGGGTCGTGGGGTTGGCCGCGACGGCGGTCGCGGCGTCGTAGGTCTCGGTCCCCTCGGCCGCGTAGGCGGCCCGCAGCGGCGCGTCGTCGACGAATCCGTCGATGTCCAGGTCGGCGAAGTCGCCGATCGACTTCAGGTAGGGCACATCGGTTTTCAGCGCCTCGACCAGGCGTGGCTTGAGCGTCGGGTCGAAGGAGGTGCCGCCGGGACCGTTGTAGAGGTAGACCACCTCCTGCGGCAGTCCACTCTGCTCGGCGACGATCCGCGACGCCTCCAGTGGCTCGCTGCGGATGAAGCGGGTGGCGTCGAGCTGCGCGAGCAGGAAGGCGTCGAGCACCTCGGGGTGCTGCTCGGCGTACGACTCGCGCACCACCACGCCGTGCAGGGTCGGTCGGTTCAGCTCCGCGCCGTCGTAGAGCAGCTTCGCCTTGCCCTGGAACACCAGCAGGCCCGGCCAGGCCACGAACTGCGACAGCGCGGCGACCTGCCCGGACTCCAGCGCGGACGAGCCGACCTGGGGCTGCTGGTTGAGGACCTCGACCCCGGTGGCGGGGTCGAGGCCGGCGCGGTCGAGGGCCTGCACGAGGGTGCCGTGGCCGGCGGAGCCGACGCTGGCGGACACCTTCTGCCCGGCCAGGTCGGCGAGTCCGGTTGCCGACGAATCCGGCGGCACCACAACCATGTTCAGCGCGCCCTTGGGGTTGTACCCGGTGACCGAGACGATCTCGGTCTTCGCGCGCGGGTTGGCCTGGGTCCGGGACCCGTTGATGAGCATCGGATAGTCGCCCATCGAACCGATGTCGATCTTCTCGGCGACCATCTGCGCGGTGATCGGTGCGCCGGTGTCGTAGTCCTGCCATTGCACCGAGTACGCGGTGCCGGTGCGCTCGGTCACGGCCGCGAGGCGCTTCTCGAGATAGCCCTGTGCCTTCAGCAGGGTGCCCGCGGTGACGGTGTTGATCGTCTTGGACTGATAGCCGATGACGACCGGCACGGTGTCCGCGCCGGCTGCGCCGCCGCCGGAGTCGCTGTCGAGGGAGCAACCGGCGAGCAGGGCTGTGGTGAGGGCAGCGGCCAGCGCCGCCGCGGGGATGCGGCGTTTCATGTTCGGGTCCTTGGTGGTCGGGGCGTCCGGTGCCTGGCGGCTAGCGGAGCAGGAAGGGCATGTTGACGGTGACGGCGCCGGTGGGACAGCGGGCCGCGCAGGGGCCGCAGTACCAGCACTCGTCGACGTGCATGAAGGCCTTGCCGTTGTCGGGGTTGATCGCCAGCGAGTCCAGCGGGCAGATCTCGACGCAGAGGGTGCAGCCCTCGATGCAGAGCGACTCGTCGATGGTGACCGGGACGTCGGCGCGTTGGTTGACCAGTGCCATCAGGTGAGCTCCCAGGGTTGGTTCGTGCGGAAGAGGTTGCCGCGCATGGTGATGCGGTCACCCCGCATGCGGACATACTCGAGGTCGACGGGCCTGCCGTCGTCGAGGGTGGTGAGCCGTTCGAGCAGCAGCAACGCGGCGCCCTCGGGGGCCTGCAGCGCGGCAGCGGTGTGGGCGTCGGCGTTGACGGATTCGATGGCCAGCTCGGCCGATCCGAGCGGCCTGCCCGAGACCTCTTCGATCAGGGCGAACACGTCGTTGCCGGCGAGGTCGCGGCGCAGCAGTTCCTCGCCGAGGTCGGGGACGAGGTAGGTCAGGTCGAGGCTGAGTGGCAGATCGCCGAGGTAGCGGAGCCGCTCGATGTAGACCGCGGGTTCGCCCCTGTCGAGCTCGAGGCGGCGAGCAACGGCGGGCGGAGGCACCAGGTGCAGGGCCGCGCGCACCTCGTTGCGCACCTCGCCGTGTTCGCGGAGCGTCTCCTTGAGGCCGAGCAGGGTGTCGATGCCGTGGTCGAACTTGCGTCCGGACACCTGGGTGCCGACCCGAGGGGCGCGGTCGATCAGGCCCTCGTCCTTGAGCAGCGCGAGGGCGGCGCGCACGGTGTTCCTGGAGACGTCGAACTCGGCGGCGAGCTGGTGCTCGGGCGGCAGGGTGCCCGCGAACGCGCCTGCCAGGGTCTGCTGGCGCAGCACGTCCGCGACCTGGCGGGCCCGATCGGCGCGCGAGCGGCGGCTGGGCGGCTCGGTGGCTGTGCTCATCTGCTTCCCTCCCTCGGGGCCGGTGACCTGGACGAATGCCGACAGTAGCGGCGGTTTCGGGGCCTTCCGGCCGCTCACTTCTGGGCCGCATGGGCGGTGAGGCGATTGCGCCACCAGCGGTGCGGCCGGACCTGGGCAAACGGCGGGCCGGTTGGCGATTGCGCCGCCGCGCGGGGCCAGGACGCAGTTCGGATCACGCTGATCCGAATGTTCGGATCCGGCCCTCGGGCTCGGGCCCGAGTCGAGCGGCGTCGGATCGGGTTTATAGTTGCGTTGTGCAACAACGATCGACCGCTGCTGTCGCCCAGGTACACGAGGAGCTCGTGCACCTGGTCCGCCAGCTGATGACGGGGGAGCGTCCGGCCGAGGGATTGCCCACCTTTGCCCAGCACTCGGTGCTCTCCTACATCGAGCGCAACCCGGGATGTCGGGCGACCGAGATCTCCGAGGCGTTCGGGGTGCACCGGTCGACCGTGTCGCGGCAGCTGCGCGGCTGTGTCGACGCCGGGTGGGTCCAGGCCGAGCCGGGACCGATCCGCAGCGGGCACCCGCTGAGCCTCACCGGCGCAGGCCGCGACGTCCTCGGGGACGCCGACCGGCGCCGCCGCGACGAGGTGGGGGAGCGGGTCCGGGACTGGTCGGACGCGGACATCGCCGACCTCGCCCGCATGTTGCACAGGTTCCGCACCAGTACCGCAGACCACGACACCGACCAGAGCATCGGAGCAGACCCCCGTGCGTGAATTCGCCACCACCGCCCAGTTCACCGTCGCGGACGACGACGCCCTCGTCCGCTCCGTCTACCGGCACGCTCAGGAAGCGCCCCAGCGGGTGCTGTTCAGCCGACCGATCGGGGGCGACTGGGTCGACGTCACCGCGGCGGAGTTCGCCGATCTGGTGGTCGGCGTCGCGAAGGGCCTGATCGCGGGCGGTGTGGCCCGAGGGGATCGGGTGATCCTGCTGTCGGCCACCCGGTTCGAATGGTCACTGTTCGACTTCGCGATCTGGGCGGCCGGCGCCGCGTCGGTGCCGATCTACGACTCGTCCTCTGCGGACCAGATCCGGTGGATCGCCGAGGATTCGGGGGCGGTGACCGCGATCGTGGAAACCGAACGGCACGCGTCGGCCTTCGACGGCTCCGGACTGAGCGTCCGTCAGATCGACGACAACGCGGTTGGTGCGCTGATCGCGGCGGGCGCGCATCTCGACGATGCCGAGGTGCACGACCGGGTGGCGGCGATCCGGGCCGATGACCTGGCGTCGCTGGTGTACACCTCCGGCACCACGGGCAGGCCGAAGGGCTGCATCCTGACCCACCGCAACTTCCTGTCCGAGGTTCGCGGCATCCTCAGCGCCAGTGTCGGCGAGGTGGCCAGGCCGGGCAACCGGATGCTCACCTTCCTGCCGCTCGCCCACGTGCTGGCCCGTGCCGTTTCCCTCGCGATGTTCGAAGCCGGTGGGGCGCAGGCGCACTGGTCGAACTTCAGCACCGTTGTCGGGCAGTTCGCCCGGTTCAAGCCGCACACGATCCTCGGGGTACCGCGGGTCTTCGAGAAGGTCAGGGACTCGGCCGCACACAGCGCCGCGCAGGGCGGCGCCGTCAAGAAGGCGATCTTCGGCCTCGCCGAGACGACCGCCGTCCGCTACAGCGAGGCGCTCGACGCGGGTGGACCGTCTCCTGTGCTCCGCGCCAAGCACTGGGTCGCGGACCGGCTCGTCTACTCGAAGCTCCGGGCCGCACTCGGCGGCGAGTGCTGGTGGGCCATCTCCGGCGGTGGCGCACTGATGCCCAGCCTCGGGCACTTCTTCCGTGGCGTCGGCGTGCCGATCTACGAGGGTTACGGACTCACCGAGACCACCGCGGCGCACTGCGTCAACATCCCGGGCGCGCACAAGATGGGTTCGGTCGGACGGCCGTTGGGCGGCAACAGCGTTCGCATCGCGGCCGACGGTGAGATCGAGCTGCGCGGCGGTGTGGTGTTCGGCGGGTACTGGCACAACGAGCAGGCCACCGCCGACACCTTCGACGAGGGCTGGCTGCGCACCGGCGACCTCGGCGAGCTCGACGAGGACGGCTTCCTCACCATCACCGGGCGGAAGAAGGACCTGCTGATCACCGCGGGCGGCAAGAACGTCTCGCCGGGACCGCTCGAGGATCGGATGCGCTCGCACGCGCTGATCTCGCAGGCCGTGGTCGTCGGGGACGCGCGCCCCTTCATCGCCGCGCTGCTCACCGTCGACCCGGACGTGTTCGCGCTGTGGAAGACCGAGAACGGCAAGCCCGCCTCGGCGTCCGTCGCGGACCTGAGCGAGGACCGGGACCTGCGCGCCGCGCTGCAGCAGGTGGTCGACGATGCGAACAGCACCGTTTCGCATTCCGAGGCGATCAAGAAGTTCACCATCCTCCATCGCGATCTCACCGAGGCGGACGGCGAGATGACCGCCACCCTGAAGATCAAGCGCAAGGTGGTCACCGAGCGCTTCGGCGACGAGATCGACGCGCTGTACCGCTGACCCGGATCTCGGTGGGCTGCCGCGCCTAGCGGAATTCGCGGACGAGCGGGTACCGCGGCGTCGGGTTCTCCAGCACCGGATCCTGCCGGTCCTTGAGGTGACGATCGAACATCGCCGTGACGAGGCCGTCGATCGTCCTCGTCACCTCCTGTCGCGGAGCGGTTCCGAGGCTCAGGCCGCCGGGGATCTGGAAGGCCGGGAGGTCGGGCACGCTCTGCGGGACGAAGTGTTCGGCGTCGGTGAAACTGGCGTGCCCGGTATCGGCGATCGCGTAGACGCGGCTCCACCCGCGGGGCGTCCGGAAGTACTGGTCCCAGAACCGTTCGCGTCCTTTGCGGCTGTCGGCGTGCAACGAGCTGATGATGCTCAGCAGCGGGCGGGTGGCGCCCTCGGTGACGATCGGGCTCGGTGCGGTTCCGTAGAAGAGGGCGCCGTCGAGATTCACCCCGGCATCGAGCCGGGGTTCGGTGCGCAGCACCTCGGCGGTGGACGCGCCGCCCATCGAATGACCGAACATGCCGATCCTGGACGGGTCGATGGCGTCGGCGAGTCCGTCGGGGAGGTGCGTCGCCACGGCATCGCCGTCCCCGCGTGCGAGCGACTCGACGACATCGATCACGAACCTCGCGTCGGCCACCCTGGTGTCGAGCGCCTTGCGCAGGGTGGCCTCCGAGTACGGGTCCGGCATCCGCTGCGGGACGACCCGGCCGTCGGGGAAGACCGTGGCAAGGCCGTCCCCGGTGTGATCGATGCTGATCACCACGTACCCGCGGCCGGCGAGATGCTCGGCGGTGCCGGTCGAGAGCGTTCGGGGCATGTAGAACCCGGGGGAGAAGAGCACCACCGGCAGCGAGCGCGGTCCGCTCGAGGCGACCGGCGCGTCGACGTGGGCGTTCGTCTGGAGCCCGCTGCCCTTGACGTATTCGGCGGGTTCGCTCCCGCTCACGCCCGCTGCGGGGTAGGTGACCGTGACGGCGAGTTCGCGCCGGGTACCGGGCACCCATGGGTCCTCGCGGCCACGGTCGACGAGGCTCAGCGCGGTCGCCCCGATGGCGGTGTCGCCGCCCGGCGTCGGCAGGATCGGGGCCGCGGAGGCGGGGGATCCGGTGGCGGCGCCACCGAGAGCAATGGCCGCGACGAGCAGCGTGGCCAGCGGGGAGAAGTGCGCGCGCTTCACGGAAACGTCCCTCTGTCGGTCGGTGCTGGTGTCCTCGCGAACCGTAGTTGCCCGACACCACCCGTGGGGGAGCTACGTTTTCGCCCGCCGGGGAACCCTCCCCGGCGGGTCGCCCTTGCGCGGGACCGCGGTCGGGGGCAGTGTCGAGACCGGCACTCGCACCCCGGGAGGACACATGACCAGCCCCGACCTCGGTTCCATTCTGCTCGCGAGCCCGGACCCCGATCGTCTTAGGGACTGGTACTGCAGGGCCTTCGGCGCCACGCCGAGCCCGGACGGCGACGTCCGATTCGGGGGCGTCAGTGTCCTGTTCGACCAGCGCGACGACGTCGCGGCGAAGAACCCGGAGCCAGGGCGCACGATCCTCAACTTCCACGTGGACGACGCGGCAGCGGTCGCGGCCCGACTGGACGAGATGGATGCCGATTGGCTGGTCCCGCTCGAGGAACGCTCCGAGGGGATGCTCTTCGGAACGTTGATCGACCCGGACGGGAACTACTTCCAGATCATCGAGCTCGGTGCGCGGTACCTGGCGGCCCGGGTGCCCGCCCCGTCCGCGACGCTGGGATCGGCTCCGTTCAGCGGCTTCGCCGTCGACGACATCGATGCGGCCGCAGCCTTCTACCGCGACACCCTCGGCCTGACCGTCACCGAGGAGTACGGCCTGCTCGCAATACAGATCGGCGGGGACAAGACCGTGCTGGCGTACCCCAAGGAGAACCACACCCCCGCGGAGTACACCATCCTGAACTTTCCGGTCGAGGACATCGACGCGGCGGTCGACGCGCTGCGTGAGCGGGGCGTCACCTTCGAGCGGTACCAGGGGATGGAGGCCGACGAACGTGGCATCTTCCGGGGCGGCGGACCCTACATCGCGTGGTTCACCGATCCGGCGGGCAACATCCTCTCGGTCCTGCAAGAACGGTGATCTCACGGCTGTGGGCCACCGCGCGCCCACATGCCCGTAAGGTGGAGGTCAGAGACCGAGTCGTGTCCGCGTCGCCCGTCGCCCCACTGCTCTCACATTTGCACGGGCTGAGCGGCACGGACGGACACCATGGAGAACACTGCCAGCCTGGGCATTCAGGCATTCATCTCGGAGGTCGTCCAGCGCGGTGGCCGCGCGGTCCGGCTCACCCATTCGCGGCGCAACCCGGTCCAGGTGTGGGGCATCGGCGACGACAGTTGCGTGGTCCGGGTGCGAACCAAGCTCGACGGCGACTGGCAGGCGCGCAAACAGGACGGCTCGCTGGACACCGATGACACCGGATCCCAGTTCTGGGTGTTCGTCGACCTGGCCACCTCTCCGGAGGAGTACTTCGTCGTCCCGTCCGAGGAGGTCGCCGCCGACATCCACAGCGAGGTCGACCTGTGGGTCAAGGAGGTTCCCGGGCGCACCAGGACGGGTAGCCACGCGATCGCCGTCGAACGGGTGGAGCACGGCCGCGCGCGCTGGGACCTGCTCGGGCTGTCCGATGTGAGGGACCCCAGTCGCAAGCCCGCGGGCACCGTGCCGGAACCGAGCAGGCCGAAGCTGGTGCCGATCACCCGCACGAGGAAGTCCGCGGTCGTCGAGGAGGTCGTCGACGCGCGACTGCAGGTCGTCGCGGATTTCGAGGGCTACCGGCTCGTCGGCATGTACGACGAGCAGACGGGCAGGCTCGAGATCACCCGCGGGCCGATGGAGGGCCGCCGCTTCGACAACCCGACCACCGCTGCCAACGCCGTCGCCGGCCACATCAGCGGGGACGTCGAGTCCAGGGACGGGTGGACGTTCTGGCAGATCGAGGGCGCCGACCGCGCGCCGCTGGGATCCCGCCGCGCCGGATAGCCGACCCGGGTCGGGATACCGGCCGCCGCATCGCCGAGTGTGCACCTGCCGGCGGTCGCTCTCGGGCGATGCCCCGGCAGGTGCACACTCAACCGGACGCAGCGCGGGTGCCACGTCGAGGTGGGTCGATCAGTTCCAGTTGTCGATCTTGACGTCGTGGGGGTCGGGAGCGCCCGTCCCGGTTTCGATGAGCGATTTCAGGCTCATCAGGAAGACCGCCCATTTGGTGCTGCAGTGGTGCATGAACTCCACCGGCTCCTTCCAGCCCTGGTGATTGAAGAGAACGATGGTGTAGTCGTCGACCTGATCGAGGTCCCACACGACGTGCGTTCCGACCCACTCCTCAGGCCCGTCGATCACCTCCCACTGCACACGCTTGCCGGGGACGAGTTCGTCGACCTTCATGTCGAATCCGCCTGCCCCGAAGCGGAATCGGAGCACACCGCCGATGTCGTTGCCGTCGCCCTCGGTGTCGGCCGTCCACCAGCCGGCCAGCCCCTCGGCGGTGGTCAAGGCCGTGTAGACCTCGGCAGGCGTCGATTTGATGCCGACCCTGTGCAGGATGTCCACCATTTTCGGTCCTTCTTTCCGGTGTTGGTTTTCGAATGACCTGTTGTGAATTCAGTGCTGTGTGTCGCGTTGGTCTTTCGTGTGCTGAATCGCCTCGGCGATGCGCTTGATCCGCCGGAGCCTCGCGTCCCACGTCGCCCCAACCGAGGACAACTGCGCGACCGCGCGAGCGAGTTGCGCCTCATCCACCCGGTACCTCCTCTCCCTCCCGGCAGGCGTGGCGTGCACCAGGCCGACCCGGTCGAGCATGCCGAGGTGTTTCGCGATGGCCTGCCGTGTCACGGGGAGTTGCGCGCTGAGGCTGGTGGCGGTGCCATCGCCTTCGGCCAGGAGCAGGTCGAGCATCCGCCGGCGGGTCGGGTCCCCGATCGCGGACCAGAGGTCGTCGTCGACGGCTGTGCTCACGGGGTGGCCACCAGCCGTGCGAGGTATTCCCCGAGTCGGGGCACGAAGGTGTCCCACCCGGTGCTGTGCTCGCGGTACAGCTCCTCCAACTTCGCAGCCTCCCAACCCATCTCCCGGAACCCGGTCTCGGTGAGCCGGATCCTCGTGCCAGAGCCCGACGGAGTCAGCTCGAAGGTGACCAGCAGCGAGTCGGCGGAGTCGTCGACCTTGCCGTCGGCATGGCACCAGCGGAACGAGAACAATCGAGGCGGCTCCGCGTCCACCACCTTGATCCGGGCGACCTCCGCCCTGTCGCCCCAGATGAGCTCACCGACCGCGCCGGGGGTCGCGTCGATCTCGGCGTCGTCGGACCACCATTCCGAGATGTGCTCGGGGCTGCTCACCACCTCGAAGGCCACCTCGGGTGAGGCGTCGACGTAGATCTCTCGTTCGATGCTGCCGTACTCCATGCTCCGCACCCTTTCGTCACATGCAACTTTTGGTTGCATGTGACGTTAGCCGACCATTCGAAGTTGCGCAACCATTGATTGCTTATCGGAGTACTGATTGGGGAGCGGGGCTCGAGCGGCCGGTGCCGGGGCCGCCGAGTGTGCACCTGCCGACGCCCGTACTCGGGCGATGCCCCGGCAGGTGCACACTCGGCGGATCAGGACGTGGGGACGGAGGTCCTTCGGGGACCGGTCAGGGATTGAGGGGGCGGTTGGTCCAGCCGCCGGATGCGCGCGGCACCCAGCCGCCTGCGCCGTGGGTGCCGCCGTCGACGTGGATGGTGCCGCCGGTCACGAAGCGGGACAGGTCGGACGCCAGGAACAGCGCCGGGCCCGCCACGTCCTCCGGCTGCCCGGGCCCGCCGAGCGGGGACCAGGTGGGCCACAGCGGCGCCTGCTCCTCGGGCACCAGCTCGGCGTAGGGAACCTGGACAGTCTCGATGAGATCGGGGGCGATGGCGTTGACGCGAATCCCCGCGGGGCCGACCTCGGCGGCGAGCGAGCGGGTGAACTGCATCAGCGCGGCCTTGTAGGCCGAGTAGACGGTGTGCCCCGGCATCGCGCGGTGTGCCTCGACGGTGGTGAGGTTGATGACCGAGCCGCCGCCGCGCTCGGCCATGCCGGGCAGCACGGCGTGCGTGAGCCGCAGCACGTGACCGAGATTGACCTCGTGCAGCTGCTCCCACAGATCGGGCTCGTTCTCGGCGAACGGGCGCGGCGGACGCAGGTAGTGGCCGACGTTGTTCACCAGGATGTCCGGTCGGTGCGCGAGCAGCGCCTCGGGTACCTGGGCCGTGCGGACGTCGGCCTCGATGGCCTCGATCGAGCCGCCCGCCGCCGGGTCGAAGGTGCGATCGGTGACCGGATCGAGGTCCGCGACCAGGACGTGGGCGCCGTGTGCCGCGAACGACCGCGCGATGGCCGCGCCGATGCCGGCCGCGCCGCCGGTGACAACCGCGCGCCGTCCCGCCAGCAGGGCCCCAGGGGTGAAAACGGTCTGTGATGACATGGCTCCATCCCAGACCACCACCGTCGACGGCGCAGTCGTATTTCCCGACAAGCGGGAGCGGCGGTCGGCCGGGTGTGGCGTGCCTCCCAGTGCCCCCGCCGGTTCCCGCAGGTGGTCGCACATCCTTGGTACGTTGGCTGGGATCCCGCTGCGAGGAGGCTGCCGTGCCAACCGGACTGGATGTGACCGCGACGACCCCGGCCGAGACGCTGACCGTGTCCGCCCGCGACGGCGACGCGCGCGGTTACGCGGCAGGAGCGGTGTTCGCATGGAAGGGCATCCCGTACGCCGCCGCGGGCGCGGCGCGGCGGTTCCGGTCCGCGGTGGCACCGTCAGCGTGGCTGGGTGAACGCGACTGCAGGGACTTCGGACCCATCGCCCCGCAGGCCAAGACGGTTCAGGTGCCGATGGAGCCGGGCTCGGTCGCGGACGAGGACTGTCTCTCGCTCAACGTGTGGGCGCCCCGTCCGGACGGGACGCCGCGCCCGGTGATGGTCTGGATCCACGGCGGTGCGTACTGCGTCGGCTCGTCGTCGCAGAGCGTGTACGACGGCAGGCGGTTGGCCGAGTTGGGCGACGTCGTGGTGGTCACCGTCAACTACCGGACCGGGGTGCTCGGGTTCCTCGACCTGTCGACCTTCTCGACCGACGAGCATCCGTTCGAGACCAACATCGGGCTCCGCGACATGATCGCCGCGTTCGAATGGGTGCGAGATTGCATCGCCGCGTTCGGCGGCGACCCGGACAACGTCACCGCGTTCGGGGAGTCCTCGGGTGCCGGGTCGATCACGACGCTGATGACCTCGCCTCGCGCGGAGGGGCTCTTCCACAAGGCCATCGTGCAAAGTGCACCCGCCACATCGGTTTACGGTGCCGAGCGGGCGGCGACGGTGGCAAGGCGCTTCCTCGAGATCGTCGGGGTGAACGAGGTCGAGGCGGGCCGGCTGTGTGAGCTGCCGATCGAGAAGCTGACCGCGGCGGGCGACGTGCTGCTCGACGAGGTGACGACCTCGGTGCCGGGCACGCTGTCGATGGCTCCCGTGGTCGACGGCGACCTGGTGCCGCGGTACCCGGTCGCCGCGTTCCAGAAGGGTTTCGCGCACCGCATCCCGTTGATCATCGGCACCAACAAGGACGAGGCGTCGATCTTCCGGCTGACCCGCTCACCGATCATGCCCGTCACCGCGGACACCGTGAACCAGATGTTCACCGCGATCGCCGCCGACCACCCGAAGCTGCCCGCGATCCGGGTCGCGGAGATCATCTCGGCATACCCGGACTGGTCGAAGACCAGCGGTGCCCTCGCGGTCTCGCGGGACGCGGCCTTCCGGATGCCGTGCCTGTGGATCGCGGACGCGCACAGCAAGCACTCGCCCACCTGGGTGTACCGGTTCGACCACGCCACCCCGATGCTGTGGGCGGCCCGGGTCGGCGCCGGGCACGCCACCGAACTGCCCTACGTGTTCGGCAATTTCGGCACGCTCAACCACGACCCGACCTTCTGGCTCGGCGGGCGCAAGGCCGCGCTGGAGGTGTCCGGCCGGGTGCAGCGCCGGTGGCTGGCGTTCGCGCAGCACGGCGTGCCCGCGGCGCTCGACGCCTCCAAGCACTGGGCGCCGTACCGCGAGGACACCAGGGCGACGCTGCTCATCGACAAGACGGACACCCTGGCGAGCGATCCGGACAGGGAGCTGCGGGCCGCGTGGGGCGACAAGGTGATGGGGTTCCGGTAACCGGAGCGAGCCCACACCCTGTGGGCGAATCGGCCGTTTCCGTGCATTTCTGTCGCCAAGTGTGAGGAAAGTCCGGCGCTCTGTAGCGTCATGCGCATGAGCAAGCTGGATGAGGTCGGCGAACGGGAATCGTGGCGCTGCTGGTTGTGCGACGAACCCGTCGACCCGGACATGTCCGTGAACGACCCGCGCGGTCCGAGCATCGACAGCATCAACACCGCCAAGAAGGGCAAGGGCGGCCCGGAGCGGCTCGCGCACCGCGCCTGCAACACCAAGAAGGGCGCGATCAAGCCGGTGGTGCCGTGGTCGGACGCGCTGTTCGTGATCGATCCGGCGCCGATCATCGGGGTGGTCGAGCAGCTCACCCGCAAGCCAGGACGGGTGGCCGTGGCGCGGTGCCCCTCGAAGTCCGACGCCGAGGACGCGTCCGCCTGGCTGCTGGACCGGCTCTCGCGGCTCGCACCCGAGCTGACGCTGGACACCAAGATCGAGCCGGGCGGCGGTGGCTTCCTGCTGATCGTCACGCGCTGATCCGCGCCTGATCGCCCCGCTCGTGCGTCAGTCCTCGGGGCCTTGCTGGAACGGCCGGACCTCGATGGGCAGGGTGGTCGCGGCCGCCAGCTTGCGTCCCCAGTCGAGCGCGGCGTCGAGGTCGGGCGCCTCGATGATCGTGAATCCGCCGAGGTGATCCTCGGCCTCCGCGAACGGGCCGTCGGTGACGAGCACCTCGCCGCTTCTCGGCCGCAGGACCGTCGCCTTCTCCGGCGGGTACAGACCGCCGGAGAACACCAACGCGCCCGCGGCCTTGAGTTCCTGGTTGAGGGCTTCGATGTCCTCGATGATCCCCTCCAGGATCTCCGGCGCGGGCACCGGTCCGTCGGGCTGGTAGACACTGAGCAGGTACTGCGTCATGGCGTTCCTCTCTCACCCTCTAGTGGATTCGAGTGTCGACCGAATCGGCCACCGGTGCGTCCAGATCGCGCAAAGCGGGCAGCGTGAAGCAGACCGCGGCGATCACCAGGACCGGGATCGACAGCGCGAAGAAGGTGATCCGCAGGCCGACGGCGTCGATCAACGGGCCTGCGAGCAGGTAGCCGAGCGGGCCCGCGGCGTACGCGGTGGAGGTCATGACGCCGACGACGCGGCCGCGCATGTGCTCGGGGCTGCGGGTCTGCATCGCGTAGTTCGCGATCGGGCCGACGGGCCCGAACACCAGGCCCACCAGCAGCGCCAGCGTGAGCGTCACCCACAGGGCGGGCAGGAACGCCATGCCGACCATGCATCCGCCGAGCGCGGTCACCGCCAGCAGCATCAGGGTCCGGCGCCTGACGCGGGCGGCGAGCGCGCCGTAGGTCAGGGCGCCGATCACGCCGCCGATGCTCATCGCCATCAACACCCAGCCGAGCTGCGCCGGCTCCCCGCGTTCGGTGAAGTAGACCGGGAAGAGCACGCTCTCCACGGGCATGTACAGCGCGACGATCGCCATGTCGACAAGGGCGAGGGTGCGCAGCAATCGGTTGTGCCACACGAACTTCAGGCCCTCGAGTGTGCCGCTCCACATCGATTCCGGCCGGGTCTCGCGGTCGGGGGTGCCCGCGCCGTCGAGTCGGAGGAAGGCGATGGTGAGGATCGAGAGCGCGAAGCAGACGGAGGTCACCCACAGGGTGTTCACCGCGCCGACCGTGGCGATCAGCACGCCGCCGATGCCGGGGCCGATCAGGTACGCGACGTTGTAGTTGGCCTCGTACAGGCTGTTGACCCGGTCCAATGACCACCGGGCGTCCCTGGTTGCGGCGGGCAACATGGATTCGCGGGCCGAGATGCCGGCCGGGTCGAAGGCGGCGCCGAGCGCGGCGAGCGCCGCGATGATGCCAACCGACAGCCCGGCCGTCGCGGCCATCACCGGGATCAGGGCCACCGACACCGCGGACAGGAAGTCGGAGACCAGTGAGGTGCGGCGGCGGCCGAACCGGTCGACCACCGTGCCGGAGAACAGGCTCGAGAGCAGCAGAGGCAGGGTGGCGGCGCCTGCGACGACGGCGGCGTCGGTGGCCCGGCCGGTCTGTGCGAGGACCAGCCACGGCAGCGCGACGATGGTGATGCCGTTTCCTGTCGCCGAGAGCAGCGTCGCGAGGTTGATCAGGACCAGGGGTGTGTACCGGCGTGCGGCCGTGGCCGTCGTCGCAGTCATGTCGGGGTTCTTTCAATATGGAGGAGACATGTCCCGACGCTAGCGTCCCCGCCGCGGCTGCGCGAGCGATTTTCGTGGGCGCCGCCGTGCGGTCAGGAGGCCAGGATCCTGGCCTTCTCGGCGTTGAACTCGTCCTCGGTGAGCACGCCCTGGGCTTTCAGCTCGGCGAGCTGCTGCAGGGCGGCGAGACGATCGACGCCGCCCGAAGGCGGTGCGGGGGCGGGCGGGGGCGGGGGCTGGGGCGGGGGAGCCTGTTGGGCTTGTTCGGCGTTCCACCGCTGACCCTGCCTGCGGGAAACCCGATTCGAGACGGCGGTCGCGGTCCCGGCCACGACGGCGGTACGCGCGACGCCACGGAGAAGTCCAGGCATGGTGTGCTCCTTCGTCTTCAGCTGTCGGCATCGAGGGAGTCGAGTGCCGCCATGATGCCTTGCAGGGGGATGCGGCCCGAGGCCACGAGTTGCGCGCCGCCGCGGCGCAGCGCGGTGGCAAATGGGGCGGCCCACAGGTTTTCGTAGACGAGAATGGCTCCGGAGCAGCCCGGTTCGAGGATGGCACCGGCCTCCTCGACGTCGCTTCGATTCACCAGCCCCGACGAGGCCTCCGCGAACAGCGTCACGTCGACGCCGCCCTCGAGGCCGAGGTCGTCGATCGCGATTCCTGCCAGCGATCCGTCGGTGTTCTTGCGGACGAACACGAGGTCGAGCACGCGAATGATGCCGTTGTCGACCAGATCGCGGAGCATCGGCAGTGCCGACCCGTCCGGCGGCCGGTCGGCGGGGAACTCCACCACGAGATAGTCGATGGGCCCGACTTCGTCGAATTCGTTGTCGTTCACTGCAGGACCTCTCTCCTTGAAGATGGTCGTGGTCAGAACGGTATTCGAGTCTTGAGCGACGCTTGCCAGCATCTCACCTGGGAGGGCCGCCCGCCTAGGAAACAAGGCCATCGAGTGGCGCGGCATCGTCGCGTTCGGCTCTGGCGGTCTCGGTGGTCACCCGGTCCGCGATCTGCCGACGGGCCGCCTTCTCGACGAGCAGGGGCACGAAATCGCGGACCTTGCCGTTGGCGAAGCGCTGATGGATCGTCCGCACGGTGTGCTCGATGTCCGTGGGCGGTTCGGAGGGGTAGCGAGCGATCAGTCGCGCGATGACGTGCTCGACTTGAAGCAACTCGTCATCGCCGGTCATCGGTCCATCGTCTGCCCGGCTGTCCGCCGAGGTCAAGACTCAAAAGGGACTCGAGACAGGCACGGATCCACACACCGGAGGCTGCCCAGGGCCGAGCGGGATTCGAACCTCGAATCCGCGATGAACGCGATGCAGGAAGCGGACAATGGGGACATAGCACCACTCGGTTGCGAGGAAGGGGACCGTCATGTCTGAGAAGTCGCCGGCCGAACAGGGCGTCGCGGCAGGCACGTCGATGGGGGCGGCCGTCATCCTGGTGACCGTTGGCATCATCCAGCTCATCCAGGGGATCGCGGCGGTGGCCGAGAACGAGGTCTTCATCGTCGGCGTGGAGTACACCTACAAGTTCGACCTCACCTCGTGGGGCTGGATCCACATCGTGCTCGGCGTCCTGGTCGGCGCGATCGGCGTCGCGCTGTTCACCGGGGCCGCCTGGGCACGGGTGGCGGCGATCGTGATCGCGGCGATCTCGATCATCGCCAACTTCATGTGGCTGCCCTACTACCCGTGGTGGTCGGTGCTGATCATCGCGCTCGACGTCGTGGTCATCTGGGCGGTATCGACCTGGAAGCCACAAGCAGTCTGACCCGGAACACAATGGAAAGCAGGATGATTCGGTGACAGGTCCGGCAGCAGGACCGCGCGCCTCGGTGTCGCGGTCCTGCTGTCGGCGAACCGGGTGAGGACCGGACCAGTACGCACGAGCGGACGGCCGAGGGAGAGCCGGTGGGCAAGTCCAAGCACACGAAGTCCAAGAAGCGATCCGAGCAGACCGAGCAGGCCGGGCGCCGGCCTGCCGAGGCCGGAGAGCTGATCGACTCGTCCGCCGCGGAACATGCCCCACCGATGACGAACAAGGAATACCGCCGCCATCTGAAGGTGCTCGACGCGGAACTGGTCGCGCTGCAGGAGTGGGTCAAGTCGACGGGGGCGAGGGTCTGCATCCTCTTCGAGGGCCGCGATACCGCCGGGAAGGGCGGGGTCATCAGGACGATCACCGAGCGCGTCAGCCCCCGGGTGTTCCGGGTGGTGGCCCTGCCCGCACCGACCGAGCGGGAGAAGTCGCAGATGTACTTCCAGCGGTACGTGCCGCATCTGCCCGCCGCCGGTGAGGTCGTCATCTTCGACCGCAGCTGGTACAACCGGGCAGGCGTCGAACGCGTCATGGGCTTCTGCACGGAGGACCAGGCTCAGAAGTTCCTCGAACTCATCCCGGCGGTCGAGCGGGTGATCGTCGAGTCGGGGGTCATCCTGCTCAAGTACTGGCTCGAGGTGAGCGAGGAGCAACAGACGCTGCGCCTGCAGAGTCGCATCGACGATCCGCGGAAGACCTGGAAGCTCTCCCCGCTGGATCTGAAGTCCTACACCCGCTGGTACGACTACTCACGGGCCCGTGACGAGATGTTCCGGTTCACCGATTCCGGCTTGGCGCCGTGGTTCGTCGCGCTCAACGACGACAAGAAGCGTGGGCGGCTCAACATCATCAGTCACCTGCTCAGCCAGATCCCGTACACGCCGCTCGAGCGTCCCGACGTCACCCTGCCGAAGCGGCAGAGCCCCGGCGACTATCGCGCGCCTGCGCTGGCGCTGCACTGGATTCCCACTCCTTACTGACGTTTCCGAGTACCAGGCGAGGAGCAGCGGTCATGGCCACAACGGAACCGACACCGGACCAGTTCCGCCAGCGCGCCACCGCCGAATCCGGAGAAAGATGGCACGCCGAGGACGCAGACACCGTCGTCGCGGCGCTCGGCACCGACCCACGATCGGGCCTGACGGAGACCGAGGTCGACGCGCGGCGGCGGCAATACGGGGCCAACGAGATCGCGGCCGAGCCCGCGCCCTCGACGTGGGCGATCGCACTGCTGCAGCTGACGGACCCGATGAACCTGATGCTGGTCGCGGTGGCGGTCGTCAGCGTGATCATCGGCGAGGTGCCGACCGCGATCGTGGTCGCGGCGCTCGTCCTGCTCAACATCGTGCTGGGCACGCAGCAGGAACTGAAGGCCCGCGCCAGCGTGGACGCGCTCGCGAAGATGCAGACGCCGCAGGCCCGGGTGGTCCGCGACGGGGCCCTGACCCAGCTCGACGCGACTGACCTGGTGCCGGGCGACATCGTCGCGCTCGAGTCGGGCGACATCGTCCCCGCGGACGGCCGACTGTTGCGGTCGGCCACCCTCGAGACCCAGGAGGCGGCGCTGACCGGCGAGAGCGCACCGATCGCCAAGGATCCCGGGACGCTCGACACCGCCGACGTCGCCCTCGGTGACCGCAGCAACATGGTGTTCCAGAACACCTCGGTCACCCGCGGCACCGCCACCATGGTGGTCACGGAGACCGGCATGCGCACCCAGATGGGTCTGATCGCATCGATGCTCTCGGCCGTCGCGCCGAGCAAGTCACCGCTCCAGCGCGAACTGGACTCGCTGACCAAGGTGCTCGGCACCATCGCCTGGGCCGCGGTGGCGATCATCGTCGTCATCGGTGCGATCCGCGGACAGGACATCACGACGCTCCTGCTGCTGGGCATCTCGATGGGGATCTCCGCGATTCCGACCGGTATGCCGACGTTCGTCCAGGCGATGCTGGCCTACGGGGCGCGCCAGCTCGCCGAGGCGAAGGCGATCGTGAAGAACCTCAACGATGTCGAGACCCTCGGCGCCACGAGCGCGATCAACTCCGACAAGACCGGCACGCTGACCATGAATCAGATGACGGTGCGCTCGCTGTACTTTCACGGTCGGTGGTTCGCGGTGGACGGCGAGGGCTACGGCAAGGCCGGGACGATCGCACACGTTGCGGGGGAGGCGGTTCCGGACTTCACCCTGCTCGCCTACGGGTTGTGCCTGGACAGCGACGCCACCGTCTCGGACACGGGGGAGGTCGTCGGCGATCCGACCGAGGCCGCGCTGGTGGTGCTCGCGGCCAAGATGGGCGTCGACGCCCCGCTGACCCGGCAGACCTATCCGCGTGTGGCCGAGGTGCCGTTCGATTCCGCGTACAAGTTCATGGCGACCTTCCATCACCTCCAGGCCCGCGGCGACACGCGATTCGTGGAGCTGGTCAAGGGTGGGCCCGACGTGGTCCTGGAGCGGTGCGCGACCGCGTTCGTCCCCGGCGGGGAGGCGGTGCCGTTGGCCGAGGTCCGGGACGAACTGACGGCCGCGAACCGTGCGATGTCGGAGAAGGGACTTCGTGTGCTGGCCTTCGCCACCCGGCTGCTCGACGGCCGGGAGGAGGCCGTGATCGCGGACCCGATGTCGTTCGTCGGGGACCTCACGTTCGTCGGCATGGTGGGGATCATCGACCCGCTTCGGCCGGAGGCGGTCGATGCCGTGCGCACCGCCAACGCGGCGGGCATCGACGTCCGCATGATCACCGGCGACCACGCGATCACCGCAGCCGCGATCGGCGCCGAACTGGGACTGGGGCCGGGCGCGATCGGCGGCGCCGAACTCCAGGCCATGACGGACGAGGAACTGGCGGCGGCCCTGCCGGGACTCCACGTCTTCGGCCGTGTCACGCCGCAGGACAAGCTGCGTCTGGCCGACATCATGCAGCAGGGCGGCGCAATCGTGGCGATGACCGGCGACGCCGTCAACGATGCCGCCGCGCTGAAGAAGGCCGACATCGGCGTGGCGATGGGCTCGGGCAGCGAGGTCACCAAACAGGCGGGCAAGATGGTGCTCACCGACGACAACTTCGGGACACTGATCACCGCGATCCGCTTGGGCCGCAGCATCTACGAGAAGATCGTGTCGTACATCCGCTACCAGATGTCCAAGCTGTTCTCACTGGTACTGCTCTTCCTCGTCGCGAGCATCTTCGACATCAACGAGGGGGTCGCGCTGACCCCGCTGATGGTGTTGTTCCAGCACTTCTTCATCACCCTGTTCCCGGTCGCGGTCATCATGCTCGACCCGGCCCCGCCGAACCTGATGAACAAGCCGCCCCGCGACCCGGGCCTGCCGATCGCCAACCGGGCCGCGTTCGCCCAGTGGCTGGCCTACGGCATCCTGCAGTTCGCCGTCACCCTTGCGGTGATGCTGCTCGCCCCCGGCGAGATGAGCACGACCGAGGGCAACGTGCCGATGACCATGGCGTTCGTCGTACTGTCCCTCGGGTCGATCCTGGCCGGCCTCGTCATGCGGCGCGATCCGGAGTCCGGGCTCACGGCACCGGTGCTCGGGGCGCTGAAGATCCTGTCCGTGCCCCTGGTCGTCACGGTGTTCGCCGTGGAACTCGGCTTCCTCCAGGACCTGCTCATGACGACGTCCCTGACGGGTGGGCAGTGGCTCGCCTGCATCGGTTGGGCACTGATCGTCCCGGTCGTGATCGAGACGGAGAAGGCGATCCGGCGCCGCAGGCGTCGACTCGCGGGGCCGCCCGAACCTATCACCGCCGCCCTCGCGGTAGCCCCGGGCCGGGCACGCGCCCGCTGACCCCGCGAATGACCGAGCACGACGGGCGGGGTTCGGTGTTCAATTGAGGTATGTGTAGGTGGATGGCCTACTCGGGAGAGCCGATCCTCGCGGAGGACCTGCTGTTCCGGCCTGAACACTCACTGATCGACCAGAGCCTGCACTCCCGGCTCGGCGCCACGACCACGAACGGCGACGGCTTCGGCATCGGCTGGTACGGCGAGGGCGCGGAACCGGCGGTGTTCAAGAGCATCGAACCGGCATGGAACGACTCGAATCTGCGCGAGATCGCAGGCCAGCTGCGCACTCCGCTGTTCTTCGCGCACGTCCGGGCGTCGACGGGGACCGCGGTGCAGCGCAGCAACTGCCATCCGTTTCGGCACGGGCGTTGGTTGTGGATGCACAACGGCGCCCTCCGCGGGTTCCACGAGACCCGGCGCGACCTGATGACCGCGATCGACCCCGCACTGTTCCCGGACCTCGAGGGGTCGACGGACTCCGAGACGCTGTTCTTCCTCGCCCTGACCTTCGGGCTCACCGACGACCCCTTCGACGCGGTCGCCAGGGCCGTCGGTCTCGTCGAGGACGTCGGCCGGGCCCACGGGGTCGACCATCCGGTCCAGATGACCGTCGCGACGACGGACGGCGAATCCACCTGGATCTTCCGCTACTCGACCGAGGGGCAATCGAGGTCGCTGTTCTTCTCGACCGAGATCTCCAGGCTGCGCGATCTCCACCCGGAGGTGCCCGTCCTGCACCAGCTGGGTGGGGAGACCCGGTTCGTGGTCTCCGAACCGTTGCGCGAGCTTCCCGGCGCGTGGAACGAGGTGATGGAATCCTCGGCCGGGGTGGTCAGGCCGGGACGGGACGAGCTCCGCGCCTTCCAGCCGATCCCACCGACCTGAGACATCACTCGTTGCCCCGGAGCCGCGCGCCCGGCACCGCAGGGCGGTGCCGGGCGCGACCGGTTCTACTCCCGGGACGAGATCGCCGCGACCGGGTCCGCGCGTAGCCTCGCCCGGGTCGGTATCGCGAGCGCGAGCAGTCCCAGTGTCACGGTGACCGCGATGATCGCCGCGTAGGTGACGGGGGAGACGGCGGGGATCGGCTGCCCGGAGACCCCGAGGCTGACCCCCACCAGCGGCGGCAGGGCGGTCAGCGTGCCGACCACCGACGCGATCGTCACCACCATCGCCGCCTCGGCCCGCATCATCGCGCGCACCTGCCTGCGGCTCGATCCGACCAGTCGCAGCAACGCGAACTCCCGTCCCCGCTCGGCCGTCACCATCACGAGGGTGTTCACCACCGCCACCGCCAGGTAGGCCAGCAGCACCGACAGCGCGATCAGGCTCGTCCAGGACTGCGCGCTGCGCTCGGATTCGCCTGCCGCGCCGAGCCCGTCGCGGTCGACGACGGCGTGGCCCGCCGCGGTCAGTGCGGCGCCGATCTCGGACCGCCTGCCGGGCTCGGCCCGCACCAGCACGCTGTCGTCCAGGCCGCTCGTGGTGTGGGCGCGCACGACCTCGTTCGCGAAGGTGACGTCGCCGAATCCGAGCCCGCGCCCGTAGGTCGCGACGACGGTGGGGCTGACCGCGGTGCCGTCGCCGAGGTAGAGCGTCACGGTCTCCCCGAGCCCGACGCCGAGCGTCTGGGCGGCGTCGCTGCTCAGCGCGACCGTGTCCGGTCCGGCCAGCGCGTCCATGCTGCCGGACTCGACCTCCAGATCCATCGTCGCGACGGTCGCGGCCGGGTCGACGCCCTGCGCCGCATACCGCTCGGTGGTGGTGGACTCGCCGTCGAAGCGCGGGGCGTAGACCTGGCTGCGGGCTATGGGATTCGCCGCCTCGACACCCGGCGTCCGGCCGATCGCGTCGACGACGGCGGGGGACAGCCCCGACCCGGTGCCGGTGACGAGGAAGTCCGCGGTGACGCCCTCCCTCGACTGGGTGGCCGCCTCCGCCGCGACGGTGCTCTGGACGAAGATCTGTACCGATCCGATCGCGATCGCCAGGGCGAGCGGGGTGATGGCCGCGGCGAGGCGGCGGGCGTTGCCGCGGGTGTTCGCGGCCGCCAGGAACAGGGCGGGCGATCCCGACCGGCGGAGCGGCCCGCCGAGCGCGGCCACCGCGCCGCTGACCAGTCGCGGCCCCAGCAGTCCCACCGAGATCATCAGCAGCACAGCGGCACCCCCTGCGCCTGCGAGCGCCGCCTGGCCCCCGATCACGGCGGGCAGCAGCGAGATCACCAGACCCGCCGCGCCGAGGACCAGTCCGGTGATCGTCCGTCCGCGGCCGAGGCGGGCCGGGGTGGCCGACGCCTCCGCCAGCGCGTCGACCGGGTTGATCCTGGCGGGCCGGCGCGCGGCCATGGCCGCGGCCGCCCTGGCGGTGATCAGACTCAGGGCCACGGCCGCGACGGCGGGCAGCGGGCCGAGGGCCAACGCGAAGTCGGCGGGCAGCAGTCCCGCTCCCGCGAAGCGAGACCGGAGGTAGCCGGCGAGGACGTAGCCGGGGACGGTGCCCGCGACCGCGGCGACGCCCGCGACCAGCATCACCTCACGCCCGACGAGCTGGTGGATCTGCCCCGGGGTCGCGCCGACCGCGCGGAGCAGTGCGAACTCGCGCCTGCGCTGCTGGATCGACAGTGACAGCGTGCCGGCCACCACGAACATGGCGATCATCACCGCCGTCCCGGCGAACGAGATGCCGATCATCACCAGTTCGGTCCGCGCGCCGCCCGCGTCGAGGAACTCGGCGTCGCCGCGGGCCCGTCCGGTGTAGGTCTCGACCTCGGGCAGCCGCTCGCGGATCCGCTCGGCCAGCGCGGTAGCCGTGACGCCGTCGGCCGCCGTGACCCCGATGGTGTCGATGGTGCCCGAACGCGGTGACAGCGAATGGACCTGGCCGTCGGACAGGAACACGTGCGCGGCCCGGTCCGGGGTCGGGCTCGCGCCCGCGACGCCGACCACGGTGTAGTCGTCGGCGATGCCGCCGTGCGCCAACGAGATCCGGTCGCCGACGCGGGCCTGCCCGGCGCCGTCCACCACGACCTCGCCTGCACCGTTCGGTGCCCGTCCCTCCCGGATCTCGTAGGGCGTCAGCGCGGCCGAGGCCCAGCCGTGCGCCTGCACCGGTCTGCCCGACCACGTGAGCGGAACGCTGAGGTCGGGAACGGCGCGTGCCACGCCGGGAATCGACTCCAGTTCGCCCACGATGTCGGCCGCCAGAGGCGCCCGCTCCGCGAACGGCTGGTCGATCTCCTCCTCGACGACGAGTGACTGCGTGCCGCCGACGATGACGTCGGCGCCGGCGTAGCGCTGCGGCTCGATCCCGCCGCGGATCCCGGACTCGATGAGCACGCCGAGACCGGTGACGAGCATCGCGGCGAACAACACCGCGACGAACATGCCGACGAACCCGCCGCGGTGCGCGCGAATATTCGCGCCTGCAAGCGATCTCATCGGGTCACCACTCCCCGAGATGGGTCATGTGGTCGGCGACCTGCTGGGCGCTCGGCCGGTCCAGGTGACCGACGAAGGCACCGTCGGCGAGGAACAGCACCCGGTCGGCGTACGAGGCGGCGATCGGATCGTGGGTGACCATCACCACGGTCTGCCCGAGCTCCTCGGCGGTACGGCGGAGCAGTTCGAGGACCTGGCGGCCGGTCCGTGAATCCAGTGCGCCGGTCGGCTCGTCGGCGAACACGGCATCGGGCCGGGTCACCAGGGCCCGCGCGATCGCGACCCGCTGTTGCTGGCCGCCGGACAGCTCCGAGGGCCTGCGCCCACGCAGATCCGCCAGGCCGACGGCGCCGGTCACGAAGTCGAGCCAGCCGGGGTCGGCGCCGCGACCGGCCAGCAGCAGCGGCAGGGTGATGTTCTGTTCCACCGACAGCGCGGGCAGCAGGTTGTAGGCCTGGAAGACGAAGCCGACGTGGTCGCGCCGGAACACGGTCAGCGCCCTGGGCTTGAGCCGGGAGATGTCGGTGTCGCCGAGCCAGACGGAGCCCGAGGTCGGCTGGTCGAGGCCGGCCGCGCAGTGCAGGAAGGTGCTCTTGCCGGAGCCCGACGGGCCCATGACGGCGGTGAAGGCCCCGCGGGGCAGGGCGAGGTCGATGCCCCGCAGCGCGGTCACCGCGGCGGGGCCGGACCCGTACCTCTTGGTGACCTGCTCGAGTCGGACGGCGGCGACGGGCGGGCTCAGAACCTGTGTGCTCATGGATGTCGACGCTATGGACGGCCGCGGCGGCGGACGATCCCGTGCGCTACCGAATCCATGGTGGGGCTGGCTATACCGACAGCGACCCTGGGGTGCGGCATGCTGGGGTGCATGGTGAGGACCGGGCGGCTGCGGAGCTGGTGGCATGCGCTGCGCTACCTGGCGGCGGAGGGTGTCGCGGGCATGGCGTCGATGGCGCTGCTGGTCGCCGGGCTGGTGCTGATGATCTTCCTGCTGTTCGGACCGGGCCTGCTGCTGGCGCCGAGGGCGGTGCGGCTGCTGCGCTGGTGGACCGGGCTGGCCCGGCGCCGGGCGGGGTGGTTCTCGGGCGAGGTGCTGCCCGAGCGATACCCGCCGATCCCGGCCGCCCCGACGTTCGAGGACCTGCGGCGACTGGCGACCGCGGCCTCGACCCGTCGGGACGCCGGCTGGCTCGCGGCGCACGCGCTGATCGCGCCCGTCGCGGGCCTGCTCGCGGTCGCGCTCCCCGCCGGTGCGGTCAATTCCCTGCTGATCCCGGCGTACTGGCAGTTGATGCCCGCCGACGAGCCGGTGACCAACATCTATCCGGTGACATCGTGGTGGGGGGCGGCGGCCATGCCGCTTGTCGGTGTCGCCTACGCCGCGCTGGCGCTGTGGCTGACCCCGCTGATGGCGCGCGGGGTGTGCGGATTGGCCGTGCGGCTGCTGGCGCCGACTCGGGAGTCGCGGCTGGTGGAGCGCGTCAGCGCTCTGACCGCGAGCCGCGCGGCCGCCCTCGACGCGCACGCCGCGGAGCTCCGCCGGATCGAACGGGACCTGCACGACGGCGCCCAGAACCGGCTCGTCGGGGTGGTGATGATGCTGGGTATCGCGGAACGGTCGCTGCGGACGAACCCGGAACAGGCCTTGCCGCAGCTGCTTCGGGCCCAGGACGCGGCCGCCGACGCGCTCGCGGGCCTGCGCACCATCGTGCACGACATCTACCCGCCGATCCTCGACGAGCTCGGGCTCGAGGGTGCGGTCTCGGCACTGGCGGGCCGGTGCGCGGTGCCGTGCGTGCTGGACGTGGGCGGGTTGCGCCGGGCGCCGGTCGCGTTGGAGTCGGCCGCGTACTTCGTGGTGGCCGAGGGACTGACCAATGTGGTCAAACACGGCGGCGCGGGCGGGGTGACCGTCCGCCTGTGCACGGCCCACCGGGATTCCGGCGAGGTGCTGCGGATCGCGATCACCGACGACGGGCACGGGGGAGCGGTCGAGCGGGCGGGCGGCGGGCTGAGCGGGATCCGGCGCCGGGCCGAGGCCTTCGAGGGGACGATGGAACTGGCCAGCCCCGAGGGCGGGCCGACGACGCTGAAGGTGGAGCTGCCGTGCGGATCGTGATCGCCGAGGACGATGCCCTCCTGCGGGAGGGTCTGGCGCTGTTGCTGCGCGGGGAGGGCTTCGAGGTCGTCGCCGCGGTGGACAACGCCGAGTCCTTCCTCGAGGTGCTCGATTCCGCGGACGCCGCGGTGCTCGACGTCCGGATGCCGCCGACCTTCACCAACGAGGGGCTCAAGGCGGCCGAGGAGGCGCGGCGGCGCAGGCCGGGGTTCCCGGTGCTGGTGCTCTCCGCATACGTGGAGGACCGGTACGCGGGTCGGCTGCTCGCCGAGGGCGCGAACGGGATGGGGTACCTGCTCAAGGAACGCGTCGGCCGGGTCGCCGAGTTCACCGACGCGCTGCGGCGGGTCGCCGCGGGCGGCACGGTGATGGACCCCGAGGTGATCTCCCAGCTGATGAGCCGCAGGCGGTCCGACGACCCGATCCGCTCGCTGACCCCACGCGAGTCCGAGGTGCTCGGCCTGATGGCCGAGGGCCTGGACAACGGCACCATCGCCGGCCGGCTGGTGGTCAGCGAGACCGCGGTGAGCAAGCACATCGGCAACATCTTCGCCAAGCTCGGGCTGTCCGCCTCCGACAGCGGGCATCGTCGGGTGTTGGCGGTGCTGGCGTACCTGCGCGGCTGAGGTGAGGGTGTGACGGCGGCGATATCAGGGTAAATCCGGATGCGCCGAACGGTTCTCGCGCCATAGGGTCGGGGCATGAAATCTGCTGCGGTCGCGGTCGGTATCTCGGTCCTCCTGCTAGCCGGATGCTCGGACACCTCGGATCCCGTGGTGGTCAACAGCTTTCCCAATCGTGCGGCCGTGCAGGCCGACCTGGACGAACTGGTCCGCTCGACCGTGGGCGGCGCGGTCGCGACCCTGTCCGTTCCCGGCGAGACGGTGGAGCTACGCAGCGGGGTGGGCGACCGGGTGACCGCCGAGCAGATCCCGGACGGCGCGCAGGTCCGGATCGGCAGCGTCACCAAGACATTCGTGGCGGCCATCGTGATGCAGCTGGTCGACGAGGGGAAGGTCGAGCTCGATGCCCCCATCGATCGCTACCTGCCCGGCGCGCTGGTCGGCGAGGGCGTCGACCCGGGGGCGATCACCGTCCGGCAGCTGCTGCAGCACACCAGCGGGCTGCCCGAGTACTCCGATGACCCGCGCATCACGCAGACCTATCTCGGCAGCGGCGAACGGTTCACCCGCCAGGATCTGCTCGCCATGGCGATGGCGCACCCCGCGCAGTTCCGTCCCGGTGAGCGGATGAAATACACCAACACCAACTACCTGGTGAACGGGATGCTGGTCGAGAAGGTCACCGGGAACACGGTCGAGGACGAGCTCGCGAGCCGGATCACCGGGCCGCTGGGGCTGACCGACACCTACCTGCCAGGGACGGGGGAGAAGCAGATCCGCGGACGGCACCCGTCCGGCTACGAGGCGGACGGGGACAACATCATCGAGATGACGGCGACCGAGCCGTCCGGTCCGTGGGCCGCGGGCGCGATGGTCTCGAGCGGGCCGGACCTGACCACGTTCCTGCGGGCACTGGTCGAGGGCCGGCTCACCTCGGAGGCGTCCTGGGCCGCGATGACCGACACCGTGCCGATGGATCAGCCCGGCATGTCCTACGGGCTGGGGCTGATGTCGGCGAAACTGTCGTGCGGCAAGGTCTTCTGGGGGCACTCCGGCGACATCCCGGGATTCCACACGCTCTCCGGCGCCACCGAGGACGGCCGGGCCGCGGCGATCACCGTCACCCAGGCGCCGCCGCAGGAGGTCGACACCCTCGCCCTGCTCAGCAACGCCCTCTGCTGAATTCGCCGCCGCGTCACTGCATGACGGCGGCGATCTCGCGGGCGGTGACCCTGGCCAGCTCGACGAAGAAGGGCACCCGTTCGGCGATCATCAGCTCGGTCGGCCCGCGCAGGCCAAGCGCGAATCGGGCGAGACCGTCGTCCCCGACGATCGGGACGCCGATCGTCCGGTACCCGGCGGCCAGCTCCTCGTCGTTGAAGGCATAGCCCCGCTCGCGGGTCAGGGCCAGCTCCTTGCCCAGCTCCAGTGGCCCGGGAACCGAACGCGCCGTACCCGTTTCGTACGGCAGCCGGCCCAGCTCGTCGTCGGTGACCTGGGACCACGCCAGCAGGGCCTTGCCGAGCGCGCTGGCGTGCAGCGGCAGCCGGACGCCCTGCAGCTGGTGGCCGTCGGCCTCCCGCCACCGGCTGGTGCCGAGCAGCACGGCGTCGTTGCCGTATCGCGTCGCGATCGAGGCGCTCGCGCCGGTGGTGGTGGCGAGCTGCTCGAGGTGCGGCTCGGCGAGGTAGATGCGGTGCTGCCGGTAGGCGATCTGGCCATACTCCGCGAGCGCGCCGCCGAGGCGGTACCGGCTCGACTCCGCGTCCTTGTCGAGGAAGCCCGCGTCGACGAGGGCGGTGAGCAGTCGGTGCGTGGTGCTGACCGCGAGCCCCTGGAGGCGGGCCACCTCGGACACCCCGAGCTCGTCGCCGCCGCGGAAGCAGCCGAGCACCGACAGGGCGCGGGCGACGGTCTGCACGGAGCCGGTCGCCGAGGGGTTGGGGTCTGAGGGGGTCTCCACGTCGCGACGCTAACACGAGCGACGGGGCCAAGAGCTTTCCGTTATTAGGAAAGCTGCCCCGACGGGGTCGAGCGGCGACGGTGGCCGGTGGCGAGTATTCGGCAGCAACACTGGTGTTCCGAGCGCGACCCGCAGGATCCCGTATCTGTCAACATTTCCAATCAACGGAAAACTATACCTATCCGGTGGGGTTTGGCTGGCCTAGTTTTCGGGGCGTAGATCGACCAGCCTCTCGAACAGGAGCCCCCGATGTCCCGCAACCGCCGACTTCCCCGAGCGCGTCTCGCGCTCGCGCTTCTCCCCGTCGTCGCCCTGGTTGCCGCCTGCGGGTCGGACTCCGAGGGCCCCGCGGACGCCGCCGGCTCCGCCGAGCCCACGTTCGTGCTCAAGGTGACCGACCCTGGCAACGCCGGACCGCTCGCGGTCGGCAAGCGGGACGGCTCGTTCGACGAGGCGCTGGCCCCGCTCGGCGCGAAGGTCGAGTGGGTCAAGGCGCCGCCCGCGTTCAGCGCGAACCTCAAGCTGTTCAACGCCGGTCAGCTCGATGTCTCCGGCGGTGCGTACAGCCCGGTGGTCGGCGCGCTCTCCAAGGACGTCGCGGTGCGGATCATCGCCGTCGCGGACCCGGTCGATCAGGACCAGAGCGGCATCATCGCGTCCCCGGGCTCGGGTGTGAAGGAGGTCAAGGATCTCGTCGGCAAGCGCATCGCGGTGAACCCCGCCGGCAAGGGCGAGTACATCACCCTGAAGGCGTTGCGCCGGGCCAACATCCCGTTCGACCAGGTCGAGCGGGTGCCGTTGCAGCCATCCGACGCGGCGTCGGCCTTCTCCACCGGCCAGGTGGACGCGTGGGCCTCGTTCAACGACCCCTACCAGGAGGCCAAGGCCCGCGACGGCGTGGTGGAGATCGCCACCGAGGCCAGCATCGATTCCAAGGACAACACGATCGTCGCGTTCCGCACCGCGGTGCTTGAGGAGCGCCCCGACGTCGCGGCCAAGTACCTCGAGACCCTGCAGGCGCTGACCGAGCGGCAGCGCAGCAACCCGGAGGACTACCAGAACGTCTTCGAGAAGGCGGGCCCGCGGGCGCTGTCCGGCGAGCGGCTCGAGCGGGCACTCGATCTCGGCCGCCGGGCCTCGGTCCCGCACTACCCGACCGCGGCCGACGAGGCGGACCTGCAGGAGGTCGCCGACCTGTTCTTCCAGAACGGGGTGACCACCCGCGCGCTCACCGCCAAGGACGTCTTCTATCCGCTGCAGTCCAAGGTGGACGCGACCGCCCAGGTCCAGTCGGCCCCGACGAAGTCGGGGAACTGACATGGCGCTGCTGACCCCGCCGAGGACGCGGGAGGAACGCGGCGGCGGGCCCACCACACTGGAACTCGAGGAGCCGCGGTACCGCGCCGGCCGCACCCGGCCCGCCTGGGTGTCGATCCCGCTGCGCTTCCTGGTGCCCGCGCTGATCGTCGCGGCCTGGTGGATCGGCTCGGCCACCGGTGCGATCCCCGAGGAGATCCTCGCCGGACCGCCCGCGGTGTGGAGCGCCTTCACCGAGCTCTACCAGACCGGGCAGCTGGTCGACTTCTCCATCGCCTCCTTCAAACGGGCCGCGGTCGGCGTGTTCTTCGGCGTCGTGATCGGCCTGGCGCTCGGGGTGCTCTCCGGACTGTCCAGCCTGGGTGAGGAACTCATCGACTCCACGATGCAGATCAACCGGGCCATCCCGTTCCTGGCGTTGGTGCCGCTGTTCATCGCCTGGTTCGGCATCGACGAGACCTTCAAGGTGCTGCTCATCGCGGTCGCCACCGTCGGCCCGATGTACGCCTACACCTACCTCGGTGTCCGCAACGTGGATCGCAAGATGGTCGAGGCCGCCCAGAGCTTCGGCCTGCGGGGATGGCGGCTGGTGTTCGGCGCGATCCTGCCCGCCGCGCTGCCGGGGGTGCTGATGGCGCTGCGAATCTGCCTGTCCATCAGCATCACCGGACTCATCGCCGCCGAACAGGTCGGCACCAGGGAGGGCATCGGCTACCTGGTGACGCTGGCGCAGGAGTACAACCGCACCGACTACATGGTGCTGTGCGTGGTGCTCTACGCGGTGCTGGGCCTGATCTTCGACGGCATCGTCCGGGTCATCGAGAAGTTCGCGATGCCTTGGCGGGGACAGGTGGCGGTCCGATGAGCGCTCAGGACACCGCGTTGCCGCCGCTGGCGGTCCGGGAACGCACCGCGACTGCGGCCCGCGACCGGCGTGCGGGTGAGCCCGTCGCGGTCTCGCTGCGGGGCCTGACCAAGGCCTTCGGCGACAAGACCGTGCTCGACGGCGTCGACCTGGAGATCCACCGCGGCGAGTTCGTGGTGCTGCTCGGGCCGAGCGGCACCGGCAAGACGACCCTGCTGCGGCTGCTCACCGGACTCGAAAGGCCGGACGCCGGAAAGATTCTGGTGCCCGGTCAGCGCACCACCGTCTACCAGGAGCCGCGGCTGATCCCGTCCAAGCGGGTGCTGGCCAACGTCACCGTCGGGCAGCGCCGGACCGCACAGAACCGGGAGCGCGCCGCCCGCTCGCTGGCCGAGGTGAACCTGGAGAGCAAGGCACGGCAGTGGCCGGCGACGCTGTCCGGCGGTGAGGCCCAGCGCGTCGCGCTGGCCAGGGCGCTGGTCCGGGAGCCGGAGCTGCTGCTGCTCGACGAGCCGTTCGCCGCGCTCGACGCCCTGACCCGGCTGCAGATGCAGGACCTGGTCGGCGACCTGGTGGCCCGGCACCGGCCCGCGGTGCTGCTGGTCACGCACGACGTCGACGAGGCCGTGCGGCTGGCCGACCGGGTGCTGATCCTCAACGAGGGCCGGTTCGCGGTGGACGTCGACATCGACCTCGCCCGGCCCCGCGACCGCACCGACCCCGAGTCCCTCCGCTACCGCGCCGCCTTCCTCACCGAGCTCGGCGTCGGTCGCACCGCTTCCCCCACAACCACTTAGGAGTCCGAGATGACCGCAGCAGTCGACACCACCCTCGACACCCTCTGGTACACCCGCTGCCCCGTGCCCACCGCGAGCGGCCTCGCGCACAGCCTCGGCTGGCTGGGGGAGACCGCGGCCGAGGCGGGCGTGAGCCTCGGTGTCCTGCAGGACGCAGGCCCGGAGCTGGCCGTCCGTCACTTCGACCACCAGCTGCTCGGCCTGGTCCGCGAGGGCGGCAACGTGCCCGCGATCGCGGCCCGCGCGCAGGGCTCGCCGACCCGGCTGATCGGGCTGACCTGGATCGACGAATCGCAGGCCATCCTCGTGGGACCGGACTCCACGGTCGCGGGCGCCGCCGACCTGGCCGGCCTGCGGATCGGCGTCCCGGCCTGGGCGCAGGACCAGGCGCGCAGCTTCCCGCGCGCGATGGCCCTGCACGGCTTCGCGAACGCGCTGCGCCTGGCAGGCCTCACCCTCGCCGATGTCTCCGCAGTCGAGGTGGAGGTGGAGCGGAACCCGCAGGTGCGCAGCGCCGTTCGGGACCAGCAGCGCACCACGACATGGGGCGTCGACGAGCTGCTGCGCGGCGAGGTGGATGCCATCTACGTCAAGGGCGCCCGCGCCAAGGAGGTGGCCCGCGAGCACGGACTGCGGGTCGCGGTGGACCTCGACGCCACCGAGGTGAAGCGGCTGCGCGTCAACAACGGCACCCCGCGCCCCATCACCGTGCACGCCGACCTGCTCGAGTCCCGGCCCGATCTGGTGGTCGGCTTCCTCGCCCAGAGCCTGCGCGCCGCGGACTGGGCGGCCGGCAACCTGGACCGCGTCCGCGAGGTGCTCGCCCGCGAAACCCTCTCCGGCCCGGACGGAGTCGTCGCCGCGTACAAGGAGGGCTTCCACCTGGACCTGCACCCCTCGCTCTCCGACGAACGCGTCGAGCTGATCGGGATCCAGAAGCAGTTCCTCTACACCCACGGCTTCCTGGCCGCCGACTTCGACCTCGAATCCTGGGTGGCCCGTGAACCCCTGCAGCAGGCCCTCGAGCTGCTGGCCGCCGAAAAGGTGCCGTCATGACCGAGTTCCTGTGGCGGCTGCCCTCGCGAGGGGACGGCAGGCACGCGACGCCGGGCTCGCGGAACCGCGGCGGGTTCGGCGGACCCCAGGTGCCCACCGTGGCGACGGACCTGCGTCCCGGCAACTTCGGGCCCTTCGACGACCTCGCCCAGGTGGTGCTCGCGGCCGAACTGTCCGGGCTCGACGGGGTGCTCGCGCCCTACGACCCGCTCGGCGAGGAGTCGTGGATCGTCGGCGGCGCCGCGCTGCGCGACACCAGGCACTCCCGGGTGATCGTCGAGTTCCACCCCTCCTTCGGCACCCCGGTGTACGCGGCGAAGGTGTCCGCGACGCTGCAGCGGCTCTCCGGAGGCCGGCTGTCCTGGCGATTGCAGGTGGAGACCGATGAGGCCGACGCCCGCGCCCGCGGGGACCGGGTCACCGGCGTGGACCGGTACACCAGGGCGGCGGAGTTCCTCACCGTCGCGCGCGGGGTCTGGAACGAGACCCCGGTCGCCGGAGCCGGGTTCAGCGGCACCGGGTTCGACCTCGACGGCGAGTACTTCGACGTCATCGACGGCGGGTTCCGCGGCATCCTGTCCGGGCTGCCGTTCCCGACGGTGTACCTGTCCGGGGAGTCGGAGCAGGCGCTGGAGCTGTCCGCGCGGCACGGCGACGTGCACCTGTTCGTCGAGACCGTCGACGGGGTCGCGGCGTCGGTGGCCGAGCTGCGGCGCCGGTCGCGGGTTCAGGGCCGCACGGTGCGCGCCGGTCTGGAGCTGCCGATCATCGCCCGTGAGACCGAGGACGAGGCCTGGGCGCGGGCCGAGCGGCAGTGGCACGAGATCCACGACGACGGCGTCGGCGCGCGTTCGCTCGACCTCGGCGGAGGGCGCTGGGCCGGTTTCACCGAGATCGGCTACGAGCAGCCGATCGGTCTGGTCGGTAGCTACGAGCAGGTGGCGCAGCGACTCTCGGAGTACGTCGACGCCGGCGTCGACAGCATCGTGCTGGACGGGCGCCCGCACATCGAGGAACTGCACCGCACCGGCGAACACCTGCTGCACCTGGTCGACCCGGCCGGGCGCACCCTGGCTGGTCAGGAGGCCACCGCATGAGCATCGACTTCTACTGGCGCATCGGGATGGAGGGCGACCACGCGTCGCTGCGCACCCCCCGCCGCTACAACCGCGGGGAGGCGAACGGGCACGGTCCCGGCAACATCGCGCCCGCGATCCGCGGCGGCGAACTCGACGGCTACGGCTATATCGACCACATGGCGGCGGTGGCCAAGGCGTCGGAGTCGGCCGGGTTCCTCGGCGGGCTGCTGCCCTCGTTCCCGGTCACCGAGGACCCGTGGGCGGTGGCGGCGGCGCTGGCCCGCGAGACCACCACCTACCGGTTCATGGTCGCCTTCCAGCCCGGGTTCCTGCATCCGGTGCAGGCCGCGCGGATGTCGGCGAGCCTGCAGCGGGCCACCGGCGGCCGGCTGGTCTACAACATCATCAGCGGCGGCGGGGGACCGGCGCAGCTGTGGTGGGGCGACAAGGTGAACCACGACGACCGCTACGCGCGCACCAGCGAGTTCCTCGACGTCCTGCGCGGGGTGTGGGACGGCGAGCCCTACGACCACGACGGCCGGTTCTTCCGGACCGCGGGGGCCGCCCTGCCGCCCGGGCTCGCCGGGCAGCCGTTCCCTGAGGTCTACTTCTCCGGTTCCTCGGCCGCCGCGGTCGGCGCCGCCGGGCTGCACAGCGACTACTACCTGTCCTGGCTCGAGCCGTTCGGCGACCTGCGGGCCAAGTTCGACGGCGTCCGCACGCACGCCGAGAAGCTGGGCCGCACACCGAAGTTCGCGGTCCGGATCGACGTCGTCGCCCGGCACACCGAGGAGGCCGCCTGGGCCGAGGTGGAGAAGGGCTGGGCGTTCGTCGACCGCGACGCCGCCAACCGCGCCGCCCAGGGCGACTCGGTCGGCGCGGCCAGGATCAAGGGCTGGGTGCCCGAGACCATCACCGGCTACCGCGATCTCGAGGTGCAACCGAACGTCTGGGCCGGGTTCAGCCTGATCCGCGGCGGTCCCGCGTTCGGCCTGGTCGGCAGCTACGAGCAGGTCGCGCAGCGGCTCGACGAGCTGCGCGAGCTCGGCGTCGACGCGTTCATCCTCGCGGGCAACCCGCACCTCGAGGAGGCCTACCGCGTCGGCGAGGAGGTCCTCCCGCTGCTCCAGGCGACTCCGCCGCCCGTGAGTCCTTTTGGTCCCCCTGCGGGCCAGAAGGACTCACGGCTCCTCGTTCCCTAGCCCACATTCGAATTACAGGAGAGAAACCATGACCACCACCGAATCCCGCGTCTCCGAGACCGTCGCCGCGTTCGTCGAGGGCGCCACCCGCGATGCGGAGAAGGCATTCCGCGTCTTCCGCGAGACCGGCACCGTCTCCGCCAACGGCACCGTCAACTTCGTCGAGCGGGTGCCAGGCGAGGAGATCGCCGTCGCCCTCAACGAGCCGGGGCCCTGGGCCGACGACCGCACCATCGAGCCCGTCGTCGCGACCTTCGACGGCGAGGTGCTCTCCGGCCGCGGCTCCGCCGGCTTCGTCACCGGCTACGCCAAGGTGTTCCGCGAGCACCAGGAGATCACCTCGATCGTGCACGTGCACACCCCGTGGCTGGGCGGCTTCGCGCAGACCCACCAGCCGCTGCCGATCCGGTACGCGGCCTCGCAGCGGCTGACGTTGTCGCGGTCCATCCCGCCGCACATCGACCGCAGCATCGGCGCGGGCGACTTCATCCTCGGCGAGCTGGTCCGCGACCCCGACCTGGTCGCGATCTTCGAGGCCAACGGCGGCGTCAACGTGATCGGCCGCGACGGCCTGCTCGAGCTGGCCAAGTTCGTGGTGCTGCTCGAGGAGGGCGCCCAGTACCAGGCCATCGGCGAGTCCGTCGGCGGCACTGTCGAATTCGACAAGACCAACCTCGTCGCCCAGTGGTCCCGCAGCGGCCTGGTCGACGAGGCCCGCCGCCGCGGACTCGTCTAGGCGGCTCCGCCGCCCGTGCGCGGTTGACGAGTCCCCACACTCGTCAACCGCGCACGGGCGCGAAGCGCCTCACCCACCCCCCATTCTTTCGAGGAGAGATTTCCCATGACCGTTCGCGTCGGCTACTTCCCGCACAACAACTCCCTGTTCGTCCTGCGACACCGCGGCATCCTCGAGCGGACGCTGCCCGACGTGGAATGGGTTGACCTGCGCGCCCTTCCGGAGGCCGAGGCGGTGGACCCCAAGACCGGGCTGCCGAGCCTGCACTCGGACTGGCTGTTCACCGAGGGCGGCTACGACGTCATCGGCACCGGCTTCACCCCGCCGCTGACGGCGCTCGCGAAGGGCCGCGACGTGGTCTACATCGGCATCTCCGGCCCCCGGGTGGAGAACGGCCGCCTGGTCGCGCTCGCGGAGTCCGGCATCGAGACCGCGGCGGACCTGAGGGGCAAGCGGGTGGGGATCGCGCACGGATCCTGGCAGACCACACTGCTCCTGTTCGCGCTGGAGCAGGCCGGGCTCACCTGGGCCGACATCGAACCGGTCGACACCGGCGTGAACGACGGCGCCGACGCGCTGCTGCGCGGGGATCTGAACGCGTGGGTCGGGGCCTACCCGGGCCTCGAGGCGCTCGAGACGTCGCACCGGTTGCGGACCCTCGTGGACACCGAATCGCTGTTCAGCCATCCGTCGCTCTGGTTCACCCGCCGGGACTTCGCGGAGGACAACCGCGAGGCGCTCGAGGCCGTCATCGCGGCCCTGCAGGAGTCCGACGCGTGGATCGAGGCGAACCCGCGCGAGGCCGCGCAGTACTTCGTCGACGACGCCCTCGCCCGCGGCGATCGGGCCGACCTGGACCGCTGGGAGCGCGCGCTGCGCGGGCGCCCGTTCGGCCTGCACCGGGTCAGCGAGGCGTTCCTCGACGAGCAGCAGCGTGCCGGAAACCTGCTGGCCGCCAACGGCCTGCTGCCGAGCCCGGTCGACGTGCGCGCCGCCGTGGTGCCGTGGATCGGCGACGCCGTGGAGGCCACCCGGCCCGGCGTTCGCGTCTGACGCGACGACTTCGATCGCGGCGCGCCCGCGCCGATCTGCCCGGCTCGGGGCGGTGTCCTGGCACGATGGACCCATGGACGAGGTGAAGTACGCCGAGGACCTGATGGTCGGCGACGTCATCGATCTGGGCTCGCACACCGTCGGCGAGGCCGAGATGGTGGACTTCTCGACCGTGTGGGATCCGCAGGATTCCCATCTCGACGCGGAGGCGGCCGCGCACGGGTACTTCGGCGGACTCATCGCCAGCGGTGTGCACACCATCGCCGTCTACCAACGGCTCGCGGTGCTCGGCGCCTATCGGCACTGGAGCGTGATCGGTGCGCGCGGGCTGCGGGACGTCCGGTTCCTGCGTCCCGTGCGCCCCGGTGATGTGCTGACCGGACTGATGGTGATCGACGGGGTCGAGCTGGACGACCGCGGCCGCGGGCTGGTGACCACGACCGGACAGCTGGCGGACGCGCAGGGCCGGGACGTCTTCAGCCTGCTCACCGAGGTGTACCTGCACCGCAGGCCCTGACGCCGCCGCTACCCGCGACGGCCCCGGAAGAACGCCCGCACGTCGCCGACCAGCAGGTCCGGGACCTCCAGCGCCGCGAAGTGCCCGCCCTCGTCGAACTCGCTCCAGTGCACGAGCGTCGGGTGTGCCTTCTCCGAGATACTGCGGACCGGCCGGACGATGTCGTGCGCGAACACCGCCATCCCGAGAGGTGCGACGCCGGTCGGCCCGCCGCTGCGCGGTCCGCCCGACTCGAACGTCAGCCGCGCCGAGGATCCGGCGGTGCCGAAGAACCAGTGCAGTGACACGTTGGTCAGCAACGTGTCGTCCGGCAGCGGGTGCGCCGGGTCGGTCCACTCCCTGACCTTGTCGGCGACCCAGGCCAGCTGGCCGGTCGGTGAGTCGGTCAGGGAGTAGGCGATGGTCTGCGGGCGGGTGGCCTGCATTCGCATGTAGCCGGGCGTGTTGGCGAGGAAGTCCCGGATGACCTCGACCCGCGCGGCATCGTCGTTGGAGAGCCCCTCGGTCGGGACCGGTCCGTGCGGCAGGTAGTTGACGTGCACGCCGATCACGTTCTCGGGCGCCACGACCGCGAGCAGCCGGGAGACGCCCGAGCCCCAGTCGCCGCCCTGCGCGCCGTACCGCTCGTAGCCCAGCCGGTCCATGAGTTCCGCGAAGGCGCGGGCGACGCGGGCGGTGTCCCAGCCGCGGTCGCGGGTCGGGCCGGACGGACCGAAGCCGGGGATCGATGGGATCACCAGGTGGAAGGCGTCCGCGGGATCGCCGCCGTGCGCGCGCGGGTCGGACAGCGGGCCGATGATGTCGAGGAACTCGATGAACGAGCCGGGCCAGCCATGGGTGAGGATCAGCGGCGTCGCGTCGGGTTCGGGGGAGCGCACGTGCAGGAAATGCACGGTGGCGCCGTCGATTTCGGTGACGAACTGTGGGTGGCGGTTGAGGACGGCCTCGTGTGCGCGCCAGTCGTATCCGTCGCGCCAGTACTCGGCCAGCTCCCGCATCCGGCCGAGCGGGATGCCGTAGTCCCAGCCGGCGTCGTCGAGCTCGTCGGGCCAGCGGGTGCGGGCCAGCCGGTCGCGCAGGTCGTCGAGTGCGGACTGGGGGATGTCGATCCGGTACGGGCTGATGGTCGTGTCGGGCATCGGAGCCTCCTGCATTGATTGTTGGTGGCGCCAACGATAACAGAACTTGTTGGTGGCGCCAACGGTTATTAGGATGGTGCGCATGGAGTCCACCGATGACGGCCCGCCGGACGCGCTGCGTCGATCGCCGACCTGGCTGATGGGGCAGGCGGGTATCCACGCCCAGCGCCTGCTCAACGAGCGGATGGCGGAGGCCGGGGCGCACCGGTGGCACTACTCGGTGCTGTCCGCGCTCGCCGATTGCGGTCCGCTCAGCCAGGCGTCGCTCGGTCGCCACTGTCGCCTCGATCGCAGCGATATCGCCGCCGTGGTCGGCGAACTCGAGGGCGGCGGCCACCTCGTGCGCGAGCCGGACCCGCTCGACCGGCGTCGCAATGTCGTCACGATCACCGCCGAGGGGGATCGGCGCCTGCGGCGACTGGGGGCACTCGCGGTCGAGGCCCAGGAGGACCTGCTCGCGCCGCTCGATGCGGGGGAGCGCGCGCGGCTGATCGCAACCGTCGAGCGACTGGTCGAGCATCAGGCCGCGCGACAGGGGTCCGGCTGGGCGTAGTCCGGGCGCGAATTGCCTTCTCGCACAACGCTGATACGGGCTTCCCCCAGTGGCGAATCGAGGTTAACTTCAGTATTGACGGCGGGTGTATGGGTGGTTACTATCCAGTAAGTTTGTGACGGCGGCCACCCGGCGATCGAGCGTCACCGGAGAATCCATGGGGGGTTCGAGTAGCGATGCGCACACGGATGACTCGACGAGGGTCGCTGTCGCGGACCGGAACGCTGGCCCTGGCAGGAACCCTGGCGATCGGCCTCGCGGTCGCGCCGGGCGGCGCCGCGTCCGCCGACCCGAGCGGGGGAGCGGACGGCGAGAAGTGGTTGGCCACCGCCGACGCCCCTCCGGAGTACCCGGTCGTCGCGATCGACTGGGACGTGCCGATCACGATGAGCGACGGAACCGTGCTCAAGGGCAACGTCTATCGGCCCGCGGACGCCTCGGGCAAGCCGGTCGACACCAAGATGCCGTCGATCCTCAACGTGACGCCCTACACCAAGCTGGTCAGCAACATGGTCGACTCGATGATGGCCGTGCCAGGGCTCGAGGACACGCTCGTCGATCTGGTCAACTCCTACGACCTCGCCGGCACCCCGCTGGACGGCGTCGGCGAGACCGCGAAGGTGCTCACCGGCGGCGGGATGCGCGTGTTCGCCGTGAACCGGGACCTCATCCGCAGCGGCTACACGCAGGTGGTCGTCGACACCCGCGGCACCGGATTCTCCCAGGGGCAGTGGCAGACGCTCGGCCCGCGTGAGCAGCAGGATTCCGTCGAGATCATCGACTGGGTGAGCAAGCAGCCGTGGTCGAACGGCAAGGTCGGCATGGCGGGCGTGTCCTATTCCGGGATCAACTCCCTGCAGGCCGCCGGGTACCGCCCGCCCGCGCTGAAGGCGATCTTCCCGACCGAACCGGGCAACGACCTGATCCGCGACATCGTCGGCACCGGAGGCGGACTCGGCGTCGGCTTCATGCCGGTGTGGCTCGCGCTCGTCAACGGGACCAAGCTCATCCCCGACGTGCAGTCCCTCGTACAGGAGCGGTTCGACCAGCAGTGGCTGCAGGACCGGCTGCGCGACCCGCTCACCCTGATCGCCGAACTGGGCGAGGTGATGACCGTCCCGACCGTGAACGATCTCGATCCCACCACGCTGCGCGTCGCGCAGGACGGCAGCTTCTATCAGGAGCGAAAGGCCAACGTGGAGAACATCGCCGTGCCTACCATGCTCTACGGCGCCTGGCACGACATCTTCGCCAACAGCGAGCCCCGCGTCTACAACGCGATCCCGCTCCCGGCCGGTCAGAAGCAGCTGATCATGAGCGACAACTACCACGTCACCTTCGGCGGCGGATTCGGTGAGGCGGGCGCGCCGCCGCGGCTCGACGTCCTGGAGCGGGCCTGGTTCGACAAGTGGCTCAAGGGAATCGACAACGGCATCGACCGCTACGGCCCGGTCACGCTGTACCAGCAGGGCAACGGCTGGACGACGACCGACCAGTTCCCCCGCGCGGGTGTCGAGTACCAGCGGATGTACCTGTCGGACGCGCCGAGCGGGACCGCGGGCCACGCGGCGCGCGACGGCAGCCTCGTCGCGGGCACGCCGCAGAGCTCGGCGCGGCTCACGGCGGCCCCGGGGCTGCGCGGGTTCTGCTCCCGCGACGGCGCGCAGGGCACCGCGGGCATGACCGTGATCCTGGGCTCGGTGTGCAGCAAGGACTCCCGGATCCAGGAGGCCGAGGGGCTCGCGTTCACCAGCGCCCCGGTCGCGGAGCCGACCGAGCTGTCCGGTCCGGTGAACCTGCACCTGGAGACCGTTCTCGACGCGCTCGACGGCTTCTGGGCGGTCACCCTCAACGACGTCGCGCCCGACGGCACCTCGACCACGCTCACCAACGGGGCGCTGACCGCGTCGCTGCGCGAGGTGGACGAGGCGCTGAGCCAGCGGTCGGCGAACGGCGACTACACTGAACCGCACCACAAGCTGACGGTGTCCGCGCGCAAGCCCGTCATCCCGGGCCAGGTGACGCCCGTCGACATCAACCTGGTGCCCACCGACGCGCTGCTGAAGCCGGGGCACCGGCTGCGGGTGGATGTCTACGCCGCCAGCGTTCCCCGGTACCTGCCGCTCGGCCCGATGATGGCCGACGGTCAGAACCGGCCGCAGCACGTCCAGCTGTCGCCGGACCGCCCGAGCTTCCTGAACCTGCCGCTGGTCGGGGCGAAGGCCTGGTAGCGGGCGACGCTATTGCTGACCCGCCATGATCAGCTTGGCGGTGGTCTCGAGTCGATCGGCGATCTGGGTGTAGGACTCGTAGCCCATTCCGGCCCGGACGAGCGCCCCGGACCACGCGATCTCGAGCGCCTCGAGCACGTCCGGATCGTGCCCGGGGCCGAGGGCCGCGACGAGGCGCCCGCGGATGTCCTTGCCGATGCGCAACCGCAGGTGTTCGACGTCGGGGTCGTCGCCCAGGATCGCGGTGGTGGCGGCCGCGGCCAGGGCGGGCTCGTCGGAGACGAGCAGCGCGACGTCGCGCAGGACCTGGCAGACCCGGGCGACGGGATCGAGGTCGGTGGGTACCTCCCGCGGGATCGCGGCCAGGCGCCGCCAGAACACCTCCGCGACGAGGTGGCTCTTCGAGGAGAAGTAGGTGTACGCGGTGGCGGCCGCGACGCCGGCCTCCGTCGCCACCATGCGCACCGTGAGGCCGGAGAATCCCTGCTCCCGGAGCACCGCGACGGCCGCTGTGGTCAGCTTGTCGACGGTCTCGGCCTGCTGCTCGGTCAGGCGTCGGCGAGTGGATTCGAACTTAGCTTCACTAGACACATGTCCAGACGCTACTGGAAGCGGGCGTACTCGGGCAAAGGGGTCGTCACCGGGCTCGGCCTGCTCAAAGCCCACGGAAGTAAGCATTCTCGCGCATCAACTGCCAGGCGGCATGCTGCCCGCCGACGAGTTGCGGCAGCAGCGGCGGTGCTGCCCGGCCGGTCCATGTGCACATCGTTAGCATGGGCACCAAGTAGTGACCGGCCGACAGACGCGGCCGGCGTCCGGACATCTCAGAAGGCGGTCGACGTCGTGAAGAAGTACCTCCCCAGCTGGCACGACGACGAGGTCCGTGCGCTGTCCGAGCTCGCGGCCGGATTCTTCGAGCGGGAGGTGGTCGCGCACAACGAGAAGTGGGACGCCCAGCACCGCATCGACCGCGAGGTGTGGCTCAAGGCAGGCGAGCTGGGCCTGCTGTGCTGCTCCATCCCGGAGGAATACGGCGGCGGTGGCGGCACCTTCGCTCACGACCTCGCCGTCTTCGAGGCCCAGGGCTACGCCGGCGACCTCGCGTTCGGGATCTCCGTGCACAGCGGCATCGTTCCGCACTACATCGCCGAGTACGGCACCGAGGAGCAGAAGAAGACGTGGCTGCCGGGGATGGCGACCGGCGAGATCCTCGCCGCCATCGGCATGACCGAGCCCGGCGCCGGCTCGGACCTCAAGGCCATCAAGACCACCGCCATCCGCGACGGCGACGACTACATCGTCAACGGCTCGAAGACGTTCATCACCAACGGCGCCTCGGCGGACGTGATCGTGCTCGTCGTCAAGACCGACCCGAAGGCGGGCGCCAAGGGTGTGTCCCTGCTGATCGTCGACCTGCGCGACTGCCCGGGGTTCGCCGTCGGACGGGTGCTGGACAAGGTGGGCCAGCACGGCGCCGACACCTCGGAGCTCTCGTTCACCGACGTCCGGGTGCCGGTGTCGAACCTGCTCGGCGACGCCGAGGGGCAGGGCTTCGGCCAGCTGATGGCGCAGCTGGTGCAGGAGCGGCTGATCATCGGCGCGCAGGCGTCGGGCGCGATGAACCGGGCCGTGCAGGACACCGTCGCGTACACGAAGTCGCGACAGGCGTTCGGGCACAGCCTCTTCGAGTTCCAGAACACCGCCTTCGAGCTGGCCGAGTGCCAGACCATCGCGCGCACCTGCGAGGTGTTCCTCGACCACTGCATCCAGTCGCACCTGCGCGGCGAGCTGGACCCGTCCGAGGCGGCGATGGTCAAGTACTGGCTCACCGAGCAGCAGTGCGCGGTGATCGACCGGTGCGTCCAGCTCTACGGCGGCTACGGCTACATGCGCGAGTACCTGATCGCGCGGATGTACGAGGACGCCCGCGTCCAGAAGATCTATGCCGGTGCCAACGAGGTGATGAAGGGGATCATCGCGAAGTCGTTGTAGGCGCGCGACGCGTCACCCGCGGCCCGGCCTGCCCGCTCAGTTCGACCGTAGGAGCAGGTCGGCCGCCTTCTCCCCGATCACGACGCACGGCGCGTGGGTGTGGCCGCGGATGATGGTCGGCATGATCGACGCGTCCGCCACGCGCAGCCGGTCCACCCCGCGCACCCGCAGCTCGGGATCGACGACGCTGGCCGCGTCCTTGCCCATCCGGCAGGTTCCGGTGGGGTGATAGAGGGTGTGCGAGTTGCGCTCGAGCGCGGTCGCCAGCACGTCCTCGAGGGGGGTCGGGGCGGTCACGGCGGGCCGGATCATCTCGCCGAGACGGGACTTCAGCGACGGGGCGGAGGCGAGTGCCTCGCACACCCGCAGGCCCTCGAGCATCGCGCGGCGGTCGACGCCGCCGTCGTCGCTGAGGTAGCGCGGATCGATGATCGGCTTGTCCGCGTAGTCCGCCGACCGCAGCGTGATCTCCCCGCGGCTCTCCGGCTTGAGCAGGATCGTGCCGAGGATCGCGGCGTGTTCGGTGCCGGGCACGAGGCCCTCGTCGAAGAACGGGGCGGGCGCGAAGATCATCTCCAGGTCGGGCAGCGCGAGTTCCTCACGGCTGCGGGTGAACCCGTACGCCTCGCCGACATTCGAGGTGAGCATCCCGCGGCGCCGGACCAGGTAGTTGGCGAGCTCGGGGAGCTTCTCGGCGGCGAAGAGCGTGTCCGATCCGACGCGGTAGCCGAGCATCGACACCAGGTGATCGGACAGGTTGCGGCCCACCTCCGGCAGGTGGTGCCGCACGGCGATGCCGTGCCTACGTAGCTGCTCCTCGTCGCCGATGCCGGACAGCATCAGCAGCTGCGGGGTGTTGATCGCGCCGCCTGCGAGCACCACCTCCTTGCGGGCGCGGACCGTGCGGCGCACGCCGCCCTGCATGTACTCGACCCCGACGGCGGCGGATCCCTCGAACAGCACCCGGGTCGCGGTGGCCTCGGTGAGCACCGTCAGGTTGGTGCGCTTGCGCGCAGGCGCGAGGTAGGCGTCGGCCGTGCTCCATCGGGCGCCGCGCTTCTGGGTGACCATCGTCTGCGAGAAGCCCTCGGGCTGGGCGGTGTTCGCGCGCTCGACCGGGAATCCCGTCTCGCGTGCCGCCTCCAGGTAGGCGCCGGTCAGCGCTCGGGGCGAGCGCTGTCGGCTCACCGTCAGCGGGCCGGTGGTGCCGGCGTCGTCGGTGGCCGCGCCGCCCTCCACGTTCTCGATCCGGCGGAAGTACTCCACCACCTTGCCGAAGGACCAGGAGTCGTCGGCCAGTGCGGCCCATTCGTCGTAGTCGGCGGCGAAGCCGCGCACCCACATCATGGCGTTCATCGACGACGAACCGCCGAGCGTCTTCCCCCGCGGCCAGTAGATGCTGCGGCCGCCGAGCCCGGGCTGCGGCTCGGTCAGGTAGTCCCAGTCCACCTCGCTGCGGAACAGCTTGGAGAAGGCCGCCGGAATGTGGACGAACTTGTCCTTGTCCGGCGGCCCGGCCTCGATCAGGGCGACCTCGGTGCGGGGGTCGTTGCTGAGCCGACCGGCCAGCGCGGCGCCGGACGACCCCGCGCCGACGATGACATAGTCGGCGACCGTCGTTTCCTGGATCATGCGTTCATCTCCACATCGAAAGGTGTTGGGGGGAAGCGGTTCTCGTCACGGTGAGGAACCGCCGGTCTCAGCCGCGCAGCGCCGAGGCGAAGATCGCCGGCAGGCGCGTCCACGACGGCTTGCCCGCGAACTCGGTCAGCCGCCGTCCGGTGCCTGCCGCGGTCCGATTGGTGACGAACCACGGCGGCTTCGGCGAGATCGACCATTCGCGGTGCAGTAGCGACCGTGGGGACGGCCGGAAGGGCCCGCGCACCACGGTGCGCTCAGGCCGGTCGATCAGCAGCGCGTTGTGGACCACCCCGATGCCGCTCTGCACGTCGCTGAGGGTGTGGCCGGGGAACGCGCCCCAGGTCGCCGCGGGGGTGAGGTACCCGACCCCGGTCCACGCGTTCACCGCGATCGTCCCGTACCGCAACGACTCGAGCAGCGCGTCGAACCGCGTCCCCATCGAGTCGATGGTGCCGGGCTCGGCGATGATGTTGACCCCGAGCGTCCCGACGAACTGCTCGTTGACCACCTCCGCCGCGCGGGTCGCGAACTGCTCGCCCTCGTGCGGCAGCTCGATCACTCCCAGCACCGGCCCGAAGTACTCGGTCTGCAGCAGCGGGGCGAACTCGTCGGGCTGCAGGCCCGACACCAGCACCCGGCCGCCGCGCTCGCCCAGCCGCTCGGCCTTCGGGTAGGACTGCGTGGCCGAGGCGACCCGGTCGTCGCTGCCCGGGTAGTAGGCCGGGCGGGCGGGGGCGCGGTCGACGGCGGCGCGCAGTGCGGCGACGAACTCGTCGCGTTGCGGCCACCGCGAGGACAGCACGACCACCTGCGACGCGATGCAGTTGTAGCCGCCGTTGTGCAGGCGCTGCGTCGCGATGTGCTCGGCCTGGAACTCGATGTCGGCGCGGCTCCAGGCGCCGGGCAGCACGATGGTCGGCGACACCCCGCCCAGCTCGCTGGTCATGCCCTTGTCCAGGACGGGTTCGCCCGCCGCCTTGCGGCGCGCGCCCTCCTCGCCGGTGCCGAAGACGATCGCGTCGTGGGTGAGCGCGCTGCCGGTCATGTGCACGTGGTCGACCAGCCGATGCCGGGTCAGGTAGGTGCCGACGTCGGCGCCGCCGGTCAGTATCCGGACCGCGCCGATCGCGATGAACGGCTCGAGCACCTTCTCGAAGACCGGCAGCATCCGATCCATGATCGGGTTGAGCTTGAGCGCGACGACGCGGTTGTGCGCGAATAGCTCGTACAGGGTGTCGAGTGGGGCGATCGAGGTGATGTTGCCCGCGCCCAGCACCACCCCGACGCCCTGCGTCCGGGTTGGATCGAGCTGGGCGAGGCCCGCCTCGCGCTGTGCCGTCGCACGATCGACGCCCGGCTGCAGCCAGACGTCGGCGCTGAACCCGCTCAGCAGCAGCCTGTCGAAGACGCTCATCGGCAGCGCCCGCACGGTGGTGCGGCCGCCGGGGGCGGTGCCGAAGGCGGCGTCGGCCAGCGGGCTGGTGCCGGACTCGAGCTTTTCGAGGCTGGCGGACAGCGTCGTCGCGGCGGTGGCCACGGAGTACGGACCGGATATCCACTCCTCGCCGACCAGGGGGGAGTCGGGGTCGAGCCCCTTGATCTGCACCGCCGCTGCCACCCATTCGGCCGCGTGCTGCACCGTCAGGTCGCGGACCCGGTCGAGCAGTTGCCGCCGGTGGCCCAGGGACAGGCCTGCCCAGGCCTTCTCGCCCTCGACGAGGTCGGCCAGGGCCTGATCGATGGCCGGGTGGGTGCTGGCGGGGTCGTGATCGGACACTGGACAACTCCGTTCGATTCGAGGCAGGCGGGGGCCGGACTCGTCGGATCTTCTACTGTGATCCTCGTCGCATCGGGGGCCGGGCGCCATAGGCGGACGGGCGCCGAAGTCGACGGCCCGTTTGTGCGACCGCACAAATTGCTATGGCGTGGGTCACTCCGGGGCGGCTACCCTGGGGCGATGTCCGTCAGTCCGGAAATCGCTCCGCCCACGCCCACCGAGCTGCTGCACGATATGCGCGCGTCGGTGGATGATCTCGCCGACGAGCTGGTCGCGCGCATCGTGGCTGCCGAGCAGGACTACGCCGATGCCTCGCTGCTGACGCCTGAGCAGCTGCGGTTCGCCTGCTGGGACAACCTGTCCTCGATGCTCGCGAACCTCGACGGCACCGCGCCGGTCCGACTGGAGTCGGCCCGCGCGGCCGGGCGGATGAAGGCGGAGCAGGGCGTGTCGCTGGCCGCGCTGCTGCACGCTTTCCGGCTCGGCGGACGGTTGATCTGGGAGGAGCTGACGGCGCGCTCGGACGGGCGCGCCAGCCAGTGGCTGCTGGACATGGCCGCGCAGGTCTGGGCGCTAGTGGATGTGTATTCGGACGCCGCGGCCGACGCCTACCGGGAGGCGGCCGACAGGCGTGCCAGGGAGGACGCGGAGTCGAGCAGGCGGCTGATCCGGACGCTGTTCGCGAACCACGCCCTCAACCCGGCCGGCGTCGCGGACGCGGTGCGGGCGTTCCGGATTCCCGAGCGGGGAGCCTTTCTGGTTGTGTCCGTGCGGGACTCGTCGTCCTGCCTGTCGGCCGACGCGCTGCGGTCCAGGCTGAGCACGGTCGGCATCGACTCGGTGTGGGACACCGAGGTCGACGGCCGCATCGGCCTGCTGTGGGCACCGGCCGAGGCGGCACTCGACGCGGCCCTCGGCACGCTCGGCGAGATCGGCGGCGGATCCGTCGGGGTGAGCCGCGGCTTCGGTCGACCGGGCGGCATCGGCGCGGCCGTGGAGCAGGCCAGGCAGGCCCGCCGCTGCGCGCCCGACGGGTCGGGCGACCCGACGCGCTACGACTCGGTTCCGGTGCCGCTGCTGGTGATCCGGCAGCCGGACGCCGGTCACCTCGCCGCCCGTCAGGTCCTCGGGCCGGTGCTGGCCCTGCCCGCCGACGAGCAGCGCAGCCTCCTGACGACCCTCGAGGCCTGGTTCTCCGCCCGCGGATCGACGACGGCCGCGGCCGCGCAGCTGCACTATCACCGCAACACCGTGCTGTACCGACTGCGCCGGATCCAGGAGCTGACGGGCCGGGACTTCTCCGACCCGGTGCACGCCGCCGAGCTGTACGTGGGGCTGTGCGCCCACCGGCTGCTCGGCGCCGGGCGGGAGTGAGAGCGCGCGACCACCGCGCCGGGACGGCTATTCTGAGCCGAGTGACGCCGCAGCCGGTCCGCCCGGCTGCGCGGCGTCCGGGGGGTCAGTAGTCAATCCGGGGGGATTACATGGGGGCGGTGGACGGCGGCTGCAGTGCGCTGCTGGCTGAGATCGACGCGTTCTATCAGGGGTTCGGCGAACCGAGGGCGCTGACCGACGCGATGCGCTCGTCGGTGCTGCTGATCCCGGTGACGGACGACGACAGGCTGCTCACCAGCGCCGTCGGCGGGCTGGACTGGATCTGCGCCTTCACCGGCGAGGTCGAGTACGCCCGGTACCTCGCCGCCCGCGGGGGCCAGGAGGGCCGGGCATTCCGCACCCTGCTCGGCGGCCGGATCGTCGACGAACTCGTGCCAGGCCTGCCGAACCCGACCGGCGTGGTCGTCGACATCGCGGGCCGGTCGCCCATGGCGTTCCCGCCCGCCGAGGTCCGGTCGTGAGCGACGAACTCGGGGTCGACCCGCAGGTGCTGGTGCAGGCCGCGCAGGGCATCACCGCGATCACCGGATCGCTGGAGGGACTCGGGATCGGCGAGACGGCCGCGGTCGGGCGCGGTTTCTCGCTGCTGGCGCTCTCGCCGATGGAGGCGGGCAAGCAAGAGGTGCAGTCGGGGCTCGAGGAGTTCGCCGAGCGCTGGTCCTGGGGCGTCCGGAGCCTGGTGCAGTCGGCCAACGAGATCGCCCGGGTCCTCGAGCTGGACGCGGGCATGTATCACGAGATGGAGCAGAAGGTCTCGGACACCTTCAAGACCATGTGGACCCACATCGCGGGCAACCCGCACCTCAGCGGCGAGGAGATCGCGGAGCGCAGCTGGGAGGACACCCTCGCGGACAACGCCGTCAACCACGTCCTCCACCCGGACTACAGCGCGGAGTCCTTCGCGGAGGCGGCTCAGACGATCCAGACCAACAACGAGGTGATCGAACAGGTTGCGCCGCAGGCGTTCGCGAACGTGGCGCCGCAGCTCGCGGGTGCCGTCGGGGTGGAGGCGGATCGGGGATGGAACACCGGGGCCGCCGCGCTCGCCGCCGAGATGACCGCCGGGGGAGGGGGAACCGGTGAGCTGGCTCAGTGACACCTGGGACGACGCCACGGGGGCGATCGACAGCGCGGGCGAGTTCGTCGAGGACGCCGTCGAATCGGGCATCGAAAGCCTCGGGCAGGCCGCCGATTCCGGCCTCGATGCCGCCTCCGGCTTGGCCCGCCGCCTCGGTGTCGACGGGATCGCCGACGCGCTGACCGATCTCGGAGATCAGGTCGCGAGCCTGACCGGCGGCGCCGTCGACGAGCTGGAGCTCGGCCAGACCGAGCAGCCGAAGGAGCTGATCCGCGGCGAACCCGCGGCCATCGCCGAGGCCACCACCACCCTCAACGAGCTCTCGAGCAGCATCGGCTCCACCGGCGACGCGCTGCGCACGATCGATGCCGCCGGCTGGACCGGCACGGCCGCGGACGGCTTCAACGCCGTGTACGACAAGCAGCCGGGACTCTGGCACGAGGCCGCCGACGCGATGAGCGCCGCCGGGCGAAGCCTGACCTCCTGGAGCTACACCGTCGAGGCGGCGCAGGCCCGCGCGGCGCAGGCGGTCGAGATGTGGAGGCAGGCCGAGCGGGAGGAACTGGCGAAGAAGACCGCCTACGCCGCGCTCAGCGCCGACGCGCAGGCCGGCACCCAGCTCGCCGACAGCTGGAGCGCGATGAAGGATGCGGCCCGAGAGCTCTTGCGCGGCGCCCGGATCGAGCGCGACGGCGTCGCCGGTCAGGTCGCGGGCGCGCTGGCGCAGGCCACCGCGGCCGCGCCCACCGAGCCGCCGTTCACCGAGCGGATGGTGGCCAACCTCGCGGACGCCACGGATGCGCTGGAGGTCGCCAAGACGAACTTCGGCTCCGGCCTGCTCACCGGGCTCACCGGCATCGTGCAGTTCGTCCGCCAGGTCAACCCCACGGACCAGTACAACCTGACCCACCCCGCCGAGTACGGGGCCGCGATGTCGGACCTGGCCACCGGGCTGTTCGTCGCGGCGGCCGACCCCGGCGCCGTGGTGTCCACGATGGTCGACGACGCGCTGGACAATCCGTTCGAGTTCGCCGGCAGCCTCACCGGCGACGCGATCCTGACGGCCGCGACCGCCGGGGGCGGCGGCGGTGTCGCGGCGGTCCGCTCGGTCGAGCGGATGGTCGATGCCGCGGGCGATTTCGCCGGGCCCGCACGGCTGGCCGAAACGGTCGCGGACGCGGGCAGGCACGCGCCGACACCCGAGGCGACCGGGCCGGGCGCCGATGCGCCTCGCCTGGACGGGGCGACGCCCGAGGTCGAGACCCGGCCGGCCGGGGCCGAGGATGCGACGCCGCCCTCCGTCGACACCCCCGGCGCGCACGACGGCGGCGACCAGCCCAACCCGACACCACACGACCTGGCGGAGGCCGACAGCGGCGCCAACCGGGCGGCCGACGAGGCGGGCGTGGACAGCGACCGCACCAGCGACCAGAACTGCGAGGGTCGCGACCCCGTCGACGTCGCGACCGGTGAATTCCTGCTCCCGGAAACCGATCTCACCCTGCCCGGCGTCCTGCCGCTGGTCCTCGGGCGACGGCACCGGTCCGGCTACCGGTTCGGGCGCTGGTTCGGGCCCAGCTGGTCGGCGACGCTGGACCTGCGGATCGTCGTCGAGGAGTCGGGCGTCGCCTTCCTTGCCGAGGACGGCGTGATGCTCAGCTATCCGCACCCCGAGGTCGGCGCCCAGACGCTGCCCTCGTCGGGACAGCGGTGGCCGCTGACCCGGACCGAGACGGGCGGCTACCGGGTGCACGATCCGGACCGCGACCTCAGCTGGCACTTCGCCCCCAAGGCCGAGCTGGCCGGACTGGATTCCGCGCTGGGCAACCTCGCGATCAGCGCGATCACCGACCGGCACCGCAACCGCATCCTCTTCCACTACGGGCCCGACGGCGCACCCACCGAGATCACCCACTCCGGTGGCTACCGCGTGCTGATCGACACCGCGGGCGGTCGGGTCACCGCACTGTCCGTCGTGGACGGCGGCGCCGCCATCGTTGTGCGCCGATTCGCTTACGAGGCCGGGCATCTCGTCGCGGTTATCAAGGGCGGCAGCGCCGCCACCCGCTACGGCTACGACGCCGAAGGTCGCATGCTGACCTGGATCGACAGCAACGGCAACCGGATGGTCAACACCTACGACGACGAGGGACGCGTCGTGGTGCAGAACGGCACCGCCGGAATCCTTGACTCCAGATTCGAGTACACCGACACCCCGGACGGCTCCGGCCGGATGACGGTCGTGACGGATTCGACCGGCGCCGCCACCACGCACGGTTTCGACAACGACCTGCGGCTGCGCGACCTCGTCGACCCGACCGGGGCGCACACCCACACCGACTACAACGCCCGCCGCGAACCGCTGCGGGTCCGGACGCCCGACGGCGCGACCACCGCATACCTGTACACGCCCGACGGCGACGTCGCCCGGATCACCCGACCGGACGGCGCCGTGCTGGCGGTCGAGTACGCCGCACCGAAACGACCCGCCGCGGTGCACAACCCGGACGGCACCACCAGCAGTCGGGAGTGGGACGCCGACGGCAAGCTGATCGCCGTCGTCGACGAGGCGGGCGCCCGGACCGGGTACGGCTACCACCCGGTCGGGTCGCTGGCCCGGGTCACCGACCCGACCGGCGCCACCACGTTCGTCGACTGCGACGACGCCGGGCTCCCCGCTGCCGTGACCGACCCGACCGGGGCCGTCACGAGCATCGAACGGGACGGCTTCGGGCGCCCGGTCACCGTCACCGACCCGACCGGCGCCACCACGGGCTACCGCTGGTCGGCGGATGGCCGAATGACCGGGCGAACACACCCCGACGGCGCCGAGGAGTCGTGGGAGTACGACGGCGAGGGAAACCTGCTCGCCCACACCGACACCGGTGGCGCACGCACCTTCCACGAGTACGGCGACTTCGACCTGCTGTCCGCGCGGACCGACCCCGACGGATCAGTGACCCGCTATGCCTGGGACACCGAACGCCGCCTGACCGCGGTGATCAACCCGCTCGGCGACACCTGGAGCTACCGCTACGACCGCGCGGGACGGCTGGTGTCGGAGACCGACTTCACCGGCGCGAGCACCGCGTACACCCATGATGCGATGGGCCGGGTGGCGACGGTGATGACGCCGACCGGGGTCACCCGCACCAACACCTATGACATCCTGGGCCGGCTCACCGGCGTGCGCGCGGACACAGGGGAGTACCTCCGGTTCGGGCACGACCTGGCCGGGCGGGTGACGCAGGGGGAGTCGGGAACCGGCGAGACCGCCGCCCACACTGTCGATTTCGAGTACGCCGCGACCGGCGCGCTGACGTCGCAGACGGTGGGCGGCCGGCTCGATCTGCGCTTCGAGCACGATCTCGCGGGGCGGCGGATCCGACGGATCTCGCCCGGCGGCGGTGACACCACCTGGCGCTGGGACCCGGCCGGGCGGCTGGCGGCGTTGACCGCGAACGGGCACCGGCTCGACTTCACCCACGACGCGCGCGGCGCGATGACGGGATGGCGGGTCGGCGAGCTCGCGGTCGCGCACACGCACACGGCACGGGGGCAACTCGCCGCCCAGTCGGTGGTCGCGAACCCGGCGTCGGCGCTGAACCTGGCCCTCGGCCCGGGGCCGGCCTCGACTCCCACGGTGCTGCGGGAGGACGCCTATGGCTACCGGTCCGACGGCTACCTCGCCGACCACACCACCGTGCGCCCCGACGCGACGGTGCGCCGCGACTACACCCTCGACGCGGTCGGGCGGGTGACCACCGTCGCCGAGAACGGCTCGGCGGCCGAGGGTTACGCCTACGACGGCCTCGGCAACATCACCGCGGCGCGGCCGGCCGGGCAGGGGTGGGACCGGCGCGAGTGCCGCGGCAACCTGCTGGTTCGCGACGGCCGCACCCGGTACCGGTACGACGCGGCGGGACGGCTGATCCGCAAGACCACCACCCGGCTGTCGCGGAAGCCGGACATCTGGCAGTACAGCTACAACGCCTTCGACCAGCTGATCGAGGTGATCACCCCGGACGACCGGCGCTGGCGGTACACCTACGACGCGCTCGGCCGCCGAACCACCAAGTCGCGGCTCGGCGACGAGGGCGCGGTGCTCGAGTCCACGCGGTACACCTGGGACGGCACGCAGCTCGTGGAGCAGCGGCGCGGCGAGGCGGTCACCACCTGGAACTACCGCCCCGGTACCTTCACCCCGTTGACCCAGGCGTCGAGCCAGGGCGAGGTGGACGCCGAGTTCTACGCGATCGTCACCGACCTCGTGGGCACCCCGGTGGAGCTGATCGACCCGGACGCGGTCGACGTCGCCGGGTCCGCCACCGCCGACCTGTGGGGCCGGACGACGTGGGACGGCGCGTCCACGCCGTTGCGGTTCCCCGGCCAGTACCACGACGACGAGACCGGGCTGCACTACAACCTTCACCGCTACTACGACCCGGGCACCGCCCGGTACGTCACGCAGGATCCGCTGGGGTTGGCGCCGGCGGCGAATCCGAGTGCGTACCCGCACAATCCGACGGGATGGACCGATCCGCTGGGGTTGGTGCCGACCGCGTGCGACGAGGATGGCCCCGTCGCGCATGTGGATCCGGGCAAGTACGACTACATTTTCGGAAACGTCGACTCCAATCAGCACAATGCTGACCGGTCAGCCCAGAATGCCGCTCAAATGGCCCGAATTGGGATTCACGACACGCCATCAGGTCGTGAACTCTTGCAGTCGCATTTCGACAGCGTCGTGTCGACGAACACAAACATCCTTCGCACGTTCACTACGGAGTACGGCGAGTTCCAGATACGTGAGTCGCTGCTGGCGGGCCCGGGTGGATTCTTGAAGCTAGAATCCACTTGGCAGCCATCGTCAGAGGGGCTTCGTCTCACTACGGTAATCCCAAGAGGTGGAGGGTAATGTCATATCAGCAGTTCGAGATTCCGGCTGTCGATGAGTTGTCAGAATTCGATCAACTGGACGTCGAACGGGTAGTGGACGAGCCCGGCACACTGATCTTGCGTTCGGTGACCCCCGGCGGGGACAGCGTAGAGCTGGTCGTCGATCCGCTGGGGCGGTCAGTCAAACTTGTGTGGCTGGTCGAAGGGCGCCGGATTCTGGATGTCTTTCGCGAAGGTGCAACGCGACTCGTCGTGACGCATGATAAAGAACTGCTTGACATTCGAGTGGAGTTCGTTGTCGCCGACCTTGTCGGAGCGTTGCAGGTGTCGCTCGGACGCGTGGCATATGTGAAGGACGCTCTCTTGTTTCAGTAGGTTGCGACGGCTGCCCAATCGCGGGAATAGCCACTGGGTCGCTGCGTCAAGGGGAACTGGTCAGAACTGCATGTGAAGCCACGGACTGTCCGACTGCGACGTCAGGACTCGATGGCCATCGAGAACTCGCTTGTAATACGACATGTATCCGTCGCCGTCGAATCTGATGACTCGGCCAAGGATGTATGACGCCGAGAAGTCGTGCCAGGAGACGAATCGTTCTCGGGCCGCAGTGGACACGGCGGCTATCCACCGTTCCGCGGTTGGCTGGTCGCAGTACTCCGCGACGTATCCCCAGCGCGCCATGTTGGTTGCTCGTCCGTAGTCGTATGCAAGCAATGACGTGACGAACCCGTCGGGCGGAATGAGGTTGTCGGCGCGAAAGCGAGATTCGTATCGGCTGACGCGTTGTGCGACTGTGCGGCATTGCGTTTCCTTGTCGGCGTCAACCCCATTCGCGCGACACCACTGTGAAATACAGTCGAGCCATTGTGACGCTGTGACCGTCGCGACGCCCCACTGCTGCCGCGCCATCATTCGAACGGCCATGACTGCTTCGCCATCGCCGCCGATGTTGTGCCCGGCCAATAGATGCTGCATCGATTGTTCCCAGCCGGCGCTGTCGGTGACGCTCCATGATCGGGAGAGAACTGCACGCGCCGAATCGCGGTCGGGATCCGAGCCGTTCAAAGAGTTCCAGGGGTAGCCGTTGTGCACCGCCAGGTGCGCGCCGCAGGCGAAGCCATGTGCCAGTTGCCCATAGAAGGGGCCATTAGGTTCGTGAACAAGTCGGTCTGTGTGATCGCAGGTCGGCCCGGACATTGTCTGAGTCTTTCAGAAGCGCTCTTCACCCAACGAATTGGCAGCGAACACAACGCGGCGGCCACCACCAGGTGACCGCCGCGTCGGATTCCCGTCGAACTACGCGCCCGTCCGCAGCTCCCGCTTGAGCAACTTCCCGCTCTGATTCCGCGGCAGGGCGTCGACGAACTGGATGTTCTTCGGCACCTTGAACGGTGCGATCCGCTCCTTCACGTGCCCGATCAGGGCCTCGGCCGTCACCGGCTCGTGGTCCTCGCGCAGCACCACGACCGCGGTGATCGCCTCGATCCACTTCTCGTCGGGGGTGCCGATCACCGCGACCTCGGCGACCGCCGGGTGGGTGTAGACGGCGTCCTCGACCTCGCGGGAGGCGACCAGGATGCCGCCGGTGTTGATCACGTCCTTGATGCGGTCGACCACGGTGATGAAGCCCTCGGCGTCGCGGGTGACCAGGTCGCCGGAGTGGAACCAGCCGTCGCGGAACGCTTCCGCTGTGGCCTCCGGGTTCTCCCAGTAGCCCTGGCACAGCTGCGGCGACCGGTACAGCACCTCGCCGGACTCACCGTCGGGCACGTCGTTGCCCTCGGCGTCGACCACCCGGGTCTCCACGAAGAACACAGCCCGCCCGCAGGACGACGGCCGGGCCTCGTGCTCGTCGGGCTGCAGCACGGTGGCGAGCGGGCCGATCTCGGACTGGCCGAAGCAGTTGTAGAAGCCGAGGTTCGGGTAGCGCTCGCGCAGCCGGTTCAGCACGGTGACCGGCATGATCGACGCGCCGTACTGCGCCTTCGTCAGCGAGGACAGGTCGCGGGTCTCGAGGTCCGGGTGGTTCGCCAGCGGCACCCACACGGTCGGCGCGAGGAACAGCGAGCCGATCTTCTCGGCCTCGATCCGGCGCAGGATCTCCGGGATGTCTGGCGCCGCCATCAGGTTCACGGTCGCGCCCACGGACAGGTAGGGGATCGTGAACACGTGCATGCCCGCGGAGTGGTACAGCGGCATGCAGACCAGCGGGTTGTCCTCGGCGGACAGGCCGAGCGCGATCACCGACGAGACGTACTCGTGCACCAGCGCGCCGTGGGTCATCATGGCGCCCTTGGGCTTCGAGGTGGTGCCCGAGGTGTAGAGCAGCTGCACCAGATCGGTCGAGGCGGCCTGCGGCTCCAGTGCAGGCACCTCGCCGGTGCCGCTGAGCTCGAGCAGCGAGCCGTCCGCGTCGCGCAGCGGCAGGACGTGCTCGATCGCCAGGTTCTCGCGCACCGAGTCGAGGGTGCCGCGGAGAGCGGGATCGACCAGCACCGCCCGCGCCCCGGACTGCGACACCAGGTAGGTCAGTTCCTCGCCCTTGAGGGCGTAGTTCACCGGCACGTGCACCAGACCCGCGCGGGCACACGCGAGGAAGCCGATGACGTAGGCGTCGGAGTTGGTGCCGTACGCCGCCACGCGGTCGCCGGGCTGCAACCCGAGCGCCAGCAGGTGGCCGGCCGCGCGGGTCACCGCGTCGTCGAGGTCGCGGTAGCTCCGGCTGCGACCGTCGAAGGTCAGCGCGGTGCGATCGGGGAACTTGGCGGCCGAGCGGCGGAGCACGCCGTCGACGGTGTTGGTGCGCGGATCCTGACTCATGGACGTCAGGTTATCGGACGTCCAACTATTGCGGTAGGGGTTGCTTTTTTGTTCCGAATGTGGCCCCGATCACGCGCTCGACCAGACGCCAAGGTGCCGAGGAACCCCAGATGCGGGTACGGATCAGTCCGCACCAAGTCATCACCAAGTGGCCGCACACAAACTCGGGCCATGACCATCACACCCGCACTGCTCTACCGTCTCAGTGGCGTCGCCATCATCGTGGCGTTCGCGCTCAACCTCACCGGCGGCCTCCTGCATCCCGTGCTCGGTGGCAACGCCCATTCCGTCGAGTCCCTGACGTCGTTCACCAGCCCGTGGGCGCAGATGATCCTGTTGCTGGGCACCATCATCCAGTTGATCGCGCTGCCCGGCGTCTACGCCTGGTTCGCGGGCAAGGCCGGCGTGGCGGGCCTCGTCGGATTCGTCGCGCTGTACTCCTCGCTGATGCTGACGGCGTTGACGCACCTGGCGATCGAGGCGTTCGCCTCCTACACGCTCGCCTCGAACCCCGACACCGCGTACCTGGTGCCGGCCGACGGATCGTTGATCGACTCCACCGCCTTCGTCGTCATGCAGATGGCAGGCGGGCTGACCTACCTGGTGAGCCTGCTCGCGTTCGGCATCATCCTGGTCTGGACGCGGGCGGTCCCGCTGTGGATCGGCGTGATCATGACCATCGGCGGCGTCATCGGCGTCATTCCGTGGCCGGAGGTCCCCGGCGTCGCCGGCCTGGTGATCGAACTGCCGCGCGGCCTCGCCTTCGCCGCGATCGGCCTGGTGATCCTCCGGGCCCACGGGCGGCCGCAGGTCACCGAGGCGCCGTCGACTCCCGCTCGCGTAACCGCTCCGACACCAGCTTGACGAGATCCGATGCGGCGGCCCGCCACCGGGCCGCCGCGTCGTCGTCGCCGAGGAGCTCGGCGACGTCCCCCAACGCGGCGTCGACGGGACCGGCGTACAGCGACCCGGAGTCCAGGCCGGCAATCCGGCTTGCGAACGGCAGCAGCTCCTCGTACGTTTGCCGCGCGACCTTGACGTCGCCGAGCCGGGCCGCGGCCCTGGCCCGGAAGGTGGTCATGCCGAGCCAGTAGTAGTCGCGCGGATAGGGCGTGCTCGACGCCCACAGCTGCGTCGCGGCCGGCACGTCGCCGCCGTCGAGCAGCGCCAGGATCAGCGGGAACCGGATGGCCTGCGGCCGCATCGATTCGATGACGCCCAGCTCGCCTGCCAGCGCCGAGAGGTCGCCCCGCGCGACGCCGACACCGAGGCGGCCGATGGTGGCGATCCACTGCGCCGACGCCACGCCCTGCTCGTGCATGGCGGTCGAGATCGCCGTGAACCGGTGCTCGGCGGACTCCAGCCGACCGGCCATCAGCTCGACCATCGCCTCGAAGACCGCCACCACGCCGAGCATCTGGGTCAGCTGGTGGCCTGCGGCATGGCGGGTTGCCAGCTCGGCATGGTGGTAGGCCAGCTCGAAATCGGTCCCGGCGGTCGCCGCCAGGAAGCGCTGGAAGTAGGCGACCGAGACGAAGCCCTCGTCGCCCTCCGCCCGCGCGGCGGCGAGCAGTTCCTCAGCGTTGGTGATTCGCTCGTCGGCCAGGTCCGGGCCGAACGCGATGTAGCCGAAGGCGTTCAGGGCCCGCATCAGGGCGCGATTGTCGCCCGACTCCCTGGCGACCCGGCGCGCCTCGCGGGCCGCAGCCAGGCTCGATTCGTCGTCGATGCCCTCGAGTTCGAAGACCCGGGCGCTCAGTAGCCGGGCGCGATCCGAGGCGGTGAGGCTGTCGCGGCCCGCGGCGCCGTCGATCGCGTCGAGGACGAAGGTGTCCACGTCGGGTTCGACCCGGATGGTCCACACCACCGGCGCGTCCCACGAGACCAACGCGCGCAGCAGGGCGTCGGGGTCGTGCCGCTCCTGCGCGATCCGGATCGCCCGCCGGTAGGTCTCGCGAGCACCGATCACGTCGCCGGTGCGCGCCTGCACGCCCACCCGCGGGATCAGGACCTCCACCAGCTCGCCGGGGTCGGGCTCGATCGTCATCTCGCACAACGACTCCGCCGACTTCCACAGCGCGAGCGCTTCCCGGTATGACGCCTGCGACTCGGCGTCGCGGGCGCCCGCGCGCACGTAGCGCAGCGCGTCGGCGGCCGTCGTCGGCGTGGCCGACTCGACCGCGTGATGCGCGAGCGCCGCGCTATCGGTGGGGGAGTGCGCGGCCAGCGCGGACAGCGCCGACGCGTGCATGCGCCGCCTGCGCATGCGGGGGACGCTGTCGTACAACGTCTCCCGGGTGAGATCGTGGCTGAAGCGCACCCGGTCAGGAGACGGCTCGACGATGATCCCGGTCAGCAGGGCCGGCTCCAGCGAGTCGAGCAGGGCGTCGTCGTCGATCTCCCCGACGGCGGCCAGCACGGCGAGGTCCGCCTCCCGGCCGAGCACCGCGGCCCGCCGCAGCTCTACCACCGTCTTCTCGGGCAGTCGGGAGATGCGCCTGCTCAGCACGTCCCGCACCCCGTCGGGCACGGTCGTGCGGATCGCGGCGGCGCCCTCCGAGGCGATCAGCCGCGAGTATTCCCGGATGAACAGCGGATTCCCGCCGGTGCGGTCGATCAGGTCGGCCAGCAGCGCGTCGTCGACGTCGGCGACCCCGGACTGTCGGGCGATCGCCGCGGCGCCCTCGCGGCCCAGCCCCCGCAGCGTCAGCCGCGAGCCCGGGATCCCCGCCGTCGCGGCCCAGGTCGCCTGCAGGTCCGCGGCCGCCTCGGTCGGCCGGAAGGTGCACAGCAGCACCGACGTCGACTTCCTGCCCGTCGCCGCGAGGTGGCGCAGCACCTGCAGCGTCGGCTCGTCGGCCCGGTGCACGTCGTCGAGCACGATGAGGGTGCGGGCGCCCGCGGCGGTCAGTCGCGCCTCCACCCGGCGGCCCACCTCGAACGGGGTCCCGGGGTCCTCGTCGCCGAACTGACGGAGCACCTCGAGCCACGGCCACCCCGAGGGCGCCCCGTCGACCTCCGGGCACCGGCCCCACGCGACCTGCCAGCCCGATCCGGCCGCCTCGTCCGCAAAGGCCTGTGCCAGCGTGCTCTTGCCCTCGCCGGCGTCGCCGCCGATCCACACCAGGTGCAGGCCCTCCTGGGCGGACTGCCGGGCGGCGAGCCGCAGCGCGTCCAGCTCCTCGCCGCGTCCGGTGACCGGCGCCTCGTCCCAGCGGATCTCCTGAGCGGCGGGTGCGTGGTTCGTCGGGGTGGCGGGCGCCATCGTCAGGGACGGTTCCTGGTGCAGGATGTCGCGCTCGAGCCCCTGCAGCTCGGCGGACGGGTCGACGCCCAGTTCGTCGGCCAGGTAGGCGCGGGTCCGGCGCAGCGTCTCCAGCGAATCCGCCTGCCGCCCGGTGCGATACAGCGCCAGCGCGAGCAGTCGCACGCCGTGCTCGCGACCGGGATTGCGCGTCGCGTGGCGGCCGAGCTCGTCGACCACCAGCGCCGGTTTCCCGTCGTCGAGATAGGCGTGCGCGCGCGTCTCGAGCGCGGTGTCGTGCAGCTCCGTGAGCCGCTCGCTCTCGATCCTGGCCCAGTCGGCGTCGACGCACTCGTGGTAGGGCACACCACGCCACAGGTCCAGGGCCTGCGAGAGCAGTGCGATGCGCGTCGGCGGGTCGGAGGCGTGCAGGCCCTCGACGACCAACCGCTCGAAGTGCCAGGCGTCCACCGATTCCGGCGGCAGCCGCAGCGCGTAGCCCGGCGGCGCGCTGACGATCACGGTCGCGGGCGTCCTCGGGGCCCGGGCGGGCTCGAGGACCCGCCGCAGGTTCGACACGTGCACCTGCAGCGCCGAGAGCGCCTTCGGCGGCGGCTGCCCGGCCCACAGGTCGTCGATCAGCAGGTCGGTGGACACCACGCGGCCGGCGGCGGCGGCCAGTCGGGCGAGCACCGCCCTGGCACTGGGACCGCCCAACGCGACGTCCTTGTTGCCGACCGTGGCGGCCGACGGGCCGAGCACGCGCAGGTACACGGCGCTGGCGGCGGCGGTGGCATCGGTCATGGCAGGGGTAGGTTATCGCCCGGTCGCGGCCGCGCGCGGGCGATCGGATCCGTGTCGGGGGAAGCGCACGCCAAGTCGACGACAAGTGCTCCCGGCCAGGGTGAGTGGACACGCCTCCCCGCCACCGAACGGAGCAACCCATGTCCTCGCCGACCACCCACCGACCCACCTCCGACGAGGACCTGCTCGGGATGCGACTCGCGCACCGGGTGATGCGGCGCGATGCCGCCCGGCTCGTTCGCGTCGCCGATGAACTCGCCGCCGACCCGTCGGGCTTCGGCACGCGCCGTCGCGCCGCCCTCGCGGCCTACCTCGACCTGTTCCTCGCGAGCATCCACCATCACCACACCGTCGAGGACGAGGCGCTGTGGCCGCTGATCGTCGCCTCGGCGGGGCCGCACACCGACCTGACCGAGCTGACCGACGACCACCGGGCGCTCGACCCGCTCCTCGACGAGATCCGCGGGCACGCGCACGCCGGCGCCGACCGCACCGCCGCGGTCGGGCTCGCGGTGTCGCTGCACCAGCTGCGCGACCTCCTCGACGAACACATCGAGGACGAGGAGCGCACCGTCTTCCCGCTCGTCACCGGCTTCGTCCCGGCCGACGCGTGGGCGCGGTTCGAGCAGCATGCGCAGCGCGGCGGGCGGATGGGCTTCGAGCTCACCCGCGCGTTCGCGGTGATGACGCCGGATGAGCTCGCCTGGGTGCGCGGCCGGGTCCCGATGGTGGTGCGCGGCATCGTGTTCGCGTGCGGCGGGCGTCAGCGCAGGCGCGAGCGGCTGGTGTTCGGAGTCGAGAACTGACGCGGTATCGCGTGAGCCGCCGTGCACGTCCGTGTGACGCGAGGGCAGTGTGTGCCGTCCGCCTTCAGGAGGACACCCGGTGGCGGACGGCACACACTCAACGGCCTTCGAGCGCGCAGTGTCGGTTCACATCTCGACGACCGTTGGAACTAGGTCCCCGCGGGTGTTCGGCATCGGATGCCGCTATCCGCGGGGCGGGGGAGGTCAGCTACCGAGTGAGCCGGTGTCGAGGCTGCCGATGCCACCGGGGTTCTGCGGATTCGGGCCGCCCTTAGCGGTGATGGTGACGGTGTGCGCCGCCGTGGTGTGCTGATTGCCGTCCTCGGTGGTGAGGACGGCGGTGACGGACTTGGTGCCCGCCTGGTCGAAGCTCAGGTCGAGGCGTGCGAGGCCGGCGTTCACGGGCTGGGGCTCACCCACCGGCTTGCCGTCGACCTTGAACTGCACTGTCCCGGTGGCGGTGTCGGGGGTGACCTTCACGGTGAAGGGGAGCTTGGCGCCGGTCGCGCCGGTCGCGGGGCCCTCGATGGCCGCGGACACCTGCGTGCCGGGGTCGACCCCGCTGATCGCGATGGAGGCCAGCGGTCCCGCGCCGTCGTTGAGTCCCGCTCCCTCCCCGTCGCGCGGCGAGCAGGAGGTCGGGGCCCAGATGTTGCCTGCGAGCCAGTGCCCGAACCGAGGGAGCAGGGTCAGGAAGGACTCCGGGCTGCCGAACGTTCCGGCGGCACCGGAGGTGCGCAGCCTCGGTTCGATGGTGCCGGCGTTGCCGGCCGTGAGCGTGATGCGCGTCTTCGGGAACCTGATCGTGGTGGTGTCACCGGAGTCCGGATTGAGGGTCATGCCGCCCGTCGAGTTGGTGGACGAGGAGGGGCCGTTGCCGATGGTCACGTTGTTGCCGGACAGGCGCAGGATCTGGCCGGTGCTAGTGGGTGTACCGGATTCGTCGACTCGGATCATCGATGCGGGCGTGCCCGCGGTGAGGTTGCCTGGATCGGCGACGGTGGCCGTGACGAACTGTGCGTTCGCTGGGATCGCGAAATCGATCTTCGCGCGAGAGATCTCCTTCAAGTTTGCGCCGCTGGTGCTGTTCGGGACCTGAACGGTGCCCGGATCGATCTCCACGTCGAAGGTCTCGCCCGGTGCCACGGTCGGGGGTGCCGTCACCCTCACGGTCACGGATTTGCCATCCGACTGCGGGCCCGCGAACGCGCTGGGAACCGCGTGGCAGGTCACCTGGAATGTCGATGTGGTGGTGATGGGTGCGGCGCCTGCGGAGGTGGCGGTCACGACGGCGGCGCCGGCCGCCAATCCGACGAGCGTGGTCAGGCACAGGGCGCGCGAGCTCATGGTGTCTCCTTCGTGGTGGCGTGAACGGCCGGGGGTCCGGGCTGTGGAGCGCGGCGAAGGGTACAACGCAATCCTGATGAACGCGTCGGAAAATTCGGTATTCGTTCCTCGGGCTACGGGGAGTGGGTTCACGGTGTTGTAGCGCGTCCTCGGCGGCTCCGCCGCCCGTGAGTCCTTCCGGTCCGAAAGGGGGCCAGAAGGACTCACGGGCGCGCAGCGGCTACCGCCGCGCGAACACCGCCGGCTCGGTGCCCGGCATCTGCGTGACCTGCTCGCGGGCGACCAGGTGCCGCAGGTGCGCGGCCGCCTCGGACAGCGCCATCCCCTTGGCCATCGGGTGGAAGTTCTCCCACGGCCGGTACCACTTCATCCGCTGCGCGACCTCCCAGACCGTGATCCGGTCGTCGCCGAACGCGTCGAGCAGGTGCTCGAGCCGCTCCTCGTGGTGGTCGATCAGTTCGCCCGCGCGGCCCGCGACGTCGTCGATCGGGATGCCGTGCGCGCCGAGGCCGCGGGTGATGTCCATCGTCTGCACGCGGCGCAGCGAGTCGAGGAACTCCGCGAGGGCGTCGCGCTCCTCGAGCGGGTAGACGAAGTTGCCCACGTGCGGGGTGGTCTTCTGCAGCACGTGGTCGCCGGTGAACATCACGTCGGCCTCGTCGAGGTAGAAGCAGACGTGGCCGGGGGTGTGGCCCGGCGTGTACACCACGCGCAGGCCGCGGCCGGTGAGCGCGATGATCTCGTCGTCGGCGAGCACCCGGTCCGGCGCGGACTCGGGGCCGACCGGCGCGTTGCTGCCCGTCGCCGCCTGGAACGCGTCCAGGTCGTCCTGGGCGGCGCCTGCCCGCCGCAGGTTGGTGAGCTGGTAGTCCAGCCACGCCGCGTCGCGGCCCTCCGACATCTTCCCGAACATCTCGTGGTCGGACTCGTGCATGGCGATCCACGCGCCGGACGCGTCGCGGATGCGCCCGCACAGCCCGGTGTGGTCGGGGTGGAAATGGGTGAGCACCACGCCCTCCACCTCGGAGACCGAGTGGCCGATCGCCTCGAGGCCCGAGGTCAGCCCCGCCCAGGCCTCGTCGTCGCCCCACCCGGCGTCGACCAGGATCAGGCCGCCGGGCGACTCCATCGCGTACACGAGGGTGGTGCCGAGGGGGTTGTGTGACATGGGCACGGGAATCTGGAAGATGCCATCGCCGATGGCTGCCGCGTCGAGCATGGGATACCTCGTCACTAGTGAAATTGGTTTCAAAACTTTGTCCTCATCATTACCGGACGTCGTCGCGCCGGTCCATACCTGGGTCCCGGGCTGCGGGACCAGGACGGACGGTCACGCGGGCGCGGCTGGCGATCGACCGTGGTCAGCGCCGGTTGGGATCGGCCATCCAGGCGGCGACCTGGGTCCGCGAGGTGAACCCCAGTTTGGCGAGAATGCGCTCGACGTGGCCCTCGGCGGTCCGTTGCGCGATCACCAGCTTGGCGGCGATGGCGCTGTTGGTCAGCCCCTCGGCGACGAGCTCGGCGACCTGGAGCTCGCGTCGGGTCAGGGTGGTCTTGCCGGGGGCGGTCGTCGCCCGATGCGGCTCGGGGGTCTCGGCCAGGGCGTACGCGGCGGCCTCGCCGAAACTCGCGGACGCGCCCTTCCGGTAGATCGCGTCGTACGCCTTCTGGCCGAGGGCCCGGCGGGTCCGTTGCTCGCACTCGTCGTGCTGTTCTCGCAGGCCCGGGATCGCGATCTCCGGCAGGCCCCCCGTCTGCCGCATGGCCTGCGCGTGGCCCAGCAGCACCGCGGACCTCGCGTAGTCCCCGTCGGCCGCGGCGATCCAGGCCAGGCCCTCGAGGCTCGGAGCGGAGCCGAACGAATTGTCGACCGAGCGGGACAGCCGCACCGCCTGTTCCAGCATCGCGATCGCCCGCTTCGGTTCGGTCGACCACACCGCCAGCCCGAGTGTCCGCACGGCCCACGCCCGGAACACGAGCTCGCCGCGCGGCTCGGTGATGTCCAGCACCTGTTGGAGGTAGTGGGCCGCCCGCTCCGTTTGTCCGAGCAGCCCGCAGGCCACCTCGGCGCCGGTCAAGGTGATCACCCGCAGGAGGTGGTCCTCGGGCGGACACATTTCCAGGACGGCGTCGAAATGACTTGCCGCGGTGGAGACGTCGTTGGAGCCCAAGGCCAGAACACCCGCGGCGTACTGCGCGGTCGCGACGACGTCCGGGTCGCCCGTCTCCGCCGCCGCTGCACGCGCCCATTCGATCCGTTCGGTGCCGGTCTCGATGTCGCTGCGAAACCCGCTGAGCGCCGCGCCGAGGCTCACGGCCCGCACCCACTCCGGGCCGCGGGGAACCCCCTCGACGGAGAGCATCCGTTCGGTCCAGCGGGCGCCCTCGTTGATCTGGCCGCTGGCAAGCCAGAACGGGTACAGGGCGGCCGTGATGCGCAGACCCACCGCCACATCGCCGGGCTCCGCCATGCTGGTCTCCAGGACCTCCCGGAAATTCTGCAGGTCCAGGTTCAGGCGGGCGATCCAGCTCAGCTGATGCGGGCCGATCCAGTCGGCTTCCGCCCGCAGCGCCAGCCGCTGGAACCACTGTCGGTGACGTCGCCGCATCTCCGCGTCCTCGCCGGACTCCGCGAGCTTCTCGAGGCCGTACTCGCGGATGGTGTCCAGGAGCCCGTACCGCCCCGCGGTCGCCGCCCCCTCGTGAATCAGAATCGATTTCTCGACCAGCGACGCGACCAGGTCGAGCAGCAGGTCCGGCGTCAGGTCGACGCCGCAGACATGTTCCACCGCGGCCAGCTCGAAGCTGCCCGCGAACACGGACAGCCGAGCCCACAGCTGTTGCTCCTGGGGCGTACACAACTCGTGACTCCAGTCGACGGACAGCCGGAGGGTCTGCTGCCGCGTCGGGGCGGTGCGCCCGCCGCGGGTCAGGATCGTGAAGCGGTCGGTGAGCCGTTGCAGGATCTGCTCGGGTGAGAGGGCCTGCAGGCGTCCCGCCGCCAGCTCGATCGGCAGTGGCAACCCCTCGAGCCGGTGGCAGATCCCGGCCACCGCGGCCATGTTGTCGTCGGTGATCGCGAATTCCGGGAGGACCGCGGCGGCGCGTTCGGCGAACAACGTCACCGCGTCGTAGCCGGGCAGTGCCGCCAGGTCGAGCGGACCGTCGGGGGCGGGCGCGCTGAGCGGCGGAACCCGCAGTGTCGCCTCGCCGCGGATGCCGAGCGCTTCCCGGCTGGTGGCGAGGATGCGCAGTCCGGGGCAGTACTTGAGCAGCGCGTCGGTGAGGTCCGCGACCGCGCCGACCACGTGCTCGCAGTTGTCGAGCACCAGCAGGGTCTGGCGCGGCTCGAGAAATTCCGCGAGGACCGTCTGCAGCGGCTCGCGCGAGAAGGACTTCAGCCCGAGGACGGAAGCCACCACCCCGACCACCAGCGACTCGTCGTGCAGGTCGGCCAGCTCGACCAGCCAGGCCCCATCGCCGAAGGCGCGCTGGACGCTGGTCGCGGTCCGCAGCGCGAGGCGGGTCTTCCCGACGCCGCCGATGCCGGTGAGCGTCACCAGCCGGGCGGAGGAGAGCAGTTCCTTTGCCTCGGTCAGTTCGGTGCGCCGGTTGACGAAGCTAGTCAGGTCCGCAGGCAGGTTTCCCTTCCTGCCCTGCGTCGAGGGCCCGGTCGGCGGGGGCCCGCCGCCCGTCGACGGCCGACGATCGCGCTTCGAGCCGGCCGCGGACTGCAGGGCCATCTCGTCCACCGGAAATCCGTGGCGGAACTGGATCTCCCGCAGCGCGTCTCCGAGCTGCGCGGCCGCGGGGCGGGTGTCGGGGTCCGCGGCCATGGCGCGTTCGACGGCGGCGGCCACGTCGTCGGGGAGGTCGAGTTCGCGCAGGTCCGGGATGGGCTGCGAGGTGATGCGCAGGAACTGCGCGACCACCTGCTCGTCGCTGCGCCGTTCGAAGGCCGCGTGGCCGGTGAGGGCGCAGAACACCGTGGCACCGAGGCCGTAGACGTCCGCGGCGGCGCTGGGCGGGCCCCCGCTCAGGATCTCGGGCGCGGTGAACGCCGGGGTGGCGGTGAACGTGCCGACGGCGGTCTCGAACCCCTCGGGCAGGTGTGCGATGCCGAAATCGGACAGCGCCGGCTCGTCGTAGTCGGTGAGGATGACGTTCGCGGGCTTGATGTCGCGATGCAGGATGCCGAGCCGGTGTGCGGACTCCACCGCGCCCGCCAGTTTCACACCGAGCTGCAGGGCCTGCTCGAGCGACAGCGGACCGTCGTCGCGGATGCGCACGTCGAGCGAACGCTGCGCGTGATAGGGCATCACGATGTAGGGCAGGCCGCCCGCGGTGGTGCCGACCTGCAGGACGTTGACGATGTTGGGGTGCCCGGTGAGCCGGCCCATCGCCCGCTGTTCCCGGACGAAGCGGGTCCGATTCTCCTCGTCGAGGTCGGCCGTGAGCACCTTCACCGCGACGGTGCGGTCCAGGGTCGCCTCGGTGCAGCGGTAGACGACGCCGAAGCCGCCGCGCCCGATCTCGGTCGCGTCGGTGAAACCGGCGGCATCGAGCTCCGATGCCACCGACGGGGGCGCACCGCGCTGAGTGGCCATCGGATCGTTATCGGTCATCGGTCAGGCCGCCCTGGCGGGTCCTCGACGATGCGGCACGGCATTCACCTCACGGACAGATCCGGCCCGACCCCGGGACTCCATAGTGCCACTCGCCACGGGCGCTCTACCAGCGCTCGCGCGCGCCCGACCCGGGTGGTCGGTGCGCTGTGATAAGCCTGAGCCGACCATTCGCGGAGTCCGAACCGAGGGGGAGCACGTGCTGACGCTGCACCGCGCCGAACGCTCCGACACCCTGGCGGCCGGGCTCGCCGACGTTCTGAAGGACCCGCTGGCCGATCCGTTCGCCCGCGAGGTGATCGCGGTCCCCGCCAAGGGCGTCGAGCGCTGGCTCACCCAACGGCTGTCGGCCACGCTCGGCGCGGTGGATGGCGACGGGGTGGCGGCGAACATCGAGTTCCCGTCCCCGACCCGGCTGGTGGACGAGGCCGTGGCCGCGGCGACCGGGATGACCGCGGACGAGGACCCGTGGAACCCGGCGCGATCGCTCTGGACGCTGCTCGGCGTGATCGACGATGTCCTCGACGAGCCGTGGGCGTCGGTGCTGGCGCGACACCTCGGCCGCGGCGCCGACGACCACCGAAGCGGTCGCCGCTACGGCACCGCCGCGCACCTGACGGAGCTGTTCCGCAGCTATGGCGCGCAGCGCCCCGCGATGCTGGTGGACTGGTCCGAGGGGCGCGATACCGACGGCGCCGGCGGCCCGCTGGACGACGACCTGCTGTGGCAGGCCGAGCTGTGGCGGCGGCTGCGGGAGCGGATCGGCTGCCCCAGCCCGGCCGAGCGGCTGGTCGGCGCCTGCTCGCGGCTGCGCGACGAGCCGGGGTTGCTCGACCTGCCGGACCGGATCTCGGTGTTCGGGCCCACTCGGCTCACCACCGCCCAGATCGACGTGCTGTCCGCGATCGCCGCGAATCGCGATGTGCACCTGTGGGTTCCGCACCCCAGCCCCGGCATGTGGGCGGCGCTGGCCGATCGAGCGCCCGCGGCGACCCGCGCCGACGACGACGGCGCGCTCGCCGTCACGCACCCGCTGCTGGCCGGGCTGGCCCGGGACGTCCGTGAGCTGCAGGCCCGGCTCAGCCGCCCCGGCATCGAGCACGCGCACCACAGCGGCGCCCCGACCCCGGACACCCTGCTCGGCCGGCTGCAGGCCGACATCGCCGCCGACCGCGCGCCCACCGCCGGGGCATCCGCCGACGGCAGCGTGCAGGTGCACTCCTGCCACGGCCCGGCCCGGCAGGTGGAGGTGCTGCGCGAGACCCTGCTGCACCTATTTCAGGACGACCCGACGCTCGAGCCGCGCGACGTGCTGATCATGTGCCCGGACGTCGAGACCTACGCGCCGCTGGTGCGGGCCGCGTTCGGTCAGGAATCGGTCGGCCACCCCGGGCACCGGCTGCGGGTGCGCCTCGCCGATCGGGCACTGCACCAGACCAATCCGGTGCTCGCCGTCGTCGCGACGCTGCTCGGGCTGGCCGACGGCCGCGTCACCGCCAGCCAGGTGCTCGACCTCGCCGCTGCCGAACCCGTCCGCCGCCGCTTCCGGTTCAGCGACGACGACCTCGAGCGGCTGCGCGAGTGGACCACCGCCGCCGGGGCGCGGTGGGGGATCGGGCCGTTGCAGCGCACCGACTTCGGGCTCGGCGACTTCCCGCAGAACACCCTGCGGTCGGCGCTGGACCGCATCCTGCTCGGCGCCGCCGCGGACGGCGCCGACGGCCAGTGGCTCGCGCTGGCGCTGCCGCTCGACGACGTCGACAGCAACGACATCGACCTCACCGGCCGGCTGGCCGAGTTCGTCGACCGGCTCGACGTGTCCCTGCGCGGGCTGCGCGGCCCGCAGCCGACGGGCGGGTGGTCGGCGGGACTGGCCCGCGCCCTCGACCTGCTCGTCGACGTGCGCGAGCGCGACGCCTGGCAGCTGGGTCAGGCGCAGCGCGAGCTGGCCGCCGCCGTCGAACACGGCGACGACCGCGAGCTGCGGCTGGCCGACGTGCGGGCGATGCTCCGCGCCCGGCTGGCGGGGCGCCCCACCCGCGCCAACTTCCGCACCGGCGAGCTGACGGTGTGCACCATGGTGCCGATGCGCTCGGTGCCGCACCGGGTGGTGGTGTTGCTCGGGCTCGACGACGAGGTCTTCCCGCGCGGCGCCGGCGTCGACGGCGACGACGTGCTCGCGCGGACACCGCTACCGGGGGAACGGGATCCGCGCAGCGAGGACCGCCAGCTGCTGCTCGACGCGGTGATGTCCGCGAGCGAGAAGCTGGTGCTGTTCTACACGGGCGCCGACCCGGTCAGCGGCTCCCGGCGGCCGCCCGCGATCCCGCTCAGCGAGCTGTGCGACGTCCTCGACACCATGGCCGGACACGCGGACGCGACGCTGACGCGGCATCCGTTGCAGCCGTTCGACGCCCGCAACTTCCGGCCCGAGAAACCGTTCAGCTTCGACGCCGCCGCGCTGGCCGGGGCCCGGGCCGCGCAGCGCCCGCCCGAGCCGGAGGCGGCCTTCCTCGCGGAGCCGCTGCCGCCGAGGGCCCCGGGCGACGTCGACCTCGCCGAACTCGTCGCGTTCCTCGTCCACCCCACCCAGGCGTTCCTGCGGCAGCGGCTCGGGCTGCGGGTGCCGGAGCTCGACGAGGACATCGCCGACGCGCTGGACCTGGAGCTGGACCCGTTGGGGAAGTGGGACATCGGGGAACGGATGCTCGCGACACTGCTCGCCGACGGCCGGGACTTTGCGGAGGGCGTCGCCGACTTCCGGGCCGCCGAGTGGCGCCGCGGCACGCTGCCGCCGTTTGGCCTGGGGGAGGGCGCCCTCGGCGAGATCGAGGCGACGGTGCGCTCCCTCGCCGCCGCCGGACGCCAGCCCGGCCGCGCCGACACGATCGACGTGGACGTCGATCTCGGATCCGGTCGGCGGCTCACCGGCACCGTCGGCGGCGTGTACGGGACGGTGATCGCGCGGACCACGTTCTCGCGGTTGGCGCCCAAGCACCGGCTGACGGCCTGGGCGCAGCAGCTGGCGGTCGCCGCGTCGGCCGGGCCGCGCGAGACCGCCTGGCGGGCGGTGACCACCGGCCGCGGCCAGTACCGCCGGCCCACCTGGCAGTCCACCCTCACCGCGCCCGAGGACGCGCTGGCCCTGCTGGTGCGCCTCGTCGAGCTGCGCGACCGGGGCCTGCAGGCCCCGCCGCCGATGGCGACCGGAGCGTCCGCGGCCTACGCGGAACGCCGCTCCGGCGGCGCCTCCGTCGAGATGGCGATGGAGGCCGCGGGCAAGGAGTGGGGCGGCACCTTCGGCGACGCCACCGACCGGCACCTCGGCTACGTGTACGGGGCCGCGCCCGCGCTGTCCGTGCTCACCGAGGCGCCGGATCCGGTGGAGGGCAGCCTCTTCGGGGCGATGGCCCGCGAGCTGTGGGACCCGCTGCTGGCGGCCGAAACGTTGGGGGAGCCATGACCGAGCGCACCGCGTTCGACCTGCTCGGCCCGCTGCCGAAGGGCACCACCGTGCTCGAGGCGAGCGCGGGCACCGGCAAGACCTACGCCATCGTCGGCCTGGCCGCGCGCTTCGTAGCCGAGGCCGGGGTGGACCCGGCGAGCCTGCTGCTCGTCACCTTCAGCCGGGCCGCGACGAAGGAGCTGCGCGAACGCACCAGAGAGCGGTTCGCCTCCGCCGCGGCCGGTCTCGCGGACCCGGCGACCAGCCGGGACCCGCTCGTCGCGCACCTCGCCGACGCCGACCCCGACACCGTGGCGCTGCGCAGGCGACGCCTGCTGCAGGCCCTGTCCGACTTCGACGCCGCCACCATCGCCACCACCCACAGCTTCTGCCAGCGCATGCTCGACGGCCTCGGCATGGCCGGCGAACGCGACCCCGACGCGGTGCTGGTCGAGGAGGCCGCCGACCTCAACGCGGAGGTGATCGGCGACCTCTACCTGAGCACCTTCGGGCGGGCCGGGTCGCCCTCGCTGACCCCGGGCGAGGCGCGAAAGGCCGCGCGGGCGGCCATCTTCGACCCGCAGGCGCAGCTCGCGCCCGACGACGCGGAGGGGACCCCCGCTGGCGACGCGGCCGCGTTCGCCGCCGCCGTGCGCGCCGAGGCGCACCGCCGCAAGCGCGCGGTCGGCCTGCGCGACTTCGACGACCTGCCGGCCCTGCTGCACGGCGTGCTCACCGACCCCGTGCACGGCCCGGCCGCGTGCCGACGGGTCCGAGACCGCTACTCGGTGGTGCTCGTCGACGAGTTCCAGGACACCGACCCGCTGCAATGGGGGATCCTGCGCAGCGCCTTCCACGGGCAGTCGACGCTGATCCTCGTCGGCGATCCGAAGCAGGCCATCTACGCGTTCCGCGGCGCGGAGGTGCTGGCCTACCTGGACGCTGTCGGCGCCGCCGACAGCCACCAGGAGCTCACCACCAACTGGCGCAGCGACGGCCCGCTGCTGGACGCGCTCGCGCACCTGCACGGCGGCGCCGCGCTCGGCCACCCGCAGATCGTGGTGCACCCCGTCGACGCCGCGAAGACGGGGTCGCGGATCGGCGGGGCGGTGCCGCTGCGGCTGCGGCACCTGCCGCGCGCGGGCGCGGGACCGTTGGGCAAGACCGGCTTTCCCGCCGTCGGGCCGCTGCGCGGGCGGGTCGCGGCGGACCTGGCCGCGGACATCGCGGGGCTGCTCGGCGGCGGTCAGACGGTGGACCTGGGCGGCGGGCCGCGGCCCGCCGAGCCCGGCGACATCGCGGTGCTGGTGCGCACCAACGCGCAGGTCGCCCTGGTGCACGACGCGCTGGACCGCGCCGGGGTGCCCGCGGTCACCGTCGGCGGGCTCAGTGTGTTCCTCACCCCCGCCGCCCGGGACTGGCTGTGGGTGCTGCAGGCCATCGAGCAGCCGCATCGCTCGGACCGGGTGCGGCTGGCCGCGCTCACCCCACTGCTCGGGCGCACCGCAGCCGAACTCGACGGCGCCGGCGACGACGCGGTCGCGGAGATCGGCGGGCGGCTGCGGGACCTGGCGGCGGTGTTCGCGCAGTCCGGCTTCGCGGCGCTGTTCGAGCGGCTCGCCGCCTGGAGCGGGCTCGAGGCCCGGATGCTGTCGCGGGCCGCGGGCGAGCGGCGCCTGACCGACCTGCGGCACGTCGCGCAGCTGCTCAACGAGGCCGCCGTCGCCGAATCCCTCGGGCTCACCGCGCTCACCCGCTGGCTCACCGACCGGATGCGCGACCCCGCCGTCGGCGGCGTCGACCGCAGCCGCCGCCTCGACAGCGACGCCGCGGCCGTGCAGATCGCCACCGTGCACGCCACCAAGGGCCTCGAGTACCCGCTGGTGTACCTGCCGTACGCGTGGGATGCGGCGAAGAACCCGAAGCCCGACAAGCTGCTGCTGCACGACGCCGACGGCCGCCGCATCCTCGACGTCGGCGGGCCCGAGGGCCCCGGCTACAACGAACGCAAGAAGCGGCACGACGACGAGGAGGCCGGGGAGGAGCTGCGGCTGCTGTACGTCGCGCTGACCCGGGCCATGTGCCAGCTGGTGCTGTGGTGGGCGCCCGCCTTCTCGACCAGGGCCGCGCCGCTGCACCGGATGCTGCTGGCCCGGCGGCCGGGCGAGCTGGAGGTGCCGGCGCAGGAGCGGGTGCCCGCCGATCCGGATGTCGCGCAGCGGCTCTCGGCCTGGGCGGGCGACTCCGAGCTGGTGCGGGTGGAGGCCGTCGGCGCCGACCCGATCGTGGTGCCGGAGTGGACGCCGCCGCAGGACGAGGTGGGGGAGCTGGCCGCGGCGCGCTTCGACCGCGACCTCGACGCCGCCTGGCGGCGCACCTCCTACTCGGCGCTGACCGCGCACGCGCACGACGCCCCACCCAGCGTGGGCAGCGAGGCGGAGGAACCCGAGCTCGACGACGAGCCGGACGAGCCACCGCTGGTCTCGCCCACCGACGCCGTCGGCCTGCCGTCGCCGATGAACGGGCTGCCCGCCGGGGCCGCGTTCGGCACCCTGGTGCACGCGGTCCTCGAGGAGGTCGACACCGCCGCCGCGGACCTGGAGGCCGAGCTGGTGCGCTGCTGCCGCGAGACGGTGGCCGCCGGGTACTCGGGCGTCGACCCGGACGCGCTGGCCGCCGCGCTGCTGCCGGTGCTGCACACGCCGTTGGGCGGCGGCCACACCTTGGCCTCGATCCCGCCGTCGGACCGATTGCCGGAGCTGGACTTCGAGCTGCCGCTCGCCGGCGGCGAGGACGCCGACGCGGAGGTGACCCTCGCCGGGGTCGCGCCGCTGCTGCGTCGGCACCTGCCCGCCGACGACCCGCTGGCCGACTACGCGGCGTTGTTCGAGACCCTCGGCGCGGCGCCGCTGCGCGGCTACCTCACCGGCAGCATCGACGCGGTGCTGCGGCTGCCCGGGCGGGGTCCTTCAGAACACAAGTTCGTGGTGGTGGACTACAAGACGAACCGGCTGGCACCGGGCGACCTGACCACCGCCGACTTCACCACCGAGACGATGGCCGCGGAGATGATGCGGGCCCACTACCCGCTGCAGGCGCTGCTGTATTCGGTTGCGCTGCACCGCTACCTGCGGTGGCGGCTGCCCGGCTACGACCCGGCCACCCACCTCGGCGGGGTGCAGTACCTGTTCGTGCGCGGCATGGCGGGCCCGGACAGCCCGGCCGGCGCGGGCGTCTTCGACTGGGCCCCGCCGGCCGCGCTGGTGACCGAGCTGTCGGATCTGCTGGCCGGAATCGAGGGGGCACCGTGACCGAGGTGCAGGTGGCGCAGCGCGGCAAGGGCGCGCTGCGGGTGTTCAACGAGGCCGGGGTGCTCGCCGCCGCGGACGTGCACGTCGCGCTGCGGCTCGGCGCGCTCGGCGGGGAGGCCGCGGAGGAGGCGCTGCTGGCGACGGCGCTGGCGGTGCGCGCGGTGCGCTCCGGCTCGGTGTGCCTGGACCTGAGCCGGATCCGGGAGATCACCGTCGACGAGTCCGCGGCTGCGGAGGGCGTGGACCTGGAGGCGCTGCCCTGGCCCGAGGACGCGGACGTGCTGGCGGCGCTGCGCCGCAGCCCGCTGGTGATCGGCGGCGACGCCGGGCCGCTGCGCCCGCTGCGGCTGGTCGACACCGACGACGGCGGACTGCTCTACCTGGAGAAGTACTTTCGGCAGGAGCAGACCATCCGGCGGGTGCTCGACGAGCGCGCGCTCGGGCATCCCGCGGTGGACGAGGACCGGTTGCGGGCGGGGCTGGCGGAGCTGTTCGCCGGCGCGGCCGCCCCGGACCGGCAGCGGATCGCCGCGGCGGTGGCCGCCACGCACCGGACGGCGGTGATCGCCGGCGGGCCCGGCACCGGCAAGACGCACACGGTGGCGCGGGTGCTGGCGCTGCTGGTCGCCGGGCACGGGGACGGGCTACGGATCGGGCTGGCCGCGCCGACCGGCAAGGCGGCCGCCCGGCTGCAGGAGGCGGTGCGCGAGCAGGCCGAGGAGGTAAAGCTGCCCGCCGGGCTGGCGGCGATGACGCTGCACCGGATGCTCGGCTGGCAACGGGTGGGCGCGAGCCGGTACCGGTACAACGCCGGCAACCACCTGCCTTACGACGTGGTGGTGGTCGACGAGACGTCGATGGTGTCGCTGACGATGATGTGCCGGCTGCTCGAGGCGCTGCGCCCGGACGCCCGGCTGGTGCTGGTGGGGGATCCGGACCAGCTGACGTCGGTGGACGCGGGCGCGGTGCTGGCGGACCTGGTGGCGCGGCCGGTGACCGGCACGGAGAACCCGGTGCTGGCGCGGGTGGTGGGCGCGGACCTGGACGCGGCCGACGACCGCGACGAGGCCGCGCTGAGCGCGGGGGAGCGGGACCGGTTGCGCGGCGGCGTGGTTCGGCTCAGCCGCGGGCGCCGATTCGGCGGCGAGATCGCCCGGCTGGCGGTCGCAGTGCGCGACGGCGACGAGGACGCGGTGATGGCGATCCTGCGCTCCGGGGCGGAGGAGGTGTCCTTCGTGGCGCCGGACGACCTGGCGGCGCTGCGCTCGGACGTGGTCACCACGGCGGCGTCTGTGACCGTGGCCGCCGCGGCCGGCGACGCTGTGGCGGCGCTGCGGGCGGCGGAGTCGCACCGGCTGCTGTGCGCGCACCGCGACGGCCCGTTCGGCGCGGCGTGGTGGGCGCGGTCGTCGATGGAATGGATCGGCGCGGCCACCGGGACCCGGCTGGACCCGGACCGCTGGTACGTCGGGCAGCCGCTGCTGGTGACCGCGAACGATCATGAGGTGCGGATCTACAACGGTGACACCGGCGTGGTGGTGGACCGCGGCGACGGCGAGCTGGTGGCCGCCTTCGCTCGCGGCGAGGAGCCGCTGCTGCTGCACCCAAGCCGGCTGTCCGCGGTGCAGACGGTGTACGCGATGACGATCCACCGCAGCCAGGGCAGCCAGTACGACACGGTGTCCGTGGTGCTGCCGGGCGAGGACTCGTCGCTGCTGACGCGGGAGTTGTTGTACACGGCCATCACCCGGGCGCGCGGGCACGTGCGGATCGTCGGGGACGAGGCATCGGTGCGGGCCGGGGTGCGGCGACGGGTGTTGCGGGCGAGTGGGTTGCGGCGGGGGTGACGTTGAGATTGATCCGCCCAATTTTTGCACTGAGCAGTTCGGATCGAGAGGGCGAGAGTGCCACGGACACAGCGGTATCTCGTACCCCGTTCGTCAGTCATCAATCGTGTTGTGCGCTTCCCGCGCCTGCTGAGCTACATGTCGCGTGGCGATCGCCCAGTGGCGGAAGGCGCTTTGAAGGCCGGTTATCAGCGTGATCAATTACGAGGGCAGTTTCATGCGGACGAAGTCATAGAGTTTTGTGTTGCGGCTGCGGCGGATTCGCTCATCGCCGCCGACGGCGGTGCATTGATCGGGAGGGGGACTCGTTCCGACGAGAGGGTCTCGCTGCCGCCCTTGTCGATTCATTGTTGAGCCCGAAGCTTCCAGCCTGTCGGACTCGCCAGGCACGGCCCAGCCACGTCATCCTGCGATGCGGCGAGGGCTCGTCCTCCTCCCCACAGGGACAACGACGCCCTCGGGTCGACAACCATTGAGTGGTCTCACCGTGCGAGCACCCGGGCCGGCCTCCCCACAGACCCGTCGCAATGGGCCAGCAACCAACCGGTCGACAATCACGAGAAAGGCCGCGCATCGGTGGCTGCGGGCGGGGGCAGGTGGTTACGGCCGCGCCCGACTGTGACCGCGGCCATGCACTTGCATGCGCTTTCAACGTCGTACGGCACGATGTTCATCGTGACGCCACAACGAGCATCTGTTTCGAGGGTCGAAGAGCCAGGGCAGGACGGGCCTGAGACGAAGAACGCTCCCGCAGAGAAGTC